>REDI01000070.1 GCA_007693595.1 Deltaproteobacteria bacterium | reverse complement strand
AGATGGCGCCCCCACCAGGACTCGAACCTGGGACCGCTGGCTTAGAAGGCCAGTGCTCTATCCAACTGAGCTATGGGAGCAGCCGGACGCCCCCTAACGCGCCGCTCCATCGCGCCACAAGCACCGAGACGCTTCCTCGCCCGATGCTCGCGCGCCCTCCGACCAGCCAACGCGAGGGCGCCCTTCCAAGGGAGCCCTCAACCGCTGGGCCGGTAGTCTCGCTCCCCTTGCCGCGGCCACAGGCGAGCCCACGCTCTACGCATGCACATATTCTAGGAGGCCCCATGTTCGGCTGGCTCAAGCCCGATCCCAAGAAGAAGCTCGAGAAGAGGATCGCGGCGCTACTGCTCGAGGCGCGGGACACCCAGCGAACGCGTGGCGTCCTCGCAGCCTCCAAGCTCTACGCCGAGGCTGAAACGCTACAACAGGAGCTTGACAAGCTCACGGAATCGAAGAGCGAATAGCCTTCTACCTCATTCCTGGAGCGATGAGGGGCGTCGATCCTTGTCACGATAGTGGCCGGTGGCTCTCGTGCGAGGCTACCCTCCCGCTGCTGAGAGGAAACCGTGCGCATACCCATTCTTCTGATCCTGGCGCTCGGCGCCTGCAGGGGCGACCAGACCCAGATCGTCTGGACCAGCGATACCGACCCGAGCGCCGAAGACGCTGGCTCCCAGGTCGTGCTGGTCGTACCCAACCACGACGACGACGACCGGAACGGCGTCCCGGACTGGCAACAGCGAGGCGCCGAGAACGACGACGACTTCGCGACCCTCACCCTCAGGAACCGTGCGCGAGACACCCTCGTCACCCTCGAGGGCGACCAAGACCTCGTCCGCGTCTGGTACGAGGACGAGATCGTCCTCGGAGAAGGGGGCGCCGAGTCCTGGCTGCTGCCCGAGCGCCATCGCCGCGACACCATCGAGGTCCGGGTCGAGGTCAATGGGTGGGGACCCCTCGGCCTGCTCCGCCTCCAAGACATGAAGCGAGAGTGGTCCACCGAGGTCGCGATCGTCGGCAGCGAACCCACGCTCGCTCACCACCTGCTCCCGAGCGAGCGCATCTGGGTCATGCCGGCGCGCCTACCCGGACGCAACAACGACGCCATGGTCGCCGATCTCAAGGATGGGCTGGGCAGCATGCTGCACGAGGTCGACGCCCTCACGTTCGACTTCGATGTCTGGGTACAGGACGAACCCGAGTTCACTCGCGCCTGGAGTCCCGACTCTGAGCAGACCTTGATCATCAACTCGATCCGCAACGGGCAGGGCCAAGGTGGGCTCATGACCTTCCCGCCGAGCCTGGTCGAGCCCGATGTCCACGAGGACACCTGGGGGCAACCCCGCGACGCCACGACCTTCGATGCCTTCGGAAACCTCGAAGCGAGCCCGCCTGTCGAAGTCGATGGGGTGAACTACCCTATGGGCCGGATCTACTATGGCTGGGACGGAGTGAACGAGGGTGTAGGGCCCGTGCGCGAGATCCGGGACCACCTCGACAGCATCCAGAGCCAGCGACCCTTCTGGGTCGACACCGACTGGCTCTGCGTCGCCCACATCGACGAGGTCGTCTCCTTCGTGCCCGATCCCACCGCGCCGCGCGGTTTCCGCTTCTTGGTGTCCGACATCGAGCTCGGCTACCAGGCCATCACGAGCGTGCCCGCAGAGACCGCGCTCACCAACCATGGCCTCTCCTCGGTCACCGGCGCCGGACACGGTCGACCCACCGCCGGCTCCTACGCCAACGACACCGCCCTGAGAGCCTACAATCAGGACCTTCAGCGCGACCACCTCGAGCCCATCATCGAGACCTTCCGGCGCGAGCTGGCGCTGGTCGACGAAGAGATCGTCCGTGTCCCGGCTTACTTCGAAGAGTTCGTCGACCGAGGCTTCGTATGTGGCGCGGCGGCTGTCATCCCCGGCATGGTCAACCTCCTCATGGAGACCGACGAAAACGGCCAAGGTGGGCGAGCCTGGATCGCCGACCCCTTCTTCCGGCCGCCGGGGGCGGAGCAGTCGGCCGATCCCTTCATCCAGATGTGGGACGATCTCCTACCCGCGACCGTCACACCCGTCTACATCGACAACTGGGACCTCTACCACATGGGGCTGGGCGAGGTGCACTGTGGCACCAACCAAGAACGCACGCCCGCCCTCGCGGTGATCGACGACCTGAACGACTGGCTCCTGGAGGTCGCCCAATGACCCCCCGAACTTCCCTCCTCGCCCTCCTGCTGCTGACAGGCCCCGCCCTCGCCGAGGAACCCGGGGCCGCGACCGGGTCCAGCCAGGCCCTCCTCTCCATCCCTGAGCTCGCCCAACAGGCCAGAGCCGACCACCCATCCGCCGCCCAGCAGATCGATCAGGCCGTGCCCTTCACCCGACGGACCGGGTCGCTGCGCTGGGCCGACGTACCCACCGGCCCTGAGCTCTCCGCCATCTGGCTGGACCTAGCCCTGTTCGGGCCCGAAGAGCGCGCCGTGCGCCTGGCTCGCGCCGAGCTCGGGGCCGGCGAGGCCTCCGCGGCGCTGATCGCCGCCGCGTTCCAGGTAGCCGACGATCCGCGCCTCCGGGGATCCTTGCTCCAGCACACCCGGACCGCCGATGGATCGATCGTCACCGCCGTCTTGCAGCCGGCCTTGCGCGATCCTGACCCCGAGGTCCGACGGCTCGCTGTCCACGCGATCACCCACCGCACCGACGGTCCGCAGCACGTCGGGCTCCTTCAGCGCTCGCTGGCCGACGGCAGCCCCAACGTACGCGCCGCCGCCGCCTTTGGGATCGGTGTGCACGGCTCCCCCGCTCAGCTTCGGAGTCTCGAGACCCTCCTCCAGGACCCCGACGCCAAGGTCCGCCTCAACGCCCTTCGAGGCATCGAGCGGATCGAGCCCAGCCAAGCCCAGACCAAGGCCTCGGTCCTGCTCCACGATCCCGATCCGAAGGTTCGGCGAGACGCCGAGCGCATCATGCGTTAAGACGGCGGGTCACCGGGTGGTCTGCCACGCTTCGTATCCTTCCCGACCATCCGCCCTCTCTTTTGATCCGGGTAGCTCCATGACCACGTTCCGACTCGTCCTTCCGCTGCTGGCGCTCGCCGTCGCGTGTGACTCCCAACCCCAGAGCACCGCGACCATCGAGCTCACCGACATCGACGGCTCTAGCACCACGGGTCGGATCGAGGGCCCCGCGGGCTGGAGTGGTGCCGGTCCACAGATCATCGCGCACATCCCTGGCCCCGACGCCACCGACTCCGACGCGATGCGCCTGCCCCTGAACATCACCCGCCTGGGGGCCTTTCGGGCGACTCAGGCCGTGATGGTGCGCATCAACGGCCAAGAGTGGACTAGCCCCGCGGACCAGCAGCCGCGGGTCTTCGTCGATCGGATCTGGTTTACCGGCAACGCCGACTTCCCCTGGCGTCACTTCGGCACCGTCGCTGTCACCGGCCCCGTAGCGGTCGGTCATGGGCGGGAGCTCCAGCGCTTCGAGGCCGACTTCTCGATCCAGGGTCCCAACTGCACCCTCGCCAACGACAACGAGGCGCGCTGCGGCGTCCCCTGGACCTTCGGCGAGGGCGCGGTGGAGCTCACGGTCGAGAAGCGCGACGGCGACTGCCCCGATCAGCTCGCCACCACCTGGATCGAAGGCCCCACCATGCTGGCCAGCAACTTCCAGATCGACGGCGACGCCTTCAAGCCCATCAGCTGCATCTCGCTCGATGATGGGCGTCGTCTCTGCGGCTCTCACGACGAGGAGTGGGAGGTCGGCGACTGTGTCTGGAACAGCGCGATCTCCTTGACCGACAGCAACACCTTGTCCATGCAAGGGGTGGCGGTCTGTGGGGCCGATGAAGAGGTGCGCGAGTGCACGGCGTCCTACCGGCTTCGGGCGGGCGGCGGCGGGCCAGCCGACACGGGCGAAGAGTAAGACCCGGAGCAGGATTCGCGCCCCGACGGTCGTGCGGCGCGGCCCCCCCTTAAGGGCGGCTAGAGCTCGCCGAGCACCTCGTCGAGCCGCTCCACCACCCGGTCCGCGAAGGGGTGCCAGGCCTTCGGCACGGGCCCGTGCCGGGCCACCAGGAGGGTCGCGACCCCCGCTGCACGGCCTGCCTGGGCGTCGAAGAGCCAGTCCCCGACCATGACGGCCTGCTCTGGGCGCGCACCCCAGCGGCGCAACAAGCGCTGGATGCCGTCCGGGGAGGGCTTGGGCTCGGCGCAGGTGCGCCCCAAGACGCAAGCCGGGTCCGGGAAATAGGCCGAGAGCCCCGCGGCCCGCAGCGTGACCTCGGCGCCGGCGGCGGTGTTCCGAGTCAAGATCCCCAGGGTCACTCCACGGGATCGTAGCCCCTGCAGCAAGGCCACGGCGTCGGGCATGGCACGAGCCCCGGCCGCCAGCTCTCGCTCCCACGCATCGACCGCGCGATGCACCCGACCCTGCATCGAGTCCGGGAGCGTCTCGATGCCCGCCAACACATCGAGCTCGGCCGGGAGGCCGTGCTGGGCCTTGAAGGAGGAGAAGTCATGCTGGGGCACCGTGAGGGTCCCGTCCATATCGAAGACCCAATACCGGCGCCCCACCAAGGTGTACATGCTCACTCGTTCTGCAGCAAGGCGCGGACCTCGCCCAGAACGTCGCGAAACGCGAGCCGGAGGTCTTCGCCCTGGTCAACGCGCTGTCGGACCCGCAGAGCGAGGTTGCAGTGGGTCAAGCGCTCCCCGTCGTCTTCGCCCGGAACACCGAGAATATCGCGTTCCTCTTCAATGAAGGCGTCGATGGCCGCCTGAAGGGTCTCGGCGTCGTGCTCGGCGGCGAGCGAACGGATCACCGAGGCCTTCACGAGCCCTCCTCGCCGAGGTGACGCTCGATCAGCTCGCGAAAGCCCTCTTCTTTTGCGGTCGAGAGACCTTCGACCAGCTCGCCACCCCGGTACACGGCGAAGTAGGGCAGGTTGTCGATCTGAACGGTCTTTCGGGCCGCTGGGGCCTTCTCGCCATCGACCATGAAAAAGGCGACTTGCGGGTAGTCGTTGCTGATCCGCTTGAACTTGGGCTTGAACATGATGCATGGACCACACCAGCCGGCGTGGAAGTCCACGACGGCCAACGGCGCCTCGGCGATGGCTTGGGCGAAGGTGGTGTCATCGAGATCGGTCACGGCCATGGAACCTCCTCACGTCGCCTGCCCTAGTCACCTTGAGGAGCCTGGCAAGGTCCAGCCCCGGAGACCCGCGAAGGGGCTCACGCCCTGTCAAGAGATTGCCGAGAGGCGCCCAGCGACAGCTCAACCCATGGGCGATGGAGCCCTCAGGGTGCATGATGAAGGTGGAGGTGGAATGCAGCATCGCTTCACTCGGTATCGGATCCTCGAGATCCCCGCCTCGGGGACCTTCGGTATCGTGTGCATCGCGGAGGACAGCACCGGAGAAAAGGTGGCCATCAAGGTCCTTCGCTTGGAGCGAGGGGCCGACTTTCCGAGCCTGAAGCGCGCCCGCGACGAAGCCCGCCTGCTCTCCAGGCTGGAGCACCCCAACCTGGTGCGGGTCGAGCCCGTCCTCCAGATCAACGGTCGTTCCTGCTTGCTCATGGAGTACGTCGAGGGTCTGAGTCTCGCACAGCTCCTCCAGCGCCACCCCGACGGCCTGCCTCCCCTCGAGACCCTCGCCATGCTCCGCGACGCCGCGCGGGGCCTGGACGCCGCCTGGAACAGCCCCAGCCCAGCCACCGGGGAGCCGCTTCGGGTCGTGCACCGAGACATCAAGCCCGGCAACCTCATGATCGATGTAGGGGGGCGGGTGCGCGTCGTGGACTTCGGGTTGGCCAAGGCTTCCTTCGCGGACCGCGAGGCCGAGTCGGCACCGTTCGTTCCCGGCTCTCGAGGCTACATGGCGCCTGAGCGCTACGACGGGCACGACACCCCTAAGGGCGACGTCTACGCCCTAGGGCTCACCCTCATCGAGCTCCTCACGGGCCACAAGCCCGTCCTGTCGCTCCAGCCGCTCCGGCACGACGCGAAGGCCGCCTCGGCCTGGACCCAGCTCACGGCCGGTCGGGCCCTCGGGGTCAACCCGGCGGGCTTGCGGGACCTCTACCTCGATCTCCTGGCCTTCGAGCCCGAGGCGCGTCCAGACCCGTCCCAGATCGCCGATCGGATCGACGACCTCCTCCACGAGGCCGGCTGCGCTCCCGATCTGGCCCACTTCGCCTCGACCGTCGTGCGGCCGTATCATGCGGCGCGGACCCAGCTCCCGCCCACAGAGCACCCGCGCTTCCGCGACCTGCGCTTCCTCGAAGAAGACCCCTCCCCCGACGGGATCAGCTTCGACCCCTCCCTTGAAGTCCGGCGGTTCGTCGACGACCCGGACTTCGCACGCCACGCCGGCGAGGTCGCGACCCTGCTCGTGACCCACCCCGACACCGATCTCGCGCCGCTGCTCCAGTTGCTCGACCGCGCCGCCGCGCCCCGCTGGCAGTTCTGGCGCGCTACCCCGTCGCGTCACCGCACCCTCGCCGCGCTTCAGGCCGTCGGGCCCATCCACTCACGGGCCGTGGTCCGACGCGCTCAACGGCTCTCCCACCATCGCGACCCCGACATCGCTCGTGCGGCCCGCGAGCTGATCGAGCGTGCCCATGCTCCTCGATGAGCTGCCCACGCTGCCCGCCGTCCCGCCACCCGAGCAGGTGGATGTGGCGATCCTCGGCGCGGGCCTGCCCGCCCTAAGCCTGGCCGCCGCCCTGGCGAGATCCGGGGTGTCCGTCGCTGTGATAGGGCGGGGACCAGGTCTAGCCACCTACGCGAGCTGGCGCGCACCGGGGCTCTTCACCCACGGGCTCCCGGAACCGGCCTGGCGCCTGGTGCACGCTCTAGGGTCCGCGCGCACCCGAGAGGTCCTCGACCTCAGCCAACGCAGTCGCACCCTCCTCGAAGCGCGCATCCCCACGTCGCCCGCCTGGCACGTCGCCCTCAACGACCGGGAAGCGACCGAGCTGCTTCAGACCGCCGAGACCCTCACCGCTCTGGGGATCGAGGCGGCCCACCTCCCCGGCGCGGAGGCGAGGGCGGCGCTCGGGCTCCCCACCCTGCGAAGTGGGCTCTCGACACCCCTCGATCGCGCCTTCTCCCCCCGTGCTCTGGCAGAGGACCTCCTCGCTGAGCTTCAACGCCGAGGGGTCAGCCTGCACGGCGGCCTCCAGGCCACCCAGCTCGCTCACCTCCACGGCGACGCTGCGGTGCAGTTTCGCCAGGGCCCCCCCCTGCGCGCCCACGCGATCGTCCTCGCCGATGGCCACGGCTCGCGATCGATCGAGCCCTGGCTTCACGACAAGATCGTGCCCGTGCGCGAGGCCATCCTGCACGTCGAAGGCCGTGGGAGCCCGATCCCCGCCGCACGCGCCCAGCTCGGATACGTCGGCTGGGCGCCCCAAGCGGACGGGAGCGTCCTGATCGAGGGCTGTCGATGGGCCACGCCCCACATGGAGGTCTTCGAAGAAGACGATCGGGACCCGAGCGCCAAGGTCGTCGACAAGCTGCGAACCTTCGCCCAACAGCACCTCTCGGAAGGGCGCCTTCGGGGCACCTGGGCCCGGATCGACGCCCACACCTGCGATGGGCTGCCGATCTTGGGACCGATGCCCGGCGACCCCACCCGGATCGTCTTCGTCGGCTTTCAAGGCTACGCGCCCTCCCTGGCGCTGGCGGCGGCCGAGGGGCTCGCCGAGGGCCTGCTCACCGGCACCTCGCCCCTCCCGACCTGGATGCAGCCCTCGAGGTTCGTATGAGTCAGATCACCGGGCACCACGTCCCGATCGACTACCACCACAGCCTGCTGTCGGATCCCTGGCGCACCGCCCTGTGGGGGCGCGCGATCAAGCGCCTCGTCTCGACGGACGACAAGGTGCTCGACGTCGGGACCGGCTTGGGCCTGATGGCGATCCTCGCCGCGCGCCAGGGCGCCTCGGTGACCGCGGTCGAGTCCGCCTGGGTCGCTCAGATCGCTCGCCACGCCATCGAGCGGGCGGGGCTCTCGCGCCAGATCACCCTCCACCACGACGATCTGGCCGCCCTGCCCGCCGAGCCGGTCGATCTGATCCTGGCTGACTTCGTCGGGCGCATGCTCCCCGACGCCACCATGCTCCGCGCGGTACGCTCCTCCCGGGCCTGGTGCGGACCCAGCACCCGCTTCGCTCCCTCGCGGGTCGAGCTCTTGGCCGCCCCGGTCGCCGATGTCGCCATGCCCGCCCTCGACCGCTTCCGACACCCCCTGCTCGGCGTCGATCTCAGCGGCGCCTTGCCGGCGGCTTGGTCCACGGCCTGGGGTATGCACCTGAGCCCCTCGGCCCTCCTGACCTCCCCCGAGCCGCTCGGCGAGCTCATCCCTCCCGACCTCCCCGATGGCCTCGAGGCCGAACTGCGCTTCGAAGCCCCGCGGCACGCCGAGCTCCGCGGCCTGCTCGGCTGGTTCCGCGCCGAGCTCGCGCCGGGGGTCACGCTCGACACGGGACCGGGTTACCGAACCTTCTGGGGGCAGACCCTCTGGCCCGTCCCGGCGACTGTCCTCGAGCCCGGCGACGAGATCCAACTTCGCTGGTCCGGCCGCTCGGAGCCGGGCGGCATCGCCTTTCGATGGGAGGTCACCGTCCTCCGAGGTGCGACGCGGATCCTCGAACATGTCGGCGACAACACGGACGCGCCCTCGGCCCCGATCACCGCCGCCCCTCCGCCCAAGGTGGTCGATGGCGGCGCGCTGCTGCACGCCGGCTACGTCGATCTCGCCACCCCCGAGCTGCTCCGCGCCCTCGACGCGGGCCTCGCGGAGGAGCCCCTGCGCGATCTCGTCGTCGCGCTCGCCCACCGCGGGGAGCACACCCCCGCTTCCGAGGCCTTGGAGCTCTTCGAGCAGCACTTCGGCCCTCACCCCTCAGCGCGACGAGGTTGAGAGGCTGGCCATCGGTGGGGACCAGGGCCCGCGCTGCGTATCAGCCACGGACAGCGCTCGAGAGCTCGCGGGCGCGGCGCTCGGCCCCTGTGCGCTACAGCCTGCTACGGGACCTGCGGCGCGAGGGTCTCGCGAGGACCCAAGGAGGGATCTTCGCCTTGCGGCGCCTCGATGCCGATCAGCTCCCACATCTTTCGGTCGAGGAGGTGGCTCGGCCGCACGTTGCCCAGGGCCGCAAAGAGGTTGCCCTTGATCTTCGGGTTATCCGCCTCGAGGGCCGACAGGAGACGCTTGATCTTCTTGCGTTGGAGGTTCTCTTGAGAACCGCAGAGATCGCAAGGGAGGATGGGAAAGGCCATCTCTTCGGCGAAGGCGGCGATCTCGTCTTCGCGACAGTAGACGAGTGGTCGAATGACGGTGTTTCGCCCGTCATCGCTGCGGAGCAAGGGAGGCATGGCCTTGAGCTGTCCGCTGTAGAGCAGGTTCAACAGGAGGGTCTCGATGACATCGTCGCGGTGATGCCCGAGGGCGATCTTGGTACAACCAAGCTCTTCGGCCACGTTGTAGAGGATGCCGCGCCGGAGTCGACTGCACAAGGAGCAGGTGGTCTTGCCCTCAGGCACCTTCTCTTTCACGATGGAGTAGGTGTCTCGGTAGATGATCCGGTGCTCATAGCCTTGGTCTTGCAGCCAGGAGCGCAGGATCTCGACCGGGAAGCCAGGCTGGCCCTGATCGAGGTTGACCGCGATGATCTCGAGCCCAAAGGGCACCCGCCGCGCGATGTGCCGGAGGATGTGGAGCATCGTGTAGCTGTCTTTCCCGCCCGAGATCGCGACCATGACCCGGTCGTCGGGTTCGAACAGACCGAAGTCCTTGCTCGCCCTCGCGACGTCACGAGCGAGCTTCTTCTCGAGGCGCGATGACATGAGACCTCCCGGACCGCCCGCCCTGCTAACACGCGCTCCGATCTCGCACAGCGCCGGCTACCCGGACCGAGATCGTCGCTCAGCCGCTACCCGAGCGCGCGCAGTCCGTTACGCATTCGACCAAACCCGCCGCTCTTGGAGTCTTCATGGCCTTCGGTACCTTTCGAATCCCCACCCCGGTGAACGAGCCCGTGCTCTCCTACGCTCCCGGCTCCGACGAGCGCGGCGCCATCGTGGCGGAGCTCGATCGACAGGCCCGCGAGGTCGTCGAGATCCCGTGCCTCATCAACGGCGAGCAGGTCTTCACCGGCAAGGTCGTCGAGGTCACCGCGCCCTGCGAACACCGCCATGTGCTCGCACGGCTGCACCTCGCAGGTCCCAAGGAGGTTCAACGAGCCATCGAGGCCGCCGAAGCCGCACGGCCCGCCTGGTCTAGCCTCGACCTCGCCGCACGCAGCGCGGTCTTCCTCAAGGCCGCCACCTTGCTCTCGGGCCCATGGCGCGCCCGCGTCAACGCCGCCACCATGCTCGGACAGTCCAAGACCGTGCACCAGGCCGAGATCGACGCCGCCGCCGAGCTGTGCGACTTCTGGCGCTTCAACAGCCACTTCGCCGAGCAGATCTACGCCGAGCAGCCCCCGGTCAGTCCCGCGGGCGTGTGGAACCGCCTCGAACACCGCCCCCTCGACGGCTTCGTGTTCGCTGTGAGCCCCTTCAACTTCACCTCCATCGCCCTAAACCTGTGTACGGCACCAGCGCTCATGGGCAACACCACCGTCTGGAAACCCGCCACCACCTCCGCCCTCTCCTGCTGGGTGCTCGCTCAGCTCTTGCAAGACGCGGGGCTGCCCCCTGGGGTCCTGAACATGGTGAACGGCCACGGCGCGGACGTCGGCGAGCCGGTGCTCGCTCATCCCGCGCTCGCCGGACTGCATTTCACCGGCTCGACCGGCACCTTCCAGGCCCTCTGGCGCACCATCGGCGAGAACCTGAAGCACTACCGCACCTATCCGCGCATCGTCGGCGAGACAGGCGGCAAGGACTTCATCCTCGCCCACCCCACCGCTGACCCCGAAGCCCTCGCCGTCGCGATCCTGCGGGGTGGCTATGAGTTCCAGGGGCAGAAGTGCTCCGCTGCGAGTCGGATCTACCTGCCTCAGAGCCTCTGGCCCGAGGTCCGCGACCGGGTCGTCGCGGGCATCGCTGCGTTCAAACAGGGCGACGTGCGTGATCTGAGCAACTTTGTCGGTGCGGTCATCGACGAGCGCGCCTTCAACAAACACAGCGCCTACCTTGAGCTGGCCCGATCCTCGGCCGAGGTGCTGGCCGGAGGCGAGGCCGATGGCTCGGTCGGCTGGTTCGTCGAGCCCACCTTCGCGCGCGTCGACGATCCCAAGCACCGCCTGATGGAAGAAGAGATCTTTGGCCCCATCGTCACGGCCTGGGTCTACCCCGACGCCTCGTGGGATCAGGTGCTCTCCACGGTCGACAGCACGAGCCCCTACGCGCTGACCGGCGCCTTGTGGGCCCGAGATCGGGCAGTCATCGAGCACGCCGCAGCCCGGCTTCGCTACGCGGCAGGCAACTTCTACATCAACGACAAGCCCACCGGCGCCGTGGTCGGCCAACAGCCCTTCGGCGGCTCGAGGGCCTCGGGCACCAACGACAAGGCCGGTAGCGCCCAGAACCTCCTGCGCTGGGTCAGCGCTCGAACCCTCAAAGAGACCTTCGACCCTCCAAAGGACTGGCGCTACCCCTTCCTGGGATGAGCTAGGGGCACCGGGAGCTCTCCTTAGGGCGCACGCGACGCATGACGATCGGTCTGGCCCCGTGCTATATTTGGCTCGTTATCGTGTGGAGCTCCTATGAAATGCCCCCGTCTCACTCTGTTTTTGTCCGTACTCGTGGGTTGTGGATCCGACGTCACCGTCGGCCAGTCGGTGAACCTCGACCCCACCGCTGCCATCCTTGGTCCAGAACCCGGCCTTCCCTATGTAGACGATGAGCTGATCGAGTTCCGTGGCATCGTCTCGGATCCGAATGGGCTCGACGACCTCGCCTCTGTCACCTGGAGCTCCTCGATCGACGGCGAGCTCGGTTCGCCTCAAGAGGTAGAGCCCGACAGCAGCGGCCGAACCGAGTTCAGCACCCTGCTCAGCCAAGGGACCCACGTCGTCACGTTGACGGCCGTAGACTACGGTGGGCTGCGGGCCTCCGACTCCCTCACCCTCACCGTTGGGGCGTCCGATCAAGTCCCCACCGTCGAAATCAGCTCGCCCGAAGACTTCACGTCGATCTGGTGGGGCGAGACCTTCACCTTGATCGGGCTGGTCGACGATGAGCAACAGCCCGCCCATACCCTCAGTGTGGAGTGGATCGCGCGCGACACCAGCGGGGTCGACATCCCGATCCCCACCACGCCTCCGGCCTCGAACGGGCTGGTCACCACCACCTGGACCCCCGAGATCACCGGGCGCTACGCGGTACGCCTGGTCGCCACCGACGACGACGGCAACGCTGGAACCGACCAGATCACCCTCGTCGTCGACGACCCCGACATGGTGGACTGGGACGGCGACGGCTTCACGGTCGCGGGCGGCGACTGCGACGACACCGATGCCTCCGTCTACCCAGGCGCCCCCGAGGCCTGCAACAACAAGGACAACAACTGCAACGGCGTGATCGACGACAAGGACGACGACGGCGACGGCTACATCGACATCGAGTGCGTCTTCTACGACGGCGGCCTGCCCACCGGCGACTGCAACGACGCCGACCCCCTCATGTTTCCCGGCAACATCGAGTCCTGCAACAATAGAGACAGCGACTGCAACGGCTTCATCGACGACAAGGACCTCGATCTCGACCTGCACGTCGACGAGGAGTGCGTCTTCAACAACAGCCCGCTGCCCGCCGATGACTGCGACGACACCGACTCTCGGATCAACCCGAGCGCCGAGGACGAGCCCGATCTCGACTACATCGACAAGAACTGCGACGGCATCGACGGCGACATCGCTCGCAGCGTCTTCGTCGACCCCAGCGGAGGCAACGATACCCGGAGCGGCACCTCGCTCACCCAGGCCGTCCGCACCGTGCACCGCGCCTATGCCGTGGCGAACGCCACGGGGCGCGACTGGATCCTGATGGGTGGCAACGAGCAGACCCTCACGGGCAACTTCTCCCAGGGCGTCTCCCTCGCGGGCGGCTACATGCCCACCGCTGGCTGGGACCGAGATCCCGGCGCCGAGGCGCTGTTCAACAACCCCTCTCCGAGCGGCCGAACCTTGAACGGCTGGACGACGCCCACCACCTTCCAGCAGATGCGGATCGTCAGCCCTGGGACCACGAGCACAGGTGCGAGCTCGATCGGGCTCATCGTCGAAGGCACCTCCGGCCTCACCCTCGAGAGCGTGGCCATCGAGACCGGCAACGCCGGCCACGGCACGAGCGGCTCAGGAGGCAGCAACGGCCTCAACGGCATGTCGGGTGGGCGAGGCCAAGATGGCTGCACCGACAGCACCGGGGCCTGCTTCAGCTGCAACCAACCAAACGGTGGGCACGCTGGCAATAGCCCAGGGACACCCAACAACGGCGGCATCGGTGGGCGCCCGGGTCGCTCCTCCAACTCCGGACTCCGCGGCGACGCAGGGACCGGCCCCGGCGGGGCCGGTGGTTGGGGCGGCGGTCACCACACCGACGGGAGCACGGGATTCAGTGGGAGCGGGGGCGCAACGGGGACCAACGGCGCCGGAGGCGGCGGGCTGGGGGTCTTCTCCACCTCCGGCTACGTCCCGTCCAGCGGGGGCGCAGGGTTCAACGGACAGCCCGGCGGCGGCGGCGGTGGCGGCGGCGGCGGCGGCGGAAATACCCGCTACTGCGACGGCTACGG
>REDI01000096.1 GCA_007693595.1 Deltaproteobacteria bacterium | reverse complement strand
CGCTGGCGCCTGATGGAGCCCGCTCGCTGTGCACCGACGCCGCCCCTTCGCGACCAGCCTGGCATCTCACGCGATCGGAACCGCCATGGCGAACAGGAAGCGCGTGGCGGCGAGGCGCTGGTCGTGGGGCACGGCGTGGATGTTGTGGAGTACACGGTCCCAAAGTCCCCGGGCCCGCCTCTCCCGATCCGCTAATCCCCCGTCATGGAACGCGAACCCTCAACCTCAACCCTGTGGTGGCTCTCCCTCGCCGGCCAGCTCGGCCGCGAAGTCGCTCGGCAAGAGCGCGTAGCCCGGCTCCTCGAGCCCGCGCTCGACCAGGTGCTTCATGAACGCCACCGGATCGGCGCCGTTGAGCTTGCACGAGCCGATCACGGTGTAGAACGTCGAGGCGATCCGCGTGTCCCCTCCGATCGCGACCCTTGGTGCGCCTTGCGGCCCTGCACGGGCGCACGGATCAGCCGCTCGGCGTGATTGTTCGTGAGCGGGACCCGGGCATCCTCCAAGAATCCCTGGAGGGGACCGCGCTGGTTGACCAGGGTTGTGATTGCCTTGTCGAGGGCGGTGCCCGACAGACGGCTCGTCTCCTCGCACCGCTGATAGAGTCGCTCGACGATCTCCCGGCTTCGCTCTTTTCTGAGCGTGGTGCGGAGATCGAGCAGCGCGGCTTCGCACCCGTCGGCCTCCTCTTTGGCCTGGCGCTCGATGGCGAAGAGCTCGTCGATGTCCGCGAGGAAGAGATGCGCCTCGTCGGCTTGGGAGATGGCCTTCTTGAACCCGCGACGGCCATGGGACCAGCACCCGGCGAGGTCGAAGTTGGGCAGGCTGATCCCCTCGAAGCAGTCGGCCTGATCGGTCCATGTCAGCTAGGCCGCGTGGATCGCGGTGGCATTCGAGCACGGTGAGGACCGTTGGCTTGGCCGAGTCGCTCCTTCTCGACCAGCCGGTTGAGACCAATGAGTCCCTTTCGGAGGCCGGCCGGCGTGGTTCGCGCGTAGACGTTGATGCTTCGCGTTCTGCCGATCATCCGAGCCGCCCGAGCAGCTCCGCCACATCCTCGAGACCCAGCCCGCCCACGACATAGCCCTTGGGGGATCGAACCTCAAAGGTGACCTGAACATCCGGAGCATGCTCCTGCTCAACGACAACGGGCCTGAAGCTGGCGCTCTCATCGAGGTCTCTGCTCCATCGGTACAGCGAGGTGGTAGAGATCCCGATCGCCTCGGCGACGGCCTGCAGCGTGTGGCCCTTGTCGAGCATCGGGTGGGCCCCTGCGACGATCTCCCTCCGTAGCCTGTTGGGGAGAGGTCGGTTCGGGGTCGTCGGGCGATGGTCCGGATGGTCTCGGCGAGCTGCTTGAGCATCGGCTCCTCTCTGGGAGGGCCGGGGGGGGCAGGGGGGGCGTACCTATGGGAGATCAGTTTGCCCGAGAGGTCTGGGACCATGTACGCTGGAGGTCGAGGCGCGGCCGCGCTCAGGGGAGACTTGGCTACCACACAGGCCCGACGAGGACGAACGGCACCGTCGCCTTGCAGCCGCTGCGCTCCCCCGACCACACGAGCGCGACCCGGTCGCCCTGGACGATCGCGCCCGCGACGTTGATCTCCACCAGCCCAGCGCAGGTTGCGTCGGCGCGATAAATCGGAGCATGCACCTCGACGCCGTCGATGGTTACCCGAAAGCCACCGACGCGCGAAGCGGGGTGGGCCTCCCAACCGCCATGGACGGTGTCTGCGTAGCGCATCGCCTTATCATCGGTCAGCTCGTCGAAGTGCCGATCGACGCGGAGGGTGCGCGCGCCGACGCGCAGCTCGCCGTCGACCAGCGGCACCAGCGGTGTGCGTTTGCTGGTGTCGAGCTCACGCATCGCGAACGCGCGCTTCGCGGCGTCGAGCGCGGCGCGGGCCTCGGCGTCCGCCGTGCAGGGCTCGGACTCATCCTCGTAGTCGAGCGCGGACGCGTAAACCGTCCACACGCCGAGCGGTTCGCGGTAGCCGGGCTCGAGAAGCGCGAGCCGCACGCCCTGCGTCGGGCTGGCGAGCCCAGGGTACCGACATTCACGTGCCTCGACATCGCCGATGCCGGCTTGGTAAACCCAGCGGATGCCTACCGTGCCGGCGATGAGATCGGCGTCGAGCACCTCGAATGACCACGAGCTCACCGGGGTGCTCAAGCTGCGGTCGCCCCTGAGCGCGACCCAGGGCACCGGCTTGGCGGGCACGCCTTTCTCAAAGACGACCCGCTCGCCTGCTACGAGCCATGCGCCGTGCGGCTCGCCAGCTTCGAACGGGCCGCGGGAGACGACCGTGCCGTCCGATCGACGAGCCACCCACTCGCCGATGCGAACGCCCTTCTCGTAGCTGCCCGACAGTACGTCGACCCCGCGGCGGACAAGCCGGTACGCGCCGTCCCGCCCGCCGCGGATGTCGTAGCAGGTGTGCTCAACCGTGCCGTCGGCCGACCGGTGGACCCCCGGGTAGCGCCCCCTGCCGCAGCCACCGCCGTCGGCGAGCTCTAGTGAGCCTACATCGAAGCCGTGCATCACGGCCAGCGTGGCGCCTTCACCCTCCGCCGTGACATCCGCACTCAGCACGTTGACCGTGCTGTATTTGCTCGTCACCACCATGATCAGCCCGTTCGTCGAAGAGAGCGTCAGACATGAGCCATGCCCCGCGCACCTCGCCTCGACGCCGGCGAGCACGAAATCGGCCTGCGCCTCGTACTTCAGCGTGTAGGTTCCCGCGCGCCGGTAGGGCGCGAACGGCTCGACGGCCACCGGCTCGAGCCCGGCAGGCAGGACGTCTTGCACCGACTGGGGGAGCCTTTTCACATCGGCCAGGAGTTGGCTCCCTGGCCTCGGCT
>REDI01000089.1 GCA_007693595.1 Deltaproteobacteria bacterium | reverse complement strand
GGCGCCCGTTCGGACCGGACGACGGCCTACGAGATACCCAACCTTGGACCGATGACTACATCAACGTCATCACGCCCTTGCTGCACTACGCCTTCTGAGCCGGACCAGGCTCCTTTCGGGCCAGCGGCGAGTCCAGCCCTCTGCCCTACTCCAGCAGCGCGACCGCTGTGACCGCAAAGGCCAAGACCTTGCGCGGTGAGTCGATGTGGAGAGGGAGCATGGACAGGAAGAGGGAGGCTTCGTACAGTCGCATGCGGTCGACCTCGAAGCCCGCCGCTTGCACGCGTGCCACAAAGGCCCGCCCATACGAGGGGTCGACCTCAACATCGAGCTTGAGCTGCAAGGACTGGTCTGGCCCGACGATCACATCGAAGAGCTCATGGTTGATGACATCGTAGGCGCCGAGGACCGAGTGAGAGAGCTTCGCCAAGTCATAATAAGGGTTGCCCCATAGCTCGTCCTCACTCGACGCGCCTCGTGGGTCCACGAAGCGCAAGAACTGGGTCCGCTTGTCGAAGAGGACATTGGAGAAGCACAGATCTCCATGCATGATCGCGAGCTCGGAGACAGGCGGACGGCGAGCCCAAGCGGCTGACAGCCGCTCCATGTATCGAGCCAAGACCTCTTCGAGCCCGCCGTGGAATCGGGTACCCGCGGCGATCAGGGCGTCGGACTTGGCGCCGATGTCGGTGCTCAGGAAGCGCGCGACGCGCTGCTGGACCTTCGTGACATAGAGCTGCTCCGCGCGAGCGCGGGCGATCTCTGGGGACACGCGCTTGGTACCGCGCTCCGCGAACCAGCCGAAGATCCCGTCGAGCAGGCCCTCGAAGGCCCGCCGGTCCACGGTGCTCGCGCCATGGATCCACATCGTCGCGAAGTCGGCGATCGTCAGATACTCCATCTTGTAAGAAGCGCCGCCCTTGTCTTCGGCGTAGTCGAAGGGCTGCACGACGAACCGCTGCAGGCTCGGGGGTAAGAGGTACCAATAGTCGTGCTCTCGGAGCAGCTTTTGGCGGTCTTCGGATCGCTTGGTCAGCACCCGACCGTCGGACTCGATGCGATTAAACGATCGCGTGTAGAAGGTGCCGCTAAGAAAACGGACCAGCTGCTCCGGCCGCTTCAACGACACGAGGCCTTGAGATGCCGAGAGCTCAAGGCCGGGCCTGGACTCTCGGAACCAGTCGCGTCGTTCGTCCGAGCTGGCAGACCGCAGGAGCCGTCCTAGGTTGAGGGCCTTGAGGACCGCCAAGCCGCTCGTCCAGTCGCTCCCGGTGGGTTGCTCCCAAATCTCGATCTCGGCGAAGGACACGCGCGCAAGCTCCCGGTCTAGCTCGGAGAGGTCACAGACCGCGTCGGCCGTCAGGTAGACCACAAACTCATGTGCCTTGCCCTGCTCGAGCTGCTCGGCCGAGCGGAGGCGATCCGCCGCGCTCTTGAGGTGGGTGATACGCGCGAAGCCTGCCCGCTTCGCCGCCCGAAGTACGTGGTCTGCCAGCGAGCTCCGGTCGAAGAGCAGCGCACCGAAGCGCTCCAGCCCGATCAAGCCGCGGATGTCGGAGGGAACTGGGACCGTATCGTCGTAGAAAAGCGCCCGGGTCCGGCTCATGATCCAACTCCTTGCGCAGCGCGCGTAACGGAACGGTAGTGCCACATGCTCCACGGCAGCCCGACCAGCGCCATCACGATCAACGAGACCGCCACCAGCGCCGCCCAGTGGTGGAGCGCGACGTTCAGGCCCGGTGCCGAGACGGAGCCCAGCCGATCGGACAGCCCCCAGAGTAGACCGACGGAGAGGTCCGCGAAGAGACCGATCTCGAGGGCAGCCTCTCGGCGCTCGAACCTCATCGGAGGGAGCAGGATCCACAGCCCCAGGAGCTCGAGCCCCCAGATCGCCAAGGTCACCACCCCAAGGGTCACGAACCGACCCTCGACCCGCTCCTTGAGGCTACGAACCCCCTCGAGGATCCGATCGATCCCGCGCAACCCCCAGAGGCTCCAGTCGGTGGAATATCGTCGGATCAGCCAGTGCTTGATCCCAAGAAGGTTGGCTGGCAAGACGAGGACTGAGAGCAGGGTCAGGCCAAGAAAGGCCGTAGCCAGCACGAGGACGGGCCCAACCAAGGAGCCTGCCCCCGCGACCCAGTAGAGCGCCAGAAATCCGGTAGCCACCAAGAAGCATGCGTCAAAGGCGCGCTCGACCCACACCGCTTGAAGGCCTACCCAAGCGCTCCCACTGGCCCGCCCCAAGGCGAGCACCCGAGCGACCTCGCCACTCTTGAACGGCAGGAGCCCCGACCACGGGGCGCTGACCAAGTGGGCCAAGGCGACCGTGCGCACGGATTGAGCAGCTGCTCCAAGTACGATGACCGATCGCAAGAAGCGAAACCCGTGAGCGATGAGGTAGCACGCTGCCGCCCCGACCAGCAGCAACGGCTCAACATTCCAAAGGTGAGCCAAGGTCGTCTGGGCTGAGAACCCGTAGCCCAGCCCGATCAGCCCCCCCCCCATCGCAAGGTAGGGCAGCACAAACCGGGCCCGGAGCCATCGTGAGGAGCTCACCTGCGCGCCTCTCGAACGGCGATCGCGGCCTCGTACTCCTGGGGGGTACCTAGCACCAAAGTCTCGCGTTGAAGGGTTCCCTGATCGATCACGATCCGCGCGCCCTCTTCAAGGAGGGTACGATAGACATCAGAGATGTAGAACTCCCCCTTCGACCCCTGACCCGTCCGCTGGAGCGCAGCTTGGTAGGTTTGGGGAGAGCGGAAGCCATACAGCCCGGTGGTTGCAAGATGGGAGATGACCTCCTTCTCACGGATCTCGATGACCTGCGAGCCGTCGACCCGAACATAGGAGTACGCTGGAGAGTCACTCTGAAAGACGTCGACATACCCGGCGTCTCTCTGAAGTATCTTTCCAAGCTCGGGCAGCGAGCGACCTCGAAGGATGGTGTCGACGTTGTGAAAGAGCACCGGCCCGGACCAGCCGAGGTCGAGGAGCTTCTGAGCGCCGACGCTCGCCGTTATCGCCTGGCCGTCGGTGTCTTCGATGAACAACAGCTCTGAGGCTTCGACCCCAGCGCTCCGCACCGAGTCCTCGATGCGCTGTCGGTGCTCGAGATCCCGCCGATTGGCCACCAAGACCAAGCGCTCGGGCTTGAGCTCGAACACGATGTGGCTCAAGATGGTGCGCCCACCCAGCGGCAGCAGGAACTTGGGGGTCGAGTACCCTGCCGTGCGAAAGCGCCGATAGAGTCCAGCCATACATAGGACGAGGCTCGGAGGGCTCACGTGACTTCCTTCCAGGTGCGAGGCTGAGGAGCTTCAGAGTAGTCCCGGCGCGCAAAGGCTTGGGGATCCATGAGGAACTCCTTCACAATCTTGATCATCGTGAGGCCATGACGGAAGAGCTTGGCGTTCGAGACCTGATCATCTTCTCGCCAAGAGATCGGATGAAAGGCGATCGAACAGTCAGGCACGATCGCCGTTCGAAGGATGAGATGATAGTTGAACGTGAGGTCGTCTGCACAACCATCCCATAGCCTGCGTTCCACAAAGGCTCTTCGGTACACGTTCAGACCCGAACCTAGATCCCAGAGCACCCTACGGCTGAGCGTTGAGAAGATCCCATTGAACACAATATTCGCCGCGATTCGGTGCAAGGAGTAGCCTTGTAGGCGACTCGCAGGCATGAAGCGCGCCCCAAGGATGCACTCTGCCTCGGAGTACTGCTCGATGGCTGGCAGGATGTCAGACAGGCGACCTTGATCGTCGCCATGCAGGACGATCACCCCCCTATACCCCTGGTCTAAGCACCGTTGAAACGCCACCTTATGCGAACCACCGAGACCTTGGTTGGCATCGTTTCGCACCACGAGGGTAGGAACGCCCGTCAGGTTCTCGGAGGCATAGCGAAGCGCAGCCTGAGCGCCACCATCCGAGCTTCGGTTGTCGACCACGAAGACCTCGGCCAGCTGCGCCTGAACCTCGGGTGTCACCTGGGCCAGGGTTCGGGTGATCTGCGCCTCGCAGTTATACATGGGAATAAAGAGCATAAACCCGCTCATTTTCGGCCTCCGTTACGTTCGGAACGGACCCAGAGCACCCAGAGGTCCGACTCCCCCCGCCTATGAAACTCTGACTCCAGACAGTCTATGTTCTGCTCGATGAGGCCCTCGTTCAACCAGACTTTTGGCTCTAGCACGACGGTGGAGTCCGCAAGCGCGGCGCAGGCCCTCTGGTTCCAGCTCTCGCCGAAGGTGCGGCGATAGTCCCACCAAGCTGGTAAGCCACGAGGCGGCCGAGTACCCAACAGATAGGGAAAGAGAGGGCTGAAGGTGAGCGAGGCGATGGGTTGATCACGCACGTCGTGTTCGTCTAGCAGGCCAACGGCATCATCCAGAATGATCGGGTTGTCATCGACCCACGTCCCAGCGCTCAAGCTGTCGAAGAGGCGCGTGGGGATCTCGCCATCGAAGACCTGTTGGACCAAGGGCTCGTCGCGCCCCGCATAAGAGGGCGTGCGGATCTGCTTTAGCGGTCCGAAGGTGGTCATCGAGGTCGAAGAAGTCCAAGCGAGAAAGGGGTGGCTCACCACCATGCTCGCATCGAGCACCACCGGCCGCAGTACGAGCAAGAACGTCACGAAAGCTGCCAGCGGCATCAGGCGCACAGCCTGGAGTTGCCTCCAGCGGTACACGAGCACCAGCATCGCGATGAGCAAGGTCGGCGCAGTTGCATCGTTGTTCTGGGAAGCGATGACGAGGCCCCCTAGCGCGAAGGTGGAAGCCCCCAGAACAACCACGGAGGTCGCCTTCTCCTCGGCGGTGTTCGAGCTCCTAACCAGGGCTAGCGCACCGATCAGGAGCAGCCCAATCTCTATTCCGTTCGCTTGAACGAGCGGCTGCACCCGGTCGAGCCTGACGAGGCCTCCGCCACCAGCGGCTGCCTCCGCCGCCGTAGCGAGGTCTCCAAGGTAAGCCATGCCGAGTGGAGTAAGCATGCTGAGCCCTGTCAAGCAGAGACCGATCAGGCCGCCCCAAGCGAGCCGCCTGTTCTGGTGGACGACGAGGCACCCGATGACGACGGTGAGGACTAGCAAAGGAAGAAAAGTCATCTTCAACCAAGCCGTAGCCAAGACCGCGACGAGGAGGGTGAGCTGCTCCGCCAGACGCCGAGGTCTGCTCAGATCTGCCGCACGAGGCAGCAAGACCAGACATGCGACCACCAAGCTGAGGGCCCAGGCCCATCGGTTGTACATGGCGTTGAAGCCAATGAGCGAGGTCGCATCCAGGGTCCTGGGCGACAGCGCGCAGTAGGTGACCAGGAGCACCGTGGCCGAGCGCAGGGGCTCGGGGAGCCTGCCTTGGGTCGAGATCACGGCCATGACCGCGACCGGAAGCGCCGCGAGCACGTTGACCACGATCAGAAGGTGGACGCTCGAGGACCCGGTAATCGCACCAGCCAGCCAGTGGAGCGCGTAGTACAAGGATCCGACGGGGGTGAGGAAGTCGAGGTGCGGCCATTGGCCGTGGTGTGCCCGCCATGCGCCGTCGAGGGGGATCAGCGTATCCAATGGCATGTCACTGATAAACACGGCAGGAGACGCGAGGAGTATCAGCGAAGAGAGCGTCAGCAGGACCAGACTCGCCATCAGGATGCGGCGGGGAGCAGGGGGCTCCTCTGAGACAGCAGCCTTAAACCAAGCCCACCAGCGATCGAAGCGATCCGGAGGACGTGAAGGATGGGGGCCGGCGGATGATGTGCTCACGAGTTCGTCCCTCTCTTACCAGCCGCAAACGTCCAGAAGCGATGACCCAGAAAGTTGAAGGCCGCGGCCAGAGCGATGGCGATGAAGCCCGCGATGGCGAAGTGAAGGAAGAGATCAAGCAGCAAGACCAGCACGAGGTTCAGGCCGCCCCCCGCCAAGGTGACGGCGAAGAACCGAAAAAAGCTAACCATGCTGGATGATGCCTCAAAGGTATACTTTCGATTAAAGTGGTACGACACGAGGCTGCCGAGTATAAAGCCTACGATCGTGGCAGCACCAGGGGGCACACCTGACCACTTAACGAGCGCGAGATAGATGACGTAGTGCACCCCGGAGGCGGCAAGACCGCTCATGATGAAGCGTTGTATCTGTTGGTACAGCTTCATTCAGGCCCGAACGGTCCAAGTGTTGGTTGTCGACAAAGCGAGTTGATGGTGGGACCGTCTCCCTGGCACTTTGCGCGTTCACGCGGGCCGAGACTGAGAGCGCAGAGACCCGATTGCAGCTGTCGTTACCCCTCTACTGTATCAGGTGCGCCACGCGCGATGCAACGCGCCGGGACAGCGCCGGAACGGACGGCCCCCATGGCCGCGGCGCGTTCTCTCACGAGAGAAGTTATACCGTGCCTGAGCGTCACCTGTCGGCCTGCAGATCGACGCCAGCATCAATCCATGTTCGGAGCTCGGCCCGTCGGGCTCACGCCCGCCAGGGAGCACGTATCCATGCCGGCCTTGCCCGCACTGATGCTCATCTACGGCGCCTTGAGTGCTGGGCTGGCGATAGCGACCCTCGCTTGTGATCGTGAAGAGGATGGTCATATTGGACTATATGCTTTGCTTCTCGGCTCCTGGGGCCTTGTCGCCGCTAGCTACGGCATGCTCGGGATCGGCACCTTCCACTGGGCCTTCGTCTCGACGCTGGGGCTGATCTTAGCGGTCTTCGCACACTGGGCCGCTCCCCAGGCGAACCGGAAGGTATTGACACTCGTCTGGGCCGAAATCACGAGCTGGTCGTGGGTAGCCCGAGCGTCAACGCTGTTAACGGCTCTGGTCTGCCTCCTCTTCTCCGTACGATCTGTGTCCGATGTTCCCGTCGGATGGGACGCTTCCTCGTATCACCTCGTCCATGCAGCACGATGGGTCCGAGACGGCGCCTTCGTTCGCGAGCACCATCCTGATGCATGGTCGTACTATGAGTACTATCCAACAGGCGGCGATGTGCTCTGGTCCCTCTTCATGCTTGGTGATGGCACATCGGACTACCTCTTCATCGGGGTCGTTTTCGGTCACATACTCGCCTTTTCCGGTGTATATGGGCTGTTCAAGATGGGCGGGCTCACGAGTAGCGTCGCTGCTCTGGGTACCGCGGCGATAATCTCTACAACGCCCTACCTCCTCATCGCGCCACGTCTCAACACCGATGGAATCTCCCTCGGCCTCGCCTGTGCGTGCACCGCAGCTGCCTTGGCCGTGTGTCGTCGGCCCTCGACGCTTGGAGCATGGGCGGTCGCGGCTGGAGTCGCCTGCGTCATCAGCGTCAAGACGAGTCTACTCCCTCTCCTGGCTCTGCTCCCCCTGGTCCTTGCGAAGCTGATCCACCAGCGTGGCTGGCGGACGGCAGACCTAGTCGTGCTGCTCCTTCCTCTGATGCTCTTGACGCCCGAGTGGGTCCGAAACCTGGTGGAGTTTGGCAGCCCGCTCTATCCCTTCGGGATGCCTCTTCTCGGCGGGGGAGAGCCGATGCTCGCGGCCACCATGCAGGGAAGCCTCTCTCGAGAGCAGATCGGTCTACAGGAAGGGCCAACCCTCCGAGAGGTCTTGATCGCCGGTGTCATGATCTCTACCCCTGCGGGGAGTTTGACACACTTCAACCTCCCCGCCCTCTCGTTCATGGCTCCGATCGCCGCAGTTGAGGTGCTACGCCTCCTGAGGCGTTCCCCTGCTGTCGCATGTGCCCTCCTCTTGCTCCTCATCTGCGGGACATCGATGTTCGTCCTGCCGTCCAGCTGGGGGATCGTGGTTCTCTGGTCGCACAGCGTTGCACGACTAATCCTGCCCGCCTGGGCCGTCGTGCTGTTGTTGTCCTGCAGGGTCCTCTCGACAAAGGGTGCAACCTGTTTGCTCGCGCTCGTCACCCTGATGCATCTCTCACTGAGCACTCGGATGCTCCTCAACGATCCGAGGCCCGTGGTCTTCACCCTCGCTCTGTTGGCGCTGATCGTTGCTGTCGCCTGGAGTCCGTTGCGCACACAGGCGCTCGCTTGGCTCGCTGCGGCCACCGTCGCAGGGCTAGGGCTTCAGGCTCTGTCGTCCAGCATGGAGAGACTACCTTCGCCGATAGTTGATGACGAGTGGAACGCGGTCACCGGGTATCTGCCACGATACCAGCCTATCCGCGAGAAGCTTCTGGAAGCAGAAGCTGCGACGATCGCGACGGACTTTCAGTATAATCCCACCTATCTTGGGCACGACGCCCTTCGCTACCTACTTATGGGCCGTCGAGCACAACACAGATTGATTACCATCTCTCGTTGGCGCAGCGGTGAGCTTCACCCCCAGTGGCGGTCGCAGCCCGATGACGATCCGCTCGATCGCGAAGCATGGAGGGGCAGACTCTTCTCGTCGCAGGCGGAGTGGCTCTATGTGCAAGGATCGGACAACCCGACGTGGGCGTGGGCTGCCGACGACGAGGCGTTAGAACTTGTTGCGACCACGAGTGGCTTCAACGCCCTCTACCGCCTCCGGCCCGCCCGTGCTGGGGCAGCGCCCGACTCGACAAAACCTAGCCATGGACTGTCAGACTCGGCTATGCTGAGGACTCAGTCCAGAGCGGATCTCTAATGCTGTCATATGAATCCAGATCTATCGCCGTACTGCTGCCTTGCTATGACGAGGAGGTCACCATCGGAGGTGTAGTTCGCGACTTCCGACAGGCCCTACCCAGCGCAGACATCTATGTCTTCGACAACAACTCCAAGGATCGCACCGCAGAGGTGGCGCGCGAGGCCGGCGCCATCGTCATCCCCTCGCCTCGCCAGGGCAAGGGTTTCGTCGTGCTGCACATGTTCCGAGTCGTAGAGGCGGACATCTACATCATGGCGGACGGCGATGCGACCTACCCCGCGGATGCGGCCCCGAAGCTTATCGAGATCCTCGAGCGCAATCACGCCGACATGGTGGTGGGTTCACGGCTATCGTCGCACGAAGGTCAGTCTTTCCGCCCCCTGCATGTGCTCGGCAATTTGGTGTTCACCGGGCTGGTCAGCCTGCTCTTCGGGGTTCGGCTCCAGGACATTCTCTCGGGCTACCGGGTCTTCTCACGACGATTCGTCAAATGTGTTCCGCTCAGTGCCGGGGGCTTCGGTATAGAGACCGATATGACGCTCAACGCGTTGTCCAAAGGCATGACCGTTATCGAGTCGCCCATTCACTATGGGAGCCGCCCTGAAGGCAGCGCATCCAAGCTGTCGACTTTTCGGGATGGGTTCGTCATCTTGGGAGCCATCTTTCGCCTTTTCAAGGACTACAAGCCACTCGCCTTCTTCTCACTTCTCGCTTCGGCGCTCGTCGTCGCGGCGCTGGCGGCGGGTAGCCTTCCCATCTGGGAGTACCTGGAAACGGGGATTGTCCTCCGCGTACCGTTAGCGGTCCTCGCGGCCTCCCTCGCAATCCTCGCGGCTCTCATGCTCAGCGTGGGCCTGATCCTCGACACGGCGGCCAGGTATCATCGAGAGACCTTCGTCGTCCTGACGTCGGCCCAAAGCACTTCATCATCGCCCGGGCGACGTCCCGATCGGCTGAAGGTTGGAGGACAGGAGTGACCCCTCTTCGCCTGACGTTGTTCGAGCTCAACGAGTTCAACCTGAGCCTCCTCGAGCGTGCCGTAGCCGAGCTCAAGCTCTCCGCGGTGGCTCGACTGATGGAGCTTCCACGCTTCCAGACAACCACCTCAGACAGCTACGAGGATCGTAGCTTGGAGCCATGGGTTCAGTGGGTCTCCATCCACACGGGGGTCCCTTCGCAGGTCCACGGTGTGCGTCACATCGGCGACCTTCCCCCGCAAGATAGACCCCAGCTCTGGGAGGTGCTCGCCGATCGCGGAGTGTCCACTGGGGTTTGGGGAGTGCTGAACGGGGCTCGAAGACAGGCCTCCTCCTGCCGATTTTTCGTTCCGGACCCTTGGACGTTCTCGGAGCGCGCCGAGCCTCGCGAGCTTGATGACCTGATCGCATTGCCACGGTTTCTTGCAAAGAACAGGCTTAACCTAGCGCAACCGAGGGCCGTCATGGACGCGGCACGTCTGGCTCGCGCCTTCCGGCATCCCCGCGATCTACTTCCCTTAGTCATGCAAGCGAAGCGTGCGGCGGTCCACGTACCCCGAGGTGGACGCCGAGCCTACACCTGGTTCACACCGTTCGAGTATCTCTCCGCCAAACGGTTCGTTGAGTGGAAGAAGCGAACTGACCCGGCCTTTTGCCTATTGTTCGTGAACATGCTCGCTCACGCTCAGCACTACTATTGGCGCAATGGTGGGCACATCGGCGCAGAGCTAACGTACGTGCTGCGCTATGTAGATCGGGTGGCGGCTCTGGTACTTGAAAGCCTCCGACCGGGCGAGGAGCTCATCGTGGCCAATGGCTTCGAGCAGTTTCAGCTACCCAGCGACCACGATCATCACGTCTACCGACCTCGGGATCACGCAAGACTCCTAGCGTTGGTCGGGCTCGAGCCTCTTGAGGTCGATGCACACATGACGAACGATGCGTACCTTCGGTTCGCCGACCCTGACGAAGCTGAACGCGCAGCGGGGGTGCTGGCGATGGCTCAGGTTCGTCACCAGCCTCTCTTCGATGTCCATCGCGATTCACAGCGAGAAGACCGACTCTTCTACCAAGTCAAGGTCGGGCAGACCCTGAACGAGCGCGCGACGTTCACGCTTGGCGGTCAAGAACACCCGTTCTGGGATCACTTCGATAGCTTGGGAACCCATACCGGAAGACACGGAACGCGCGGAGATGTCCTCACGACTTTGGAACCTCCAGGAAATACCATAAAGAACCACGAACTCTTCAACTGGATCTTGGAGCGATTCGAGCAGCCCACGGCAAAGGCCAAAGCGAGAGGGGTTGATAAACCGCTCAGCGTCGAGCCAAGCAGATCAGGTTCTTTCCGAGAGGGGGCTTGAGGACCGACTCCGCCACGCGACCTACAGGAACTACAAGACGGTCGAATGCCATCGCAGGTCCAGCGTCGAACGAACGCCTGCGTAGTACCCGTCCCGCGATAAACCAAGGCGCGACTCCCAGCAGGTCGAAGTAACGCACTCGGATCTCACGGAATCCAGCGGCGCGTACCGCCTCAGCGATCGTCCGGCGCCGGTAGCGGCGCCTATGGCCGACGACTTCGTCGAGGCTTCCCAGGAGAAAGGGCAGCGCAGGCACAGCGAGCTTCAGGTGACCGCCCGGACGAAGGAGGCGGTAAGCGTCGCGCAACACGGCCACGTCATCGTCGATGTGCTCCAAGACGTTCACGGAGAAGACCGTGTCGAACGCCTCCGCGACCTCGGGCGACCTCGAGAGCCAGCTCTCGGTGGTCGTAGGGACAACCTCGACCTTCGGATCGTCTTCGAACGAGCTCTCGAGGTCACGCGAGAGATGGGACGGCTCGAGAAGGGTCAGCTCTGAACAGCGGGATCGAGCGATCTTAGAGAGATTCCCCGTGCCGGCTCCGATCTCGAGGGCGCGGCCCCAAGGCGCCGGCCCAAGCAAATCAAGCACCCATCGTGGATAGTTCTTCAGACACTGGAGCGAGTCGAGATCGTGCCCGTCATAGTGCACTTCAGGCTTGTGCATGCAATCGCTCCGGTGGGCCGACTCAAGATGCCGCAAATCGCCCGATCAATGGGTCATGGTGGGGCGCCCACTAACCGGCCGCACGTGGAACCTAACCTGTCGTGACCTTGACGTGCTAACTCGCTTAAAACCACCCATCCCGAGGCGTATACGCCGCCGGTCGGTGCATCTGCATCGCCACAGCGTCCCCTTCCTCGACGGCCTCGGCCGCTGCCACCTCCGCCACCTGCGGCTCACCCGAGGGTGTAAAGCTGCCGTTGGCCGCCCAGGCGATCGAGAGGATCAGGGCCGCGGCGTAGGCGAACAGCAGGCCCCGCGGGACCGGGACCTCGCCCGCGACCAGCTCTCGCCAGCTCATCTTGGGCGCTGGTGCGGGCTCGAGGGCCGCCACAGCCAGTGCGCGGTCGATCGAGAGGTGCAGCTCGTGTCGACGGGCGGCGTCGAGCTCGATGACGGGCGCGACCGGGGTGGTGGCGAGGAGCTTATCAAGGTGTTCCTGGCATGCAGAACAGCCGTCGAGGTGCTCGGCCACCAGGTCTTCTTGAGAGCGGGTGAGCTCGCCGTCTTGCAGGGCGACAAGGAGGGCGCGGACGGAATTGCAGTTCATGATCGGATCTCCAAGGAGCATGTCACTCTGGTACAACCCCGGAGCCCTCCAGGGCTTCCGTCAGCTTGTTGCGGGCGCGGGACAGCCGGCTCATCACGGTCCCGAGCTTGATGCCTAGGGCGTCGGCGATCTCGGCGTAAGAGAGGTCGCCGTAGTAGCGCAGTTCAAGGATCTCTCGATGGTTCTCGGTGAGCGTCTGGATCGCTTCTCCGATCTGCTGCTGACGCTCGTCGGCGTAGACGACCTCGACTTGATTCGCGGCGATGGAGCGGGGGGGAGGATGTTTCTCGAGCAGTCCGCGACGGCGCTTGCGGTCGCGCACCATGTTGAAGCACATGTTCGAGGTCACCCGGAACAGCCACGCCTTCATCTTGAAGCCTGGGTCGAAGAACCGGCGCTCGCGCATGGCCTTGATGAAGACCTCTTGGGTCACGTCGACGGCCTCAGCGTGATCTTTGAGGATGTAGGCGGCATGGTTGTAGATGCGGTCGCGGTAGCGCCGCACGACGAGGTCGATGGCCTGGGCCGGGTCGGTCTCGGCGATCCGCTTGATCTCGTCGTCTTCGGGGAGTGCGTGGTGCGTGGAGAGCAGCTTGAGCTTGCCCATGGGGATCCTCCGTCGACCCTGGCTCGGGTCCTCTTGCTACGCATCGGATCACCCGACGCGCTTCGGCCAGCCGACGACTTGGACGCGCCCGACCTTCGATCCTGTTCCGGATCAAGACGTTCGGTGACGTTCGGTGGCATCAGGCGACGGAGGCGCCGCACCGCTACCGGAGTGTGGTTAGGGGGCCGGAGCGACCTGCTCGCTGGTTCGTGAGGCGACCTTCATGCTCGTTTCATGACGTGATCGAAGAGCGGAGCATGAACCACTGATAGAGGGAACAGACAGTCATGCATTCAGGTCTTGGAGACCGATGGAGTCAAGGGTCTCTCGTGCTCGTGCTCGCAAGCGTAGGGCTAATCTTCATGGTTGTCTACGTCTTCATCGGTGCCCCTCCGCCGATGTCCGATGACGCTTGGTTCAAGGCTCCCGCCGCCGAGCTGGCAACTCATGGGCGACTAGCTTCGCCGTCACTCAAAGGTCTCCTGCCCAGAACTCAAGAGATCTTCGCATGTTACCCACCGATCTACGTGCTGGTTATCTCGGCCGCATACGCCCTCTTCGGCGTGTCGCTTAGAGTGTCCGTTGCTACCGTCATGCTGCTCCACTTGGTCGGGACGACTCTAATGGCCTTGATCACTCGCCGTTCGCTGAGGGGCTTAGGACACTCCCGTCAGGTTGCATGGGTAGCCTCCCTGATCGCGGGACTCATCTGGATGTCAGGAGAGCGACTCTTCGACCGCCCCGAGTCTCTAGCGCTGATCTTCGTAGCGTTAGACCTTCTCTTGCCCCCAAGTCGCTCCACCGCTCGTCGCTCGGTCATGTCGGGTCTACTCATCGGGCTGGCGCTGTTGACCGCGCCATGGGCTGGGATCGTCGGGGCGGTCGCCTTGCTTGCACGAACGGTCGCTACCTGGTGGCTTGACGAAGGGAATAACCATCTACCAAAGTTAGGCTCTAAACTCATCCGTGAAGCTGGTCCAGCAGGCTTTATCTCAACCGCGCTCTTCGCTGGATGGATTGGTTGGCTCGAAGTCTACTGGCCCGGTGTCTTCGGGGACCAGTTCTTGGGCGCGATGAAACTCGCCCGATTCTATGAACCCTATCCGTCGTCACTCGTTGCTTGGGGAGGTGCCCTTACAAGAAGCCTAGCCGCACAGGGGTGGCTTATTTTGCCGGTGGTTCTCGCCGCTCTGGGAGCTCCGTTGATCCTCTTTCGGAGCGACGCGATGCGCGACTCTCGATCCCGTGCCGGACTCGCCTTCGCGCTTGCTCTCTACACAACGGGCGTAGGTACCTTGCTAATCGCTAGCGTCTATCGGCCATGGGCGTACACTTACGCTTGGGGCTCTATCTTCATATTGTTTCCCTCAATCGGGGTTATCCTCGTACGCTTTCTACAAGATGCGGACCACCCCTGGATGGGACGACTCATGATCGGTGTGCTGATCGTCCTTGCATGGACCGGTCCGGCCCGCGCCGTGTACGCATGGTCGATGGATGACCCGAGTCACAGGGTAGATGAGTCGTTTGCGAGGATCCAGTTCGAAGTCCCGGCCGGGGAAGTCGTCGGCGTGACATCGCGACACTGGACAGCCTTTCATGGCAGGAACCCCTGGCGAGATGCCCTCTTCCTATACAAAGCCGATCCTGCCCTGCTCGATGACGTGCACTGGCTCGTTCTATCGGAAGGCGAGGGGTCAGACAGACCAGAGCAGCTGCTTCCAGACTTCGAGCTAGTGAGATCCGCCCCTAGCACCCAACGGTCATCGCTGTCCTACGGATACTCCATCTGGAGGCGGGTGGAGCACCAGTAAGGGCTCAGCTCGGCTTGCGAGCGATGACCAGGAACTGCTTCCCGAACAAGAACCAGATGGGCGGAAGAAACAGGTAGAGCCTAATCATCCAGCTAGGAGGAGGAGGGCGATCCGACATCGTGAATGGGAGAAACCTAGGGATCGCTGTCTCGATCTCGAAGCCACAGTTCATCAGGCACTCCGAAAGCGAACGCTCGGAAAGGGGGATGTGATGGTCATAAAAGTCCCAGTAGATCCCCGGGGCATATCGAATGTTAGGGCCCAGGCATACTAGGGTACCGCCAGGCTTCAGGCTCCGAAAAGCTTGATGAAGGGTGGCCGTTAGGTGTGTCTTGGTCGGAAGGTGTTCCAGGAAGTTGCTTGTAAACACGACGTCCAAACGCCCTTCCTCGATCGACCAATCGGCCGCACAGTCTTGTTCGATGAATGCGACGTCGTCGTCAAGATGGTCTGCGGCATCAGGGTTCAAGTCCATGGCAAGTCGCCGCCTGGCCCGGACGGTATTGATGAACTCTCCCCAGCCACAACCAAGGTCCAAGATGGTCGAGTCTGTGGGGACCAATCTTTGAAAGTAAGACCGAACTAGCACACTCCACACTCGAAGGCGATGTGCGCCGGCTGGGCCGAAGCGTGCCCGATAGAGGCTCATGAGTTCTTCAGGCGTATGCGTCATCCGGAAAACGTCCACAGTCGATGGGCCCCGAAGCTGAAAACGGCGGTGCTACCTAGACCGAAGAAGTGGGCCACGCCCTCGGCCGCAGGGCCCGGCTCTGCTAGGAGTTTAGTGGCTTCGAAGCATAGGATAGAGACCGCAAAGGTGACGACGAGGCCCGCAAGATTCACGATTGTGAACCTCCAAGCCTCTGTCTTCCAGTTCGTTGAGCGTCGTTCGGTGAAGACCCAGGCTCGATTCAAAAAAAAGGCTGTGGCAAGGCCAACCACGAAAGCGGGAAAGATGGAGGGGCCAAACGGCATGAAGAGCCCAAACAGGAAGCGACTCAGGAAGTTAGCCAAAGCCGCCAAGGCCCCTACGAGAACGAACGCGGCGAACTGGCTAGAAGGGCTCACGACAAGCTGCTCTCAGCCGCTGAAGCCAGGGCGTAGGCCAAGCCGATGCTCTCAGAGATGGAGCGGTCCTCTGGGTAACAATAAGAGGTATCCGCCATGAAAAAGCCTCTTATTGAAGTCTCTATAGGCGGGATCCTGTCGCCGAACCCAACCTCACAAATCGGCTGCGCGTACCGATACCGCGACACGCGGCTGGCGAGCACCTGATCAGGATCCCACAGTGGCCGCATGGTCCGCAGAGCGCTCGCGGCCTCTTCAACCAGGTCCTCGTCGCCCCAACTCCACTTTGGATGGTCGGGCGTAAGGTAGTACGGAACGTAGAGGACGTGCTCTGCTAGTGGGTTCAAATTGGTATACTCGATAGCGCCAGGTACCGGAATGTCTGGATCATTGATGTTGATCCAGAAGTAGGGGCTGTAGGGCTCGCGCAACTTCAGGACCACGCAGGCGACTCCGATATTGTCGATCGCTTGTATCCGATTGCGCTCCTCGACGGAGAAGGCCGGCACCATCGCCGGTAGATACTGGATGGGTACGGTCGAGATGACCACGTCCGCGAGAACCCTACCTTGGGCCGTCTCGACCCCAGTCACTTGGCGCCCCTTGGTCAACACCTGCCGCACGGCGGACTTCAGCTTTATCTCTCCACCGCTGGCCTCGATGCGTGCTCGAAGAGCACTCAGAAGCCGCTCCGAACCACCGGAGAGGTAGCCCATCTCTTCTTGGAACGCGTTCCGACGGGATAGCGCAACGCGGCGAATGCGAGTGGCGATCCAGGCCGCCGAGATCTCGTCAGCTCGATCGTGGAACTTTAAAGCGAAGGAAGGTTGCCAAAGTAGTTCGTAGGCAGACTCACCCAGCCAGTCCTTCAGCCAGCGGGTGGCGGTGATCTGGTCGAGCTTCCGCCAGTCCCGCATAGTGCGCGCCCGAAGTACATTGAGGGCGTATCGGATCTTCTCGCGCTTACGCAGATAGGGAAACGCGAACAAGGCATCCGGTCTTGACCACTCGTGAAGCTCTCCCCTGTAATAAAAGCCCATTCGAGTCGGCTTCCAGTGAAGCTCATCCTCGAGATCGAGCTGCTTGAGTAGTTGAATGAGAGGGGCATCGGTCTTGCAGACGAAATGGTAGTACCGCTCCAGGGTCAAACCATCGAAATCGAAGTGGGCCGACATGCCACCGATCCGATCATCGGCTTCGAACACTTGAACCTTATATCCACGCTTGGCGAACAAGTATGCCGTGACCAGCCCCATAGGGCCGGCGCCGATGATGATGATCGTCGGCTCGGCTATCATCAGTGCGGAAGACCTTGTACCACCTGTGCATATACAGGATGGGTCAGTGTCTCGCGCATCGCCTGTTCAAAGGGCGTAGGACTTACGCCAAAGGTCTGATCCAGATCTACCCCATGGAAGTGATCGCCGGCCACCAACGCGGCCAGCTGATCCCGAGTAAAGGGCGGGCTTGAAGACACCAGAGCGTAGCCCCCCAGAAGCGCATCGAAGAGAAAGTAGGGTATCGGGAGGACGAGTGTCGAGGAACGCTGAATATCTCGAATCGTCCGAATCATGTCGATGTAGGTGACGTCTTCGCTACCAGTCACGTCCCAGGCCTCCCCTTCGGGTTGCCTCTCCATCAGGACCATCAGCGCGCGGCAGAAGTCTCGACAGTATAGGGGTTGTCGAACGTAGCGTCCGTGGCCGGGGATGGGGAAAATGGGTACACGACGCATAAATCTTGACAGCCAACCGAGGTGCTTCCCGTCAAACCAGCCGAACATCAGGGTCGGGCGAACCACACAGTGTCGGCGTCCGCTCTCTCGGACCAGAGATTCTTGCTTTCGCTTGGTCTGGACGTAGAGATCATCAGCCACGGAGTGAACGACACTGGAGCTCACGTGAATCACAAACGCGTCTGGATGCACGTTCTGAAGCACGCGCTGGGTCGCCGTCACATTGTTCCGTTCGAAAGCCTCCCTGGCCTTCGATGCGATCTGAGCGTGGAGCAGGAAGACGACCGCGGCTTCCTCAACAGCCGAGCACCAAGATCCCGTCGTGGACAGGTCAGCCTCGACAACCGAGACCCCGGGGTAGAGCGCCCGAAGATTCTTAAGGTTCTTTTGGTTTTTATCGATCGCGGTCAGGTTGGCGTAGCCTGCCTCTACCAGGAGCGTAATCAGGTTCAAGCCGACCATTCCGGCAGCGCCCGTCAAGACGATGGGACTGGACGAGTCTACCAGTCTAGGCGAGGCGGTTTCGGTCACCAGAATTCCCAAGATGAAGTGTCAACCCCGGAGTACCAGCCAGCTCTTCATGCCGGTCCCAGAAGCGAAAGCTACCAAAGACACGCAGCCCCCCAGACCTAGCCCACAGGCTCCCTCTCGTCTACCGTGAGCGCAGTTGCGTATCTACACCGTCCCGACCCCGCTACGCGCTCCCCATCTTCCCCGAGTTCGGTTCGACGCATCTTCGGTACTATGCTGGAGAAAGCTACAGCTACCTGTTCGCGACGTAGAGCGGCCCCAGGTCCCCCGGAACGGGTTCGGGTCGAACGACGACCGTAGCGGTGTCAGTCGTGGAACGGTTCTCACGCTCTGGAGATGTTACCCTCGGCCCATACCGAGATCCCTTTCCCTCGTGACCCAGGCAATGACAACCTGTTCACCCACTGACTGCTTTTTCGATAGGTCGGGTCATATCTCTCGCCCACCGGATACAGTCCATCAGCAAGCCGCCTTCCTCCCCCGCCTCGATCCTGGAACCCCATGACCCAACCTAAACCCAAGGTCTACGCCGCGATGAGCGCTGACCTCCTCCATCCCGGACACCTCAACATCATCCGAATCGGAGCCGAGCTGGGGGAGCTCACCGTCGGGTTGCTGACCGACGAAGCGATCGCCAGCTATAAACGGCTGCCTCACCTTACCTTCGAGCAGCGCCGAGCCGTCGTAGAGCAGGTCAAGGGCGTCGAGCGTGTCGTACCTCAGGCTACATTGGACTACACTGAGAACCTCCGCGCTCTTCGTCCCGACTTCGTGGTCCACGGCGACGACTGGAAGTCGGGCCCTCAGGTTCGCACCCGACAACGGGTCATCGAAGTCCTCACCGAGTGGGGCGGAGAGCTCGTTGAGCCGACGTATACCGAAGGTATCTCTTCGACGATGATCAACGCGCAGGTCAAAGAGATCGGCACGACCCCGAACGTGCGTCGTCGGCTGCTGCGTCGCTTGCTCGAGGCTAAGGACGTCGTTCGGGTCATCGAAGCGCACAACGGCCTGACCGCGCGCATCGCCGAGACCGTCGGCGTCGACTCGGACACCGGCCGACGAGAGTTCGACGCCATGTGGCTGAGCAGCCTCACAGACTCCACCGCCAAGGCGCGACCAGACACAGAGTACGTCGATCTCACCTCTCGAATGGCGACGTTGCAGGACATCTTGGACGCGACGACCAAGCCCGTCATCTACGATGGGGACACGGGAGGGCTGATCGAGCACTTTGTACTTCGAGTTCGGACGCTGGAGCGCTTGGGGGTCTCGGCGGTGGTCATCGAAGACAAGAAGGGCCTGAAGCGAAACTCGCTCTATGGTACGGACGTCCCGCAGACGCAAGATGAACCCGCAGCTTTCGCTCAGAAGATCGAGGCGGGCAAGCGCGCGCAGGTGACGAAGGACTTCATGATCATCGCTCGGGTGGAGTCTCTCATTCTTGGGAAAGGGATCGAAGACGCGGTCGATCGCGCCCGTCGTTATGTCGATGCCGGTGCGGACGGCTTGCTGATCCACTTCAAAGACGCAGATCCTTCACCGCTCTTCGAGTGCCTGGAGCGCGTCAAGGCTCTGGGGATGGGGGTGCCTCTGGTCTCGGTGCCCTCGACCTACTCACAGGTCAGCGAGCAGGAGCTTCATGCCCGTGGGATGCGGGTCGTAATCTACGCCAACCAACTACTTCGTAGCGCTTATCCGGCGATGACGAGGACCGCAGAGTCGATCCTGACCCACGGACGCGCACACGAAGCAGAGCCCTCGCTGCTCTCCATCAAAGACATCCTTCGCCTGATCCCGGGGACCTGACATGGTGGAGTGCGCCTCGTTCGTCCGAACGCTCGCGGATCAAGGCGTCCAGTCTTTCTTCGGCGTCCCAGACTCCCTCCTCAAGGACCTCTGCGCCTTCTTGTTAGAGTCCATTCCTGCTGAGCGACACATCGTCGCCGTCAACGAGGGAGCCGCCGTCGCGTTGGCGACGGGGCACCATCTGGCCACGGGTGAAGTAGCCGGCGTCTACATGCAGAACTCCGGTCTAGGAAACGCGCTGAATCCACTTGGCTCGCTGGCGCATCCGGAGGTGTTCGGAGTACCCATGGTGCTGATCGTTGGCTGGCGGGGCCAGCCCGGGCGTCCCGACGAGCCGCAGCACATGGTGCAAGGCCGCGCCACGATCCCTCAGCTAAGCTCTCTTGCGATCCCTCATAGGGTGATGTCCTCCGATCACGCCGAGGCCCTGGCACAGACTCAGCATGCGGTAGCCCAGGCTCGTGAGCGCAGAGGCCCCGTGGCGCTCATCGTCCCGAAGGGAACCTTTCAGGACGTAGAGGTGAAGACGGTCGTCGATACCTCCATGCCGTCGCGAGAGCAAGCGGTCGCCGCGATCGTCGCCGGCTCACCGTCGGAAGCTGCGCTCGTCGCGACCACCGGCAAGGCAGCTCGAGAGCTCTACGAGCACCGCCAGCGCGCAGGCCAATCCGGCGCCGGGGATGTCTTGGTCGTCGGGGCCATGGGTCACGCGTCATCCATTGCCCTGGGCCTTGCGCTCTCGGCCCCGGGCCGACCCGTCGTGTGTCTCGACGGCGATGGCGCCCTCCTGATGCACATGGGCGCCGTGGCTGCCGTCGGAGCGAGCGCTCCTCGGAACTTCATCCACATCGTCTTGAACAATCGAGCGCACGACTCGGTGGGTGGGCAGCCGACGATCGCTGGGCACGTCGATCTTCCCGGTCTGGCACTCGCGGTCGGCTATCAAACCGCCTCGCAAGTCTCGGCCGTGGCGGAACTTCAAGAAGAGCTCCAGGCGCTGCTCCATCGGCCGGGGCCTCACTTCCTCGAGGTGCTGATCCGCCGGGGGGCACGGTCAGACCTGAGCCGACCCTCGTCCACCCCAAGCGACCGCACGCTCGCCTTCCGTGCATGGATCGAGAGATCGTGAGCGAACACCGAGCCTTGATCGGCGTGGGCACGCTCGCGCAGCTCGGGGACGTCTTGGACAGCTTAGGGCTCGACACGGTGCTGCTCGTGGCCCGGCCGGGTTCACTCGCTCGTTCAGGTGCAGAAGCTGCCGTGAGAAGCGCCCTGAGAGGGCGTTCGATCGAGCGCTACGCGTCCTTTGGGAGCAACCCTCGCATGGAGGATGTCCAAGGCGGCGTGGAGGGGATGCGACGACTCCTCCGTCCCGACGCCGCGGGAACAGGCCTGCTCGCCGTTGGCGGCGGGAGCGTATTGGACATGGCGAAGCTCATCGCCTACTTCTCCGCTCAGGGGACAGACAAGGTGGCGACCGGGGCGTCTCAGGGATCTGAACCATGCCGATGGCCCATCGTCGCCATCCCCACCACGGCTGGTACCGGCAGCGAGGCTACCCATTTCGCGACCGTCTACCGCGGAACGGTCAAGCACTCGGTCGCGCACCCCTCCCTTCGCCCTCGGGTCGCGATCATCGATCCTAGACTCACGTTCTCGATGCCAAGGGAGGTCGCCGCGTCGACTGGGCTCGACGCCCTCTGTCAGGCGCTGGAGTCCTTGTGGGCCGTGGCGGGAACCCCAGAGTCTCGAGCAGACGCGCGGCGAGCGGTAGAGTTGATCCTTCCCGCGCTCGAAGAGTCGGTGCTTCACTGTACGCACGATGCGCGATGCCGGGTCGCCGAGGGGGCCTACCTCGCTGGTCGCGCGATCGATGTCTCAAAGACCACCGCTGCGCACGCGCTCTCCTACGGGCTGACCATCCGATGGGGGGTGCCCCACGGCCACGCCGTCGCGTTGATGCTTGCACCGCTCGTGGAGGTCAGCCTGAGATGGTGCGCCCTACATCCCGATCATCGGGCGTGTGCCGCGATGGAGCGCGTAGTGAGCGTCCTCGGAGGGCCTGCCGCGGCGCCGCGTCGGATCTCGGCGTTCATGGAGCGCTTCGGCCTTGCCTCTTCGTTGCGGGAGATCGGGCTCAACGAACGGGGCGACTTGGACTGGCTCGCCCGAGGTGTCAACGAAGCGCGGCTGCAGAATCATCCTTGTCCTCTGTCTGACGCGGATCTTCGCACGGTTCTGGACTTGGCGTGGCGCGGCTCAGCCGTCGGGTGAGCGACCCAGGTGTTCAAGCTTCGTGGCTATCCAGGCCGCGGCGACCTCAGCGCTTCGTCCTACGTTGAACACGATCTGCTCCCGAAGAGCGCTCGCCCTGATCCGATAGCCCTCCCTATCCTTGAGATAGCCCCGGACTGCGGCGACCAGAGCGGCTCCATCATCGGGAGGGACGACGGTGCCTAGCTCCGCTCTGAGCCGGGCTTCGACGGGCTCGATGCCTAGAGCCTCCCAGTTTTCGTTGTTGACCTTCGGCGGTAGATCCAGGTAGACCACAGGCTTCTCGAGCCCGAGCGCATACTCCAGGGCGGCGCCCGACCAGTCCGAGATCATTACCGATGAGCGCATCAGCGAGCTGCGTGAGTTGACGTCCAGATCGACCGAGAGGCCAGGGTCCTCGACCGCCATGCGTCGGATCTCGTCGATGAGGTCTGGATGCTGCCGCGCTGTCATGGGGTGAGGACGCACGATCAGCGTCAGCTGCGCCGCGCGTAGCGCGGTGATAGCGCTCGTCCCGTGTGCTTCGAGGAGGCCCCGCGGGCCCCAGGTTGGCGCCAGGAGCACGGTGTCGGGATCGGGCACCAGTCCATGAGCCTCGGCGTCTTCGCGGTCCGCCAGGATCTGATCAAGACGGGCGTAGCCGTGCGGAACCAGCTCTTTCTCACGCAAAGACCGGAGCTTCTCTGCGGCTCGGATCTCTCGCTCATGGTGAGGCCCTACGCAGAGGATCGTGTCGAAGTGGTCGAAGGCCTGCTCTCGGTAGACCATGTGGGTGCTGGTCATGGCATGGAAGACGTAGGTGTAGTGAACCTGCTCGGCGGAGGAGCGCTTGATGTGAAAGGTCTGCAGGTCGGGCATGGTCATGACCATCATCGGGGCCTGGAGCCCGATGAATGCGAAGGTTCGAACGAGGCCCTCCCCGATATAGAAGGGCGCGAACCGATCCGATGCACGCTGAAGCGCAGGATCATCCTCAGAGGAAGTCAGGTAGGCGATCCGGACCTTATGCCTCTCGATCAGAGCGGTGATGATCGGGCCCATGAAGGTCCAGGAGCCCCCGTCCTCGACATAGAAGACCACGCGCCGCTCGCGTCTTTGGAGCTGCTTGAACAAGGACCACTGACGATACTCACGGAACAGTCGGAACATGGCCTTCAGTAGACTCGATGGGCTGGAGCTGACTGGTCACGTCGATGAAGTGGTAAGGCTCGAACCAGGTGGAGAACGTGCTGGGTAGGGGGCCCGAGCCAAGGTTCGAGGACAAGACGTGGTTGAGAACCACGCGCATGGAGCCGATGGGTGTCAAGTCATCACGAAGCGCTGATTCGTCTTGGCCAGGCAAAAAAAGGGCGTTCAAGATAGCCATTCGATCGATGACATCGGGCTGATGTCGGCTGTCCCAGTCCAAAGAGTGGCCTCCGCCATGATCAGAGTGGATGACAATGATCCCTTCGGGATCGGTATTCTGAAGGTGATCAACCACTTCGAGCGTCCGATAACCAGTCCACAAGGCCATCTCCCGATAACCCTCGATGTAGCTCGCTCCAGTGTGCTCGTGATGTGCGTGCCAGTGACTCCCGTCCCCCTTCATATAGGGGATCACAGCGGGTCGAGGCGTGCCGTCTCGGTTGAAGACGAAGGGCGGGTGGGGGCTGATGATGTGCACGAAGGTGAAGGTCGGCTGCGTAGGCTTCGGGGCTGCCGCTAGGTAGTCGAAGGTCTGCTTCAGGTACGCCCTTCGAAGGGAGTGACTCAGCGCACCGCTCTCGCTGGCGAAGAGATCTCCCAGCCATTCGAGTGGTGTCAGACGGATCATAGCATGCTCGAACTCGGTAAATCTCGGTAGCGCGCTGTGGGTTGAGTCTGGAAGAAGGTTGAGCATCGAGTACTCGACCCGGTTGGTCTCGACGCGGTACCCGGCTGAGCGGAGGGTAGGGATCACGCGATTATTCCTAACCAGACGCCGGAGGGGCTGACGAGACGCTGTGGCTGGCAGAGGATCGAGAAGCTCCTCTACGCGAGCAACATTCAACATCGATGCCATGGCCAGAGCGGTCTGGGCATAGTCTGCCCTTCCGCCCGCAGCAACGAAGAACCCGCGCTCGCGGAGGCCTGCGGCCAAGACAGGCTCGGCCTTGTAGCGCGACAGGAGTACATCTTCCCGCCCATAGCCATCAAGTACGATCCAGTAGATGTTTCGGGGCTCTGCCTCACCCACTTCGAGAATGGAAGGTAGCGGATGCTTGACCTCTTCAAGCGCGGCCCAGAGCTCGTGAGCGAGCGGCGGCACACCTATCCACAACGCCACCGCACCGGCAAAGACAGGAATGAGCTCAAGATTCTCGCGTGCACGAAGTGCGAACCAACCGGACAGAGCGAGGACAACCACCAAGACAAGTGGATGAAACGACCAAAAAGTCAGCCACGCCACCGCCAATAGAAAGCAAGTCCACCGCCAACCCACGCAAACGACACCGAGTAACTGGACTGCGATGGTCAAGAGTGCGGCCGATGCCGCGAGGCCGAGCACATGTTGCGGAGCAAGCGTCGCGTCCGGCACTGTCGAGAGCCACAGGATGGGCGCGGACCCTATGACGGCGGGAGCGAGGTTGGTCGCGGCGGTCAGCCATGGGCCCAACGGTCTGCCGCCCGAGCCTTCACTCATGGAGTCGCGGGCTCCTTGGGGGGCTCATCGGTGGGGCTCGAGGTCGCGGGGTCAGGGACGGCTTGGTCGGACCTGCCGAAAGCGCCCTTGATGCGGTGCCAGAAGAGCTTCACGGTGATGGTGGTTGCGAAGAGTGCGCCCAAGATGCTCTGAAGGATGATGCTGCCAGTACCCGCGTCGAGATAGGCGAAGGCCGAATCGGGCCAAGCGCTTACGACCGCGAGGAACAGGATGGCGACGGATGGATGAGCGAGTGTCTTCATAGGGGTAGTTTACGGCCTCTGCACGGTGTCCGCAACGTGATCGATGCTGTGCTCGAAGGCCTCCCCCTCCATCCGCAGGTTCGCATCGGTGAGTCAAAGCTACACCACTGCACCGGGAACCAGAAGTCCCGACCGCAAGCGCGCTCTTGATCAGGCGAGAACGGAGCGGTAGTAGAACGAGCTACCGCCCCGACATGGCCCGAGTTGACGCGCATGGTCTTTCTGGCAGGAAGATCGGCAACGACACAGTCCCAATGGAGATCCCGTGCACAGGGAGTCTGAAACCCGCTGGTCAAGCTCTGGCTCTTGGTGGCGACACCTCGATCGGCTCTTGACCAGAGAACGTCAACGATACGCGCTGTTCGCTGGGGCTGCCTTGTGGGCCGTCTGGTTGATCAGCGCGTCAATGGGTCCAGGAGTTTACGATCTGGCAGGGCAGCTGATCGGCGCCGACTTCATGCAGTACTACGCAGCGGGTCACGTCGTTCGAATGGGCGACAGTTCCCACCTCTATGACTTTCCGCACTTCGAACGTCTCGAGGTCGAGCTTGTGGGCGAGAAGGTAGGGCCCCCTTACTTCTACTTCATTACGCCCCCTTTCCTCGCGTGGCTCTTCGTCCCCCTGGCGTTCCTTCCTTACATTGTGGCTTTTTCGGTATGGACCGCCGCCGGGTTCTCGATGCTCTTCGCTGGTCTACGCTGGCTGGGTTCAGACTCACCCTGGTACACCTTGATGTGGGCCGTCACTTGGTTCCCGGTCTTCGCAACTATCAGCTTTGGCCAGAACGCCTTGCTGAGCTTCTTCATCTTGGTCTTGGTGTACCGTTGCTGGCTCGACGACAGGCCGTTCCTCGCAGGCCTCATGTTGAGTTTGATTATGTACAAGCCCCATCTCGCTGTCGGCCTGAGCCTACTGTGGCTGCTTCGCGTCCGTCGCGATTGGCCCGCCCTGGTCGGACTCAGTCTCGGCAGCGTTGCCTTAGCCGTAGCGTGCTTCGTCTTCGCTCCTGAAGCGAGCCGTGAATACGTGATCTTCGCAGTGGAGGTCCTGCCGACCATGAAGTGGGGTGACGGCTTCCCCCTTTGGCATGCCCACTCCATGCGGGGATTCTGGCTTTTGCTTCTACCCGCCGCTCCACTCATCGCGGAGGTCCTGACCTTCGCGCTCCTAGCCGTCGGACTGGTCTACTTCGCACGATCGCTCTGGCGCTTTAACCAGAACAAGAGGCTCATGTTTCCCATCGCCGTGTTGTTCACGCTATGGGCCACTCCCCACGCCATGATCTATGAGTGGTCCATTCTCCTTGTCCCTGCGGTGCTTCTCTGGCGCCAGCTTCCAGAGCATCGGCCGCTGCTTCGAGTCCTCTTCGCGCTCGTCTGGGCCACGACATTCATCGCTGGTCCATTGGTTGTACTTCAACTAGCCATGGTGCCGGTTGCTCTACAGGTAACGATACCCGTTTTCACGCTGTCGTTAATCATGTTGTGGCGCGCCCTGAATCAGACAAGAACGTAGCCTCTATCACTTTTTTCCAATATCGGGCGGGCCCTCGGCGCAGCTTTACCGCTTGTCGTCTCTGCAACTCTGAGATCCCTAGACCCACTCTTCGTCGAGGCGTCAGCGGTGCCTCAGGAGGCCCGATCTGCTAAACTGAGCGTCAAGCGATGGACCGGAACTGCCAACACCCTGGCGTCGGCCGAAAAATGCAAGCTCCCAGGTCATACCGTGGCCGACCATCATCCCCGATGATGGAGTTCCACTTCAAGGACAACTTCGGAACAAGAGCCAGGTGTCCATTACGCCTGAGCGAGACACTTGGCGCAACAGAAGCGCGAGACGACACAGGCCGAAGGCACCGAACGGTAGAAGCATAGACGATGTCCAATACCGAGTTGAAAAAGCCACGCTGCCACCTTGCGCATATTACAGTGGCAACACACCTAATCGCCGCCAGCCTCGTCTTGCTTCCCATCCTGCTCTTCGAGTTGCCACCACTTGTGGACTTTCCTCGAACCGTCGCCCAGATGCACATCCTCTACGAGATAGGAGCTTTGAAAAACAATATTGAAGGATATGAGCTAAAACTGGGGTTCGTGCCCTACCTAGCTCACGATGCGCTAACATTCGCATTGCTCGGCTGGCTTGGGCCCGTAGAGGCGGGTCGGCTAGTCTTAGGGGCCACCCTTGTTTTGACCGGGTTGGCGCCAGCCGTCCTTCACGGAGCGTTGTACCAGCGCATCAGTCCATGGCCCCTCTTGGCTTGGCCGCTGGTTTTCCATCGAATGGTCTTCTGGTCCTTCGTCAACTACAACCTTGCCCTCCCCCTCTTGGTGCTTGCAACAGCAATGTGGCTCCTTTCCGAGCGCTGGGTCAGCTGGCTACGCGCACTGGCCTTTAGTGTAGTTGCTTTCTCTCTTATGGCATGCCACCTCTTCGCATGGGGGGCGTTCGGCTTGATCGTGCTGGGCACTCTTGTTCAAGCGATAAAGCAGCGCCGATGGACCGCTGTGCTCTGGTCGAGCGTTCCGTTCGCCTCCACTGGGGCACTATGGCTCCTCCTTCCAAGGCCTTCGCCCAATACCGTGCTCCTGAACGATACATCGAGGACACTTTGGTATGGCGGCGTCGGAGAGAGACTCCAGGATATTTCGGCGCCAGTGAACTTCGACTTTCTGGTGTCCGACTCGGTACTCGCGATCGCCGCAGGCCTGTTGGCCTATTGGGGCTGGCGAGAACGAACGCTGACGATCCATGCCAACCTGAGATGGCCGCTGATTTTCCTCGTGATTGTCACCTTTCTCATGCCGCACGTGATCCTCGGCGGCTGGGGAACGATGCGCCTTCCCGTCCTGAGTGCCTTGCTGGCCGTGGGTGCCGTCGGCGCTAGCGGGGGGTGGTCGCTGAGACGAAGCGGGATGATCGCAACTATAGCCTCGCTGATCTTCGTCTTTCGTACAGTGGAGATCTCTGCCATCTGGGGCCGTTGCCAGGAACCGCTGCAAGAGGTCAGAGCAGCGCTTCATCAGCTTCCCGCGGGCCGGACCGTTCTGACTCTACTTGAACCCAACCACCATCCGCAGTGCTTCAGACGTGCGATCTTCACCCACGTCGCGACCTATGCTGTCATCGATGGTGCAGCCTACAGCCCTCAAGTAGGGGGGATGTCACTTGTCTTTCCAGCGCCGGACTATCGGAGATCCGAAGACATCGACGGTCTCCTGGATGGTTCAGATCATCTCTCAACCAAGCGAATCCGTCAGTTCCAGAGATCTGGCGACTACCTGCTTCACATTCACCCAGGCGGTCACGAGCGAGAGTTGGAAGGTCCGATCATGTCGGAAGGCTCCTTCTTCACGGTCTACGGAGCGCCCTAGGCAGAACAGCCGGACTAGGCCGGGCCATGACCTCTCCCGTGTGATCAAGGCCCATCGAGCATGGGTTGCGACGAGCCGTTTCGCTAGGTCTTCAAAGCTTTGGTCTTGCTCTTGACGCAAAGTGGGTGCATAGGCTCCGGCCAAAAGGAAACGGAAGCGCCCCATAGCCCAGCGAGGGACCGAGTCATCCAAGCAGCCCCGCGAAAGGAGGACCGCCGCTTGACTTCCCGCCGCCCCCAGCGGTAATCTCCTTCTCACTCGGAGGCCCCTCGTTGCCCGGTTCGGGACACCGCAGCGCTACCAATCGTGCCCTCGTCGCGCGCCTGGAACAGAAGGACACTGGCCGACTTCGCGTGGGCCGGGGCTCCTCTGCCCTGCGCGTGTGCGTCTCCGACGGCGAGATCATCGCCGCCACCAGCCGCGACGACCTGCGCCACCTCCTGCGCCGCTTGATGCTCGCTGGCGAGCTCAGCGGTGCCGAGGGCGAAGAGTTGATCAAGCTCGACAGCAAGTCGAGTCGAGGCTTCAGCGCGCTCCTCGATCGCATCGACGAGGCCTTGCTGGTCTCCCTACTCCAAGAGCGCTTCGTAGAGAACCTCACCCGTTTCCTCGGAAGCTCCGCGACGCCCCGCTTTAACCATCTTCCGGCCATCTTCGAAGACAACATCCAGATCGGGCACGATGTCGACGCGCTGATCCAGAGCTGCGCAGACGCCTGGGACGACGCCCTGTCCCTCGATCTCAACACCATGGTCTTCCCTGGTCGGTCCGCCCCGCGCGACCCAACCCAGCGGCTGGTCAGGCAGCGCCTCGGCGAAGGCATCCTCGTCTCGCGGCTCTTGATCCAGCTTCCAGCCGAGCCTTTCACTGCGCGCGCAATCCTGGCCCGCATGCTTCGCGCACACATGCTCGACACCGATGCCCCCATCGAGGGCGATGACCAGACCGCCGACGACCAACCCGAAGACTTTCGACCCAACAAGAAGGACGATCTCGCGCTCGGAGATCCCATCGCCGATGAATGGCGGCCCGAAGGGGATACCCCCGTCTCGGTGGGGCCCCTGCTGGAGCAGATCGACCCTGAGCTCCCCAGTGATTACGCCGACGCCCCGGCGGCTGCCGACGCCGACGCCGAAGAGAGGTCTGCTGACCAGAGCCCCCCAGAGGATTCCACTTCGGAGCTCGATGACGTCGACTTGACAGACGTGACCGACGACGCCCCGACCGACAGCGGGGTGCCCGATTCCCCACCCGAAGAGGACGGGCCCTTTCACGACCCCGAAGGCGACGACGCGCCCGCAAACCCGGATTATTGGCTGAACCCCAACATTGAGCTCGAAGCAGACCTTGAGGCATTCAGCGACCACGACAGCACCAGGGGCGGCGCAGACGGTGAAGAAGGTGCCTTCACCACCGAAGATCACAACCTCGACCGCGTCGAGGTCGCAACCCTCGATCCTGAGGCGATCGAGGTCGGTGAAGCACCCGTCGCTCGCTTCTCCGCCCCCGTCATCACCGAGGACGAGGCCCGAGACAAGATCGCCGTAGCGCACGACGTCATGAGCAAGATCTCCGCCGCGATGGACCAGGCCAAGGGCAAGGGGCGTGGTCAATCCGCCGTTCAGATCCTCTTCGATGGCGCCCCCTCCGACAGCAAGGCCCTCTTCAAGAACCTGACCGCTACCGATGAGGGGGGCCTGCCGGTCGAGGACGTCTTGCACAACCTCCAGCTACGACCGGAGGCCGAGCACCGCCGGCTCCTCGCCAAGGGCTTGTCAAATCTGATCGAGCGCTACCTCTCGCTCTCCTTCGAAGAGCTGCCCGACGAGTCCATCGACGAGGTCCTCGAACAAGTAGCCGGCTACTCGCAGCGTCTCGGCCGCTGAGCATGCTCCCGACGCTCGTCCGAACAGTCAGCGCCGTCTGGCTCGCGCTCGCCTCGGTCGGAACCGCACCCGCCTCCGGGGCAGATCCTGTCCCGACGGAGCACCCAAGACTTCGGCCGGCCGGCTCTCCCCAGCCGCTGGCGGACGTCCCGCTCGGGCGTTTACCTCCAGAGATCGAGGCAGCCACCCGAGCCGTCGCCGGACGCCCCCTGGCCGAGCGCATCACGGTCATCTCGGCGCTTCTGCTCGACCGGCCCTACGCCCTGGACCCGCTGGGGGAGGGCTCGGAGGCCGATCCCGATCCCCTGGCTCGATACGACACCTTCGACTGCCTCACCTTCACCGAGGAGGTCCTCGCCCTCGCCCTCGCCGGTGACCCGGCCCATGCTGGTGAGCTTCGCCTGGCCTTTCGGTACGAAGACGGCGAGCCCCGCTACGAGCGCCGACGACACTTCATGGAGCTCCAGTGGATCCCCGCAAACCTCGAGGCGGGCCTCCTTAAGGACACGACCGGGGACTACGGTCCGACCTTCCGGATGGAGCGCGAGGTCACCCTCGAGACGTGGAAGCGCTGGCCGGCCCGACCAAGCTTCCAAATCCCCGATGACGAACTACCGATCGGTCTCATGGCCTTGGATGTGCTCTCGCTCGACGATGCACGCGCGGCGGCTGCGCGCATCCGGCCCGGTAGCCTCCTGCTCACGGTCCGGGCGGACCAGCCGAACAAGCCCCTCTGGGTGAGCCATGTGGGCCTGGTGATCGAGGCCGAGCAGCCCACTGTGCGCCATGCGACCAAGATGGGGGCGGGGAAGGTCCGCGACCACAGCCTCGAGTGGTACCTCCATCACCTCGAGACCTACAAGGTCTGGCCTGCCGTCGGCGTCGCTGTGCTGGAGCCCGTAGAGGCAGGGCCTCGTCTGACGCCACCGAGGGCCCGCTGACGCGAACGAACTGCGCCTACTCCCCCACCACAAAGTCACTAGCGAAGGGTGCGATCCCTTCGCCCCACTGGGACTGGCACCCCAACCGGCCCGTCTGCACCCCAATGCGCCAACGCCCCTTGCGAAGCCGACTCGCGGGACGAAGCACCACGGTCTGCTCATCTTCGATGCGCAGCACCACCCCTTCGAGCTGCTCCGCTTGCCCCGTGGGTCCGAGCATGGCCAGGAAGAGCGTCTGGGCGGTGCAGGTTTGAGGATCGAAGGGCTCAGAGAAGGTCAGCTCAGGCTCAACGTCGTCGGCCACGACGACTCCGGCTGCCGGCATGACCTCGATCACCTCGAAGCTGGCTCCCGGCTCGCACCCGAGCCCGAGAAGTGACAGAGACCAGAGCCAGCTCAGGGCCGGACGGGAAGCTCGACCAATCGCCATCGGCCCGGATCCTCTGCTCGCTCGAAAGAAACTAAGTTATAGCCAGGCTGGCCGTACCAGTCACCGGTGAGCCAATGACCGGGAGGGTCGCTCTGAAGAGTGATCTTAGCGCACCGCCACTGCACATCGAGCGTCTGCTCGCAGTCTTCGACGGAAGCGAAGGTCGAGGTCCAAGCGTGCCCCCCCGAGCTCGCGGTGTTCAAGGTCTCGCCCGGCGCCATGCGCGGGTTGGCGAGGCGGATCGGTGGTTCGAGCTCGACCCGAGCTTCGCCTTGACGCTCGTAAGCGTGCAGCGCGACGCCACGACCTGCTCCACCGGAGATGACGTACTCCCATACGAAGCCTTCTTCACAGTCGACCGCGTCTTCGGAGCACTCCTTGAAGGTCGTGAAGGTGTGCCGACGGATCTCGTCGACCGTGACGGAGTCGTCGGGGTCGAACGTGCGGTGCAGAAGGTAGTCTACGCTCTCGTTCATGTTGCCGAAAGTCCAACCGATAACCTCGCCATCGAAGGGAAAGTACTCATCCATGACGTAGCCGATCGTCGGATCGTCGGGCTGACAAGCCGCCGCCAACGTGGCGACCATGGGGATCCAGACCTTGCGCATTCGGCCTCCTGCTCGGCTCGCACTGTAGCCTCATGCCTCGCACCTCACAAGGACGACTACAGCTTGATACACCCCCGGCTCGGAGGTGCACGATGTCGCTGTTCCCTGCACTCAGCGCCCGCTGGCAGGATCACCGGCCCGCGATCCAGACCGATCGAGAGATCCTGACCTACGGAGATCTTCGGATGCGCATCCAGAAGGCGGCGGGCTGGCTCGACGAGCAGGGCCTCGGACCGGGACAGATCTTGGCCCTGCAGATGCCACGCAGCCTCGCCTTCTTAGAGCTTCAGCTCGCCGCGCTGACCCGCGGGGTCTGCACCTTACCCCTCAACCCGGACTATCGCGCGCACGAGCTCCGCTACATGCTCGAGGACGCCTCGCCTTCGCTCGCGATCCTCTTGCCCGCGCGCCTCGCGGAGCTCCAAGGGGATCCGGGTGTGCCGCGCTTGGCCTCGAGCGCAGAGATCCCCGAGGCGCTGCGAGCCGCCGCACCAGCCCTTCCCATCGATGGCATCTCGGAGGAGACGGCGGCGGTGCTGCTCTACACCTCGGGAACGACCGGCCGCCCCAAAGGCGCGCTCCTCAAGCACCGGCACATCGAAGCCACCGTGACAGGGCTGTACCAAAGCTGGGGCTTCTCGATCCACGACCGACTGCTGCACACCCTGCCCCTCTTCCACGTACACGGGCTCTTCGTCGCCCAGTTTCAGGCCTTGATGGCCGGCGCCTTCACCCGATGGCTCTCGCGCTTCGAACCTGAGCGAGTGCTCCAGGTCATCGCCGAGGAGCAGATGACGGTCTTCATGGGTGTGCCTACCTTCTACGCCCGACTCCTCCAGCTCCCTTCCGCGGCCGCCTTCGACCTGAGCTCGATGCGGCTGTTCACCTCCGGCTCAGCCCCCTTGTCCGCGCGGGATCACGAAGCCTTCGAGCGTCGGTTCGGTCATCGCATCCTGGAACGATACGGCATGAGCGAGATCGGCATCGTACTCTCGAACCCCCTGCACGGCGAACGTCGCCCGGGAACCGTGGGCCTTCCCTTGCCCGAGGTTCGCGCCAAGGTGGTCGACAACCAGGGCCGCCAGCTCCCCGACGGGCGCGTCGGTCAGCTCCTCATCGCCGGCCCCAGCGTCTTCGACGGATACCTCAACCGTCCTCATCAGAGCGCTGAGGCCCTGCGGGGCGGCTGGATGCACACGGGCGACCTCGCTGCCAAAAGCGACGATGGGTACCTACGTATCGTCGGCCGCATGGGCGAGATGATCCTCAGCGGGGGCATGAACGTCTACCCCCTGGAGGTCGAGTCGGTCCTCAGGGACCACCCCGCCGTTCTCGATGCTGCCGTCTTCGGCCTCGAGGACGCAGACTTGGGGGAGCGCGTCGTGGCCGCGGTCGTACCATCGGCTGAGGTGGACCTGGACGAGCTGAGGCCCTGGCTGCGAGAACGGCTCGCTGGGTACAAGTGCCCCAAGGAATATCATGCCGTCTCAGACTTCCCTCGCAACGCCCTGGGTAAGGTCCAGAAGCATCGGCTCCGCGCCACTTGGTCCGGGGCGGAACCTTGAGCTTGCCCGCGCTGCAGGCACCCACGGGCCGAACGCGATAACCTTGGGCCTCGTTCGCAAGGAGTCTCCAATGAAGTTGCCGATGTACGAAGAGGTCAGCGAAGCCCGTCGCCTGGCCGAAGAAGCGGCCGACGCGGCAAAATTCCACCTTGAGGCGGGCGGGGCCCTCACCTCGCTGTCGATGTTCAAGCACTACCTCACCGGCGGGATCGCACTCGATCCGGTCCTCCCGGGAACTGATCTCGTGGAGCGCGCCATCGATCGCTTCCCTCACCTCCGCGCCCTTCACGAGGCCGCGCCCCGCGAGGGCGCCCCAGACGCCGAGCGACTGCACGCGCGCATCCAACAACTTCAATCGCTCCAGCAGATGCTCGGCCCGATCGCGGCGAAGCTCGAGCTGCGCTCTTCCGAGGTTCACCGCCTGCAGCATGCACAACACCACCACCTGATCAAGCCCGAGTTCGCTGACATCATGGCTCAGATCGACGAGCGGAACGCGCTCCGCCAGGACCTCGCGGTCAAGATCGCAGACCAGCGCTATCGCCTGGGGCTGCTACGCCCGTGCCATGAAGGGCTGGCTTCCTTCCTTCCCGACATGCAGAACGCCTTTGAGCGAACCGACGGGTCCGATGTCGGCCCGCTTGAGATCCTGTGCGGAAAGATCACGGCGCTCGATGACTTGGTAGGCTCAACGGCTCTGGTGCTCGGGCTCGACCTCGGGCCTCTGCGCGTTCCAGAGCTCGACCCCCAAGCGCTCGACCGCGCAACGATCGGACACGCGCTCGAGGTGCTCCAAGCCTTGAACGACGCGCTCGCTTCGGAGAAGGAGCTGACCGAGAGAACCCTGAAAGAGCATGAAGCTGCCCATCGCCAGGCCAACGAGTGGATCCTGGCGCAGACCGGGTGAGGGAGCCTGAGTTACGCGGAGTCGACCTGTGCTGTGGCTCATCGGAGCACGTTGGCGCAGCGTGGTTCACACGGAAGATGGTTGAGAAACTCTGAGCTCAGATCAGCTGGTGTGAAGAACCACACAGGGTGTAAGGCGGACGGAAGATTTCTGGAAAAATCACTTGGACAGCATGCACAAAGAGCTTGTAGAAAATTTTTCTTCGATTGGGTGTTGATGTTCGTCACACGTCGAGGCATAGTGAGGATGCGACTCGGCGAGAGCGTCGGCCGCCTTCCCCAGCCAACCCCCCGGACATGGAGTCCCTCATGATCACCAAGTTTATCCAAGACGAAGAAGGAGCGACCGCGATCGAGTACGGTCTCATTGCCGCTCTCATCGCCGTTGTCATTATCGGCGCGGTCACCCTCATCGGTACCAACCTCTCGAACGCCTTCCAGAAGATCGCGACCGCGACCACTGGTAGCTGAGTTCAAGCAAGGCTCGACGCAAGTCGCCTTGCCCTAAGTCGGAGCTGGCTCTCTCGTTCGAGGTCAGCTCCTTCTCTTTAAGCCCCTGATTCTGAGAGCAGATGACACCCGTTCAAGTGCGCATGCTATACTCCGTGCTCCCCCCAGCTCGCTCTGGAGATCGACCGTGGCTTCCCCTCGCCGACGCACGCTAGCCCTTGTGTTCATGTTGCTCGCCGTTGGATTCGCCGTCGTGGCCACGGTGGTCCTCTCCCTCTTCTTCAGCTCGCTCGAGACCCGAGTCGTCAAGCAGAACCTCTCGCGAAAGCAAGAGCTCGTCGACGTCGTCGTGGCCGCCCGAAGTGTTCCCCAAGGAGCCACCTTGACGGAAGAACATTTGGAGATCGTCACGGTACCCCGAATGTTTTTTCTCGATACGATGGTTAGCGAACCCGACGCGGTCATCGGGCTGGTCTTGCAAGAGCGAGCCCTCGAGGGCGAACCGGTCCGGCGCGAGCGCTTGGCTCCCCCCGAGTCTGGAACAGGCCTCAACGCCCTCATCCCCGAAGGTCAGCGAGCCCTGCAGATGGACATCTCGGGCGCGAGCGGCGTGGCTGGTTTCATCACCCCTGGAGACTACGTCGACATCCTCTTCACCGGGCAGGTCCAGAAGTCGGCGCAGCGCGGGCTCGAGAGCCTCACCCCAGGTCTGCGGACCACCACCTTGCTCCAGTCCAAGCGCGTGCTCGCCATCGACAACCTCCTCTCGGCCAACGAGGGCACTGACGGACAGACCTCCCCCTCGATCACTCTGGCGCTCATGCCCGCCGAAGCACAGCTAGTAACCCACGCCATGCAGACAGGTAGCATCACGTTCACGCTGCGCAATCACATCGACGCGACGAAACAAGACACAAACCAAGTGTCCGCCGACACCTTCATCGGTGCCAAGCATCAGCGCCGCACGATGGCTGAGCTCGCCAAGCCCAGCCCAGCTCCGACCACACGCGGCAAGGCGCGGCCACAAACCGCTCCTTCCCCGACTGCTCCCGACATCCACCAGACAACGATCATCGAAGGTGGTAGTGTACGGACCGTCGAAGAGCAGTCCGACGACTAGTCTGCTCAGCCCACCAACCAGAGGCTATCCATGCTGACCGTCACTTCGTTGCGACGCCTGCTGATCGTGCTCACAGCTCTACTCACATGCATCAGTACCAGCTTCGCCCAAGACGAACTCATTGATATCGAAGTCGGGAAAAGTCGGGTCAAAGAACTACCCGGGCGTGTCAACGCCATCGCCATCACCGATCCAGCCGTCGCCCGAATCCAGCCACTCGGCTCGAGCAACCGCTATCAGATCCAAGGGATCGCGGTCGGGAGCACCGACCTCGTCATCACGATGGAAGGGGGTGGGCGACCCCAGGTCTTCGAGATCGTAGTCCACCGAGACCTCTCCGACCTGATCCGGCGGATCGACGCCATCGTCGAAGGGGAGCCTCCTCGGGTCTACCCTCTGGGCGAGAACATCGTACTCCAGGGCCCGGTCGATGACCTCGACACCCTGGAGCAGATCGCGCTGATCGCCTCGGTCTTCGACCCCGACTTCGTCAACCTCATGACCGTCCGGGGCGATCACCAGGTCCAGCTTGAGGTGCTCTTCGCAGAGACCTCGCGAACCGGGCTACGCGAGATCGGCTTCAACCTGATCTTCGATCACCCCCAAGCGACAGCGGGCATCATCTCCCCGGGTACCATCCTGCGTATGACGGACGTAGCGCTCGACGTAACCCAGACCCGGGCCGCCTTTCCGGGTGGCTTCGAGCTGGGTGGGCTGATCTCGCGACCCTTCGACATCTCCGCTGTGATGAGTATCCTCGATGACTACCGCTTAGTAAAGACCCTGGCCCGGCCCACCGCGGTGGTCCTCTCCGGCCAGCAAGCCGAGTTCCTCTCCGGCGGCGAGATCCCGGTCCCCGCTCCAGGCATGCAAGGCATGGTCATGATCGAGTTCAAGGAGTACGGTATCCGCCTCTCCTTCCTCCCGACTGTGCTCGCGGGCGACGTCATCGACATGCAGGTCTACGTCGAGGTCTCGCAGATCGACTTCTCCACGACCTCCCGCATCACGGGCCTCGAGATCCCCGGCTTTATCTCTAGAAAGTCTCGTAGCCATGTGCGGTTGGGCTCCGGGATGACCTTCGCCATGTCCGGTCTGCTCGAGGAGACCACCGAGTTCCAGCGCTCCCAGGTGCCGCTGCTCGGTGACATCCCCATCGTCGGCAGCCTCTTCCGCTACCTGCGCCATCGCCGATCGGAACGAGAGCTGGTGATCTTTGTCACGCCTCGACTCGTGCGACCCATGAGCCCCGGCGAGGTCCCCGCCGCCCCCGGCACCACCGAAGACAACAACACCAGCGATCTGCAGTTCTTCCTGCTCGGCCTCGACCGTCGGCCGGGCTCCCGCACCGCTGAGCCTGCTGGCGCCATCGGCCTGCAGCGCTAGGAGGCACCCTTTGAGAACTCTAGGACACGGCTCATCCGCCGCTTCCATCGTGCTTGTGGGCTTAACCCGCGACGAGATGGGACAGATCCGCGAGTCCTTGGTCGGCGAGGCCGCTCTGCCTTCCAACCCGGTGGGCTTTGGAGACGCCGTCTCCGCGGTGGAGCGCGCGCAGCCCGAGCTGGTCATCGTGAGCTTCTCTCAGGGGAGCGAAGCCCCCCTCGCCATCGCCCCCGCGCTCCTTCGCGAGCGCCCCGAGTGCGTCCTGGTCGCGCTGTCTGACACGAGTCAGGCCGAGACCATCCTGGCCGCCATGCGCGTTGGCTACAAAGAGTTCGTCGTGCTTCCGAGTGACCTACCCCGCCTGCGGCAGGTCGTGCACGATGCCGCGTACACCATGGAGTCCGACGAAGACGCGGGCTTAGTGATCTCGTTCGTGGGTGCCAAGGGCGGGGTCGGAACCAGCATGCTCACCGCCAACGCCGGGGCGGAGCTCGCAGGTCTCAACAAGGTCCTCGCGATCGACCTCGACATGAGCATGGGCGACCTCACCTCCGTCCTCAACCTGCAGCCCACCGAGGACATCACGAGCCTGCTCTCCAGGTCGAGCCGCCTCGACGAGCGCCTCTTGGTGAGCGCCGCAGTGATCCACAGCAGCAAGCTCCATGTGCTCGCCCAGCCCGGTGACCCTGGGATGAAGGTCGAGTATACCCCAGACGACATCTACGCGGTCATCAACGTCGCGGCCCGCGCCTACCAGTACGTGGTCATCGACTGCGGCCCCCATATCGACGACGCGACGACCCTCGCCATCAGCGTGTCTGATCTGATCGTGCTGGTCACGGAACCCACGGTGATCTCGGTCCGGGACGCCTTCCGTCGCATCCGCCACCTGAGTGGTCTCGGCGTCGAGGCCGACCGCCTACGGCTCGTTGTCAACCGCCACCATCGCGACGCCTACGTCTCGACCAAGGACATCCAGGCCAACCTCGGGCTCCCGATCGCAGCCACCATCTCCGATGACCCCGTCGTCATCGGTCAGGCCCTCGATGAGGGCAAGCTGGTGCGGGACACCAACCGAAAGTCACAAGTGTCTAAGGACATCTCTGGGCTTCTCAGTATTCTGACCGACGACGGTGAAGAACCGGCCGAGGAGAAGGCGGCCCAGTCTGGCAGCTTTCTCTTTGGGCTATTTGGAAGGGGGTAATAAGCTATGGGTGGCTCGCGACTGATCGACAGGGTGCGCGGCGCACAAGGTAGGGGTGGGCGCCCTGGCGCAGGCCGCGGTTCAGGCGGCACGAGCAGCGCTGAGTTTGAGCGACACAAGCATGACCTGCACAACGAGCTCCTCGAGTCCATGGACTTCGAACAGGTCGGCAACACCCCCCGCGAGGAGCTGGCGCAGCGGCTTCGCGTGACGCTGACGGAGCGGGTTGAAGCCCGAAATCTTCCGCTCAACCGGCTCGAGCGAGAGCGACTGGTCGAAGAGATCCTCGACAACATCTTGGGCCTCGGGCCCCTGGAGCCGCTCCTTCGCGACCCTGAAGTCAGCGACATCATGATCAACGGCCCTTACACCGTCTTCGTCGAGCGCAAGGGCAAGCTCAGCAAGACCAACGTGGTGTTCAACGACCAGAACCACCTTATGCAGATCATCGACCGGATCGTCTCGGCGGTCGGTCGTCGCGTCGACGAGACCACGCCCATGGTCGACGCCCGCATGCAAGACGGCTCGCGCTTCAACGCGATCATCCCGCCCCTCGCCCTCGATGGCGCCTGCGTCTCGATTCGGCGCTTCGGCACCGTCCCGATCACCTCCGAGGACCTGGTCGCCTTCGGCTCCGTTCCGCGCCCCATGCTCGAGCTGCTCCGAGGCGCGGTTCGCTCCAAGCTGAACATCATCATCAGCGGAGGCACCGGCTCGGGCAAGACCACCCTGCTCAACGTGCTCTCCTCCTTCATTCCCGAAGGCGAGCGCATCATCACCATCGAGGACTCCGCCGAGCTCCAGCTCCAGCAGTCTCACGTCGTGCGCCTCGAGACCCGCCCGCCGAACATCGAGGGGCGCGGCGAGGTCACCCAGCGCGAGCTGGTCAAGAACTGCTTGCGGATGCGCCCGGACCGCATCATCCTCGGCGAGATCCGCGGAGGCGAGGCCATCGACATGCTCCAGGCCATGAATACGGGGCACGACGGCTCCCTGGCTACCGTGCACGCGAACTCCGCCCGCGACGCCCTCGCCCGTTTCGAGACCATGGTCGGCATCGGCATGCCGAACATGGGCGACAAGGCCATCCGCGAGACCACGGCGCGGGCGCTCGACCTCATCATCCAGCAGTCTCGCCTGCCCGACGGCTCGCGACGGATCATGTCGATCACCGAAGTCACCGGCATGGAGGGCTCGATCATCACCACCCAAGACATCTTCGTCTTCGAACAGACGGGCGTTGACGGCCAGGGCAAGGTGCGCGGACGGTTCAGGGCGACAGGAGTTCGACCCAAGTTCACGGATCGACTGGCCTCGAACGGCATTCGCCTGAGCAACGAACTGTTCCGCTTCGTCAAGGAGGTCTGATGCCCACGTGGGCCCCGATCGTCATCCTGGCTACGGCTCTCGCCATCGTCGTAGGCGTCGGTCAGGGGTTTTATTGGACTTACGTCTCACGCAAGCAGGCGGAGCGCGACCGCCTGGCTCGACGGCTCGGCACGGTCGTCGATGAAGACGAGAAGGCGGCTCTCTTTTTGGAGGCCGCACCCGACCCGACCGCAGGGGCCCTAGGGGACTTCGGCCAGCATCTGCAGGACCTCCTGATCTCCGCAGACTTCAAGTGGTCGGTGAGCCGGTTGCTCTTCACGTGTGGGGGCGTTGCTGTGGTGATCGGCTTGTTGGCCCTGTTATTCCTTGGGCCCATGGGTCTATTGCTCGGCATCGGAAGCGGAATGGCACCCTACCTGCTCGTTAGCCAGAAAGCCAAGGCTCGCAGCAAGAAGATGGTCAGCCAGCTCCCCGAGGCCCTGGACCTCATGGCGAGGTCGCTCCAGGCCGGCCTTGGCCTGTCTGACGCCTTCAAGATGTGTGCGGAAGAGCTCCCGCTTCCGCTCGCGGGTGAGTTCGGACGAGTCTTCGAAGAAGTTCGGTTCGGACGCGACTACCGCCAGGCTCTCGAAGGCATGCTGGCCCGAAACCCGACCCTGTTCGAGCTCCGGATCTTCGTCTCGTCGGTTCTGCTCCAGCGAGAGACCGGAGGCAACCTGATCGAGGTGCTCAATGCCATCTCGAACACGATCCGCGCCCGGTTCCTCTTCCATGCCAAGGTCAAGGCTCTCACCTCTGAAGCCAGGTTCTCCGCTTTGATTCTCGGCGGACTCCCAGCGGCCGTAATGGTCATATTGCTGGTCATGAACCCAGACTATCCCTCGCCACTCTTTAACGAAACGGTTGGCAACTACATGCTGGGACTCATGGTCACGCTCTACGTCAGCGGCGGCTTTCTCATGTGGCGCATCACCCAGGTGGAGGTCTAAATGAGCTTCAACCTCATCCTGATGATCGGCTTCGGCTTCGTGGTCACAGGCGTGTTTTTGGTCGCGGGGATCGGGCAGCTCGCGGCGAGCCGAACGACGAGCGCCGACAGGCTCGCCGAACTCACCGGCAAGAAGGAAGAGGAAGCTCGTGCTGAACGGGAAGCGCAAGTGGCAGCAGCCGTCGCCGAGCGGCTCGCCGCCCTCGCCACTTCCAAAGATGAAGAGCAACGCAACCTCCTCCGGGAGAAGCTCATCCACGCTGGATACCGCGGCAAGAACGCACTTGAAGTGTTTAACGGCGTGCGCGTGGGCCTCGTCTTCCTGCTCCCGCTTGGAGGCGTGTTCATAGCCTCCATGCTCGATCTCATCTACGCCTTAGGGCTCACCTTGATCCTCGCTGCAGCTGGCTATATGGGTCCGATGTACATGGTGAACAAGCGGATCGAGACCCGACACAAGAAGCTGCTTCAGCCCTTTCCCGACGCCTTGGACCTCCTCGTGACCTCAGTCGAAGCAGGGCTGGGGCTGGACATGGCGTTCCGCCGGGTGTCTGACGAGATCCGTGGCTCCGCCCCAGAGCTCGCGGCTGAGTTTCGGATGGTCACCTACGAGGTCGCCGCAGGTGTCCCACGTATGGAGGCCTTCAAGCGCCTCGCAGACCGAACCGGGCTTCCCGAGATGAAGTCTCTCGTCAACATGATGGTCCAGGCTGAGCGCTTCGGAACGTCGATCGCTTCGGCTCTGCGCGTACACGGCGACATGGTTCGACAGGAGCGTATGTCAAGGGCCGAAGAGGAAGCCGCCAAGGTCTCCCCCAAGCTCACCGTCGCGATGATTCTGTTCCTGATGCCCTGCCTGTTAATCGTGCTTATCGGCCCTGCCTCTATCCGCGTCATGAAGACCTTCGGGATGGTGGAATGAGACTCGGGACCCTCTTGCTCCTCAGCGCCCTGACCACTGCCTGCGCCACAAAGGAGCAGCGCGCGCAGGCGGTCGATCCCCCCCCTTGGGCGACGGAGCAGGGCAAGCAATCCACGCGCATACAGATCGCGGAGCGGTTGATCGACGCCGGCAGCTTTCCCGAGGCCGTCAACCTCCTTCGGGCAGCGGTGGCTGATGGCGTGGAGGACCCGGTCATGGATCTTCTCTTCGGGCGAGCCCTCCACCACCAAGGCCTCTTCGGGGCGGCAGAGCCACACCTCGAGAAGGCTGCCACCAAGCTCAAGGGCGATCCACGCCCCCACAGGGCCCTGGGCCTGCTCTACGCGGATACCGATCGCCCGCTCGAAGCCATCGATGCCCTTCGACGGGCGACCGATCTGGATCGCTCTCATGCCCCTACGTGGAATAACCTGGGCTACTTGCTCTTTACGGTGAAGCGCGACCCAGATGCCGTGCCCGCGCTACAGAAGGCGGTCGCGCTCGACAGCACCAACCGTCGATACTCGAGGAACCTCGGTTTCGCCCTGTTCTCCCAGGGCCGGGCCGACGAGGCGATCGCCGCCTTCCAGCACGCCGACACGCCGGCCGACGCGTCGTACAACCTCGGCGTCGCCTACCAGCTCGCGGGGGACCGCGAGATGGCCAAGAGATCTTTCCAAGAGTCCCTCAAGAACAACCCCATGCATGAGCGAGCCGCCCTAGCGCTCCAAGAGCTCACCATAGAGGAGTCCCCATGACCCGCCTGCTGTTCCTCGGAACCCTTCTTGGGCTCGCTGGATGTGCCAACCCCATGACGCTGACCTATGACTTTGGCCGTGCCTACACCGCAGCTTCGATCACACAGGCCGACCTCAGCCGACCGAGTGTGGCGGCCGCACAGTACCGCCTGTCGGGCATCGAGGGGACCGAGATCCGTCTCCGCCTTCAGGAGCGGACGACCGAGGGCACGTATCAGGATCAGAGTCTAGGACTCGGAGTGCAATAGACGTTGCGGCGTGGCCTCCGTCGTGCCTCCGCACCGCTGATCCTTGGGATCTATTCGGGTTCTGTCGCCGCACTCGCCGTGCTGCCCTCAGCCCTCCTGCTCTTCATCAACCAGTGGAACTCACACTACGAGTCTGCCGTGGAGCGCGCGGACCTCTTGGCCCGCATGCTGCCCCCTCGCCCGCACGCCAGCGAGCTCGGTCGTGGGGTGATGATCGTCGCCTACAGCACCCCGGAAGGCACGGAGCTCCTTCGCGGCGATCCCATGCTCTGGAGTGAGGTCGCCGAGCTCCCGACCATCACAGCCCTCTGTCAGGGGGACACGCAGACCCAGCTCCTGAATGTGGCCACGGGCCCCATGGCGTGGAGCTGCAGCCAGCGAGAGCGCGGCAACCTCCTTGTGGCCGTCGAGCCACGCCCCTTGGGCGCGCCGACGCTGTTGCTCGCCTTTCTCGTACTCGCGTTGATCGTAGGCATCCTCACGGCCCTCATCGTACTGCGGGTGCTGCGACCGCTCAACGAGATCTCTACCGTGCTTGCTCGTGTCGGGGCCGGTGAGCGGAGCGTTCGGGTCCCCCGTACCGGTCTGGCGGAGCTCGACGACCTCATCGATCGCGTCAACACGACAGCCCTCACCATGGAGCAGCGGGAAGACGAGATCACCGCCCGCATCAAGACGGCGCAGCGGGTGGCCCGCACCATCGCCCACGAGGTTCGAAACCCTCTGCAGAGCATCGAGATCCTGACGCGACTCCTGGTCGATGAGACGGATGCCAACGAGCGACGCCGGACGGGCGCCGCCATCCGCCAAGAGGTCCGTGGGCTCGACCAGGTCGTCGCGCGCATCCTGCGCCGCAGCATCGGCGATGAGCTCGAGCTCAGTCTCACGCAGTTCAACCTCTCCGAGGTGCTCAACCATCTCTATCGGCTCCACGCCCCCCGCGCACAGGCCGAACGCAAGCTGCTGACCCTCTCCGCCGAAGACGAGATCCACGTGATCGCAGACAGCGCCCTCGTGGGGCGGGCCGTCGAGAACTTGCTGCTCAACGCGCTCCAGCACAGCAACCAACACGTCGCCCTCGGGCTCACCGCTCGTCCTGGCGAGGTCATCCTCGAGATCGAGGACGATGGCGCCGGGGTCCACCCCCAGGTGGCCGAGCGGCTCTTCGAGCCCAACGTCAGCCATCGCGCGGGAGGCTCAGGCCTGGGGCTCGCCCTGGTCAAGGCGGTGGCAGACGCGCACGGGGGAGTCATCGTCGTGGGCGACTCCTCGCTCGGGGGCGCGCGGTTCGCGCTCCATCTCCCCGTCCGGGCCCAGCCCCCCCAAGGAACACCGACCCGGGCTGCAGGAACGAGTATCTCGGGCTAATGAGCCCGTGCGGGCGAGAGCCCCCAGGAGGTGTAGTGAGCCAACGTCAGCTCCGCGTGCTCGTGGTCGACGACAACCGCTCGACCGCCGATGCCCTCGCCAAGATGCTCCGCCATCAAGGGGATCTCGTCGACTCTCTCTACGACGGGAGGTCCGCGATCCAGCACCTTAGCGAGCACCAGCTCGATGTCATCCTGACCGACCTCCGCATGGAGCCCGTCGACGGGCTTCAGGTCCTCGCCGCTGCCCGCCAAGCGGATCCGCCCGTCGAGGTCATCCTCTTCACCGCCTACGGCGATGTCGACACCGCCGTCGACGCCATGCGGCTTGGCGCCCGCGACTTCCTGACCAAACCCGTCCCCGTCGAGCAGGTGCTCGACCGGCTGGCCCAGCTCCGAGGCACAGCCAAGGACCAGCCCTCCCAGCCGGCCGTCACCGCACCTAAGTTCATCGCCAAGGCCGCGGCCTCCAAGGCTCTGGTCGAGCGCCTCAAGCGCGTCGCCGACGTGCCTACGCCCGTCTGGATCGAGGGCGACATCGGCACCGGCCGAGGTCATGCCGCCGCCTATCTTCACCATCTGGGTCGCGACGAGCTCCCGCTCTTCACCCTGGATCCCCGCCGCAAGGATCCCTGGCCCGACAAAGGTACCGTCGTGCTGCCGGGCGTCGATGATCTCTCGGCGAACGCACAGTTCGACCTGATGCAGCGACTGAGCGCCGCGCCCCGAGAGCTCCGCCTCATCGCGACAAGTGGTCCCGACGCAGCTCAGAAGGTCACCGAGGGAAGGCTTCGCCGAGATCTCTACTACGCCCTCGCGGTCGTGGTCATCTCAGTGCCGCTGCTGCGAGAGCGCACCGAAGACATCCTTCCCCTCATGGAGCACGCCCTCGAGCTCTTCGCCCAGCGCTACAACCGTCCACGTCCTACGCTCACCAAGGAGCACCAGAGCCGGCTGGTTCAACACGCCTGGCCCGGCAACGTGCGCGAGCTCATGAACCTCGCCGAGCGTGCGGTGGTCATGGGATCCGACTCGCTGACCTACCAGAGCAGCCCCGCAGCCCCCGAAGGCCTGCCGAGCCTCGGACCCGGCTTCGTGTTGGCCGATCACCTTGAAGCCGTCGAGCGCGCGATTCTCGTCGAAGCGGTACGGCTGAGCGATGGGGATCGCACCCATATGAGCAAGCTGCTAGGCGTGGAACGAAACACCCTCCGCTACAAACTAAAGAAATACAACCTTCTGGACTGAACCCCGTGGAGCTCCCATGACCCGAACGATCCTCCTGTTGGGCCCTTCGCTGCTGCTCGCCGGCTGTGGAAAGAAGTCTGTGCCGGCGCCCGAGCCTCCTCCCCCCGAGCCCGTGGCCGCCGCCCCCGCTCCCCCCCCCGAGCCAGAGCCAGAGCCTGAGCCGGCAGCACCGATCAACAACGTCGACTTTTCGTTCGAGCTCACGCGCGCAGACGGGACCGTCGTAGAGGGCCGCGCCGTCCGGCTGGAGCGAGGTGTGGACTGGTACGCTGAAGAAGGCTGGTCCACCGAGGCCCGCGATGTCCAACTCAGCTTGGAGCGCGGGAGCGACATGAAGGACGTCCCCTGGACCGACGTGAGCCAGATCGACGTGAGCTATGGCGGTAAAGGAGACATCGACTGTCTCTACGACTCGAACTACACCCCTTGGATGTACATGTGCACCCTAAAGGCCACCGCGACCGCCAAGCTCAGCGATGGGAGCACTTGGACTGTCACCAACCGGCATCAGTGGCAGATCACCCTGAGCGACGACACCCAAGTCCACTTCTACCTCGCCAAGCTGCCTGCACGTCAGCAAGACGACCAGGCAGCGGATCTCGACAGCACCGAGAACTACCAGCTCTACGGCGCGCTTCAGAAACAGGTGCTGGAGCAGGCCAAAGCTCAAGCTATCCGCAAGGTTGTTATCAAGAGCTAGGCCCACAAGACGAAGCCCTACTTGAAGTAGAGGAGTTCACTCGACCGCTGAGATAGACAGGCACGAAGACCGATAGACCCAAACCCATTCATGGCACTGGCCCCAGGGGAACCCCATTCTACACAGAATTCGAGAGGCCTACCGGGAGGTGAAGGCCATGAACGCACTCAAACAAGAGTTCGAGCGCGTGTGCCCTGATGCTGGTACGCGAGAGGATCTCTTGAGACGGTTCGACCAGATCCACCGAGACGTGGACTGCCCACACAACCCTAGCCACGTCCTCTCCTTTGTTATCGAGATGTTCCGCTTTCAGTATGAGCACCCTGGCAGCCATGGCGTCTTCGTGGAGGCCGGCTGCTACAAGGGCGGCAGCAGCGCTAAGTTTAGCCTCGCAACCAAGATGCTGGGCCGAGAGCTCTACCTCTGTGACTCCTTCGAGGGCCTCCCGAACAACCAAGAGGAGCACGAGAGAAGCATCTTCGGCTATTCGATCAAGGACTGGTTCCGCGCTGGCAAGTTCGCGGGCTCACTTGAAGAGGTCAAGCGGTCGCTGTCCGAATACGGAGCGCCAGACGTCTGCACGTTCGTCCCCGGATGGTTCGAGGAGTCCCTGCCGTCGTTCAACGAGCGCATCGCGGGAGCCTACCTCGATGTCGACCTCGCCTCCTCAACACGTACCTGCCTAAAGTACCTCTACCCGCTCGTCGAGCCTGGGGGGTTTTTGATCTCTCAAGACGGAGACTTCCCGTTGGTCATCGAGGTGTTCGAAGACGAGAAACTGTGGCGAGACGAGATCGGGGTAGCCCCACCCCAAGTCATGGGGCTCCACAAGGCCAAGATGTTGAAGATCATCAAACCGAAGGAATAGCCTCCGTCACCCTACCCCTCCTCCTCCGCACCAGGCATCGCGAGCGCCAGGTCCTCGACGCTGATCGGCTCCATGACCAGGTCTTCGAGGGTCTCGGGGTCCGCATAGGCTTCCTCGTCGACCTCCATGACGACAGAGGGCTCCGAGAGCGAGCCTTCGATCGGGCCCCCGCGGGCGAGTCGGTTGGCGAGGCGCTGGGCGACGCGCTCGAGGTTGACCATGGCATCTTTGTTGAAGGCATCCCCCGTGGGGATGTTGACCGCCTCGACCACGCCGTAGAGGGTGTCCCCCTTGATGACCGGCACGCAGCAGAGGTTGTTGGTCTGGTAGCCGACGGCCTGGTCGATCTCGTCGAAGTGGGGGGCGTCGGTTCCGACTTCGTGCAGGACCATGAGCTGGCGATGCTGTACGGCGAAGCCGGCCGCGCCCGCGTCGGAGGGGATGTAGCGGCCGACGAGCTGGGCGGCGACGGGGCCGGAGGCGGCGACGAAGCGCAGGCCTTTTTCGTCGAGCTGGAGGACCGAGGCGCTGTCGCAGGGCACCGCGACCTGAGCCGCAGCCAACGCGGCCTGGTAGGCGATGACCGAGGACTCCGCGCGATCGATGTCGACAAGCCAGGAGTTGAAGCCGTCGGGCTCGTCGGCCGGGGCGGACTCGGGGGCGCTGCGAACGTCGGGGATGGAGGACTGGACGACGTAGCGACGGCCTTGGCGGAGGTCCTTGGCGATGAGGGTGCCGTTCGGCAAGCACTCGCACGCCAGCCGCTCAAGGGCGTCGGACTCGCCGAGCTGATCGAGCGCGAGCCCCAGCGCCACGAGCCCGTTCACCCCATCGAGTTCCAGGGGCTCGCCATGGGACGGCGACACGGTGTAGAGGGGCACGGTTACCTCCTATTCGCCCGATCCGCGGGGGCACAGGGTGCGAGGTGACCGAGGCGTGCCCACCTTGTTAGCAGGTTGAGCCGTAGGCCACAAGACTATCCCCTCACCCAAGGATCGATCATGATGCTCGCCGCCGCCGTACAGATGACCTCGACCAGCGATGTCGAGCGCAACTTCGCCCAGCTCGAAGATGGAGTGCGGCGCGCCGCGCGGGCGGGTGCGGCGCTGATCACGACCCCCGAGGCCTGCAACTACCTCGGCCCGCACAGCGAGAAGGTCCGACGGGCCGAGTCCCTCAACGGGCCGACCATCACCCGTCTCGCGGCCTTGGCGCGCGAGCTGTCGGTCCACCTGCTGGTCGGCTCCTTCAACGAGAAGAGCGACGAGCCGGATCGCTGCTACAACACCTCGGTCCTGCTCTCGCCCCAGGGCGAGGTCCTGGGCACCTACCGCAAGATGCACCTCTTCGACGTCGACCACTCCGCTGCGGTGCGCTTCCTCGAGTCCAAGACCTGCAAGGCAGGGGATCAGCCGGCCGTGATCGAAACCCCTCTGGGCAAGATCGGTCTCGCGATCTGCTACGACCTCCGGTTTCCCGAGCTCTTCCGCTGGCAGGTCGATCATGGGGCCGAGATCCTGTGCGTCCCGTCGGCCTTCACCGCGACCACCGGGGCCGCGCACTGGCACGCTCTGCTCCGGGCTCGGGCTATCGAGTGTCAGGCCTACGTGATCGCACCAGGCCAGGTCGGCGATCACGACGATGAGGGTCTGCGGGCGACCTACGGCCACAGCCTCATCGTCGACCCTTGGGGCGTGGTGATCGGCGAAGCGAGCGATGGGCCGAGCCTCGCCCTGGCCGAGCTGGACCTGAACCGCGTGCGCGAGGTCCGGCGGGCCATGCCGCTCGCGCAGCACCGGCGGCTGTAGATCGTCGCGTTTCGGGGCTACGGGCGCGCGTTGACCCGGATGGTCGCTCCGTCTTTGACCTGAACCGACTCATGGTAGTCGAGCTGAAGCTCTTCGTTGACCACGCGGACCTCGCGGGCGCCTGGGCGGATCGGGTACCGCCCCGGGGCGGCCTTGGCTTGCTTCTCGCCGTCGATGAAGACGTGACCCCAGCCCCCGCCCAGGATCCCGACCACCAGCGTTCCAGGCTCCTCGACCGCCACGGGGCTCAAGCTCCGTCGCACCGCGCGCTCGGCTCCTGCTTGGAGGGGTTGGACCGAGACGCGCTCGGGCTCGTGGCCGCTGAGCCGGAGCTCGATCTGGTACGCGGTATCGGGCTCGGCCGTCCAGGTCATGGGGGTCTTGCCGACGTCCTGCCCGTCGATCACCACCGTCGCGCCCGAGGGCGTGGTCGAGAACACGAGCGAAGGTGCCGGCGCCACGGCTCTGGGCGATCGAGGGCTGTCGCGGGTCGGGGAAGGCTCCGCCGGCCCGGGCTCGGGCGGCGCGAAGGTGTGCTGCACGCTCGCGATCTCTCCCGGCTCGATCTGCACGTCGGTCAGGAAGGGCTCACGCCCGTCGGCGACGAGGCGCACCGCGTAGCTGCGGGGCTCCAACCCATCGAGCCGAACCGTCGTGCCCTGGCCCACCTGCTTGCCATCGACGTAGATGGCCGCCGCAGGGAGGACCGTGACACTCAGCGATCCGGGAGAGGGCGTGGAGGGTTCGGCAGGCGGGGGCGTCGGGGCCTGCAGCAGCACGAAGGAGACGCCCGCGGCGCTCAAGAGGGTTCCCCCCACCATCAATAAGAGCAAGAGAAGGACCATGATGGGCCACAGCGCCCGGGGCTTGCGGGACGTCGTCCTGAGGGTGCTGGCGCCGGCCGTGCTGTTCCCGTCCCACACGCTCTCGTCGGAGGTGGTGCGCCAGGCGTCCGCGATGGCGCTGCCTGCCTCGAAGCGGGCGAGTTCCTCGGTGATCTCTTCGGTGAAGAGGTCGCGAAGGAAGACCTGAAGCTCGGGGCGGATCTCGTCGGGGGACCGGCCGAGCAGCTCGCGAATGTCCGCGAGCGCCTGGGCGGCCCTGGCGTAGCGCTCGTCAGGATCCCGCGCGAGCAGCTTGAGCACGACGCGCTCGATGCTCGCCGGCACGCGGGGGGTGACCTTGGACGGCGGCGAGAAGTCGCAGCGCTTAATGCGTTCGAGGGTCTGAATGTCGGACTCACCCTTGAAGAGCCGACGCCCGGTCAACATCTCATAGAGCAGGATCCCGACCGCGAACAGATCGGAGCGCGAGTCCACCGACTCCCCGCGTGCCTGCTCGGGGCTCATGTACTCGAACTTGCCCTTGAGGACGCCTTCGGCCGTATCGTAGGTGTTCTGCTCTGCCTTCGCGATGCCAAAGTCCGCGATCTTCACGTCGCCTTCGTAGCTGACCAGGACGTTGGAAGGAGACATGTCACGGTGGACGATACCATAGGGATGTCCGCGAAGATCGGTCTTGCTATGCGCGTAATCGAGGCCCCGACAGACCTCGTGGGCGATATAAAGGGCGAAGTCGATGGGAAGATAGCGGCGCTCTTTCGCAAGCTTTCGGAGGATCACCCGAATATCTTTACCGTCGACGCACTCCATGGCGATGAAGTAGTTGGAGAGCACCTTGCCGAAGTCGTAGACCCGGACAATGTTGGCGTGCTGCAGCGAGACCGAGACCTTCGCTTCGTCGACGAACATCTCGACGAACTCTTCGTTCTCGCTCAGGTGCCCCAGGATGCGCTTGATGACGACAAGGTTCTCGAAGCCGCCGTGACTGAAGGTCTTGGCTTTGAAGATCTCGGCCATCCCTCCCGTCGCGATCTTGTCGACGAGAAAGTACTTGCCAAAGGCCTGAGGCTCGAAGGATGACATCGTACACCGCGTGCCCAGCGTGAGACGGGCGCGGCAAACCTACGTGATGCACTTGCATTCGTCAACAGCTATGGGGATCTTCGTCGGCATGGCATGGGTTCGCGCTACCGGATCGCCTCGGGATCGATGCCCCAGTAGACGGCGATGTCTTCGCAGCTCCACTCTTCTTCAATGGCGCGGCGACCGTTGTACTCGCGACAGCTTGAGCGAAACTCCCGCGAGGCGGACCCCGCCTGAAGCTCCTTGCACTCCGCGATGTCTTCGCTGTCGACGTCGAAGCCACAGCGATCCGCGTGGCGAGCCATGCGGGTACAGATCTTCTGGCAGGAGTTGTCGCAGGCCGCCACCAAGGGACCTGCCACCAGCATGAGCACGAGTGTGAAACGCATCGAGGGACTCCTCAGCAGCCCAGCATGGCACGCAGCGCGCGGAGGGTCAACGCGCGTGGACGTCAGAGGCTTGTGAGCCCAGGGAGCCGAGCGGCGCCGAGCCTCGCCCCGCTCAGGACTCGTCGGCTGGTACTTTCCAGGCCCCCGAGATGCTCTGTGGATGATCGGGATGCAGGGAGTGGATGTTGAAGGTACACGACTGCGCACCGCCCTTGTTCGGGCTCACGATGCGACGGATCGGCGAGAGGGTATAGCCGCGTTCGGTGCCTGTGTGCAGGATGTCGAACTCGCGCTCCCAGTTGGAGGTGTTCGACGACTCGGAGCCATCCGAGGCCACGCGAACCGTGGTGCATTCGGTCTCGACCTTCACCTTCCAGGTGCCGCGCTCCCCGATCTGGGGCGCGGTGAAGCTGCCGTAGAGCATGTACTCGCCCTCGGGGAGCTCCCCTGGATCCGTGCCGAGCATCTCGTCGCAGTTCCGGGCGTTCTCGCCCCGAGGACAGACGCCGACGCTCTCGTCGTTGAAAGCGCGGACGCCCTTTCGCACATCTTCGAGGATGGGGCTGAGGAGCTCGTGCTCGAACTCGGTGAGCTCAAGCGCCTTGACCGAGGCATCGGGCTCGGAGGCCTTGACCGCCTTCTCGACCTGAGGATCGCAGATCGGCGCGCAGACGGACTCGTTGACCTCGGGCGCGGGGCACCCTGAAAGAGCGAGGATCGAGAGGGATAAAACGAACCTAGACATGATTACCTCCATCGGTGGCGACCGAGCATAGCACAACCTCGTGAGATGAGGTACCGAGTCTGCTTGGAGGCCCTGATGCCCACGAGCGACCGACCCGACGGCTGGCCTGGAACCCCCGTGCCATGCGGGAGCCTAATCTCTTGGGTCGACCTGCCGATCCGCTGGCCTTGCGAAGCGCCGGCGCTGCGCGACCCGTCCACCCCCGAGCACGTCTATCTTCGGGCCGCAGCCGAGGGATGGCACGAACATCCCGAGTGGATGGACTTCCTCGCTCTCGACAGCCCCGTCTACCACCTCAAGCGCGCGAGCCGCGACCTCTACCTTCACGCCTGGAAGTCTCACCTCAACGCCGAGCGAGTCCTCGATGTCGGCTGCGGCATCGGGCGTATCGCCATGACCTTCCTCGACCGAGGCGCGACGGTCATCGGGGTCGACGGCGATCCCGAGAGCCTTCAACGGTGCGCGTGGCACGCTGCGGGTCGCGCAGGCTCGCTCGATCTTCACTGGAGCACCGTTCACGCGCTACCCGAGATCGATCCGGTGGACGTCGTCGTCGCCTGCGAAGTGCTCTGCTACATACCGGACATCGCGGGAGCGCTCCAAGGTCTCGTCGAGCGCTTGCGGATCGGTGGCGTCTTGCTCTTATCCATGGAGGCGCCTTGGGGCTGGGCCGCGGCCGAGGACGCCCCTTCCAGCGCGATGGACCTCGCGCTCGCAGGTCCTGGCGTGATCGATCTGGGTGGGGAGCGATGGGTGCGGACCTTCGACGAATCCGGTCTCCGTGCCCTGCTCGAGCAGGCTGGCCTGCAGGTCGAGACGATCGCGCCCACCCACTACGGTCCCGATGGCCCCTTGGAGCGGTGTCTCAATGAGGACCTCTCCCTCGAGACTCTCCTCCACTTCGAGGCTTCCTGTCGGCAACATCCAGTCTGGAGCCGGTTGCACAGGATCTGGACGGTGACGGCACGACGAGTGAAGGGCTAAGAACCGGGGTGGGCTAAGGGCCAACCTCGCGCTATGCTCCCCCCGCTGAAGACAGGAGCCGCGGCATGAAGCTACCCGAGGCCATCGGTACTCGAGAGATCCTTATCGGCATCGGCGTCGCCGTCGTGCTGTTGATCATCGCCATCCCTCTGCTAGGCTACGTCGGCGACCAGTCCAAACGCAGCGAAGCGCAGCTCTTGGTCGACTCGATCCGCGCAGCCGAGCTCGCGCAGGGCCGGAGCTTTCCCCTCGAAGGCTACATCAGCGCGGACTGGGCCCCACGCAACCCCACCGAGCTCGACGGCAACGCCGTCCCCTGGGCCTCCTCCGAAGGCTTCACGCGCCTGGGCTGGTCCCCCGAAAAGGAAGGCTTCGACAAGGTGCGGTGTGCCTATCGCGTCGCCGCGGAGCGCGACGGCTTCACCGTCACCGGCCGCTGTGACCTCGACGGCGATGGCCGCCAAGCCGTCTTCGAAGCGACCCACGACAGCCCCGCCACGCAGATCTCCGAGTCCGGTGTCAACTGACCGCGTCCGCCTCGTCGCGGCAGCGGGTGCTGTGCTCCTGCTCGGCGCCGCGGCCTTGATCCCTGCCCCCCCGATCCACGATCAGGGCTCCTTCCCCCCAGGCTACGCCACCTCGGGGGCGACCCTCGCTTGGCTTAGCACCGTGCACCGCTACACCCACGGTCCCGCAGCGCCCTCCACCGCGCGGGCCGACCAGCTCTACGCCGAGCTCCAGGTTCTTCGGGCCCGCGATCCCCGCTTCGTGGAGCAGGCCTCCGCCAGCACGGCCATGCTGCGCGTCCTCGAAGGGGGCGATGGCCCTCACACGCGCGCCTGGGCGCGTCACTGGCCAGGTCACGCCGCTCTCTTGCTCGAGGGCGCGCCATGATCGCAGCACGCCACCTCGCTCCCCAGCTCGAGGAGCGGCGCGTCGCGATCGGCCTCGGAGCGAGCCTCGGGGACCGCCGCGCCACGCTCGAGCGAGCCCTGGTCCAGCTCAACCTCATCGCGGGGCTCCGGCTGGAGCGGGCATCGCGCTGGTATCGCACCCCTCCTCTCAAAGGGGGGTGCGCGCAAGGCTGGTTCCTCAACGGGGTCGCATTGTATCGAAGCCGCCTAACGCCCTGGGAGCTCCTCGATCACTGCCGCCGCCTCGAAGCTCGAGCCGGCCGGCGGCGGAGCGGCTTCTGGGGCGACCGCACCCTCGACCTCGACGTCTTGCTCATCGAAGGCGTGCACGTCGACGATGCGGAGCTGTGCGTGCCTCACCCCGCAGCGCACCTCCGCCCCTTCGTGCTCGGCCCCCTCCTCGAGATCTGGCCCGACGCCATCGACGCCCGCACGGGTCGACCCATGGTGGAGCACCCCCCGCCCCTCGGGCCACGGCCCGTCGCGGTCGGCGTCGTCGGTCGCAGCACGCCTCCCTCCCATCCCTAAGCCCGCACCTGCTCGGAGTTCCCCTTGAAACTCTTTCTCGACACAGCCAATATCGACGAAATCCGCGAGATCCACGCCTGGGGCGTCCTCGACGGGGTCACGACCAACCCCTCGCTCATCGCGAAGAACGGGGGGGACTTCATCCAGACGGTGCACGACATCGCAGAGCTGGTTCAAGGCCCCGTCTCCGCCGAAGTCGTCGCGCAAGACACCGAAGGCATGATCCGCGAAGGTCGACTGCTCGCCAAGGTGCATGAGCACATCGTCGTCAAGGTCCCGCTCACCCCCCAAGGACTCGGGGCGGTCCGCGCCCTCACCGACGAAGGGATCCGCACCAACGTCACCCTCTGCTTCCAGCCCGCCCAAGCCCTGCTCGCCGCGAAGGCCGGTGCGACCTACATCTCACCCTTCATCGGCCGCATCGACGACATCTCCTGGGGCGGGGGCGAACTCATCGACCAGATCGTGCAGATCTACGCCAATAGCTCCCAGATCACCACCCAGGTCCTCGCCGCCTCGATCCGCCACCCGCTCCACCTCGTCGACGCCGCCCTCGCCGGCGCACACGTCGCCACCGTGCCCTACGGGGTCATGCGGAGGCTGCTCGACCACCCGCTGACCGAGCGGGGCAACCGAAAGTTTCTCGAGGATTGGGCCACCGTCGAAGACACCGACATCGTCGGTCAGGTGGAGCGCTGGCTCGCCGCCCGCTCCGCCTGAGTGTCGCCCCCCCCTTGCCGGTCGGGCTCGGGGCATTAGTGAATGAGCGTTCATTCATCGCCCCACCGAGCCGGTCGAGCCCTGCATGCCCCCAAGCCGCGCCAAAAAGACGGACAAACGTGTCCTCATCACCGAAGCCGCGACCGAGGTCTTCGCCGAAAAGGGCTTCCATCAGGCCCGCGTGAGCGATGTGGCCCGGCGAGCAGGCGTGGCCGACGGCACGATCTACCTCTACTTCAAGAATAAAGAAGATCTGCTGCTGTCGATCTTCGAAGAGAACATGGACCTCCTGCTCGCCGAGCTCGACGCGGCCCTCGCAGGTATCGACGATCCCATCGCTCAAATCCGCACCTTCGCCCGCTTTCACTTCGAGCAGGTGCGCACCAACCGCTCCGTGTCCGAGGTCCTCCAGGTCGAGCTCCGACTCAGCCACAAGTTCATCAAGGAATACCGACCCGAGAAGCTCTGGTCCTACCTTGGCGCCTTCGGGCGGATCGTCCGCGAAGGCCAGACCCGCGGCCTCTTTCGACCCGACACCGACCCTTTCATCTTGAGCTGGGCCTTCTTCGGCGCCCTCGACGAGTTCGCGATGCAGTGGGTCCTCGCACGAAACCAAGCAAGATTTCCCCTCGAAGCCGCCGCTGATCAGATCGCCGAGGTCTTCATTCGCGGCATGCTGGCCGAGGGCCAACAAACCACACCCTTGGAGGTAACATGAAGATCGGCGTTTGCGTCAAGGTCGCCCCCGACACCGACACCCGGATCAAGATCTCAGGAGACGGCGCGGGCATCGAAGAGTCGGGCATCAAGTGGATCGTCAGCCCCTACGACTCGTTCGGCATCGAAGAAGCGGTCCAGACCCAAGAGGCGCAAGGTGGCGAGGTCATCCTCTTCTCCGCCGGCCCGAAGGACTGGCAGACCCAGCTCCGCGCCGGAGGACTCGCGGTAGGCGCCGAGCGCGCTGTCATCGTCGACGATCCCGCCCTGGCTGGCACCGACCCACTAGGCATCGCCCGCGTGCTCGCGGCTGGCATCGCGTCGGAGGGCTGTGAGTTGGTCTTCACCGGCAAGCAAGCCATCGACGACGACAACGTGCAGGTCCCCGCCATGGTGGCCGAGCTGCTCGGCTGGCCACACGTCTCGTTCGTGACCGACTTCTCGACCGATGGTTCGACCTTCACCGCCACCCGCAACGTGGGCGGCGGCACCCAAGAGGTCGTCACCGGCTCCCTTCCCGTCGTCATCACGGCCGAGCGCGGGCTGAACACGCCCCGCTACGCCAAGCTCCCCGCCATCATGAAGGCCAAGCGAAAGAAGGTCGATGTCAAGAGCCTGGGCGACCTGGATCTGAGCGCCGACGACATCACGCCTGCGGTGCAGCTTACCAACTTCAGCCTGCCTCCTGAGCGTCCTGCCGGCCGCAAGCTCGAGGGCGACGTCGACACGATGGTCCAAGAGCTCGTCCGCCTGCTTCGCGAAGAAGCCAAGGTCATCTGAACCCCCCTTCCCTGCATATTGGAGTCTACCATGAGTGGAATTCTCGTGATCGCTGAGCATGAAGGCGGGTCCTTCAAGAAGACCGCCGCCGAGCTACTCGGAAAAGCCACGGAGCTCGCCGCTGCCCTTGGAACCACCGTGAGCGCCGCCGTCCTGGGTGATGCCCCCGCGACCGAGCTCGGGGCCTTTGGCGCCAGCAAGGTCTATCAAGTTCCAGGCGATTTCTCGTCCTACGATACCGATCGAGTCGTGGCGGGCCTTCAGGCCGCCCTCGAGGCTGCGAGCCCCGACGCGGTCTTGGCCTCCGCCAGCTTCCTCGGCAAAGACGCCATGCCGCGGCTAGTCGCGCGTCTCGGTGGAGGTCAAGCCAGCGAGTGCACCGAGCTGCGGGTCGACGGCGGCACCCTCGTCGGGCGGCGCCCGTTGTACGCGGGCAAGGCCTTCGCCGACGCGCGGATCACAAGGTCACCTGCGGTCTTTACCGTCCGGCCCAACAGCTTCGGTCAGCCCGAGGCCGGGAGCGGCGGTGCCGAGGTGGTCGAGGTCAGCGCAGAGCTGCCCGAACCCCGGATCACCCTCGTCGAGCAGAAGACCCCCGAGCGCGACGACGTCGATCTCAGCGAAGCGGAACGCATCGTCTCGGGCGGCCGCTCGCTCAAGTCCGAAGACAACTTCGACAGCGTGGTGCGGCCGCTGGCCAAGTCCCTCGGCGCCACCGCAGGCGCTTCCCGCGCAGCGGTCGACGCGGGCTACGCACCTCACGGCGATCAGGTGGGTCAGACCGGCAAGACCGTCAATCCTCAACTCTACATCGCGCTCGGGATCAGCGGAGCCATCCAGCACCTCGCGGGTATGCGAACCTCCAAGGTCATCGTGGCGGTCAACACCGATCCCGATGCCCCAATCTTCGAGCATGCCACCTATGGACTGGTCGCGGACCTCTTCGAGGTCGCGCCCAAGCTACAGGCCGCGTTCGAGTCCCTCGACTGATCGAGCGCATGTCGTCTAGATGCGCCCCGTCAGCCGCGATGGCCGGCGGGGCGCAGGTTCAGGGATCTTCCGCTCTGCGCCTCTGTTCAACAGAACCGCCCGGGCCACGCTCCCGCTGTGCTATTCTATTGGGCGCACGATGGCGGACCTTTGCTCCTGAATCCAGAGAACTCCGAAGCTCTTCCTCCCCCTTCTCGCCTGCGTTCGGCGGTCGATCAGCTCGCCTCCGCAGGTCAGGATCGGGAACTGATCCAGCTCGTCGAGGCCTGGGAGGCTGTGGGCGACGTGACCGAGCACGCGCGTTTGCGTCAGGCACAGGCCTTCCTGCGTCTACGTCAGATGGAGCGCACTTGGACACGGCTCCGTCCGCTGGTCGACGCCGAGCACCCCGCGCGCGAGACGTACGAGACCGCCGCTGAATACTACCTGATAAGGGGCTGGACCGAGCAGGCCCGAGACCTGCTCACCCGAGCCTTCGGTCAGTATCCTGACGACAAGCGACTTCAATCCCTCTGGGATCGTGCCGCAGAGCCCGCCGAAGCCCCAGCAGAGCTCCCCCACGGCTCGACCGCCATCACCTTGGAACAGCATCTTCCTATCGCCGAAGCGTACCTCGCCTCCGGCCAAGTCTTGAGCGGCCGCAGCCTCCTTGAACGCTTGGGCAGGCAGCACCCCGAAGATGAGCGCGTCCAAGACCTCCTCTGGGGCCTCTCGGGCGACTACCTGCCCGAGGATCAGACGATAGGCCAGCTCGTCGACACCGCGCTTCCAAACGCGGGCCCCCTCCCAGACCTCGCCGACGAGGAGCACACCGAGTCCATCCGTCACACCGGCGAGGTCACCCTCGAAGAACCTCGCTCCTCCGATGAGGACTCACGCAAGCCCTCTTTCCCCAGCCTCTTCCGCGGTTCCGAGGCCCAGGCGGAGCCGACGGACGAGATCACCGAAGAGGTCACCGCCGCCCGCAAGCTCGACGTCATCCAGCCCCCCGATCCCTTCTCCGAAGACAGCCCCACCGAGATCGACACCGGCGGAGACACCCGCATCCTCAACGTGATCGACCTCGCAACGGCCGTCACGGTCAACGACGAAGACGAGGACGAAGGGGGCCCAAGGCCCCTCGACGGTGTGCTCCGGCCCTCCTACGCCACCGATCTCGAAGACGAAGATGACGACCTGGTCGTCCTGACCAACCGGCGCCCAGCACCCGTCAAGCCTCCTCCACCCGATGAGGATCCGACCCTGTCTCAAGTTGGGCGCGAGGTCGCACACCTGCTCGGTCCGCCAAAGAAGAAGCGAAAAACCCCCGCCACTCCCATCACCGAGACCGCACCCCAAGACGACGCCCCCCTCCTGGAGCCCGATCCGCCAACCGACCCGTCGATCGACCCTCCAACTCGGTCAGCGATCTGGATCTGGGCGCTCGCCTTGGTGATGGTGCTGGTGATCGGCCTGGGGCTGGCTGCGGGCTTGCTCGTGCTCGTAATGTGGCTCTAAAGCAGCCTGCAGGTCATGCCGCCGAAAGATTAGACAGGCCCATGACACAGAATTGTTGACTCCCTTGGGCGGGTCAGCTACCCTGCACCATCCCGGAAGGCCGTTCAATGAGCAGACGGGATTAGAGATAATGCAGGAGACACCATGATTAAGAAGACCTTGTCCTTCGGCTTCGCCCTCAGCGGCCTGGCCCTTGCCTTCGCCGGCTGCGGCGGCGGCGGCGGCGGCATCGAGAACTGCGACACCAGTAGCCCAGATCCCGACGATCCGGCCTGCTACTGCGACGACGGCTCCCTCGTGGCAGTCGGCGGCGACTGCGTGTGCGACACCGACGATCCAGACGATCCCGACTGCGACTTCTGTGACTATCCCGAGAACGCCGACGATCCCGACTGCGATGACGGCCCGGTGGCCCGCCCCTTGAGCATCGACAACTTCCAGGTCACCGGCGACTTCAACTACGACGCCTCCGTCGACGGCATCGAAGCGTTCTTTGGTGGCTCCGACTGGATCGTCCCCTACCTCTACCTCGAGTTCGTCGACGGCTCCTCCTTCCAGTCGGGCAACCCCTGGCGCGCCTGCGCTGTACTCCTCATTCCAAGGAACCCCGCCGAGTCTCTCCCGCTCGACGCCCATCTCTACGACTGGTTCGTCGCGGACGAGGACGACTCTGCTGACGATACCGAGTCTGGCGACGGCGACGGCGACGGCGACAGCGACTCCGGCGACGGCGACGGCGACGGCGACAGCGACTCCGGCGACGGCGACGGCGATGGCGACAGTGACTCCGGCGACGGCGACGGCGACAGCGACAGCGACAGCGACAGCGGAGAAGTCAGCGGCACGACGTACTACCAGATGCTCTACCGCCTCGATCCAGGTCAGTTCGACGTGATTGACGCCGCCGATCCCAACGAGGGCATCCTGGGCTGCTTGGCTGCCGAAGAGGACCCCCGCGTCGGCCTGGGCGGCTTCGCCGATGGAGACATCGAAGACTTCATCTTGTCTCGCTCCTGGGGCGCTGGCTGGAGTCGTGAGATCGACTACGCCCGCGCGATCTTCGAGGAGACCCTCGACGGCAACCCGCAAGCGGGCGCGTTCTTCGACCTCTTCGACGACGGCGAGTACCACTCCCACGGCTTCTACTTCGAGGACCCCAGCGGCAACCTGCTTGGCTCTCCCCTCGGATACGGCTTCGGAGCGGAGCTCGAAGCCGACCTCATGCCCGTCACCGAGACCAACAATGAAGGCCAGGAAGTCTTCGTGATCCAGGACGTCAACAACTACACCTACGACCCAGACACGGGCATGATGCCCCAGAGTTCTGCCTTTATTCGGGGCTTTGGGTTCTTCTACCTGGGCATCACGAACATCACCGGCAGCAGCAGCGAAGAGTAGTCGTCGGTCCTGTTCGTCTCCTGCCACGAGCAGGCTCCGCCCCTCCAGCTCTCGCTGGTGGGGCGGCTTCTTTTAACAGGCTATGCTGCTCCGCCCGGACGGCCCCGCGGTCTGCCCTGGAGTCGACGTGCGCTCAAGCTCTCTCGTATGCTTCGCGATCCTCCACGCCGCGTGCGGATCCTCCGACGCCGAGGCCTGGATGGCCGACACTTGGTGGATCCTACCTGGCGCCGAGCAGTCGACCGGGCTGCTGAGTTGGAGTCTCTTCGATCGCCGGTGGGATCGCAGGCAAGACCCCAGACATCATCGGTGCGCCGCGCTCTTTCGGCTGGAGCTTCAGCCGACCGCGCCCTGCGAGAACTGCGAGATCGCCTGGCGCGTCGATGCCGAACTCACCGATACCGACTGTGAAGGCGACCTGCCCGACCTCCTCTCCTTGCAGGCCATCGGGCTGGGGGCGCTGGCCGAGGAGCTCTCGGGTCGCCCCCCCTACGAGCAGATCTCAACAGGGAGCTGGGCGAAGTACGACGACGGCTCCTGGGAGCCGCACGGCTGGGCCTTCCGAGACTCCCCCGAGGCCCCAACCTCCGAGACCCCGGTGTGGAATAATGACGGAGCCGTCACCGGATGGCCCGGATACGCTTGGCCCGCGTCGCCCTGATCTCGATGTCTCGACTCTACCCCGCGGGTGAGGGGGCTACGCGGTGTTGTTGGCGGCTGCGCCGCGCGAATCCAGGTCGGCACACCGTTTGCATGCTAAGTGAGCGCTAGCCCCCGACGTCCCGTGTGACTACGAGGTCCCCATGAAGCGCGCCCTACTTCCTCTCTGGCTCAGTCTCGCCGCCTGTGGTGACTTTGCCGACTTGACGGCCGCAGAGCGCGGTGACAGCCCCGGCGCCCAAGACGCCGACGATGAAGCGAACGGCAACGACCTCGATCAGGACTTCTCCGAACCAGCGTTCTGGACTGTGCGGGGCGTCCTCATCCTCGACGAACAGGCAGAGCCTACCGAAGAGTCCTACCTGGACATCTCCTTTTACGACGCCATGGGCGATCCATGGCCGCCTGAGGTCGAAGATGACGTCTCCACCGACAGCGTCACCACGGTGGAGGATGTCGGCTGCACCTCTCGCGTCGTCGAGGCGGAGCCCGGACCAGCACGTGCCGACGACGCCCCGCCGCTGGCCTTCTGGGCTGTCTTGACGCTGGAGATCGAGGAGGACGCCTGGTGTCCCTGGTCGGTGCCCGTGCCCGAGAGCCTCGCGGAAGCGGAAGGGCCAAGGCTGGCCCTCGGCTTCGGTGCGGTCAGCTCCTCGCTCCAGGGTCCAATGGCTGTGGCGGGCCTCGAGCCCGATCTACCTGTGTTCAGCTTGTCGGCGCTCTACACCACAGGAAGCCAGGATCGGATCGCGACCTTCGGGGTGGTGGGTACCGACGATCAGTTCGCCGGTGTCGAGCCAGATCCCGAGGGCCCGCTGGCGGCCGGGGCCTACACGCTCAGACCCTTGGTCCTGCTGCCTCTGCCCTGAGAAGCACCCGCAGAGGCTCAGCAGGCGGTAGAGCCTGCGCCCATCGCTCGAGTCGCTTCGCGAATTCTCGCTACGGTCTGGCCATCGGTTACAGCTCTCAGCAATGCCCGCGCCCCCGCTCTCGTCCAACCACTACGATCCGGATCCAGACTCGTTCTGGCTCCCTACAGCCTGCTAAGCCGCCCACGCGAAGAGGCTGAGCTGAGGGGCCCGCTCGGCGGCGGCAGGATCCCGCTCGAGCATGGGCTGGGAGACCAAGGAGGGAGCAACAGCACTTTGAGCGGCATAGAGCTGCGAGGCAGGCTGAAGCTCCGCCCATCGGCCCATCGCAGGGTCCACATGGCACGGCGTAGCCGGGTGGAGATCAAGCAGCGGGACCGTGACGGCGCAGAGGCGCTCGCCCTCACCCACTTGTAGGACTTGGACGATCCCTCCGCTCACCTGCCAGCGCCGCGGGCTGCACGGCTCGCCATGTTCGCCGCGCAGGTGCTTGCCCTCGATGCGCCCGACGCATGGCCGCCCGTGACCCTTGGGGAGGAGCACGACGGGGCAACGACTCGACGTGGAGTCTGGATCGCAGACCAGGACCGCGCCCCGCTCCACGTAGAGCCCGTTCAGGTCGCCTCCGACGGTCACCACAAACTGGGTGGCGCCTGATCGCAAGGCTCCTGCGCGAAGGGCCCGTTGAACGAGCGCCGGAGCGGTTCGAAGGGCTTGGGTCATGGAGAGAATGCGGGGAGCGTTCATGGGTACACCTCCTGTTGGCACTCTATCTTTACTGAACATCTGGACCCCTGTAAAGCCCCTCCCCTGCCTATGCGGACATATTTTGGTCTATGTACAAATCTATGTCCCCAGAAAGCCTCCGGTCCCGTCCAACCCCGAAGCTCAAGCTCGGCCGCACGTCCCGCGAAAAGGGCACCGGCTGCAGGCCGGATCGCCCTCCGGCAACATCGGAAAGTCATCGACTGCCGCGAGGTTTTCCTCGACATCTGTCAAGGCGGCACGCATCGCAGCAGCCGAGCCCCCGATCTGCTCGACCGTCTGGGCCAAGCTCTCGGGGTCGAGGGGGAGAACCTCGCGCTCACCACTTCGAAGGTTGACGTACATCCCCTTGATTTTGCCAACCTTATCAGGAGGTGCACAGGTCGGATCCTCGCCGAGGTAGGTCTGCAGGACGTAGGCTCCATAGACCGCGAGCTGCGCGGCGACGCTCTCGGTGTGGTGGCCCCGGCCCGTCTTCCAGTCGATGACGACAAAGCCCCCTTCGCCATCGGCCACCAGCACATCGAGCGAGACCCAGATCGGCACATCGACGAGCACGAACTGCCGTAGCTCCTCGATCTCCCGGATCTGACCCCGCACCCTTAACAAGCGGTCAAAAACCGGATTATCGAAGAGGCCGGCGACCTGCCGCGCGGCCTCGGACACGTCGGCCTCCCATTGCTCGGGCGAGACCTCGATCCCATAGTAGTGTTCAACGAAACCTGGCATCCTCTTGGGGTCATCGCGGTACCTACCGCGCTCGCTCTCGCGGATCATGCTCCAGGCGCGACGAGTGGCCCGCTCCACCGCGCGATCAGGCTCTAGCGCCCTGCCTTGTAGACCTTCTTTCAGGAGCCGCTCGGCCTGCTCGTGGACCAACGAGCCAAGCCACTGAGGGCGAGTGTTGAGCCGCTTTTGGATGTAGATCTCCCGCGCAGGATCGTCCCGGCGCCATCCACCCCAGAAACCATAGTGGTTTAACCAATACTTTCGACGACACTCTTCGAAGGCGCGATGACGGCTCCACGACCACGCGAACTCATTCTTGAAGTCAGCCATCCTCGCCTCCAGGAGCTCTTCGGAACGTGCCAAAGGTAGCGCGCCTCTCACGAAGCTGCCGCCTCAGCCCTCGGGGGGCTCGGCAGGAAAGGCTGGGCACGCCTCAGGCGGACTCCAGATCCCAGCCTGATCCTCGAACCAGGCAGCGCGCGCCGTGGAAGCTCCACCGCCCGGCTGAGGCCAAAGCTCGGCGAGGACCGTGGACAGCTTCAGCCCCTCGCTGGACGCCGCGGCATCGTGCCCCCCAGCACTCAGAGGATCGACACTGGATGCCAGCTCCGCGAGACGACGGGAGCGGGAAGCCTCGCCGCGTCGGAGAGCCGCGCCCGAAGCCTCGATCATGGCTTGCGCGAAGATCGATTCGACAGGCCAGACCTCGGGCATGGCTTCGTCGGGCTGGAGCGCTCGAGACCGACCACAAGCATCGAGGGCGACGACGTGGGAGCCCACCTGTAGATAGACAAGACCGTCGGTCGCCGCCGCCTCGACTCGCAGCTCGAGCGCCATGCCCAGCGCGCGGGCGGTAAGCGCCACCATGAACGGCGATCCCGTGCGGTGGTGCAGGACGTCGATCGGAGAACTCGCGAGGCCCACAGCCAGCCGGTCCAGATCCACCTCGCCATCGGTGAGGGAGGCGAGCAGCCGGACGGCACGATCGGGCCCCTGTGCCTCGGAGAGCCACTCCAGGACGGTCCACAGGTACGCTCGTTGAGCGGACCTCATGGATGGCATCTTTTCGAATGCAATATCCAGGTACGATTCGAGCGGACGAGGCAGCGCCCGATCAGGAGGCGCGCTTCTGGGGCCCTCTAGGAGATCCGCCAAGAGGAGGGCGCACTCGGGCTCCACCCCTTCGGCACAGCGCTGCCCGTGCCTGGCGATCGGCTCCACGAGGGAGAGCGGGAGATGCCCTAGGGGACGACCGGACTGATGACGGGCGACCGACTCGACCCACGCCTCGTGGGTCAGCCCCAAGGCCTGAAAGCCGGTCTCGATGCGCGCTGAGCGCACCCGAACCCCCTCGTCGCCCGAGAGCACCGACGACACTCGGAGCGCACGAACCAGCGCACCCTCGGGGGCACCGAGCGCCTCCTCCAGACGCTGGTCGAGCGTCCACCTCAGCTCCACATCGAGCAGCTCCCGCAGCTCGGATCGCGCCTCGGCGGCCTCGAGCAAGGCCTCTCTCGAAGACCCCATCTCGGAACGGCGGAGCCACAGCGGCAAGGCCGTAGGCCAAGGCTCCGAGATGGCCCACAGGGCCGTGCCTGCCCTGACGCGCGCCCTCGTGCTGCGCTGCACATCGGAGGCGACCAGGACCAGGCGCTCAACCCTTCGCCTCCGACCCTCTCGCAGGTGACCCCTCGCGGCTTCGGCGAACCACAGGGGGGGACACGCGACCTCGAGATCCTGCTCCAACACCTTGGCAAGCCCGATCCAGCCTGGGTCTTCACACGCGGCGACCTGCGCCTGCTCCACCTCCGTGAGGGGCTGCGCTGTCCGCCAGACCCGTCGCAGCTCGATCAAGTCCTCGGCGTACCACCATCCGACCACGCCGAGCCCAAGCAGTCCTCCAAGCGCCGTAGCACCGAGGACGACGATGACCGTTCGCACCTTCACAGCGGCCCCCGAGGTCCAATGAACAGCACAACGAGCGCCATCACCCGGGCCCGCCACCTGAACCTCAGCGTAACGCATAGACCGCGGGAAGGAAGCGGCTGGTCAACGGGAACGCTGACCGGGTGGGGTGCGGTGCTGAAGCTCGGTGGCGCGGCGGGGGGTGGGCGATGGCCACCGTAGATCGGGGAAACCTACGGTGGCCGGGGTTGGCCTTGCGGCCGGGGGAGAGGTGACCAGCGGGGTCGCTGGTGGTCTGAGTATAGGGGCTGACCACTCAGCGCGCAAGGGAATATTCTGAAAAAACTTCCCTTCGCTCCAACATTAATCTCTATTGACTCTCTATTCGTTACTATGCTTATCTGCTTACAACCTACCCCAAGATCACCTCCGCCCCCCTCCTCTCGCTCGCGGGACGGAGCAACCAGGGCTTTCGAGATGCCCGATCTGTGGAGCACCTGTGGACAGTTGGCCTGAGACCTACTCGACGACCAGGAGGATCTCGTCGCGACAAGGCTGGTGAATCCCGTCGCGGACCTCGACCGAGATCACGTGCTCGCCCACGGCCAACATGCGGCGTGTGAAGGTCGGTCCGATGGCGAGCGGCCCGTCGAGCGAGGAGCGCCAGAGGATGGTGAGGGGCTCGTCGTCGGGGGAGACGGCGAACACCTCAAAGTCCACGTCATCGACCCGCGACACCACCGTCGACCCGTCGGTGGGACGAACGATCTCGCACTCAGGCGGCGCGTCGAAGCGCACGCGAACGATCGCGGTGTCTTGAACGGCGACGCCCTGATGATCGCGCCCCTCAATCACGAGCTCGTGAGTCCCAGGGGAGAGATCGCCGGTCCAAGTGAGGGGACGACGGTCGGGGGCGTTGCCGATCCACAAGTCGCCGTCGACATCGGAGGAGAGGGTCAGCGGCACGGTGGAGACGGGCTGATCGTCGGAGCTGACGTGAAACTGGACCGAGATCGGGTTGGAGAGGCGATCTTCGGTGTTCACCTCGACGAAGCGGACCGAGGGTGCGTCGAGCTCGCGCGCGACGTCGCCGGTGAGCAAGGTGGGTGGCACGGGAGCGCAGGCCGCGAACACGACCGCGGCGACGACGAGATGTTGGGCGTGCATGAGACCCTCCCCTGAGATCCTGAAGCCGGCACAGCCTATCTCGTTTGCGACGAAGCTCCAACCTAAGGCCATGGCGTGAGGCGCTCCCTCGCAGCGGCTCCAGCGGGCCCAGCTCGCGACCTTTTCAGTGGAAGTCACGAGAGCAAGCTTGAAGTTCTAGATCGGTGGACTCGACGGGCCAGAAGCGCTCGACCCTGAGGCTGAGGGCACGACCTTGGCGCTGCACCACCCCCTCGACCCCCAGCAAGACCGCTCCGCGCGCGAGCCTCCGGTGCTCGGACCAGATCTTGGGCCAGACGACGAGGTTGAGCAGGGCGGTCTCGTCTTCGAGGGTCATAAAGACCACCCCCTTCGAGGTTCCTGGGCGCTGGCGGCTGGTGACGAGCCCTGCGCAACGCACCCGCTGCCCGCCATCGAGCTCCCCGACCTGGGCGAGGGACGGAAGCTCGGGGCGAGCCTGACGCACGAGCTGCATGGGGTGCTTGTCGACCGAGAGCCCCACCCGGCGATAGTCGGTGTCGATCGCCTGGGCTGGGGTCTCGGGCGGTAGGGGTGGCGCCGGCTCGTTACGGCGGAGTCCGGCGAAGAGGGGAAGGGAGGCCCAGAGGCCTTGCAGCTCCCACGCGGCGCGTCGACGGTCAAGGCCGAAGGCGGCGAAGGCGTTGGCCTCGGCGAGCGCTTGAAGGGCGTCCTGGGGCAAGGCGGTCCGACGGGCGAGGTCGGCGAGGTCGCGGAAAGGGGCTCGATCGCGAGCCTGGGTCAGCCGCGCTGCCTGCTCCTGCGCGAGCCCCTTGATGAGCCGCAATCCTACTCGGATCGCCCACCCGTCAGAGCAAGGCTCAAGGGTGCAGTCCCACGCGCTGCGCTGCACGCAGATAGGCCTTACCTCGACCCCGTGGCGCTGCGCGTCGAGGAGCAAGGCTCGAGGACTGTAGAAGCCCATCGGCTGGCTATTGACGAGCGCGGCTGCAAAGGCGGCGGGATGATGGCACTTGAGCCACCCCGAGACGTAGACCAGAAGCGCGAAGCTCGCCGCGTGCGACTCGGGGAAGCCATACTCGCCAAAGCCATGGATCTGCTGAAAGATCCGCTGCGCATACTCCTCGGAGATCCCACGGGCGAGCATGCCTTGAACCAGTCGCTCGGCCATCGCGTTCATCGAGCCGCGCTTGCGCCAGGCCGCCATGGCACGCCGGAGTTCATCGGCTTGCCCAGGAGTGAAGCCCCCGACATCAACCGCCATCTGCATGACCTGCTCTTGGAAGAGCGGCACGCCCAAGGTGCGCTCGAGAACCGGCCGAAGCGCAGGATGGGCGTAGGTGACTGGCTCATCGCCGCTGCGGCGACGTAGGTAGGGATGCACCATTCCGCCCTGGATCGGCCCAGGACGTACGATCGCGACCTCGATGACCAGGTCGTAGAAACAGCGGGGACGAAGCCGGGGCAGCATGGACATCTGCGCGCGAGACTCGATCTGGAAGACGCCCACGGTGTCCGCGCGACAGAACATCTCGTAGACCTCGGGATCTTCTGCCGGCACCGTGGCCAGGTCGAGGTCGAGGCCGTGCGTCTGATAGACCAGATCGAAGGTCTCTCGGATCGCGCTGAGCATGCCCAACGCCAAGCAATCTACCTTGACGAAACCCACAATGTCGATGTCGTCCTTGTCCCATTGGATCACGGTGCGACCCGACATCGCGGCGGGCTCGACCGGCACGAGCGAGGTCAAGGGTTCATCGGCGATAACGAAGCCTCCGACGTGGATCGACAGATGCCGGGGCAGCCCCTTGAGGGCCCCCGCATACGCGAGAGTGTGGCGCACGCTGTGATCGTCTGGATCGAGCCCTGCCTCGAGGATCAAATCGCGTAGCTCCACCCCCTGCCCCGCACTCCAGCGATCGGTGCACTTGGCGAGGCGGTCGACCTGATCGAGCGACAAGCCAAAGACCTTACCGACATCTCGGATGGCGGAGCGCAGGCGATACGAGATCACCTCGTTGACCAGCGCTGCCCGATCACGGCCATAGCGCTCATAGACATACTGGAGGACCTCTTCGCGGCGGGTGTGCTCGAAGTCTACGTCGATGTCGGGTGGCTCCCCCCGTTCTTCGCTGATGAATCGCTCGAAGAGCAGGCTCGCTCGGGAGGGATCGACCGCGGTGATACCCAAGGCATAGCAGACAGCAGAGTTTGCGGCCGAGCCTCTGCCTTGGCAGAGGATGCCACGGCTGCGCGCGAAGGCGACGATATCGTGAACGGTTAGGAAATAGCTCGGGTATTGGAGGCGCTCGATGATGGCGAGCTCGTGCTCGCAGCGCTCGCGGACCTGCGCGGGAAGCCCGCCGGGGTAGCGGCGCTCGAGCCCCTGTTCGGTGAGGTGACGCAGCCAGGACATCGGGGTCTGACCCGCTGGCACGACCTCGTGGGGGTAGCGATAGCGCAGCTCGGCGAGGGAGAAGGTGCAGCGCGCGGCGATGGCGGCCGCAGCGTCGACCGCCTGAGGAAGGTCGGCGAACTTGACCCGTATCTCGTGCTCGGTGATGAGGGAGCGCTCCGCGTTGGCCGCCAGGGCATGGCCCCCCTGCTCGAGGGTACACCCGCGACGGATACAGGTCAGTACGTCGGCGACGCGAGATCGATCGCGGCTGTGGTAGAGCACCTCGTTGGTCGCCACGACAGGCGCTCCCAGGGCGCGAGACAGGCGAAGCGCCCCTTCCGTGGCCCGCGCATCGCCAGGACCGAGCTGGCGCGAGAGCAGCACCCCGAGTCGGCCCGGGTAGGCGCGCGCGAGGGCCGCGGCGGTCTGGGGGGTCCAGCCTGGGCGAAGGAGCAACGTGATCCCCGGCGCCCCAGCCGCGAGGTGCGAGAGCTCAAGGGAGGCCTGCCCCTTGGCTGCGCGGTGGTGGGCGCGAGTAAGCCAGCGACACAGCGCACCCCACCCGCTCAGGTCCTCGACGAGGGCCACGACCGAGGGCTGATCTTCGACGGTCAGCGTCGCTCCACAGATCAGCTGAAGGTCGTGAGCCCGCGCAGCCCGCCACGCGCGAGGGAGCCCATAGACGCCATCGCGGTCGACGATCGCCAGCCCCCCCAGACCTGCCGCCGCAGCGGTCTCGATCAGATCTTCGGGGAGGCTCGCCCCTTGCAGGAGCGAGAACGCAGACTGGCAGCACAGTTCGATCCACGCCATGCACTGAACATACTTTCAGCGCCATGGGCGCGCCACCCCTCACGATGGACCGCCAGAAAAATACGATTCTTGGCTACATTCCCATGACACGAGCCGCGGAACAGATCGTGTCGAGCTTCTCCTTCTCGCCGTCGCCACAGGTCTTGTACCGGGTCATCGCGAAGAAGGCGCGCGGGGAGGTCTCGTCGTCGGCCACGAACTTGAGGGGTGATGTGTCGGACCACTGGTGGCTCGCGGTCCAGTTCACACACCGACTGATCTTTCGACCCTTCTCGGGCTCGTCGAGGTCGGGGACCGTAAAGTCACAGTCCATGGTCTCGAGGGTGACCCCTTCTTCTTTGGGGAGCCACTGAGCCCACGTATCGGCGCTATAGGTGCAGCCCTCTTCGGCCTCGATGTGTTTGAAGCCGATATAGTGGTAGTAGATCGTGTCTTCGCTCGTGAACTGTCGACGAGGGTCAATGCTCTTGAGCTCTTCGTCGGTCGGTGGGGTCTCGGAGTCGAGGGCGAGGAACTTGGCCCCTTCCATGCAGTTTTCAAAGAGCAGGGTGTGCTCCTTGTCTTGCACGAAGGCATTGGTGCCGACCGGGTTGGAGTCGACCACCTTGCGCCCGTTGTGGACCGTCATGTAGTTATCGGTGACGGTGAGTCGGCAACGCCGCTTGTCGACCCGGGCGTCGAGGAGCCCCTGGAGTTTGTTACCGAGGAAGTTGTTCGCGTCGCGGAAGCGCTTGAGGACCTCGGGGTTCTCTTGGGCCCGCTCCGCCATCTCGGCGTATTGACGCCGTGCCTCGCGGATCGCGACGATCACTTCGGTATCATCCATGCCGCTTCCGCCGACCTCACGGAGCTTGGCTGCGGAACAACTGCCCTCTTTATGGGCTTCGAAGGCCAGGCACCAGTCGACGAGCTTCGGCTCTTCCGCGCAGGAGATCTCGCGTGGTGAGACCTGGCAGTCGTAGGTGTGGATCTCGTAAGGAGACCCCACCGAATAGTCGACCTTGATCCCCTCGTCACCCTGGTAAAAGCGCATGCGCGCGCGGGGGTTCTCGCGGGTAGAGCCATCGGGCATGGCCTCGAGCATGACCCACTGCGTTCCAGGCAAGCTGCGAAGAGAGAGCTTACACTCCTCCTCTGGAGGGGCCGGGTTGAGGCCATCGCAAGCCGCCAGAGGGCTCATGAGAAGAAGGAAGAGGGGCGAGAGGCGCATGAAGACTCCTAGGTTCAAAGCACGAGGCAGCCGAGCATAGCCGATCGAGACCTCCGGGCCGACCAAGGCCTGACGAAGAAATAGGGCTCAACCGAAGCGCCGAGTATAGCTCACGTGCCCAGGCGCGTCGCAAGCCAAGCCCCAAGTCCCAAAGCCATCGCGGGCCCGACCGCCATGCCCAAGGACCATCGCATCGCCGCTGCCTGCTCGGCGCCGACCCCGATCCAGAGCCCGGCCGCCGCGAGGAGCGCGACCGCGATCACCCCGCGACCCAGGTGTCGACCGATCCCGCTCCCCCAGCCCGACAAACCCCCGAGAACCGCCAAGGGCGAGATCCCCCAGAGCCCCCAGCGCCGAGGGGGCGCGAGCGCGCCCTCCATCGGCTCGCTCGCTAGCCCGCCCTGCGTCCAGCGCCATCGCGTCGGGCCCTCTTCGCTGAGGAACCAGACCCCACCCTCGACGATACGGACCGAAGGGGAGGGCCACGTCCACAGGATCCAGGCGTGGGCTCCTACGAGCACGAGCGCCAAGATCCCCGTGACCGAAGCGATCACCGCGCCGCCCTGACGCGGCGAGATCCCCGAGAGCGAGAGGGCTCGGAGCCGTCCGACGTAGCGCCACCGCGCGCCCACCGCGAAGCCGACCAGCGCTGCCAAGGCGGGGGCTCCGAAGAGCAAAAGACGAAGGACCTCGGCGAATAGGACGGCCCAGCCCTGTCCTTGATCGGACGCGAGTCGGTCGAGGCCCTGCACCACCACGACGCCGGTGCCTCCCAGTGCGACCCCCGCCAGGGCGACCGCCCCCGCATCGAGCATCAAGGACCAGCGCCAGCTCAACGGTCCCTCCACCGAGCCCAGCCCACCGCACCGAGGCCCAGCACGACCAAGGGCACCCACCCCGCGCTGAGCCAGGGGCCCACCAGCCCTGCGGTCAGATCCCCACCTCGGGTGAGCAACAGCCCTAAGACCCCCACCCCGACCAGCACCCGCCAGCGATGGCGCGAGAGCCCGTAGGGCAGGAGACACAGGGGCAGGAAGAAGACGGCGAGAGGATGGAGGTAGCGCTTGAGAAACACCGTGCGCTCGTAGCGCGCATCGCCCCCCGAGGCCTCGGTCCGAGCCGCTACGCGCGCCAGGGACGGATTGGAGCGCTCGTCGAGCTCCACCCTGCGCTCGACCTCGGGGAGGCCCCAGCGGGCGCGCCCCGCGGAGATCCGGTAGCCGGGACCAATCATCTCGGCCTCGCGGGCGAAGAGCATCGGCCCCTCGGAGGTCCGAGCGATACGCGCCTGCCTCGCCCCGATCACCTGGGTCTCGGTCCGGCCGATCACCTGGGTCGTGCCTTGGTCCTCCAGGGCTGCAAGCTCCAGGCTCGCGACGCGGCTGATCCGCCCTGGCACAAGCTCCGAGGCCTGCACCCCTCGATGGAGCACCTCCCGCATGGACGAGGCCGCGAAGGGACCCAGCGAGCTGCTGACACCGAACGTGAGGCCGGCCCCCATGAGCCCGACCATCAGCGCGGGAAACACCAGCGCGCGCCCTCCGAGCCCCACCGATCGTACCGCCCTCCAGCCCCCCGAGATCAACAGGCGATCCAGTACGGCGAACCATCCGAAGGCTACCGCGACCGGCATCCAGGCCCCCAGGCCGGCGAGCCCTCCAAAGACCGAGGCCGCGACCGCATGAGCTGGAGGAGGCGGCAGAGGCGCCGTCAATGCCGCCCCCAGCGCCAACACCGACAACCAGAGCGACCCGACCGCTACCGCCAACGCCGTCTGAGCCACCCAGGCCCCGAGGAGCCATGCGTTCAACGATAGGATTGAGCAGGTACTAGACACAGAATGCCTCGGAACAGTTGAAATCGAGGGCCGGCGGAGCTAGGCTCTTGCACCCTCGGCGACAGGTCCCCTATCATCCGTCGTAGTGAAGGCAGATCCGCGCCTCCACGGCGCTCAACCACGGAGTTTTCGAGCATGCCCTTCGAGATCGGAGAGAAGGCCGTCTATCCGGCCCACGGCGTCGGTGTCATCAAAGACATCGAACAACTGGAGCAAGATGGCCAGACCTATGACTGCTACGTCCTCAAGATCCTCGACAATGGCATGACCATCAAGGTGCCGACCAACATGGCCGATGCCAACGGCATGCGCACCATCATCCCCAAGTCGGCGGTCGAGAAGGTCTACGAGGTCCTGCGGGACCGCAAGAAGCCCGCCGACAAACAAACCTGGAACCGCCGCTATCGCGAATATATGAACAAGATCAACACCGGGGATCCTCTCGAGGTCGCCTCGGTCCTGCGCGATCTGGCCCTTCTCAAGAAAGAGAAGACCCTGTCCTTCGGCGAGCGCAAGACCTACGATCGGGCCCACTCCTTGATCGTTCAGGAGTTGGCCGTGGCCAAGGACGTCGACGAGTCCAAGATCAAGAAAGAGCTCGAGAAGATCTTCAGCAAGTAGCCTCCTCTCTCCGGGCTCGCCTTGGCCGCGACAGCTCGGAGGGCTAAGGCGAGGCGCTGGAGGAAGCCATGCCTGCGCCCCTGCGCCTATACAACACGCTGTCGCGAACGATCGAGCCCGTCGATCCCATCGAGCCTGGGCAGCTTCGCATCTACGTCTGCGGCATGACGGTGTACGATCACTGCCACGTCGGACACGCCCGCGCGATGATCGTCTACGACACGCTCGTGCGCTACCTTAGGCACCGCGGGTGGACGGTCACCTTCGTCCGAAACTTCACCGACATCGACGACAAGATCATCCAGCGCGCCGCCGCTGAAGGCACCACCCCCGAAGAGGTCGCCGAGCGCTTCATCGACTCCTTCCACCGGGATATGGATGGGTTGGGGTTGGTGCGGCCCGACATGGAGCCCCGTGTCAGCGGCACCATCGACGAGATCGTCGCCATGATCGGCCGCATCCTCGATGCAGGCCACGCCTACGTCAACCAGGGCACCGTCTGGTTCGATGTAGCCTCCTACCCCGAGTACGGCGCCCTCTCCGGCCAGCGCCCCGATGAGCTCCGCAGCGATGACCCCGACAAGGGCAAACGCCACAGCGCCGACTTCGCCCTCTGGAAAGCCGCTCGTCCCGATGAGCCCTCCTGGCCGAGCCCCTGGGGCTCCGGGCGCCCTGGCTGGCACATCGAGTGCTCGGCCATGTGCGCCGCCACCCTAGGCCAAGAGATCGACATCCATGGCGGCGGGCTCGATCTGGTCTTTCCTCACCACGAGAACGAGATCGCCCAGTCCCAGTGCTCCCACGGCGGCCAGCGCTTCGTCCGTCACTGGATGCACAACGGGCTGCTCACGGCAGGTGCAGGCACCAAGGCGGGGGGCCGAGCCCACCGCGACGCCGAGGCCGAACAGGTCGACCAGAAGATGGGCAAGAGCAAGAACAACGCCTTCGTGATCCACCAGGCCCTCGAGCTCGTACCCGCCGAGGCGATCCGGCTGTATTACCTTCAGACCCACTACCGCTCGCCCCTCCCTTGGAGCGACGACTCCCTCCTCGAGTCCTTGGCCATGCTCGCCCGGCTCTACGAGGCGCGGGAGCAGGCCGAACAGATGGGCGGGAGCGAGCCTCTCCCCAAGGTCGTCGAGGCCATCGGCGCCGAGGCCCGTACCGTCGTCGAGCTGGCCCGGGCCCTTCCCGAGCGAATCGACCGCGCGATGGACGAGGACTTCAACACGGCCATGGCATTGGGCCACGCCTTCGAGCTGGCCCGAGCGATCAACCGCCTGGGCAACCAGAAGCAGGCGCGACGCCGCGGGGGCCCCATCGCGGCGGAAGCCCTGGCTGCCCTGAGCTACCTGGGCCCCACCCTCGGCCTGCTCCAGCAGGGCACTGAAGCCTTCCACGACGAGGTCGCGACCAAGCGCCTCGCCGCCCTCGGCCTGAGCCGCGAGGCCGTCCAGTCCCTCGTCGACGACCGGCAGCACGCCCGGCAGCAGAAGGACTGGGCCAAGGCCGACGCGCTCCGCGGACAGCTCGAGCAGATGAACATCTCGCTCATGGACACGCCCAAAGGGCCTGTGTGGCGGGTCAAACTCTAAGTGCCCGCATAAAAGGGCAGCCGGCCTCGGCGGCCGTCGCTGACCGATGCGGCGCGACCGCATCGAGGCCTCCGAGCAGAAGTCCACGGGGTCACGCTCCGCCGACCTGCCCTCTCCGGGGGCGCGCAGGCGCCCGACCTAGAAGCGAAAGCCTGCGCCGATCCGGCCCATGAGCTGACGATCGTGCAGCTCGCCCAAGTCGGCCCCGCTCCGTCGGCCCTGCAGGGTGACCTGCCGGTCGACGAAACCAAGCCCAAGATCCACGAAGATCTGATCGGTGATCTGGTAGCCCACATGCGCATCGACCGCCGTGGCGAGCCAGCGAGTCACCCCGAGGAGACGCCCGGTGAGGGCGCCGTGGACGTAGAGGTCCCCCACCTCGGCCCCGACCTCGGCCCCGAAACCGAGCCCCTGGACGAAGAGGGACTGATACCCGACGACGCCATCGTCAAAGTCCCCGGTGAAGTAGAGGATGTCGGATCCGTGATAGCCGAGCCGACCGCCGACCCAGAAGACGTTGTCGGACGCCTCGAAGGGGTAGCGCAAGATCGCGTCCGCGTTGAAGTGAAACAGGACATCGGGGACCTTCTGATCATTGAAGGCCTCGGAGGTCAGCGACCAAGAGGTGGCCCGAGCGGTGGCGTCGAAGCCGACATAGTCGTGGATGAAGCCGCGACCGGCGACCTCGAAGCCCTGCGGCGAGGCCGCGCTCCCCCCCTCATCGCCGCCGACGGCGAGGATGGCGGGCAGCAGGGGCCCAGACTCCGTAAAGGGGGTCTGCTGATAGGCGTAGGAGCTCGCGACGTAAGAGCCCCGGACCCGGATGCGGGTAAGATCGTTGTCCGAGGCGGGCTTGGGCGCCGGCGGAAGGGGCTGGGCCGTGCCCGTGGCGGAGTCGGACGGCGCCACCGGGGTCGCGCTAGGCTCGGTGGGACCCCAAGCGCTCTCGGGGGGGCCGACGGGGACCTTGACAAAGGAGGCGACGTCGCCGGACGCGACCGAGATCTTGAGCTCCCCTTCGGCGTCGGCCGGGACGGCGAGCACGACCTGGTAGCGCCCGCGGCCGAGCTCCGTCGGCTCCCCCAAGGTTCCCGCCGAGGCGAGAAAGTCGAAGGAGGCCCCGGTGACCCCTGCCTCGGTCTTGTCGAGCACGTCGATGGTGAGGGTGGTGTCGCCCCCAGCGGGGGCGGGAGAGGGCACGACCGTCGTGCGCAGGCGCGCGGCCTCACCACTGGAAGAGATCGCGTTGGGCAGGTCTGGAAGCTGGACCGAGGGCTGCTCGGGCTCAGCCGGCTCCGCTGGCGTCTCGGCCGGCTCCGCTGGCGTCTCGGCCGGGGCCTCCGCGGGCTGCTCGGGGACGACGGGAGCCGCCGCGGCCGCCGGTGCCCCACGACGGGTCAGGACCAGCGGCTGCGCCGCCTCGGACCAGGCGCGGATGAGCTCGAGGGTGTGGGCGTCGGCCGAGACAGGCACCACCGCTCCGGAGACCGCCTGAGGCCCCTGGACCAGGTGGGCCGTGGAGGAGTGCGCGCCATGGGTCGCGCGGATCCGGGCAACTCCAACGCCTGATCCCGCCTTATAGGCAGCGAAGGCCACGCCTGCCTCGTTGGTGGTGGCGGTCTCTTCGATGACGCCATCGCCTTGCTCGACCTTCAGGCCGACCTCGACGCCCGGCACGGGGTAGCCGTAGCGGTCGACGCTCACCAAGAGGATCTCGCGGAGATCGGCACCGTTGTTGGGCACGAAGGACGCGCTCGGGATCAGGAGGATCCGATCGACCGGGTTGCCCGTGGCCGACACCTTGAGCGCGCTCACCGCCGTGACGACCGCCCCTTCTTCGGACGTAAGCTGGGCGCTGTAGGTGCCATCGCCCTGATCCTTGACCGCGCCCTTGAGCGAGGCTCCCGCCAATAGCAGGGTGAGCTCGCGCGCCGAGAGCGGCTCGTCGCCGGGCCCTTGGAGCTTGGCGACCAGCTTGAACTCGGTCGTGTCGGCGTCGAGCGGATCCGGATCGGTACTCAGCTCGACCCGGGTGGGCAGCGCAGGCGCGAGGGTGACGTCGAGAGAGGCGGTCTGCACGGTCGAGTCCTCGAGCGAGGCCGTGATCTTGCCCTGCGCCGCCACGTTCGAGAAGTCGGGGGTGAAATCCACCTCGAAGAGACCATCGCCCAGGGAACGCGCCGTTCCGACCTCGCCGCCCTCGGCGGAGAAGCTCACCTTAGCCCCGGAGTCTGGCTGCCCCTCGGGGGTGAAGACCGCGATCCGGACCGGGACCTTGGTGGCCCCATCGGCAGGGACGCTCCGAAGCGGCGGAAGGAAGGAGAGGCGGCGAGTCTCGGGGACACGAAGGTCGAGCTCTTCTTCGGAGGTCTGGCCATCCTTGACCTCGACTTTGGTCGCCATGGGGATCCCAGGGGGCACGATGACCGGCACCTTGGCGCGGCCATTGGCGTCGACCGGAGTCGGACCGAAGTCTCGACCGCCGATACGCATGATGACACTAGAGCCCGCCGTGGCCTGCACCGGATAGTCTACCTTGCCCTGGAGCGGGATCACCACCACACCATGCGCGGTGTCAGGGTTTCGGAGGTCGACGACGCTCACGATCGCGAGCTGAGGAAAGTTCACCTTGGGCGTAACGTACCGGGCCGTGAACTTGCCGCCCCCCAGGTGGGTGATGTTCTCGACCTCGCCGACGTTCGCGAGGACCGCGATATCGGAGGCGCTGACCCCGCCGGCTGCATTATCGAGGGAAAAGCTTATGGTTCCCGACGCATCCTGGCCAAGAACGAGCTGTGGCGGATTACTCGAGATCTGCAATCCGGTCGCTGTGGGAGGGCGAAGGGTGACCTTGGCCTGGCGAAGCACCTTGACCTTGTCGGGGGTGCGGGTTCGGATCTCGAGCGTGACTTCTTGGGGGGAGCTGACGGCTGCAGGGGTCCAAGAGAAAGCATAGACGCCAGGCTGGACCTGCGTTGGACTGTCGATCTTTCCCGCCGAGCTGTTGAGCTTGAGCTTGAGCCCCGAGATGGGCCGGCCCGAGCGATCAAGGGCGATCACATGGCCGGTATAGGTGCGGGTTCCATCGGCGATGACCTGGCTCGGCGGCAGGATGTCCACGAGCCCCCCTGGCGGAATCTCAGGGCCGGGCGCTTGGGCCGCTGCGGGCTCGACATGACCCACCAAGACCAGCGGGGCCACCAAGAAGCTGAGGGCCAGGACCATGGAACGGGAAAGGTGCATCGGCGTCTCCACACTGTGCAGGCGGCAGAGCTTAGCGCACTTCGGCCGCGGTGGCCCCCCAGCGGCGCCGCGCCACCCTATAGCAGCCGTCTCGCCTTGATCTCCAGGTACCTGGTAAGGAGCCCCGCCGTCAGACGGTCGGGTGACACGTCGAGCACCAGCGCCCCTCGCCGTGAGGCCCGGTCTAGGTTCCGGGCCCTCTCTTCGAGCAGCTCCGCCGCGGCGCCCGCCACGTACAGCCCCTCGTCGACCTGCCGCTCCGCCAGCGCCTGGAGACCGGGATCTCGCAGCCAGACACACAGGGGTAGATGACGCCGCCCCAAGGCGGTGACCACCCGCTCCATCGCCTGCGCGTTGGCCTCGTCGATGACCGAAGTGAGCAGGATCACCAGACTACGACGACGAACCTTCTGACCGAGCCAGCGCAGGGCCCGCGCGTGGTCGGGCTCGCGCGTGGACGCAAAGACATCGTAGGAGGTACGCACCAGGCTGAAGCCGGCGCGCGCTCCACCCGAGGGAGGCGACCAGGCCCGGATCTGGTCATCGTACAACACCAGCCCGACCCGGTCGCCGTGCCGGAGTGCGACCTGCCCCAGCCCCAGCGCGGCGTCCAGGGCGTGATCGAAGAGCGGCCGCCCCTGCACCTCGGCCGACATCATGCGTCCGGCGTCGATTAGAAAGATGACGTTCTGGTTCACCTCCTGTCCGAACTCTCGGGTGACCAGTCCGCGACGACGAGCGGTCGCCTTCCAGTCCACATGCCGATAGCTGTCTCCTCGAACATAGGGCCGGAGCCGTTCGAACTCGCTCTCGCCACCCGGCCGTCGACGAACCCGCACCGGGGCTTGCCGCTCCCCCTCGCGCGCCAGGAGCCCCCAGGATCGGAGCTGACGAAAGGTTGGATATACGCGAACCTCGGTCGAGGGCGTACTCCGGAGCTGCAGCTCGAAGAACCCGAGTCGGGACCGGGCCCGGACCGTCACCGGCCCGAAGCGGTGCGCTCCCCGCCGCTCCACCCGATGCTCATAGCGAACGGTTCCCGTCTCTCCCGACGACAGACGGAGGCGGGCTGGCTCGGGTCTGGGCCCCTGAGGAGGCGCATCGACAACCTGCGCCTCAAGGGACCTTCGTCCTACGTTCTGTATCTCGATCACCACGTCGAAGGGGCGGCCGACGGACTGAACCGACGCGCAGCGTCGCTCGATCTGAAACTCGGCCCGGCTCAACGCAGCGTCGAGCCCCACGAGCGACAAGAGCACGAGATCGACCGCGATCATGGGCGCGATCCAGGACGCGCTCCCGATGGCTGCCACCCCCAGCAGGAGGGGCACCGCCGCGAGGGCGACGAGACGGCCGGTAGGGATCACGCGGACTCTCCACCGGGAACCCGAACGTCGGTGAGCAAGGCCCGCACGACATCGTCGGGTCGGAGCCCCTCGAGCTCGGCGTCGGGCTGAAGCAGAAAGCGGTGGCGCAGCACCGATCCGGCCAGCTCCTTGATGTCGTCGGGCACGACAAAGGCTCGGCCCTGCGAGGCTGCGAGGACCTGAGAACAGCGAAGTAGGGCGATGGAGGCGCGGGGGGAGGCCCCGAGATCCACCGCGGGGTGCGCTCGGGTTCGAGAGACGATCTCCACGACGTAGCGGAGGAGCTCTGGATCGACGCGCACTTGGCGCGCCATGGCTCGTAGAGAGAGGACCTGATCCGCGCTGAGCACGGTCGCAAGCTCCACCGCGTCGAGATCTGCGGCATCGAAGCCTTCGACGACGCTTCGAAGGAGGTCCACCTCGACCTCGACGCTCGGGTGATCGACCAGCACCTTGAGCATGAAGCGATCGAGCTGCGCCTCGGGCAAGGGGTAGGTCCCCTCGCTCTCGATCGGGTTCTGCGTCGCGACGACGAAGAAGGGATCGGGCAGCGCACGGGTCGTGCCGTCGATGGTGACCTGTCGATCGCTCATCGCCTCGAGCAGGGACGACTGGGTCTTGGCAGGGGCACGGTTGATCTCATCGGCGAGCAACACCGAGCAGAAGACGGGGCCAGGGTGAAAGACGAAGGCTTCCGCCTGCTGATCGAAGACGTTGCCCCCGGTGACATCGCTGGGCATCAGGTCGGGCGTGAACTGGATGCGCCGAAACGGGAGGCCCAGGATCCGCGAGAGGCTGCGAGCGAGCAAGGTCTTGCCCAGTCCCGGCGGCCCTTCGAGCAAGACGTGCCCGCCGGCGAACATGGCGACGAGCACGTCGCGGACGAGCGGTCGTTGGCCGAGCAACACACGCTCTACCTGCTCTAGCGCCCTCTCGAACGCATCGGCGAAGGCGACAGGATCCATGGTGCCGCCTACGGGCTGGGACGATTCATGATCTCGCATGTTCTCTCCATGAGGTGCACATCATTTTCGGAGCCCTCGGGCTCTCGGGCGAGGCGCTGGACCGCGTTCGCAAAGGTCTCGGCGCGCCCCTCGTCCATGCCGCTTCGCCGCGCCGCCTCCTTGAGCCCGACCCGGCCGAAGCGGCGAAGGAACCATGCGGCCTGCGCGGAGGCGGCGTAGCGTGACGCTCCGAGGGAGCGCAGGCGGGCGCCGAGGGCCCGGGCGTGATCCGCCACCTCGCGGCGCTCGACGTCGGGCTCTGGGGCAGGGGGCGCGAAGGGATGGCCACGCCACCACACCAGCAGCGCCACCCAGAGCAAGACCTGCAGCACCAAGGGCAGTAGGCGCGCGTTGCTCAGCCCGGCGACCGGCGTGGGAGCGCCGGCCTCGGAGCTCACCCCCGAGACCACGAACTCCACCCGAAACGTGCCTCGCTGGCTGGGAGGTAGGGTCTGGAGCACATACCCGATCAGCCCACGGGAGAACGAGAGGTTCTCGGACCGGAGGAGCCCGCCGTTCCTCAGGATGGTCGGGTCCGAAATCCCCCAGATAGTCCCCGCGCCGTGGCTGAGCTCGACCACGATCGCCGCAGGCTCCGGCTCATCGGGGGGGCCGACTTCTGCTGAGAGCAGCACGGTCCCTTCCCCGCCAACCCAGGCCTCTTGCGGCTGATCCGGCCAGACGGGTTGCGCGACGAAACGCAGGGAGTCCGTCCTCTCTCGCACTGGGCTGCGAGGGGCCCCCAGGGCCGGCAGCGCGTCGCCCGGCCCCCCAAGCAACACCAACCCGCCCCCCTCGTGGACCCACGCGCTGACCTGATCCCACTGTTCGGCCGAGAGCCAGGCCCGCTCGGCGTCGACCACTAAGAGCTGAACCTGCTCATCGAGCGAGGAGAGGGGGCGGATCCTGACTCGTGCTCGCGCTCCCTCGGCCCCGAACTGCTCCATGAGCACCGCGAGGCCGTCGATGTCGCGCTCGCTCCCCCGTGCCTGAGTCGGCAGCAAGACGAAGAGCAGGACCGCGACGCCGACGAGCCGCGCCGCGGTCTCGACGATCCGACGCGCGGTCTGCGGATCGGTCGGCACCCTGCCCCAGCGCAGCCCTTCAACCGCCGAGACGATCTCGTGCAAGAGCCCATAGCGGGTCCGATCGTTGGCCAGATCCGAGAGCAGCTCCCGATCGGTGCGAGAGGGGCGCAGGACGAGCAACCCCTCGGTCGACAAGCCGCGGAGTGCAGCCTCGCGCGCCAGGAGCACCGCTCCCTCTTGGTCTCCCTGCTCCAAGGCACGGTGCGCCTGGTCGAGCAAGGTGTCGGTGGGCAGGCTGCGCACGTCGAGCGGTCCGGGGAACGGGTTGACCTCCACGCGAGGCGAAGGGGATGCGGCTGGCCGAGACCTGGGGCGACCCGGAAGCCAGCGGCTCACAAGCCGGGCCAGGCCCGCGAGTACGCCGAGGAGCGCCAGAGCCAGCAAGATCGCGATCGTCCAGCGGAGGATCGCGCCTAGGAAGTCCAGGGAGCTCGCCGACTCCGCGTTCGAGGGAGCCTGGCTGGGATCCGGTCGACGCGCCTCGACCGAGCGATCCACCGGCGACTCGCCACATCCCTGAGCGCGCCGCTCTTCGACCGGCGGCGCCGAGGACTCGCAGGCTTCGGCGAGGCCGGGACAGAGCGACCGGCCGTCGTCGTCGAGTAGGGCACAGTAGGTGCGATCACTCTTTCGAAAAGCGCTTGGCTCATGGCAGAACCGATAGGAGAGGTCCGCGAGCGGGTGCCCCTCATCCATCGCCAAAGGCTCCTCTTGCTCGCAGGCACAGAGCAGGAAGATCCCGATCAGAAACGAAGACCTCATCCCTCGCCTCCGAGGCGAAGCGCCCGAAAGGCCACCTGAAGGTCCCAGCCCTCGAGCCGAGTCCGCACATCGACATAGAGCAGCAGACGATAGGCCGCAATCAAGGGCTGTACGGCCAGCATGCCCAGGAGCCCGAAGGGGGTGAACACCCCCTCGGCGAGCGTGCCAAAGGGCGTGCCTAGCTGAAGCACGAAGCCGAGGATCGCCACGCCGAGTGCCTCACCGGCGAGCGCCCCCCACACGGTCAGCCCCCAGCGCGCCACGACTCCCGCGAGGGACGAGAGCGGGCGCGCCGAGACCAGCGCGCTCACGCGAGTCATCGCCTGCCCCAAAGAGAGGCGTTCGAGGAGCAAGATCTCGGGCAAAAAGACCAGAAACGGTTGCGCGAAGAGCCCGAGCCCCCCGCAGAGGATGACGCTGAGATCGGTGAGGACCCACGCGAAGAGGACGCCCCCGGCCCCCTGGCCCGTCCCCAGAGCGACTTCGCGAAGCGGGATGGAAGGGCTAAACAGGAGCCGACCGAGGAGCACCGTGAAGGGGGCCTGCAGGAGGGGGGCGAGCAACAGCGGAAAGATCGCCACCCACAGAGGCCAGGACAAGGCCCACGACAACCCCAAAAACGCGCCGAGCATCGGCAGCAGGAAGACCGCGGAGAGCCCGATCACATCGCGCCAGACAGCGCGAAGAAGCACGAAGGAGAGATCGAAGGACTCGAGGGGCCCCCTCGGCCTCAGCGCGAGACGGCAGGCATGAAGGATCACTCCGCGCCTCCTCGACCGATCCAGAGCAGCCATCCCCCCACCACCACGAAGCCCACGCCCGAGAAGACATACTTGATCGAGGCGGAGACCGTGCTCGCGCTCCAATATCCCTCGATCAACGCCGCGATGAGGAGCAACAGCGTAGCCCCAAGAACCAAGCGGTACAGCGCCCCGGCGGCCCGCGCGAGGGAAGCGCGCCGGGTGCGGCCCTCGGGAACGAAGAGCGCGTAGCCCAGCTTGAGCCCGGCGGCCCCGGCGAGGGCGATCCCTGTGAGCTCCCAGGGAGTGTGGCTGGCGGTAAAGGCGGTGAGGTTGCCACCCATGCCCTGCGCGAAGAGAAATCCGCTGATGGTGCCCAGCATCAGCCCGTTGTAGACCAGATAGAAGATCGAGCCGAGGCCGGCGAAGGCCCCGGTCACGAAGCAGCGGAAGGCGATCCCCACGTTATTCCAGACGTAGAACCCTGCCATCATGGTGTTCTGCCCCTCGGTACGGATCACGGACTGGGCGTAGCCCTCTTCCATCTCGGCAAGGACCGACTCGGGGAGCACCTTGGTCGCGAAGTCGGGCTCCCACCACGCAGCGATCAGACCGAAGAGAAACGGTAAGTACAGCAAGACATGGGCGAGAAGCACGAAGCGCCACTCCGCGCGCACCGCCCTGGGCACCTCAAGAAAGAGCGTGCGCAGGAACGCGGCTCCGAGGCCCCGAGGCGGACGATATAAGCGGTTGTGGGCGCGAGAGGCCAAGCGGTCGAGGTAACGAAGCACGTCCTCGGGCAGATCGAGGGCCTGGGCGCGGGCCAGATCGGCACAGACACTTCGATACAGTCGAGCGAACTCCGACCAATCCGAAGGCTCACTCAACCGAACCGTCGAGAGCAAGGCCTCTAGGGCTTGCCACCGCTCGCGACGGGCCTGGACGAAGGTCTCGCGATCACTCATCGCGCCTCCGCACCATGGCTGCGTAGGCGAGCACGAGCAACCGCTCGGAGGTCTCGGCGCGCAGATCCACTCGCTCTTTGAGGGTGGGAGCAAACATCTCGGCGAGCTCTTCGGCGCGGGCTCGTCCGAGCTGCTGACGCCGGCGCACAAAGTCTTCGAGGACGCGGCGCTCCTCGGCGCTCAGCCCGAGGTGCAGGGGGAGACCGGCGCGTTCCTTCTCGGTGAGAGGAGGCTTGATCGGTGCGGTATCCCGCAGGTGGGCTCGGCTCTCTTGGACGACGAGGGTGCCCCCCACCAGATCGCCGAGACGGCGCAGCCTGGGATCGAGGAACATCACGAGCACGCCGACCGCGAAGGTCGGCACCGCGAAGGCGGGCAGCCAAGGCAAGGCCCAGACTGGCAATACATCCGCACCACGAAGGAGGTTTCGGAGCAAGAGGTCCTGAACGCCAGCCGGAGAGCCATCCGCCCGGACGACGCGCAGCGAGAGGGCGGCCTTGCCCGGGGTCTGACCTCGGAAGAGGATCTCGAAGAAGGCGCCGTAGCCCCACTCAAGCAGAAAGAGAACGAAGAGCACGACCCCGGTCGAGGCCTCGGCGATCTCGCGCCACGACCACGACAGGAAGCCGACGACGAGCAGGAGGAAGAAGAGGATGAAGAGTCGGAGGAAGGCATCGATCAACCACGCGAGCCCACGCCGGCCTGGCCCAGCGACCACATGGCGAAACCGCACCCGCTCAGGGGTCTCGACGGCGATGCGCGTGTCGAGCGAGATGCCGAACCTCCGGTGCCTCCGCGAGCCTGTCTGACGAAGCCAGGACGCAGACTGTAGCGCAGAGACGCCCGCTCAGCCCGCAGAGATGGCGCCGCACAGGGCGCTCGCTCGGCTGGCTTACACCGCAGACGCAGGGGCGGGTCAGGTCGAGGTCGGCTCGCTCCAGAGTTCGGCGCCGTCGGTATCGTGCAGGGTGAGCTGACCCCACCGGGGCCCTTCGGCCGACTCGAGAGCTTGGACGACCTCGCTCATGGCGACCGACTCCGACGCGGGGGACACGGCGCGGCGCTCGGCACGGCGCTCCGCTTCCTTGTCGAGACGATCAGAGGAGAGAACGCTCGGGCTGAGGAGCCCGAGGGCGACGGCGACCATCAAGGGATGCGCTGAGACCTTCATTCAAAACCTCCTCAAGCAATGTAAGAGGTCCAGACGCGGACGCTGGCCCGGTTGACGGACGGTGACCGTTGGTTGCCAATCTCGGTAGGTTGTGCCACGCGCGGGCGGAGCCGCTCAGTCGAACCAACCGTGAAGAAACCAGCTTTTTCGGTCATCACAGAAGCACCACGCGGTACGATCCGCGAAGCGAATGGCCCAATAGTCTCTTTGGTGCGGGCCGTCGAGGCGCCACCACTCGGGCTCGAGGCGTTCGGGCCCTTCGACGCTCTGAAGGCGGTGCCAGCGGCCCTCGAACCGGAGCTGGGCGGGACGACCCGCCACGACTTGAACCTGCACCCGCATCGGCGCCGAGAGCAGCACGGTCGGACGAGGAGGCGCGGGACGCGGCTCGAGCTGGCGCTGGATGGCGACAGGATCGCGATCGGCCTTGCGGTGGAGAGGAGGTGCAGGGAGGGGCTCGCCCGGGAGGAAGGGGCGCGGCACCCAGGCCTGCTCGGGGATCCAGCTGGCACGAGGTGCTGCACCAAAGACCGCGTCATCGCCCAAGGTGTCGGTGAGGCGGGCGATCAGATCCGCGAGCGGCTCCGCGGCGGCGCTGCGCTCGAGCAACCCGAGCTGCCACAGCCGCTCGGCGGTGTGCTCTTCGACCTCGAGGTGAAGCTCGATCGCTGGGGCGGTGAGCCGGGCTCGTTCGAGGCGAGCCCGGATCAGCGACTCGAGGCGATCGGGATCGCGGCTCGGCGTGCCCACCCGGACCCGGATCACCTGGGGCGCCCCCCGATCGAGCACGAGCCGGACCGCCAGACGCACCGCCATGGCGTCGCGGGCGAGGAGCTGCTGGCGTAGGCGCTGAAGGGTCCCAGGGAGCACGAAGAGGATGGGCCCGAGGCTCGAGGTCGGCCCCCCGAGCACCACGCGTTCGATCACCGGGCCCGGATCCGGCTCGTTCCAAGGCAGCGGCGTGACGGGCTCGCCGCGTGCGAGCCGGAGCAGACGCAGGCCCTCGACCCCGAAGCGACCCCCGATGGAGGCGGGCTCGAAGCGCGCCCACTCCCCCACCCGCTCGATCCCCAAAGCCTGAGTCGCCGCGAGCAGAGGCGGAGAGGGGCGCAGCGACGCGAAGGGCAGCGGCGCGAGCGCCTGAGCCCCACCCCCAGGAGGCACCAGCCGATCTTCGCCCCCCCACTCGGCGAGCGCCTGAGCTGCACAGGGATCGTCGGCGACCACGACACACGCGACATGGCCGAGCGCGGTGGCGCGGTCGGAGACCTGACGCGCAAGAGAGCGCTCTCCGCCGAAGAGGTGGGCCACACGATGGATCTCGAGGAGGAGACCGCCGGGGCCCCAGGGCGCCAGACGCTCGCCGAGATGGCGGAAACAGCGTAGAAGATCTGCCTGATCGGCGCGCTCGGCAAGAGGGTCGTGCTCGATGACCTCCAGCTCGGGAAGCAGCGCACGAGCTTGCGCCACCGCCATTCCTACCCGCACCCCTTCGTGGCGCGCGGTAGGGGTGAGGCTCACCACCCGCGCCGCCCCCTGCTGCTCCGCGACACAGACCGCGTGCTGACTCGCCTGGTACCCACACCGCTCGAGCGCGAAGGCGGGCAGGTAGAGCAAGAGATAGCGCGGCGAGGTCGAGGGCGCGCCCGCCGCCGGGCCGCCCGAGGCTTCGAGCCCACGCTCGGTCGAGGGCGTCGCCGCAGGGAAGGAGCGCGTGAGGCGCTCAGGAAACAGCAAGAGATCCGCGCGGTGCTTCAAGGGAAGCTCAACCGCTCGCGATACCGCGCAACCTTCGAGTCACGCGGTGCCACTGCCATGGATCGGCCGCCCACGGGGGCTCGGGCAACGCCGACCGCCGCCCAAAGCCCCCCCTTCGATCACGCACCACCGTGATCCCCTCGCCATCGACCCGCAAGCGCACCGCGGCAGGGAGGTCGCGCCCCACCCCCTGAGGCACGACCAGAGCGGTGCAGCTCCCTTGCTCCACCGCCCGCGCCCACCGCTGCCCGCCGCGGCCCACCGCTCCGATCCCCGAGATCGTCACCACCCCGAACTGCCCCGAACGCAGCACTTGCTCAGCGGCCCAGACCGCATGCCCCGCCGGCGGGCGCACCAGCAAGAGATAGCGCAGGTCGACCCCAAAACCCGCGAGGCCCGGAGGATGGATCTGACGCTCTGCATCGATCCACGCCACCGGCGCAGCACGGGCGGTCTGTGCTGCGACCACCTGCGCCACCAAGGCGGTACACCCGCCGCCCAGCTCCCCGTGAACAGTCACCAGCCCCGGCTGTGGAAGCCCCCCGATCAGCGCATCGATCGCCCCCACCCCCGAGGGCGCCCGCCGATGCTGCACCCGAGCCCCTTCGATCTGCGCGATGCGCGCTCGAAGATGCTCGAGGGTTGCGACAGCCTGAGCCACGGGACCTCCCACCAACACCTGAACAATAGTTCAGTGCTACGGAGATGTCAACCCATGCTCACCCCTCGCGCCTGGCTCCGGGAAGATGCAGACCGGACGTATCTCTCGAAAGGGCTCCCTACTCGCCCGCCTCGACGATCGCCAACCAATAGTCCAGAAGCCCCATCTCTTCGGCAAAGGCGCGGGTTCGAACCATCTGGCGACCCGTCTCGGCCATGAAGCTGAAGGGGTCGGGCACGACCCGAATGCTCTGAGCCACTTGGCGCGCGGCGGGCCGGAGCGTGTCTGCAAGGCCTGCAAAGAGGGCGGCGGCGACCAGATCATCGAAGTCCGAGACGGCTTCTTCGACCTCGTAGTCGTCGGCCTCTTCGAGGTTGTCGATGCGCTCCAAAAGATCGTCGAGGTCGACCTCGTCGAGCCCCTCGGCGATCAGATCGCGCCCCCCGCTCTCGAGCCAGGTCTGAGCCTCGGTCAGGGAAGCCGGTCCCGCCCCGAGCCGCTGGGCCAGGCCGGCCACCGCGGCGAGCTCCAGCGCATCGTCGGCCGAGACCACCCCCTCGCCGAGGAGCTCTTCGACCTGTTCCAGGAGCACGTCGAGCTCGGTGCGACCTTCGAGCATCGAGAGATCACCCTCGGGATCGATCTCGCTCACGCTACCTCCACGACCGGCGCCAAGGCCGGCGGCTCGCCCGAGAGGGCCATGATACGCCCCCGCCGTAGCTCACCCCTCAACCCTGGTCCAGCGACTCGCGCCATTGCGAGGTCACCCCACGCCCGGAGCTCTCATGCGTCTGCTCATCGCGACCCGAAATGCTCATAAGCTCTCGGAGATCCGAAAGATCCTCGCACCGGCCGAGGTGCAGCTCCTCAGCCTGGATGACGTCGAGGGCCTGCCCGACGAGCTCCCCGAGGACGGCGACACCTTCGCAGCGAACGCCCTGCAGAAGGCACGCGAGGCCCACGCCAAGACCGGCCTGCTCACCTGCGCAGACGACTCCGGCCTCGAGGTCGACGCCCTGGGAGGGCGGCCCGGCGTCTTCAGCAAGCGCTTCAGCCCCGAAGGGACCGACCCGGCGAACAACCGCCACCTCCTGCACCTCCTCGGGGAGCGGACCGACCGCGCCGCCCGCTACCGCTGCGTCCTCGCGCTGGTCGGCGACGGCGTCGAGAAGATCGTCGACGGCCGCTGCGAGGGCCACATCGGCCACGACGAGCGCGGGCACCACGGCTTCGGCTACGATCCCCTCTTCTGCCCGGCCGACGCCCCCGGGCGCACCATGGCCGAGCTCTCCCCAGAAGAGAAGAACGCCATAAGCCATCGGGGTCGAGCCTTTCTCAACCTGCTTCCCCACCTCAGAGCGCTCCGCGAGGGATCTCAGAGTTCCACGCCCAGCCGAAGCCGCACGGTGTGAAGCCGGCCATACCGGCCAAAGCCTGGGTCTGACGAAGGCTCCCCCGTCACGCTCAGGGTCCGGTGCCCGCCCGGAGCGCCATAATACTCGAGCCCAAGCCGCAACCGATCCTGCACCAGCAGCGCGTCGACCCCCGCCGAGACGTCGGGCCCGAAGTAGGGGTGCAGGTTGTTCACTGCCACCGAGGTATCGCCGACGTAGAAGAAGGTCGAGGCGTCGAGCAGCCCCACCGAGACGTAGGGCGTAAAGGACTCGATCTGGTAGCCAAAGAGCGCCTGGATCCCCAGCGTAGAAGCGAGGAAGAGGTCTGCATACTCCGGGTCCCCTTCGTTGATGGGGGTGGCGATCACGCCCACCGTGCGCTGGATCGAGGCGTGCGCCCGCACCCCAACCTGAACGTGCTCTCCCAGCCTTCCGCCCCCGCCGACCGCTGCGTGAAAGACGAGGTTGCGCGTTCCCGCTACCGGGATGGGGGCCAAAAAGCCCCCCTCGACATAGGGGATCACCCCTTCGATCTCTTTGAAGGCATAGGAGGCGAAGATCGTAGGTAAAACCGGCGTCTTGTTGGTGTCTTCGGTCTTGGTCCAGTTCAGGGCGAAGCGGCGCCGACAAGGGAGGGGTGGCATCCCCCCGAGTCGCAGCCCGATCGAGCCCCGGCCAGGCTCGTGGGGGATCGGACCGTGGACGCCCGAAAACGACGAGGCCAGCGCATAGTAGTTCGCGAGGAAGTCCTGCTGCTGCTGCTCGTCATAGTCGGCAGGGCGCTGCCCTGCGAGATGCTCGCAGCGCGGGTCGATCCCATACGCAAGCGCCGTGGCGGGCAGTCCGAGCCACCCGATCAACCATAGTTGTTTCAAGCTAGCCCTCCTGATCCGAGGCGGTCTGGGTGCCCTCATCGGAACCTTGGCCGTTGACGCTGTCGTGCGCGTCGTCGAGCGGCGCTCCGTCGAGGATCCACAGCCTCACGTGCTCGCGCTCGGCCGGGCGAAGGCCGGTGGGCGTGCCGTCGGGCATGACGCGGGGATCACCCTCGATGCGACTCGCCGAGATCAAGCGCCAAAACATCGAGTCCTCGGGTGAGCCAGGCACGATGTAGAGGCCCGTCTCCGCCTCGAGATCCTCGACGAGATCCTCTAGGACGAAGGGATCGACCGTAGGGTGGCAGACTTGACAGTGATCCTCCCACATGGCGTCGACGCCCGCGAAGCTGACCTCGTACTCGGGATCAACCGGCCCCTGCTCCCCGCCGATGGGCACCCCAAACAGCGTGTTGTCACACCCTGCCGCGCCGAGCCACGCCAGGATCCAGATCGCTCGCATCGATGCCTCCTTGCCACGCGACCCCATGTCTCACATGGTCGAGAGACTAATCCAAGCTGAGCTGGAGCACGCTCAGCTCAGGGTCCGCTTGAATGTCTTCGTCGCGGAAGAGCACGGCTCGCATCCGGTTCTCGGCATCGAGCTCCCGCGCCTGATCGTCGAAGTGGGGGCTGTCGGGATCCTCGGACTGACTGTAGACCAGCACCGCACGCGCCTGCGGGCCCTCGTCGTCGAACTGGACCGCCATGATGAAGGAGTTGCCGTTCGTGATGACGTAGCCTTCGTCGGTCAGTCCGGTCAGGCTGTTCACCACCGTGCCGCGCGTAGGGATCGGCAACAGGGTCGTGTTGCCAGCGCGCCCCGACCAGGTCGCGATGCCGATGTAGCCTTCTCCGTACAGACCTCCGGGTGTGCCGTGGGCGGTGCCCCCCTTCTTGCGAACCTGGACGTCGCCCAGCGGATCGACGAGTTGGAAGCCCGCCGCCTGGACCCGCAGGGTGGCCAGCGCCAGGGCCCTGTGGATGGGATCGTCCCCCTCTTCGGGGGCGGGGGTCAGATCACGAGGGGTGTCGAGAGGGGACTCGGGATCGAAGGGCACGTCGAAGAGCGGCCCCTGCCGAATGAGGTCGTTGGGCACGATGGGGCCGCTGCCGAGGAGCTCTCGCCAGACGTGCGCGCCCACGCTGTCGGTGCGGGCCTGTCCATCCCACGCGGCCAGCACATCGCACGCGGGCTCGAGATCGACCTCGATGTCCTCTCCCCCAAAACGCACCGTGATAGGGGGCGCGCCGGTGCAGCGCTCCACGATCCCGTCGAGCAGGAGCTCCGCCCCGATGGACCGCATGGAATAGGCGGCTTGTTCCAGCTCATCGAGGCTCCACTGTCCGTCGCCGCCCTGAATGGGGTCATCGCCCAAGCCCAAGAGGTAGTGATGGTTCATGCGGGTACGCGCCGAGGGCACGACGTGGGTGGGCATGTAGATGCGCGGATAGCCGACGAGAGGCTCGCGCCCGTTCACGAGCCAGTAGTTGTCGTTGGCGTTCATCACATAGTCATCACGAAGCACGCGGGGGGTGTCGTCGTGGGGGATGAGGCCCGGACGGGCCGCCCGCTCATCCTCGATCCAGTCGAAGGCGGTGTCGCTCCCATCGAAGACGGTGACTCCGAAGTCCGCGAACTGCCGCACGAAGAAGTTGCGGTCGAAGTAGGCTTGGTAGGCGTCCCAGGTCTGATCCGAGATGTGGGGGGTCGCCGCGGAGTCCATATAGAGCGCCTTGCCCTCGCGGCCCGTCGCGAGGGTGTGCACCCAAGGGATCCCTTGATGCTCGCGGTGGGCGGCCTCGAAGGTCTCTAGATCGGTCGCCCGGCCCATGCCCTCGAAGGTCTGGAGCATGCCGCTGTTGCGGGCGTTGACGTCGCGGAAGGTCATGGCTTGGATGCCCCAGCCGATGACCGGGGCGTTCCAGATCGGGCCATAGCGGGTGGCATAGAGGGTCCGCTCGACGGACTCGACCGAGCCCTCGGACTGAGCGACCTCGATCCTGTAGGTGTGAGAGGTCATGGGGACATACTCGCCATCGACCTCGTAGGAGGTTGCTCGCCCAGGCTGCAGGGTGAGCAGGTAGGGGATGAAGCGCGGCGTATTCGAGACGGTGTGCGTCCAGGCGATGTGCTCGTTGAACCCCATCGCTACCAGGGGCAGCCCCACGAGCCCAACCCCGTAGACGTCGAGCTCGCCGGGGAGCGTGAGGTGAAACTCGTGCCACTGACGCTCGCCGAACATCGGGAAGTGCGTGTTGGAGAGGAGCGCTCCCCCGCTGGTCTCGCTCTCGTCGGCGCCGATCGCCCAGCCATTGCTCCCCATGGGGAGCTTCTCGACGGGCTCGAGCACCGCGAGATCCGGGGGCGGGAGCGCTGGGACAGGCTCGCCTTGTCCATCGGTCGAGGGGGGCTGCGCCTGGCCAACCAGGTCCACAAAGTTGTAGGCCGATCCCCAGAGACCAAGCGAGTAGTAGTAGGCGAAGAGGTCGATGTGGGTGATCGGCTTGACCCATGCAGCCCCTCGGCAGTCGGGCGGGAGGCCGTCGAGGCCCACCTCGTCGAGGTAGGCGTTGTAGCCTGCGGCGTAGCCGATGATGCGATCTTGACCGCTCTGAGGCAGATCGAGGAAGGTCTGTTCCGCGTCGCGACGCACCCCGAGGTGAAGCCAACCGAAGTCTTCGTCGATGTGCACATCGTTCGGGCCAGGACCAAAGTAGCGCGCCCGCTCCGAGCGGGTCTTGACGATCTGATCCGCTATCACACAGATATGGTCCTTCGCTGCGACATAACCCAGCCCAAACCCCAGTGAGCCTTCAGACTCGCCACGGATGTGAGGCACCCCGAAGGCCGTGAAGCGGACCTCGACCTCGTAGGGTCCGATCGGCACGTCGTAGGGATCGGGCGCCTCCGTGGGAAGGTCCGTCGAGACATCGCTGTCGCTGGTGGAGCGACCGCACGCCGCCAGCGCGAGCGAGGCGACGAGGAACAAGCTCTTACGCATCAGACCTCCAAGCTGAGTCATCTTACGTGCCCTAACCCTCAACGGCAACCACCGCGCGGCGACGGATGGCGGTCCTGCGTACTCAGTCGTCGGAGGGAGCCTGGGCCTTGTCGGCCGCCTCGACCAGCTTTCGAAGGAACCCGCCCAGATCTGCTCGAAGCTTCTGGCCCGGATCCTTCGCTCCATCGGGGGACGGATCCGGCCGATCGGCTGGCGTCTTGGGGTTGGACGTGTCGGAGGGAGGTAGGACCGCCCCAAGGATCGATCCAAACATCTCGCGGGCGAAGGCCCCGCCGTGCTCCTTCATGAACTCGGGATCTTGAAGGAGCTCTTCGGGGGAGCGCCCATCGCCTCGCTGCTCGGCAAAGCGACGCACCGCCTCGGTGAGGTTGCGCTCGAGCGGCTCGGCCTTGTCCGAGGACGAGGACGCGGACGCACCTTGGGGGGCCTCGTAGAGCCCCTCGGGATCGCCCGACGAGCGCTCAGCCTGAGCCACCTTCCGCCGCAGCTCTGCGGCCTCCTCGGTCTTGCCGGCCTTCTCAAGACCGCGAGCCACCGCATCGGCCGCACGCGCTGGAGCCCGATCGAGCTCGCTCAGATCGAGACCGCGCAGCGACTCCCCGAGCCCCACGAACAGGGTGCCCAGGGCCTCGGCCACGTCGGCGGGCTTCGGCCCCCCACGGGCCGCCGCTGGCAAGCGCGCATCGATCCCCCCAAGGAGCTGGTCCACCGACGGGGACGTGACGGTTCGGATCGGCGAGATGGACGCACCCGACGTGTCGAAGAGGGTCCAGGCCTCGACTTCTCCCCCGTGGACCGAGACCATGCTCAGCCCACCGAAGGCCCGGCCGATGCGCGGCAGTCCAAAGGAGCCCAGCGCCGTGACCTGCTGAGGCTCCCCCTCGGCGAACCGACGAAGGGCCTCGAGATCGAGGGCAGGGTCAGGCACGGAGCTCGGATCGAGCCGCGTGGCGACCACCCCCGCGAGCTCAACCCCCTCGGCCTGAAGCCCGCGCCGAGTCGCGTCGACCGCCGCCGCGGGGACCGCTCCCGCATGGGCGACGAGGAGAGGCGAGAAGCTCAGCCCTGAGGCGACCGAGGCCAGCCCTTGGCGCGGGATGAGCACGAGGATCTGGTCGTAGTCTTCGCGCGCGGACGTGAGCCACTCCGCGAAGCGCGCGAAGCCGTCGCCGGGAGGCTGCTCGGGACGTCCGGCGGGGAGCAGGTCGAGCCCCTCGCCGAGAGAGCGAACGCCCGAGCCCAGGTCGGTCCCGTCGATCATCGCGTCGGACACCCCGGGGGCAGGCTGAAAGGAGCCTGTCACCAGGTGAAGAGAGGGCCGATCGAAGTCCAGATCGATGAGCAGGGTGCGCTGAGCGAGGCCGGCCAGCACCTGGCCGAGGTGCACGACCACCTGAGACGCCCCCTCGAAGGAGGTGGACGATGCGAAGGCCATGGCCCCCCCGTGATCGGCCTCAAGCAGGCGCCGCGCCAGTTCGCCATAAGCCAGGACGACCTCGTGATCGTCGGGCAAGGCATCGAAGGCCTTGGCCCCGTCCTCGGCCCAGCGAGGCAAGGCCCCAAGGACCGGAGCCTGAGCGACCTCGCCAAGTTCACCCACCGTGAGGAGCGCCTGTTCCCGGAGGGTGGCGGCCGCCCGCAGCGCCCAGGCCGAGACCTCGGGGTCCTCGGGGAGGTCTTCGACCTCGAAGAGGGCGGGTAGGTCCCCCCGCAGAAAGAGGGCGGCCTGGACCTCGGACTCGACGACCGCGCCGAGCCCCCAGGAGCTCTCGATGCGCTCGATCAGGGCGAAGCGCTTGGAGCGCCGCATTGGCTCAGAAGGGTGGAAGACGCTGACAGGCGCCACGGCGCGATCCCCCTCGACCACCGGCTCCGTCAGCTCATTCATCCGAAAGCCCTCGCGCAGGTGAGCAAAGGCCTTGAGGGCAGACTCGCCGCGGCGATCCCAGGACGCAGGGCAGGATGCAGCTCGCGCGACCTGTTCATCCCCCGCTTGGGCAGCCTGGATGAAGGAGGCGAGGGCGACGGCGGGACTCGGGTAGGCGACAGACATGGGTGCTCCGTGACAGGGGAGCATAGCCTAGCTTGTAGCCGTCAACCGGCCACCGCCCCTATCGGTTGTATTCGAACTCTTGGTAGGTTCCACCGAACATCCGGCTCTTGGTGACCCAACGCCCGTAGCCGTGCTGCTCGCAGAACTGCTGGAAGCGGGTCTCGACCCGGCGCGAGGTGAGCATATTGGTCATCTTGCCGCGGATCTTCCCCCAGCCGACCTGCCCGATGACGTAGCTCGCGTTGCCCGATTCGAGGACCTGGATGCACGAGATCTTGTGACTCTCTTGCGCCCAGAGGTCGAGCATGCGGTCGACCATCTGCGCCTGCATCTCTGGGCCGGCGTGGCGATGCTCGCCCCGCTGGACCGCCTCGTGCATGCGCTGGTCACCGTTCCACCACTCGTCGAAGATGTTGATCCCACGATCGACCAGGTCCGAGATGGTCTGCCACCAGTCGGGCAGGTAGGGCTCGATGAGCTCGTAGGCGACCCGGATGCCCTCGATGGCGTTGGTGACCGCGGTCGAGATGCGCTCCCAGGTGATCTCGCGGGTGATCATCTTGTAGACGAGGCGAATGACCAGCCCGGCGACGCCACCCATGAGGGCCCAGGTCAGCAGATCGCCGATCTGCTCCACGAGATAGCCGATCGCCGCCAAGCCCTCCGCGAGCGTCTGGATCTGCTCCATGCGCTCTTCCATCTCGCTGCGCTCCCCAGACGTCTCGGCCTCGCTGTCCTGCGCGAGGTCGGAGGCCCCTGAGAGATCGGGACCGCCCGGCGTGCGACTGGGGGCGTTGCTCTGCTCGCCGCCGAAGTCGGGCGCCTCGGTGTGGGCCGTGTCGGCCTGCGTGGGAGAGCCCAGGGGCTGATCGGTGGGTGCCTGATCGGTCTCGCCTTGCTGATCCCCGAACTGGTAGACCTTGCCCCACTGGAAGTCGATGATGTCGTCGATGTTCCACTCGAGCCCATCGAACTCGTGGTCGAAGCGGGCGCCGAAGACGTTCGCCACCAAGAAGGGCTTGAGGGCGAAGGTGAGGCCTCCGCCGATGCCGAGCGAGATCCCCAGATCGCCCCAGAACTGATCGTTCTCGCCGTGGAGGTTGACCTCGGCGCTCGTGGTGATCGGGACATCGAGCCGGGCCTCGCCCTTGACCCCACCGCCGGCCGAGAGGACGGGTACGCCGATCTCGAGGCTCATCCAGGCCGCCGCCATCGCGTCAAAGTCGAAACCCCAGTCCAAGGTGGCGGACGCGTCGAACGCGGGTACGGTGGTCGCCTCGCTGAGGGGCTTCCAGCCACGGATGCCGATCTCGGACGTGAGCGTGAGCGCCCGCATTCCCAGACCAAAGCCAGCCTTCGCACCGTAGCGGAAGGTCAGCGGGACCGGGCCCGCGGCAAAGGCGATCGCCTGCTCCGGCAAGATGTCGAGCTCTTTGCGGAAGAGCTCCGCGGCAGCGACCAGCTCGCTCTCGATCTTGAGGGTGCCGCCGATCTCGGGGTCGAGCTCCTGATCCATCGTCATGTCGATGGTGCCACCCACCGCCTCCGTGATGCTGTAGTCGAGCTCGCCGCTGGCGTTGAAGTTGCCCGTTCCATCGAAGGAGAAGTCGATGTCACCGATGGCCTTGCGGCCGTTGTTCTCGGGGATGACCACCAAGCGGATGTCCGCCTCGCCCGAGAAGCGGTCTTCGGAGCCCTCTCGAGAGTAGGTGCCGTCGAAGCGCCCGCGCGAGTTGTTGAGGCTGGGCAGAAGCATGTCGGCGCCGCCGGTGACGTTCACCAGCTCGCCGTTTCGGATCCGAGCGGTGGCCTCGAGGTTGCTGACATGGATGGCGTCTTCGCCGAAGGGCTTGAGCACGGTGAGCAGGGCTGCAGTGCCTTCGCCTTCGGTGACCATGTTGCGCTGGATATCGTACTCACCACTTCCGTCGAACGAGAACTGGGGGACCTCGTCGTAGAGGATGCTCGCAGAGAGCTGGGCGTTGACGGTGGTGAGCGCGTTGTCGGCGACCGAGACGGTGCCCCCGCTCTCTTCGTCGATTCGGAGCTTGACCGAGGACGACACATCGATGTCGATGATCGTGGCGGTATGAAGCGAGCCGGACCCGGTGAACATGCCCGTGCTCAGGACGTAGGTGCCGTTGAGCGAGCCGACGAAGAGGGCGTTCCCCTCTTCGTCGTTGACGGCGAAGGGCAGATCGCCGGTGATCTGGGTGAGATCGTTCTCGACGAAGTGAGCGGTCGCGTTGGGACGCTCGCCTTCCTCCGAGGTGATCACGAACGTGTAGTCCCCGACGGAGCCTACCTCGCGCTCTTCGGTGAGTTCGAACCGCGCCTCGCCGGTGTAGCCCTTGGGCTCCTCACCGAGCTCATAGGTCCCGTTGAGGATCGCCCTCGCCCACTCCTCATCGCCCTCACGGATCGAGACGATGAGCTCACCCGACACGCTCTGAACGACCTCTTCGTCGATCTCGCCCGAGAGGTCGGAGCCATCCACCAGGACGAGCTTCTGCTCCCCGATGGTCGCGATCTCGCGCTCATCTTCGAGGGTCGCTTCGGCCGTTCCCGAGAGCTTGCCCTCCTCTTCGAGCGGATACTCGGCGTTCACCTCGAGAGAGACGAAGTCTTCGCCCTCCTCGCGAAGCATCATGCCGATCTTGCCCTCGACCATCGTGAGCTCCGACTCCTCGACCGTGCCGGAGAGCTCGGTATCTTCCGCGCCAAAGTAGAGGCTGAAGCGCCCCTCGCTCCCGAGCAGCACGTCTTCGTCGAGCGTGACCGTGGCGAAACCGTCGAGCTCGCGGCTCTGCACATCGTACCCGAACTCCTCGAAGGCGATCCGGAACCGGGGTAGATCCTCGAGGCTGAGGTAGGCCACCATGGTCCCCGAGTGGATCTTGATGTTCTCGCCTTCGATGTCGGCCGACGCTTCGAGCTCCGTAAGGAGGAGCGACTCACTGATCTGGCGCTCTTCGTCGAGTCGCGCGGTCAGCGTGCCGTCGAACTCCTCTTCGTCGTTGAGAGGCAGGCGACCATCGAGCTCCGCAGAGATGAAGTCTTCGCCTTCTTCGGTGAGCTTGAACCTGAGGTCGCCCCGCACCGCCTCGAGCTCGGAGTCCCGAATCTCGGCCGTGAGGGTGCTCTCGGTCAAGAGGGAGAGCGCGTAGCCCTCTTCGTCGAAGATCTCGTACGGTTCTTCGAGGGTGACGGTGCCATCGCACGAGATGAGCTCTTCTTCGAGGTTGTAGGTAAAGTCTTCGACTTCGATCTTGAGCGCGGGCACGCCCTCGGCCTCGAAGGTGGCCTCGAGCTCGCCCGTGATCTGGATAAGCTCGTTGTCGACGAACGTACCCGTCGCCTCGACGGAGATGATCTCAAGACCCTCCCCGAGATCGAGGGGCTCCGAGAGGGTGACCTCGACATCGCCCGAGAAGAGGCTCTCGGCCACGTCATACGTGCCATCGCTGAGCACGGCCGTCCAGCCATCGGGCAGGTTCAAGGTGGCGGTGGGGATCTGGACGGGCTTGAGCGAGCCATCTTCGACAGCGACCACCGCCTCGGCGCCCGTGACCGAAATATCTTCGCCCAAGACCAAGGGGCGGTCCTGGGTCACGGTCCCTTGGACGCCCCAGGATCCCGGCGAAGGGAAGCTCAACGCGACTCCACCGGCCGCTCCCTCGGACTCCTGGTCGCCATCGCTCGAGCCACGCTCGAAGGACTCCCCTTCCGCCAGGCGCCCCTCGATGCCTGCGGCCTCGGCGGGCTGCTCCTCGACCTCGGGCTCGCCTTCTTGCTCGACTTCGGGGAGGACCCCGTCGGTGCCGGCGAGGCGGATCGTGGTGCGGAGCTCCGCAGAGGCCCAGCCCGCCAGGTCGAAGTTCACCGCCCCCGAGACGGTCGTTCCTCGCTCGCGGTGCAGCTCGCCGCCCAGCGACGCTCCAGTGATCGCGATGTCGTAGCCGAGATCGACAGGCTCTTCGAGCTCGCTCGAGAGGTTGCCCACCAGCCTGGACTCATCGAAGGCCGCGGTGAGGGTGAAGTCGAGGGTGTCGGCGATCTTACCCGTGAGTTCGCCCTCGCAGGTCGTGCCGCCCCCCGGCGCGACGCGCACCGTGAGCTGGCCCCCCGTGGCTTGGAAGCCTTCGCCCACATCGATCTGCGACGCGGTGAAGGTGGCCTCACCGCCGACGCCCTGTTCGGTGATGTCGAGGTTCATCGTGCCCGAAAGCAGGTCCCCGGGCAGCGGGATGCGCACGTTGCGGATCGTGGCGTTGAGCCGGCCGTCGTTGCCGACACCGACCCGTACCTGCACATCTTCGAGGATCTCGCCGATCGTGAGCTTGGCGTCGATCATGCCCCGCACGATGTTCCAGTCTTGGTCGAAGACGATCGTGCCGGTCTGGAGGATGAGGCCAGGCACGATCTCTTCGTGGATCTCGACCCGCTGACGCAGGCCGTCTTCGGTGAGGTCGACCGTGAGAGTCTGGCCCGCGATCTGGAACTCGACCTGATCGGGCGCCGACGAGCCCTGCTCTTCTTCTTGAGCGCGGGAGCGCATGGCGGGCTGCGCGGTCAGATCCCCGCCCGAGGCGGTGGAGGTCGACGACGAGGCGTGGTCGAGATCGACCTGGCCCGTGCCGAGCGCTTGCTCGACCGCGTAGGCCTCACGCTCGGCGGCGTCGGAGGGATCGGAGACTCGCAGCTCCCCGCTCGGGGCCGAGGGGAGGCGGCCTTGGTCGGCCTGTACGACGTGGGTGAGCTCGTGCGCGATGAGCTCCTGACCGCGCTGGCTGCCGGGATCGTAGGCGCCCTCGGCAAAGAAGATGTCGGCGCCTAGAGCGAAAGCCTCGGCGTTGAGGGCCTGAGCCGCGCGATCGGCGGCGCTGTCGGTGTGGACCCGCACGTTCGAGAAGTCGTGCCCGAGCAGTCGAGCCATGCGATCGGCCACCCCGGAGGGCAGCCGGCCACCCGCCGAGGCGCGGACCGCGCGCTCCGCCTCGGCCGAGTCAGGGGGCGAGGGATCGTTCCGACGCCGCATCGCGGGTGCACCGAGCTGAGCTTCAGATTGGAGTTCGCGATCCGCCTCGCGGAGGTCGCCTAGCACGCCGGCCTCGGTGCCGTAGGCCTCGAGCTCCAGGGGGTCGCTGGGGGAAGAGACCTGCAAGCCATCGGAGGGTGCGGGTCGAATACGGCCTTCATCATGCTGAATGACGTGCGTGAGCTCGTGTGCGAGCAAGCGGTCGCCCTGAGGCGTTCCGGGAGCCCACTCGCTGGACCCGAACCAGATGTGGTGGTCGATGGTGAAGGCGTGGGCGTGCAGGGCCCTGGACTGCTGCGCGGCGAGGCCGTCGCGGTGGATGCGCACATGACCGAAGTCATGCTCGAGGGCACGCTCAAAACGAGCGCGGATGTTCTCGGGCAGCTTCTCGCCGCCGCTGGGCTGAAGGAGCGCGAGGCTGGGGTCTTCGGACTCGAAGTCCTGCGCCTCGAAGTCGCGCATAGCCCTGGCCATAACACCGTTCGAGGCCGTCTCGCCCTCGACGGAGCCCCCGACACCACCCAGAGCGAAGGTCAGCTCGCCCGCGACCATGGGGCCCAGGCCACCGACCGTGTCCCCGCCCAGCGAGGCCGAGATGACCCCGTTTCCGTAGCTGGCATGGGCGAGCGCCGCCGCGTGAACGGCGGACTGTGCGGCGACAGGGCCGGCTTCTTGGCCTTGTATCGCGCCAGGGCGACGCGAGGCTGCGGTGGACGGTGGACCACTGACGCGATTCGCGCCGTCAACTTCGTGCCTCGCCATAGATAAATCCTGCGCTCATAGGGTAGAAATAGAGGAGCTTGAATGACACCCCACTGAATCATACCTCAATAGAGCGCCCCTGCCTACCGCTGATCTTCGCGCTGGAGGTTCCTCGCTGCGCCAGCATCGAGGCTCTCTGGACCCTCCCTGCGCGCTGCCGCCCTCGCCTGGCCCGTCCGCTGTGCTAGGTTGCCCTCATGCCCTCCGATGGAGTCACCGATGTGTCATGTCCGAGAGTTGATGACCCCGCAGCCCGTCAAGGTCCCCTTCGATCAGGCGGTCGGCGACTGCGCCCGGATCCTGTGGCGCCTCGGGCTGCGTCACCTGCCGGTGGTCGATGCGAACGGCCGGTCCATCGGGGTGATCACCGACTTCGACCTCCTGCAACACGGCGAGATCATTGGCGAGGACGGTCAGTGGCTCGATCGTGGCGACGGAAGAACGAAGGCGGCTGATCTCGCTCGGACCGATCCGGTCGAATGCGTCGAGTCCGATCGGCTCCGCGAGGTCATCGCCCGCATGCGCGACCAAGGCACCGACGTCGCCTTGGTGCTCGACGCCCATCGACACCCTGTCGGCATCCTTACAGAGCACGACGTGGTCCGCTGGTCCCGCCTGGAGCTGCCCGACGAGCCTGTCCTGCCGGCAAGCGACGCCCAAGTGGTCACCGTCGACCTCTACGCCCCCGCGCTCGCGGCCCTCGATGTCCTGGTCGACCACAACGTACGGCACGCCATCGTCACCGAGGACGAGCAGCCGGTGGGTGTCATCTCGTGGCGCGATCTGGTCATCGAAGACATGTTGGGCTTCAACGCGAGCAAGGTCCGAGAAGTCCTCAAGGATGAAGGCGTGCTCTCGCTCCCCGTCGGAGCCACTTGGCAAGAGATCGCCAACACCATGGTGAGCCATCACATCGGATTTATCCCCTTGATCGATGAGAAAGGCAAGGTGGCCATGGTCCTCAGCCGGACCGACATCATGAGCTACCTCATCGGCCGCAAGGACGCGACCTGAGCCGAAGGATCGAGCTCAAGACCCCGCGCCTTTGCCTCGAGGTCGCGCCCCCTTGGGGCAAGCGCCAATATGAAGCAGGGTGGACGGTGGGTCGCCTGCTCTTATAAGTCCTCTTCGAGGTGGACCCATGCGCGATCCGATCTGGTACAACCCGGGTAGCTGGAACGAGGAGCGCCCCACGGCGATCAGCCAAAGCGGGCTAGGCTCGGCGCTAGATCACGGTCTGCCCCACCGCGACTTGGGGTCCTTCTTCTCGGGAATCGTCCAGAGTACCGCGGAGCAGATCGTGCTCGAAGATCCCGTCGAGGAGTTCGAGCGAAGGCTAACAGTCGCGAAGTACCGAGGCCGGCATGTGCTCGCGTCGCTCGTGTCCCACACCGTCATCCAAGCCTCGCTCCTCGAGCCTGAAGACTTCCGACGGCTCTACTTGGTTGCCGACGCCCACCTGTGCCTCGACGACGCGATGGCTCGCCTGCTCCTCGATCGGCTGAACCTGCTCTCAGGGGCTCTCTTCGCCATCGAACATGGCAGCCTTGACCCTCAGATCTTCAAGACCTGCGGACGGCTGCTCGATCCCTATGGAGTCGCCCTCCACGACCTCCCCCAGCTCAGCGACGAGATCCACGACGCGCTGAGCCAGATCATCGACGCCCTGCCCACCCTGCGCGAGTACTCCCCGCACCTCGCCGAGGCCATCGAGCCCCAGCTTCTACCCTTCATGCCAGAGTCCCGCGCGTGAACCCCCTCGATGCCACGAGCCCGAGAGAGCTCTTCGGGGATACGATTCAAGATGCGCGGGCCTTGAAGCGTGCGTACGCAAAACTCATCCGACAGTACCCACCCGAGACGTCGCCCGAGGCCTTCACCCACATCCGCGCCCTCTACGAACACGCTCGTCAAGCCCTCTCCCAGGCCCCTTCCCCAGAGACCAAGCCAGAGTCCTCCCAGGACCCCCTCGACGCCCTCGACGCGATCTTCGCTCGACACGACCCCTCGCGCTGGTACCACTGGCTGTCCGAGATCCTCCAGGAGCTCGATCGGGGGAACCTCCACGCGATCCAGGCTGGCTACGGCCTACTGATGGCCCGAGAGCCCCACAGGGCCTTCGACTGGCTCCGGCTCCAGCTCGATCGCCCAGGCGCCAGACCGCTGATCCTCGAATGTATAGGCTGCACCATCGCTCTGTTGGGGGACCGGACCCGAGACCCCGCCTTCGACACGCTGCTCGACGCGCTCCCTCCGGCCGATGCACGCCCGCTCCGAGCGGAGCGACTGCGCGTGCTCGCCCCCTTCCATCCCCTCCGCGCCGCGGAGATCTGGGTCCGCGACCTCGACCGCATCGCCGCGAGCCCCGAGCTCGCCCAGAGCGTGCTCGTCGAAGTCCCCATCTACGTACGCTGGTACCTAGATGATGACGACCTGCGCGCGGTGCTCGACTTGGCGGAAGACGCACGACTCGAACTGAACGACGACCACCACCTCAACCTGCGCGAGCTGATTTACACGGCCCTGGCCGCCCGAGCCTACGATGGCCCGAGCGCCCTGACGCTGCGCCGTGTGCTTCAGGAAGGGCATCGGTCGGGAGCCCTCTCGACGCTGGCGGCGCTGCTGGAGCTCCGACGCGAGCTGGACGAGCCCGAGGTCTGGTTGCAGAACCTCGCGCGCGACGCCCCGACCCTCTATGCCGCCCTGACCGACATGATCATGGGGGTCTCCGAGCTCACGGGCTACCTCGGCGCGTGGGTGAGTGCCGGTCGCCCCCCGGCCGCGCCGGAGCGGGAGCACCGCTGGCTCGACGAGTGCGGACGCGAGTTCGAACGGCTCAGGCTCTCTGAACCGGCCGGATCTCCAGAGGCGGAGCCCCCCAGCCTAGAGCTCAGGAAGCCCGGACTGTGGTTGTTGGCGCTGGCGCCCGCGCTCCTGCTGGTCCTCCTCCTGCCCTTTCTCGGGCTGGGGGTCACGCTCGGGGTGCTCTACCAGCTGGTCGTTTCGAGCCTCGCGGCCTGGCGCGAGTATCAGACCGAGCTTCGGTTACACGAGGTGCTCGCCGAGGACGAGCGCATGAAGCGCGTGATGTCTCGTGCCCTCGTCTCCCTGGCCCGTCAGGGCTACTGGCCCCACGAGGTCGTCGCTGCGGCCCACCTCCTCTACGGGCCCGAAACCTGGCACCCCCTGAGCCCGCTCTTCACGAGCGCAGACGCTACCTTCGCCCTGCTCGACGAAGCGCATCTCCGGCGATTGCACACCTGCGCCATCCTGGAGGCCAGCCGACAGCACGAGGCGGCGGACTCCAACCACCTCACGCCCCCCGAAGAGCCCCCCCCATGAGCCCTATCCTTGGCATCGACCTGGGCACGACCCACACGGTCCTGGCGGTCCTCACCGAGGACGGTCCCCGGGTGATCGCCCGCCCCGGAGAGTCCGCGCTCATCCCTAGCGCTGTCGCGATCGACAGCACGGGAGCTCTCCTCGTCGGCGAGGCGGCCCTCGCCCGGCTCCAGCACGACCCCGACAGCGGGGTCCGATGGTTCAAGCGCGACATGGGCTCGGACCGAACCTGGAACTTGCTCCAGCACGAGCTCGGCCCGGCGGAGCTCTCGGCGCTGGTGCTGCGCGAGGCCCGCGCCATCGCCGAGGACGTCCTCGGGCAGCCCGTCGGGCGCGCGGTCATCACCGTCCCCGCCTACTTCCAGGAACCCCAGCGAGCCGCCACCGCCGAGGCGGGCAAGCTCGCGGGGCTCGAGGTGGTGCGCATGATCAACGAGCCTACCGCGGCCGCTCTCGCGCACGGGCTCGGCGACCCCCAGACCGAGCGACGCGTGGCCGTCCTCGACCTGGGGGGAGGGACCTTCGATGTTACGGTGCTCGAGATCTTCGACGGCATCGTAGAAGTGCTCGCCACGGGGGGAGACAGCCGCCTGGGTGGCGAGGACCTGACCGACGCTCTCGCGGCGCACTTCAAAGACAAGGTCGATGCCCCCGACGCCGCGCTCAGGGCCGCCTGCGAGCAGGCCAAGCGCGCGCTCGCAACCGCCGACGTCGCCTTCTTGGGGCTTCCCGCCAAGGAGCGGTTGCTCGTCGACCGGCGGCTCCTCGACGCGCTCTGCCAACCGCTCCTGGCTCGGATAGGGCGCTGCATCGACGACGCCCTGCGGCACGCCGACCTTCGCCCTCAAGACATCGATCAGGTCGTGCTGGCCGGAGGCGCGACCCGCACCCCCGCGATCCGGGCCTACATCGTCGAGCGGTTGAATCGAGATCCCGTCGACAGCGATCCAGATCGCATCGTTGCGATGGGCGCTGCCATCCAGTCCGGACTCATCACCCGAGATCAGGCGGTCTCGGAGCTCATCGTCACCGATGTGCTCACCCACAGCCTCGGGGTCGAGTTCGCCAAGCAGGGCGAAGATCGTATTCTCAGCGGATACTTTGATCCCGTGCTTCACCGAAACACCACGCTGCCCGCGCGTCGGGTTCAGCGCTTCTACACCATGCACCCCAAACAGACCGTGATCAAGATCCGGATCTTTCAGGGCGAACACCGCTACACCCACGAGAACCGCCTCCTCGGGGAGCTCGAGGTGAGCGACATCCCTCCATGTGAGGGCGACGAGGGGGCCCAGGCCGTCGACATCGCCTTCGCCCATACCCTCGATGGCCTGCTCGAGATCGAGGCGACCGTCGTCGAGACCGGCAAGACCCAACGCCTGCTGGTCGAGTCCCTGGCTGGGCGCCTCACGCCCGCGCGACGAGAGGCCGCGCTGAAGGCCCTCGAGGCCCTTCGAGTCCATCCCAAGGAGCTCTTGCCCAACCGGCTCCTCCTCGAGCGAGCCCTCGCGCGCTTCGAGCGGCTCTCCGCCGAGGCCAAGCGACTCCTCGACGGCCCCCTCAGCACCTTCGAAGACGCCCTGGAGCGACAACACCCCGAAGCCATCGCCGCCGCCGCCGACGTCCTGACCCATGCCCTCGATCACCCCCTCCTTCAGGTCGACCCCTCCGATGCGTAAGACCGCACGCTGGATGACCGAGGCGCGAGCCCTGTGGGCAGAGCGACCCGCCGAGGTCCCCAAAGACGCCTGGCCTGCCCCTCCAGACTGGGCAGGGCCGGGCACCGACCCCCACCAAGGGATCCGTCACACGGCGACGACCTGGCGCGAGGGTGAGGTCCAATGGGGCCTCGTGATCTACGCCACGACCCCTCTGTGGACGCGGGGCTCCAGCCATGGATCGGCGGCCGTCATCTGGAGCGAGGACCCCTTCATTCACGACGATCCGCTCTGGCTCGACCGCATTCGAGAGCGATACTGGGCCGTGAGGCAGCCCGACGGGCAGGCGATCGAGGTTGACATCGACACCGTCTTCACGGCGACCCCTGGCTGGCGCACCGTAGAGCCCATCGTCCGAAACGACCACCGATGGTACCACACGGAGCGTGTTCCACCCTTACTGAGCCTCGGTCGCGTCGTATACCTCGACAACGTCATCCTTCACGCCAAGGAGCTGCCAGGCCAACGTCTCGCGAGCGAGCTGCTCCCTATCGTACGCGGATCGGTCGGCGCCCGGACCTCCACCCGCCTGCTCCCGCTGCGCTTCTGGCCCAGCGAGATGCGGCAAGCCTGGGAAGCCACGGACTGAGGTCCCCTTCGTCTTCCTCGCAGGCTGCGGAGGAGGAGCCGCGATCCGAAGAGCCGATCCTTTGTGCCTAACGTCCCTTTCGCGCGAGCGCTCGAGAGACCGCTCGCTGGGCCTTTCCGACCGCCGACCGGACCGCTTCGATGCCATCGACCGCGGTGGCGTCCGCGAAGATGGGATCGCGCCCCTTTAAGCGGACCTCGACCTTGCACTCGTGATCCACCCCGCCCTTTTGGGCGTTCAGATCACGAAGATGGACCTCGACCCGACTGATCTGGGCCTCGAAGCGACCGAGGCGGTGCGTCAGCTCGGACTCGGCAAAGAGGCGCGCATCGGCTGCGCGCTCGCCTTCGTTGGTGTTGAACTGGATCTTCATGGTCACCTCGTGGCGGCGCGGCCGGTGGAGCTCGCGCTCGCTGGCTGGTCGGGAGGCCCTCAGGCCGGCAAGGACTCCCTAACCGTGGCGCTCGCCCCTGACGACGTGGCGTGTCGAGCGCCACCCGCCCCGAGCCACACCCCTCCCTCGCGCCATCACCATGGGGTACCATGCCCGCTCCTGTCCCGGGCTGAACCATGAGTCTTCGCTTCTTCCCTACCTACGCGCTTCTCGCCGCCTGCGGGACCCCTCCCACGGCGAGCGGAGACGAGCTCTCCTCCTCGCACGGGCGCGACACCCGCAGCGATACGGGTGCAGCGTCGAACGTCCCTTCGCACACCGACTCCGATCGCGGGGACAGCTCCGCGCAGTCGAGCGGGTCGAGCGGGTCGAACCTCGGCACCGACCGGCCCACCGGCCCAGAGGATCCCCTCCCTACCCTATACCCCGCGGACCAAGTGCACTCGCCGGTTACGCCATCGGTCTTGGAGCGCATGGAGGCCCTCTCTGCGTCCGCGACAGGTTCGAGCGTCGATGTGTTCATGAAGATCGGAGCGTCGTCGACCGTCAGCCACCACATGCTCCGATGCTTCGCGGACCCCGCCCTGGATCTCGGCGACTACACGCACCTCGACGACGCTCTCGACTTCTTCCTCGGGGGCGACGCTGCGGGGACCACCCCTTTCGATCGCGCGAGCCTCGCCGCGGAGTCCGGGCGTCACGCAGGCTGGGCGACCTCGGGCGACCCCTCGCCGGTCGATCGAGAGATCGCCGCCATCTCCCCGAGTCTCGGGCTCATCCACTACGGCGCCAACGACATGGGCTGGGGCTCCACCCGGGCGATCGCGTTCGACACCTACTTCGTGAACATGTCCCGGCTGCTCGACCGGCTCGAGGAAGACGGTATTATTCCTATCCTAACAGGGATAAGCCGCAGGGGCGACAGCCTCAGCGGCGATCGATGGGTCGACGCGTGGAACGCAGCGATCCGAGGGATGGCGCAGGATCGCCAGGTCCCCTTTATCGATCTGGAGCTCGCGAGCCGGCACCTCCCTGGGTTCGGGCTCTCGAGCGATGGGCTGCACCTCAACAGCTCCCCCGAGGGCGCCTGCGCCATGACTCCTACGGGGCTTCAGTACGGCTACAACGTCCGCAACCTCATCGTGTTGGAGTCCCTCGACCGCGTCCACCGAACCTTGGACCTCGGGGAGCCCCCTCCCGACGCGCCCGTCCCGATCTACGGCGACGGCGGCCACGCCGACCCCTGGGAGATAGACCTACCGTTCTCGCATGTGGCCGACACGAGAGACTCTCCTCACCGGATCCACGACGTCTACGACGGCTGCGACGCCCCCCAGGACGAATCCGGTCCCGAGTACGTCTACACCTTCACCCTGGACCGCACCACGGCGCTGCGACTGGCGGTGGCCGACCTCGGCGACGCCGACATCGACGTGCACCTCCTCGATGAGACGGGCACCACCGCGGGCTGTATCGCCCGTGGCCACCGGACGGTCGAAGGCACCCTACCCCCTGGGACCTACACGGTCGTCCTGGACACCTTCGTGAACCACGCCGGGATCGAGCTCGCGGGCGAGTACCTCTTTGCCGCCGTCGAGTGCCTTCCCCACGACCCAGCCTGTGCCGTCGAGCTCTGATACGAGATGATCATGAAGCGATCCTGTTTGTCTCCGGAATGATGTCGTTGGGCCACCAATGGAAGCGCGTGTGATCGGAGACGAGCAGCGGGTCGCCGTCCAAGGCGGCGAGCCGGTCCGCCAAGACCCTCTCAAGGTGTTCGATGCTGTCGAAGGTCTTGTTCGCCAAAGCCTCATTGATGAGGGGGAATAGGCGCTCTGCTGGCTGGAGCTCGGGTGAGTAGGGAGGAAGGAAAACGCGATGTATGCCTTCTGGGACCACCACCTTCTTCGACGTGTGCCAACCAGCACCGTCGAGCACCAGCACGATCCTACGGTGCGGCCCGGCCCCGACCTCCTCTGCGAAGGCGGCCAGGGTCGCGCTCATGGTGGCGGTATCGACTCCAGTCCAAATGTAGTGGACGGTCTCACCGCTCAAGGGGTGGACGAAGGCCCAGTCGTAACGCCACTGATAGCGGCGCCGTGATGGCGCTGTGGGGCGCTCCCCTCGCGGCGCCCAGACCGCCCGGTAGGTCGGGATCAAGCCAACCCGAGCTTCGTCCATGGCCCAGACCTCGACTAGCGCGTCGGGATGGGCTCGAGCCACGCCAAGAACGTGGTCGGAAAGCCCCCTTTTTTGAAGGCCTCCTGGGCCTTCGGGTCTGCGTCAGGATGCTTGGGTCGAGGCCTCTGTATGGTGTAGCCGAGGCGCCTCAAGTAGGCCCAGCCCGTGCGGTTTGTGCACTCCACGCCCACATGCTCGGCGATCCAGGCGGCGACCTTCGGACCAGACCATAGCCCTCCATCGGGGTGCGGCTGACGCAACGCCTCTTCAAGCCGCTTTATCGAGGCTTCGTCAAGCATTCTGGGTGAACCGTTGTGCCGTCGACCATCCTTCATCGCGTCCGGGCCGCGCTCGTTGTACCGGCGAACGACGCGACGAACCCAGTCTTCGCGTTTACGGAAGAACGTCGCGATGTCCCTGGAGGAGCGCCCCTCCTGTTTGAGGAGAACGCAGTGAAGTCTTTCTCTTTCTCCGACGTCAACGCAGGCCAGGTAGCGATTCTCGAGTTCGGCCGGCGTGAGGTGGGGAGCGACGCGAAGCAAGTGGGCCAAGGGAACCTCTAGCGATCCCTATCCGTAACGCGATCGGTCGAGGATCGCCATTGTCCCATCGATCCGCTTCGCGCTCACCCCGTATGAGGGCCCCCAACTCCCCGTGATCTCATCGCGTTCGGGATCCGGGCTACCGAGGAGACACTCGGTAGCTCGGGCCCTCTCACTGAGCCCCGATCGGTCCTCGCGTAAGGAGGTCCGAGCGACCCCAGCGGCCCCCTGTTGGGACGAGCCATCCTGACGATGGCCAGCGACCTGTCACCGCCCGGCGCTCTCACGTCCCGAGGCGCTCACGCCCTCAGGCCTCGCCAAGGCCTTCACTCAGCGCATCGCGAGGAGAGGGGCTCTGGACGAGGTCCCCCCAGGGCCGCTATGCCCTCGCCAGCTCCCAGACCTCGACCTTCTCCCTCGTCCGTCGCTTCTTGCCATCGGGCGTGAGCGTGCCCTGCACCCGGCGACGCAGGACCTGGACCTCGCGGAAGCGCCCGCGGGCGAGCTCTGCAGCGATCGGGTGTCCGACGTCGGGCTGGACGAGCTCGATCACGTTCGAGAACACGAGCACCACCCGCCCGTCGGGGGCCAGACGGGCGAGGGCCTGCTCAAAGAAGCGCTCGAAGAGGTCGCCGTCGAACACAAGCGCGCGGTCGAGCGGGCTCTCGACGACCCCCTGCACCCAGGGAGGGTTGAACACGATCCGGTCGAAGAGACCTTCGACACCTTGGAGCAGGTCGGCCTGTCGCGTGGTGATCGGCGGAGGCGGGTCATGCCGAGCGATCTCGCGCTCTACGCTCCGCACGGCGTTGGGCGAGATGTCGGTGGCGAGGACCTCCGCAAACCCCGCGCGACACAGCATGAGAGCGAGCACGCCGCTGCCAGTCCCGACGTCTACGGCGCGACCGCGAGGGCCGCTGTCTTGAGCAAGCCAGGTGCCGAAGAGCTCGAGGTGCGAGGTGCGCGTGGGTGCATAGGTTCCATAGAAGGGATGGATGCGGTGGCCGAGCACCGCGAGGTGGACCCCGTCGGCGTACTTCTTCCAGGCGTTGAAGAGATCGAGGGACGCGACGAAAGGCAGCCCGAAGCGGTCGAGCTCCGGGTAGAGCTCTGCGAGAAAGTGGAGATGCGGCGCGCCAGACAAGGCGACCTGGTGGTCGACAACCGGCACGAAGAGCCGCGCGCTCGCGTCGAGCCAGGCCCGCCGAGCGGCGTTCCTCGTGGGAAAGTCCGCGCCTCTGGGCGGCTCCCCGAGCACCTCACGGAGCGCTCGAAGCACGACGAGCGCCGTGTGCCAGGCGTCGGTCACGAACAGCGTGTCGCCGTCTCGAAGTCTGAGGGCAGCCCGCCGCGGCGAGGACCCTCGATCGACGGGCTCACCCTCGCGAACGAGCGAAGGCTCGGGTCGGTACAGCGTGGTCACCATGGGGCTCCTTAGGGTCGCAGGGAGGCAGGGCATAGCGCGATCGGGACCTAAAGGCGTCCTTGAGCCGCGGAGCCCCGCCGCCTCTGGGGCCGTCGACCTCGCCCCTTCACGCAGCGAGCGCCGAAGTCCCGATGAGATGGGTGCGGACTGGTCTTGACGAGGGTGGGGCGAACGCCACCACGTCGGGCCCGTCGCGGGACGTCGATGAAGATTAAGGGGTGCCGCACCGTCGACCGAGTACCCCCGTCGCGAGCAGGGGTTCCGACGCGCCTCTCATTCCAAGGACTTCGATGCACTCCTCGAACCCACTCGCCCTCTCCTTCTTGATGCTCGCCTGCGTGCTCGGCGGGTGCGAACCGAGGAGCTGTCACGAGAAGTGCTATGAACGGAGCGAGCGGTTTTACGCGCGCTGTCTGGACCGCGGGGAGCCCTCGCTAGAATGTGACGAGCGCGCACAGAGCAGGTATCGGGGGTGCGTTCGCCACTGCAGGGAACGGGCCGGGGAGTGGGCCTGGGACTGAGCACTCGGTCACGTCGGGGCGAACCGCGTTCGGGCGAGGATGGAGTCCCAGGTCTGCAGAGAATAGGCCGTCCAGCACCGAAAGATCGAGCCTCGGCTGGGGCGCACCCGGTGCCTCGACACCACGCGGGCCATGACGTCGATCCCAGCGGCGCGGATCCATCGGATCCGACCAGGTTCCGTGACGGCGGCGGCGACCACGAAGGCGCGCTCTTCCCCGGCCCAGGCGATGTTCGCTAGGCCTGCGAGCCGCCCGCGGGCTTCGTGGCCAACAACACCGCCTGCGACGACACCGATCCAACGGTGAAGAGCGACGCTGACGAGCTCTGTGACCAAGGTTGAGCAAGTCTATCGGCGGCTTTAGCGGGTGGCTACATGCTCGTAGACAGGATCCTGACAGTGCGAACGCGGACGGGTCGGTTACCGGCGCGGCGAACCAAGAGATGAGAGGTATACGTTGAATAGTCGAGTTGGTCCTGCATTCCGCCAGGTAGGCTTCCTGGTGCTGGTTGGACTCTTCGGTTGCGAGGGTGGCGCCGACACCGACGGTCCGGGGGGCACGGATGAAGCCAGCGATAGTGGCTCCGACAGCGGCACGGAGGTGCCGTCGGATCTGGAGTGGGGCGGCGAAGCGATCCCGGAGCCCCTCAGTGACTTTTGGGGCACCTCCTACGTCGCAGCGGAAGACGCCATCTGGGTGATCGGCGGCCAGATGCTTCAGGAGTTCGACGGCACAGAGTGGACCAACATCAGCGACCCCGAAGCGTTTGGGTTCGTCAACCCCTCTGCTGGGGAACCTCCAGAGGACTACCACCTCGCGTTCTATCCGGTCTCGGTCACCGGGGTCTCGGCCACGGAGATCTACCTCGGGTCGGCGAACGGTCTGCTCGCCATGTACGATGGCTCAGGCTTTACGAAGCTGGCCGACGGCTTTGGCCACCCCGAAGTCAACGACCACCAACTCAGCCTCGCTCCGCACCCTTCTTGGGTCTCCCCGACAGGGCACTTCTACCACCTCACCCAGCACACCACGGACTATCAGCTCGTCGTGTGGGACGGAACCGCCCGGACCACGGCCGATCTGGACCTCAGGATCGGTGGTCAGCAGTTCACGACCCGGACCATCTGGGGCATCGACGACGACAACATCTGGGTGGGCGGTAGCGTCATCGACATCTTCGAGAGCCCGATCCACCGCTTCAATGGCACCTCGTGGAACCGAGGCACGCTCTCCTTCGGCGACAACGGCACCATCACGGGCTTCTGGGGGACGGCAGCCAGCGACCTTTGGATGACCGTCACCGGCAACCAATACGGAAGCCGACTGTACCACCGCACGAGCGAGGGCTGGGGTGGATCGGGCCTTCCCAGTCTTCCATCCCAGGAATCGTCGTACGTCTTCAACCACATCTGGGGCACCTCGAACAGCAACCTATTCATCGCTTCGAACCACGGCCTGTTCCGCTTCGACGGCGAGGAGTGGCACCACATCGACATCGGCGTCGACGACCCCGTGCTCCGCATCCACGGGTTGTCTGCCACCAAGCTCGTCGTCGAGGTGGGTCACTCAACGGACATGGCTTTCCGGCTCGTCGAGGGGCTGTGAGGCCCACCGGCTGACGGATCGCTCGGCAGCGTGAGCCTGCGCACTGGCGCCGTGGGCCCGCGGGCTGCTCCAGCCTGTCGCCCCCTCGGACGGTCCCGCCATGGGAGCGAACGGATCAGAAGACCGCCACGCCCACCCTCGTGAAGGGTGCGGCGAGGCGTGGCTCCTCCGTCCACCCAGTGCCGCCTACGCGGCGAGCGAGCCATCGATCACGCAAGCCCCACGGAGCACGCGCACCATCGCCGGCACGGCTGCAGCAGGCGGCAGCCCCAAGGCCTCGCTGAGCGCCGGATCCTGCGGTACATCGTTCAAGAAGGCGCGCCAGGTGTCGAGACGACAGGCCTCGACCTCGAGACGCTCCTGATCCGAGAGGTGGTCCCAGAGCCAGAGATGCAGAACCCTAGAGAGGGCCGCGTGCTGAACCTCATCGGGTGCTATCGAGGCCATCGCAGCGCGAACGTCGGGGTCGAGGGCGCGCTGGGCTTGGTGCGTGCCGACCGCCGCTCCCCAGGTCTCACGAACCAGCCCCTCCGCCGCGTTGTCGAGCGCGATCGCGAACAGCGAACGCACCTCGGCGTGCTCTGCCTCTGCGTGCTCCGCGTCTGCGTTCGGCACCTCGACCCCACGTGAGCGCGCGAGACCGCCCACGAGGCGTGCGTGCCGACGCTCGTCTTCCTGCGCCGCTACGCAGCCCTGGATCAGGGCTTCGGGCGCACCATGATGGCGAAGCTCTCTCTCGAGGTGGGCGAAAGCGTGAACGGCCTGTGCTTCGAGCCACGCCGCGCGCGCGAGCCAGCCAGCCAGCCCCTCCGCCAGGATCGGAGCGGGAGACGGAGAAGCGGGGAGGCGGCCGATGCAGGCCTGGGATTCGCGCCGACCGACCTCGAGGGCATCGACACTCCCGTCAGGCTGCACCGTCACGGTGTACTCGACGTCGGTGATCGGGCAGTCCGAGATCCTCTTGTTGGCGTGGACGACGAAGGCGTCGCCCTCCGCCTGGGGCTCGGGACAGGCGGGCTCGTAGCCGAGGGCCCAGACCAGCGCGATCGCGTCACCCTCGCTGTCGATCGGTCCCAGGAAAGCTCTGAGCCCCTTGAGGTCGACGATCGGCTCCACGCGATCGCCAGCCGTCGCGACCCCCTGCCACCGTATGGGTCCAGACTGCGTAGACTCGGACCGGATCTCGCCCTCGGGCATGGGAGCGGCCAGAGCGTCCTCGCAAGCCTCCTGATCCGTCGCGTTCGCGCAGGGGGTGCCCCCCCGACCGACCTCCTGCTCCTGCGGCTCCGCCCCCCGCACACTCCGAGCGTTCGATCGCACGACCCAGCCATCGAAGGGGCTCGCCGGCTTGACGCCCGGGCCGACCTCCAGCGTGCCGGTGCAGGCCTTCGCGGAGCCCGACTCCGAGGCGGGCGTGCTCTGCGCCGTGGTCGGGGGCAGGGCCTCCACCTCGCCGTCGGGCTGCTGCGTCGCCTGAGGCTCGTCGGGCTTGGGCTGGGAACGAACGCAGCCAGCGGTGAACAGCGCGAGCGCGAGGGCTGCGTGCAAGGCGGGGTCGTCGAAGCGGGGAGGGGCCATGGCGGGTCCTGGGGTCGTGGGGTGACCCCACCCTACGCCAGGCGGACGCCGCACAGAGACATCCGTGGCCGAGAGCGCCTCGCGATGACCAGAGCGCTCCCCCTCTCATCCCGGTGGGGATCTGAGGATCGCGTCGAGGAGCTCGCTGCCTCGATCGGCCGCGGATGTGCAGCGGAGGGATGGTCTCTCCGATCGCGTCCCTTGGGGTTCCTACCACCAATGCGGGAGCCCCCTCTGGCGGGTTGAGCCTCGGCCGCACGCCCATACCGATCGCAGATCCGGCGCGCCATACCGAGGTCCCCCCCCAGCCTGCGTGGTGCATCGTCGGGCCTCGGGCCCAAAGGCGAAGCAGGAAGGCGGAGGGCGGCCCCGCCACCCCGGGCCGCATTACGCCTAAACAAGGTAACTTTTCCCGAACGCTCTAACCAAACCCTGCCAAGGAGGCCGCCAACAGAGTCCTGGATCGACAAGCAGAGAGAACAGCTCCAGCGCGGCGGCGAGGAGATCGTTCAATCCAACTGCCAGGGCTGTGTGGTTACAACTCACACGCCCTCGGGCGCTTGCGTCACGAAGCGCTTTACCGATGACGTGGGCCCTGGGGCAGCGTCGTCAGGGTGCAGCTTCCACTCGACAACACCGGACCGTATTCGCCTGCGTTGCGGTATTTCGGTCCCCTCAACGCGCATGGCACGATGTCCGTCACGAACCAACCTCGTGAATGGGGCACCTCGCCCGCTCGATCCTGGGGTCGGACCGCAACTGAGAGGACGACGGTCGACCAAGACCGCCGTTCGGGCGAGAACCGTCCGTCGGATCGTGAACAGGAGAGGCTGGGCCAGAACCACGAGCCAACGGCAGGCTCGCACGTCGGAGCAAACCGGCGTTTAGGGTCGAAGCCCAGCCTGGAACGGGGACGGGAGCTTAGAGGCTCTGTTCTCGTGTGGATCGCGGCGCTTGGGGGCCGATCTCCCATGGGCTAAGCGGCTATTGACTGCTGACCTTGTACGTTTTCGGATGGTGTTGAACACAGGCGCGGGACCCCGACCTTCACCGGCCTACCGCGGCCCGAGGCCTCCAGCCCTCATAGCCCGGAGCGCTCAGGGACCACGCGGTGCCCTCTGTGTCGATAAGCCCGACGGAGCCGTCTCCCAGGGCGCTGGCGCCCTCGAAGACCACCCGCCCGTCGTGGTCGTAGACGAGCCCGTCGGCGTCCAGCGCGACATAGCCACGGGCGTCGACGAACTCGAGGTGGGGGAGGATCCGCTTACACTTCAGAGTATCATCGCAGCGATAGAGCGCCCCGTCGCCCAAGACCCCCTTGTATGTGAGGCGCGCTCGCTTGGGCGCGGGGAGCGTCCGCCCGCTGGCGGCCTGGAAGGTCACGGGCTTGAAAGAACCTTTTTTCGCGAGCAAGACCCCTCGCTTCGCGTGAACCACCCCCTCTACGGTCCAGTCCAGCAGCGGTCCGGCCGGTGCGGCGTCCTCGCCCCAACATCGCGCCTCGCCGCCGGGGACATAGGCGCAACCCCGCCACGGGAGGCCCCCCACCCGTAGGTCATCGGGAGGGGAGGGCCAGAGGTCATCGACAGCGCGGCGCACTGCGCCGTCATACCAGACCTCGACGTGGCCCTCTTCGGTGAGCCAAAGGGGTTCTTGGGTCCCGGAGATGGAGAGCGCTCTCGCGCCGGTGTCGACCAGTCGATCGTCTTGCCAGCACCAGACCGCCCCGTCGCCCGCAATGGCGCAATTTCCCGCGTTGATGTCCGAACGACCCGGCGCGACAGCCTGGACATTGGAGAGCTGCCGAATGGGTCCCAGGTATCGCCCCCCTTGGGAGATCGAGACACCACCATCCGCATGAACAGCCCGAAGCGTGAATGGGCCGAAGGAATCGAGATCGACGACGTCTTCGATGCCGGCGTCGAGAACTCCGGGGACGATCTCGACCGTAGGCGGCCCCCCGGACTGCGCCACTTCACGCGCTTGAAGGGGTCCATTCAGACACTTCACGCGCCCCGTCTCCTGCCGAGCGCACACCGTTTCTTCCATCGAGACGAGCTGGACAGCCTGATCGATCCCTGTGTCCCAGGCCGGACGGTCTTTGCTGACGCACCAAACCCGCCCATCGACCAGCGCGCACAGTTGCCGTCGATCGACGGCGATATCGGAGGCGGCACCGAGCGTGTCGACAGGAAAGGTCTTCGCGTTGCCTCGGGCCGAGATCCGACCGTCGTGATGAAGGAGTACCGTCTTGGACGAGGCCTTCACCACCTTCTGGGCATCTACGAATCGCTCTGGATCGGTGTACATGTACAGCTACCCATCCAAGTTTTCGAGCGGCGTCATCAGCTGGCCGTTCGGCGTGAGGGCGCCTGCATGGGTCCACCGCAAGGGAACACCCACCGAAGCATAGAGCTGCTCACAGTCCTTGAGGGGCACATCGAAGGGACAGTGCTCGGCGCCAACCGGGTCCGCGGGCTTGTGGCCCTCGAACACGAAATCAGGCGCAAACGGTGTGTCTCGATAGGCCCAGCCCTCGGCGTCAAACACGAACCGACCGTGCGACGCGACGACGGGAACGCCCGGCGTGACGGAGGGCCAAGGCACCTTGGAGAGCGGAGGTGGAAGGGTGCGGCGCTCGATGGGCTTCGCATCACTCATGCGTCCACCCTCGACCTCGAGGTAGGACCAACGACCGCGCCCTGACAGTGACGTGTGCCTACCAAAGCCGATGCCCGTGAAGAAGGCGCGCCCTTCTTCATCGATGCGGACGTCGCCTCTGAGGGCTCCCGCGAGCCACATCTCCTGGACGCACCTCTTCTCGTGCCCAGGGGCTTCGAGGCAGACCCGTCCTGGAGCAGATTGAAGCTCGATCAGGTCTGGAGGCTCGGGCCAGATGGACCGGGTGTGCACAGCCCAGGCCCCCTCCTGAAAGCGATGAAGATCCCCATCTTGGGTCAACGCCAGCTGCCCTTCCAGCGCGACCGGGCGAAGCCCGGTGTTCTTGGGCACGAAGGCCGTGCTGCTGTCCCAACACCACGCCACGCCAGCCACCGACAGCGCACAGCCGCCAAACCGATCGCCAGGGCCAGAGTATGGACTCATCGATACGACAGGTGGCAGCCCGTAGACGGGGCTCTCGACCCGGAGCATGCTCGAACGGAGAGGCTCAAAGCACTGCAGCCTCGGCCCCTGGGCGATGCAGAAGTGGCCATTGCTTAGGGCAAGGGCGGTGGCGCCCTCCACGCCGATGTCGATGGGGGGCTGTGCATCTCTCTTGTGGCTCGCAATGTCTCCGAAGTACTCCCTCAGCCCCAGGCGCTCTCCGAAGCAGGAGACCCGCCCCGTGCTGTGCCTCGCGCAGCCCATCCCGTTGGTTGTGACCACCTCGACCACGTCGGAGAGGCCGGGGATCCGGCCATCGCCGCTCTCCGACATGGGCTTTCCCCGGTTGGGCATGAGCAGGAGGCACGAGACGCCGCCGTCGGCGTGCACACCGCAGACATGGTCTCCCCCTCCAGCGAGCGAGACCGTATCGGCCAGCGAGGAGACGTCGGTGGGTAGGCAGTCCGTCTCGAGCCGATCCCCCACGCGCCACACCAGGCCGAAGTCCCAGTGCGGGCAGGGGGTCACGACAACCTCGGTCGCTTCGGGGCGGACCCGAAAGTTCCGGGTCGCAGGACTCCCGCCGGGGAAGATCACAGACTCTTGATCCCACCACACGCCGCTCAAGCCTATCCCCCCGCTTGGAGAACCGGGCTCGCCGGTGCAGACCAGGCCTTGGTCCGTCCATCCGCACGCGTCGTAGTGGTACGGGGGGACCCCGGAGGACAAGGGGAGATCCATTCGAGTGAGGGCGTGCGAGCCCGAGGGTTCGCCCCAGCACCAGATCTCCCCCGATGCGGTGAGCACACACGGTGGGGAGATCTGGACGATGTCGCTGTCGAGGTCGGTGGGGTAGGCGATCGGCTCCGCGACGTCTTCCGAGATCACCGCAGCCCGCTTCTGGGCCGATCGATGGCTCTCCACGATCGACGAAGGATCCGGGCCAGGGCGCGCGCAGCCCGCCGCGAGCATGGCCGCACCGAGAGCCGGCGCGAGCAAGCGTCGCCACCGATCGGATCCGCGGCCCCGCGGAAGGAGGGCTGAACCTTCCAAAATCGAAAGATTTTCGTCCACTACCCGTAAAGTGTTCTCGCGATCATCGAACCCCATGGCGCCCTCCTCTAGCGTTCCGTTCAACCACGACGCGGCGACCGCACCCCAGGATCGCCAACCCCACTCACTGCTCCCGAACCGCCAGCTGTCGCCAGCCCTCGTAGCCCGGCACCCCGACGGCCCAAGCCGTCCCCTCTCGGTCGATCAGCGACATCGAGCCGCCTCCAAGGGCCTGGGCCCCCTCGAACACGACCCGCCCACCGACGTCGTAGGCTACGCCGCTCGCGTCTAGGACAAGCCGGCCCCGCGCATCGACGAACTCCCTCTCCGGGAGGACCCGTCGACATGTCCCGTCGAAAGAACATGTGTAGAGGACCCCGTCGCCGAGGACCCCTCGCCCAAGGAGGCGGATCTTCTTGGGCGGTTGGATGGATCCACCCTTCTCATTCAGAAAGGTCACGGGCTTCAGGGCGCCGCCGTCTCGAGTCAAGACGCCCTTTGAGCCATGAAGAACGCGATCGCGTGTCCAGTCCGATATCGGGCCAGGGGGTAGAATCTTCTCGCCCACACAGCGCACCTCGCCGCCCGGCACGAAGGCACAGATCGCCCCGGCGAGCTCCCCCACCCTCACGCCGTCGGGTGGGGATGGCCACAGGTCATCGACCACGCGCGCGGCGATGCCGTCTTCCCACGCCTCCACGTGGCCCTCGTCGCTGAGCCACATCGGGGACTGCCCCGGCGAGAGGGCCCCCGCCTTCGTGCCCGTCTCGACCAGCGCGTCCGTCGTCCAGCACCAGACCGAACGGTCACTCGCGAGCGCGCAGCCTCCCCCGCGCAGCGCAGAGACACTGTTGGTGACCACGTCCTTTACCCGGAGAAGCTGACGAAGGGGCGCGAGATGGCGCGCCCCGTCACGGACCCAGAGCGTTCCGTCGGCTCGAACCGCTCGAAAGGTGTTGGGCCACTGGGCGTCGAAGGAGACGACGTCCTCCAACCCCTGATCGGAGACGCCCGTCCGAACCACTCCCGTCGAAGGATCTCCGGGCCGTGAGGGGCTGTACCACTGTAGGGGTCCTTCGATGCATTGGACGCGCCCTGTCCGCTGTCGCGCACAGATGGCCTTGCCGCTCCCGACGAGCTGCACCGCCTGATCGATCCCCGTGTCCCAGAGGGGAAGATCCTGGCCGACGCACCAGACCCGCTCGTCGACAAGCGCACACAAGGTGCGATCGGCGGTAGCGATTTCGGTCGCTGGACCGAAGGAATCGACGGCGTACCCCTTTGCGCCCTTCCCTGCGGAGACGCGCCCATCCTGGTGCAGGAGGAAGGGCGGCGCGCCCATCGTGCTCTTTACGACCTGCTTGACTCGCGAGAAATCTCCGCTCTCCCTCTTTAGGGTGAGCTCTCCGTTGTGGAGATCCAACCAGATCAGCTCCCCGCTCGGGGTGAGAGCACCCCAGCGAGTCCACCGCAGCGGCCCTCCGACTTGGGCGTAGCGTCGCTCACAATCCCGAAGCGTCGCTTGGAGTGGACAGTGTCGGGCCATCGCTGGATCCGCCGGCTTGAACCCCTCGGGCACGAGGTGCGGCGCTCCTCCTACCTCGCGATAGGCCCATCCCTCTTCGTCGAAAGCGAAGTCTCCCTCCGAACGAACGAGCGCCGTACCGGACCCCACCTCGGGCCAGGGCACGGTGGGCAGCGGAGGTGGCGGCGTTCGGCGCGGGATCGGCCTCGCGCCGCTCTGCGTTCCGCCATCGACCTCCAGGTACGACCAAATCCCCACCCCCGACAAGACCGTGCCCGACGACTCGGACCTGGTCGGGGAGTACGCGCGGCCCTGCTTGTCGACGCGCTCGCCGCCGTCTGTCGCCCTGGAGATCGCAGCGGTGTGCGAGACGGCGGTCACACAGCGGGGCTCCTGGCCGGAGACCTCGGCACAAGCCCGGCCGGTTGAGGCGGAGAGCGTGACGCCCTTAGGGGGCTCAGGCCAGACGGATCGGGTGTGCAGGGTCCACTGGCCCTTGTGATAGCGATAGAGGTCCCCCTCGGCGGTGAGCGCCATGTGGCCGGCCAGGGCGACAGGGCGGAGCTCGGTCTTCTGAGGCCGGTACGCAGACGTAGGGTCCCAACACCAGACGTCTCCCGATCGGGCCGTTGCACAGCCACCGCCTGCCCCCCGATCCCAGGCCCTGCTGGCGAAGGAGACGGGCGGCAGACCGTAGATCGGCATGTCCGCGGGCTGACCGTTCCCCGTAAACGGAAGGTGGCACTGCACTCTGGGCCCCTGGGCGATGCAGATCTGGTCGTAGTTCATCGCCAAGGCGGTGGCCCCTTCTACGCCGATATCGAAGGGAGGCTGAACACGACCCCGGTGGGTCCGAACCTCGCCGAAGAAGTGCTCGATCCTACTCGAGTACCCAAAGCAAGAGACCCGGCCCGTGCTGTGTCGCGCGCAGCCGATGCCGCCGCCGAGAGCCAGCTCGACGACGTCGGTGAGGCCCGGTACGCGACCATCCCCCTCCGCCGACATCGGCGCTCCTCGGTTGGGCATGAGCAGCAGACAGGACACGCCGCCATCGGCATGAACGCCACAGACATGGTCCCCGCCTCCAGCCAGGGAGACCGTATCGGCCAGCGAGGAGACATCGGCGGTCAAGCAGTCCGTCTCCAGCCGATCGCCGACGCGCCACACCAAGCCGAAGTCCCAGTCTGGACACGGGGTCCTCACCACCTCGGTGGCGTCGGGTCGAACGCGAACGTGTCGGGTCGGTCGGTAGCCATCGGGGAAGACCACGGACTCCTCATCCCACCACACATCGCTCAGGCCCAGGCCGCCTGTGAGAGGATCTGGGCTATCCCCGACGCAGACCGCACCCTTCGACGTCCACCCGCACACGCCGAGGTGGATGGGGAGAACCCCGGTCGACGGTGGAAGATCGATGCGCGTGAGGGCATGGGACCCCGTGGAGGACTCCCAGCACCAGACCTCCTCAGAGGCGGTGACCACGCAGGGCGGGGAGACCTTGACGATGTCGCTGTCGAGGTCCGTTGGGTAAGCGATCGGCGCCGCGCTGTCGCTCGAGGGCATCGCATCCGTCGTCTGAGCCGGTGGAGGGCTCCCCCCGATCGCTGAGAGATCCGGCCCAGGACGTGAGCATCCCGCCGCGAGCACCGCCGCACTGAGGGCCGGCGCGAGGAGCTGAGGCCACCGCCAGCGAGAGGAGACGCAGCCCCGAGGGAGCGCGACGCCTACCCAGGCCGCGTGCGCAACAGGCCCACTCCCTCGACCGGCCCGATCCGAGAACTTAACGTGACCTAACACCATGACCCTCGCCTCCAACTGTCGAGTGGTCTAAACGGCCGGGACCCAGGAGGCGACCACCGTGGCGGCTCGCGCCTGGGCTTCCCGGATAGACCCTGTCCCCGCACGACGGGCCCGCTCCGTGGCGCACAGGCCCCGCTTCGTGCCCTTTCGAACGCCAAGGACGACCTAAGAAGATGGCGGATCGGCTGTCGCGGCCGGCTCGATCACCAGCACCAGCTTTCCGGTCGTCGTGCCCGACTGGATGTCGCGGTGGGCCTGCGCCACATCGGCAAAGGCGTACTCGGTGGCGGGAGGTGGTCGGATCGCCCCCTCGGCGAGCAGGCCCATGATGTCGGCCATGCCCTCGGCGAGCAGATCGGTGCGATCGAACAGATAGGAGAGGTTGAAGGCCAGCACGCTCTTGCTGTGGTTGGTCAGATTGAGCGGGTTGAAGCGTGGCGTGCGCAGGAAGTCGACGGCCAGTCGTGCGTAGTTCGGGCGCCCGGCCGTGCGAGGCATCATGGAGCCAAAGCCGTAGACCACCAGCTTGCCGGCCGCGCGGAGGGCGTCGTAGCTGCCGGAGAGGGTGGACACACCGTTCGCGTCGAGCACCACGTCGTAGCCGTCTGGCGCCGCCGCCTGGGCCTGGGCCCAGAGATCCTGGGTGGACTTGTCGATCACCACGTCGCAGCCCAACTCACGGGCGACAGCGACCTTGTGGCTGCCTCCGACCACACCCACGACCCGACAGCCACGGGCCTTGGCGAGCTGGACCAGGCTGCTTCCCACCCCCCCCGCCGCCGAGTGGACCAGCAGGGTGTCGCCAGGCCGCGGGTGGGCCAGGAACGACAGCGCCATCCAGGCCGTCATAAACACCGCGGGCAGGCCTGCGGCCTCGACAAAGCCCAGATCGTCGGGCAGGGCGAAGACTTGGTGGCCTGGCACGCAGACCTGGGTGGCGTAGCCATCGAAGAGCGTCACGGCGAGGACTCGCTGCCCCACCGCCACGTGGCTCACATCCGCGCCGATGGCGCTCACCCGACCCGACACCTCGAACCCGGGCGTGATCGGCCAGCCGACCAGCTCCTTGGCCGAGGCGTACAGGCCCATGCGTACGATGACGTCGGCATAGTTGATGCCCGAGGCCGCGACGTCGATGCGCACTTCCCCGGGGCCAGGCTGCAGGGCGGGATGGGTCTCGATGCGCAGCTGGTCAAAGGAGCCCGCCTTGTGGATTACGACGCGGTCGTGGGTGGTGGCTTCGGAGACGGTCATGGGGACTCCCTCGGGTCGGTGGCGCCCCTTACCACGAACGCGGCGCCGCGGCGGGCTGGAGCCTGCAAGACTTCGAGGCTCCACGGATGGGCGCGCGGGCGCCACCACAGGGTTGAGGGTTCGATCCATAACGGCGGATGAACGGACCAGGAGCGCCCGGCCAGGGCACTGCGGGACCATGCACGGTCGAGGCGCGACCTCCGGGCGACGCCTGAGCGGGCGGTGGAGAAGGCCGTCGGCGACCGTAGTCCGCTCAACTTCGGACCTCGGGGACCGTAGTCCGCTTAACTTCGGACCTTGGGGACCGTAGTCCGTTAAACTTCGGACCCCGAGGGCTCTATGGGGTCGCCGGCCAAGGCTTGAGACGAGCGAAGGCGGATCTTCCGCCGGTGGCGGCGCTGGGTCGCCTGCGCCCTCCGAAGTTCCTTCGACTACGGTGCCATACCTCCGAAGTTGAGCGGACTACGGTTGGAGGCACCATGGTCCTTGCCGAGCTCGATGGTCCGCTTCACCTAGGCCAGGGTCGTCCCGCTGCGGTGCCGCGCCATGACCTTCGCCCATTCTTCCGGGAAGCCCAAGGGTCTCGGAGGGATAGGAGAAGGCCGAAGCTAGATGTTCTGCAAAGGGCGAGACTTCGGTCGTTCCGCACGCTCGGGACGAAGAGGGACCGCGGGGGGAGACGCCGGACTCCCTCACGGTCGTGTTCACGGGTTGCACCCGGCCGGGCGCAAACGCATCCTTCGGGGGTAGCGGATCATATTACAGAAGATAGGACGCTTTCTAACAGGTATGGCGTTGCCCGCCCGCTCGAACTTCTCCCACAGGGATCTCAGATGTCTCGACCCAAGAGCGATCGAGCCGCTCCTCGCGCCCCCCTGCGATCGGTCCTAGGCATCGGCATCCTTAGTTTGGCTCTGGCCTGCAGGTCCGGCGATCCCGACTCGGAGCCCAGCGACGCTCCCCGTTTGCGACGCCTGCCAGGTGACCGATGTTTCTGGCCAATGCCGGATCGCAGCGGTCCAGTGTACCTCGTCGGGTCTGAGCTGCGAGCAGGTCCACTTCCCCACCACGGACTCGACGGGTTCGTCTGCCATGAGTACGTCGTCAACACGGGCGGGAACCCAATCTCGGATCACCCGATCGACCCGGACCACTGCCTGGACAGACAGAGGATAGCCCCCATGCCACGTGCCGATCCTCAACCGTGCAAGGGCCCGCCGGATGGCGGTAGACCTCCCCCGCGTGCCCGTCGACACGCATTTCTCATCGGCCTTCAGAGGCGCTGGTGTTCAAGAGCTCTGGACTGTCGGCTTCTCTAGGCCCTGGAACGCAGGCAACGCACGGAACCTGCGACCCCGCGCTGAGCCGCGTGATATTCGTTGGCGACACCGCGGTCTACTCCGGGGGCGCGGTGTACAACCGCGGGGCCGAGGGGGAGAGCAGCCCCTCCTTCACCGACGCGCTCTTCGGCGGGAATGTCGCGGACCAGTCCGGCGGGGCGGTGTACCACGACGGTTGGGAGGGCGGGAGCCGTCCGACCCTGGTCGACGTCACCTTCTCCCAGAACCAGGCGGGCCTGAGCGGCGGCGCGGTTCACGCCTTCACGGCCGAGGTGTCGCAGTGCGAAGACCTCCGTTGTCCAGACGATATGAGCTGCGATCTGGTCTACTGTCTAGAGTAGAGCGGGACCTTCAAGGGGCAGCTCGACGTCGGGTGAGCGCGTCGAAGCACCGACCGGGCACGACGCGAGATCGCGGCACGGGCTCCTAGGACCTCGCCGGGTCCACCGGCTACGGGTTGTTGTAGGCCAGGGCCCGCCATGCCGTCTCCGAGACGGCAACCGGCGGATCCTGACTCACGTCGTAGTAGACCACATGTTTCTGGCCTGGAGTCCCTCGTCGATGGGCCTCCTCGACGTAGCCGTGACCGGCAGCCAGGAGCTCGATGCGGTCCTCTCCAGCGGCCTCCCGCGCGTCGTCGTACAGTTCGATCTTGAGCTCCCCGGCGCCTAAAGAGGGATGGGCTTGGTGCTCGACCCTGTGCTCAATCCGCCACGAGCGACGCCCCCCCGGACGCTCCGCACAACGCACCTCGACCGTGTCTTGGCGCGCCTGGTACAGGCTGCGGTCGACCTTGAGCACCAGCGGTCGCCCGTTCCGGAAGGTTCCCGAGCCGCAGAAGACCTCGGCGGGCTGCACCGAGACGGTGAGCAGCCCTGGCTCCGCCGCGGCGTTCAGGGGCAGGTTGCGGGCACACACGAACTCGCCGGCGAGGCAAGTGTCGACATCGGACTGCGAGAGGCAGGTCAGCCCCATCAGAAACTGACTCAGGCCGACCAGGCCCAGCGCCGCAACCAGCAGCCGCTTCTTGCGGGTGTGCGATCCAATCGCATGCAGTGTCATTGGGACTCCATGAACGGGAGGGGATCCTGGCTCAACCTCAGAGGTCACACGCCAGATCGATCAGGTCGAGGCAGCCCTGAAGCTGCTCCGAGTCTTCTAGGAGGAAAGTCGTCGCTTCGGGGAGCGAGGCATCGCCGCAGGCGGTGGTGCCCTCCTCGGAGACACAGCCGCTAAAGCAAGTGAAATCACCTTGATCCGCCACCCCGCCGAGCATCCTGTCTCATCCCACCCGTCCGCCCCAGTTCCGTCTCGCTCAGCGCCGCCGGTGGCG
>REDI01000008.1 GCA_007693595.1 Deltaproteobacteria bacterium | reverse complement strand
GCTTGACGCTGTTGGCTGTTCGGGGTTTCTGGATGAGAGGTGTTTGACAAGCGCAGGTAGGGGTTCGTTCGGCGGGTTGATGGCGGCTGGGGGGATTGTGCTCGCGGGGCTGGCCCTCTCTGGCGCCTGCGTGGTTGAGGGGCTGAGGCCTTGGGGTGTCGAGGAGCTCTCGTTGCCGGAGGGAGGTCGGGTGCTGTCTCGAGGTGAGTCATCGCCCGATAAAGCGAGCCTGAGCACGGTTCTTGAGCTTGAGGGTTCCGATGCGGCGCTTGTGGTGTTGAGGAGCGAGCGCGGCTTCAAGGCGGAGTGGGATGGTCGAGGCCCTTTCGACTTGGGTGAGCTACCTGCGGGTCGTTACGAGTCAGAGGTCACGCCGTTGACGACGGGTATATCGCTAGGCACGAGCAGCTTTGAGGTCGAGGCAGGCAAGTCTTGTCGATTTGGGTTCGATGTAGGTCGTGGTGACTGGATGGGGGGGTGTGAGGAGGAGGCGGTTGCGGCTGTGGTTTCAGGAACGGGTTCGGAGTCTACCCAGGACATGGTAGAGCCGGCGGGTCCAGCACCTGAGGTAGAGCCGGCGCAAGTGAGCGAGGCTGCTCCGCCGATGGCCCCAGCCCCTAGGCCCGCTCCGCCTGCTGCGTCGAAGTCGTCGTATCCGATGAAGCGGATTCCCTCGGGTACGTACACGATCGGGTGTACTTCAGGGCAATCGGACTGTAGAGACGAAGAGAAGCCTCCCCAGGCGGTCCGGCTGAGCCGGGCGTTCTATATCGGCGAGAGCGAGGTGACCCAGGGCTTGTATGAGGAGGTGATGTTTAGAAACCTGTCGCATTTCAAGGGGTGCGGCCCGACCTGCCCGGTGGAGAACGTGAGCTGGTTCGACGCGGTCCGTTTCGCGAACGCGCTGAGTGTTCGAGAGGGCTTTCCGGAGTGCTACCGAATCTCAGGGAATTCGGTGAGCTGGCCGAGTGGCTTCGCTTGTGGGGGCTACCGTCTTCCTACGGAGTCGGAGTGGGAGGTGGCGGCGCGTGGTGGCTCGGACCTTCTCTATGCGGGGAGCGACGAGCTGAGCGCGGTGGCTTGGCATTTTGGGGACAGCGACCATCGCACGCATCCCGTGTGCGGCAAGGGCCGCAACGGCTACGGACTGTGCGACATGTCGGGGAATGTTTGGGAGTGGACGTGGGACTGGTATGGTTCGTATCCGGGCGGAACTGTCACCGATCCGCTGGGCCCGCCGTCGGGGTCTCGCCGGGTCACCCGTGGAGGCGGCTGGCGCAGCAGCTCGCAGTACTTGCGGGTCGCGGAGCGGGCCATCGCCCCCCCGAACGCCCGGAGCAGCCACCTCGGCTTTCGCCTCGTCAGGTCGGTCCCTTGAACCCTTGTCCCGCGGGCGCTTGACCTGGATCCACACAGCAGACGGTGGTCTTCAGCCCAGATCGCTCGTCCTTCGCGTCGGACAAGGCCTGGAGCATGTCGCGCATGTCGTCGCTCATGGCTCGACCGGCCGCCGAAGGACCCGACCAGGGAGAAGGTGGCGGGGCGGCGGATCCGTCGGGATCCCGGCCGCTTCGAAGGCCGCCTTGGCCAGCGGCCACATCATCGCGAGCCGCTCGTCGATCGACGTCGAGTCCACCAGGAGGTCGTCGGGCTCATCCCCGAGGGCAAAGCGCCGGATCGGCATGGTCGCGCGACGCCGGCGACGTTCTTCGCGATCGGACATGTCTCGAACCCTCCTCGCTCGACTGCACTCTCCTAACACGTTCCATGACCCCGTATTAGCCTCGTAGGTGGGACAGGCGCTCATCGCGTCGCGGCTGTTGTGGGAGAGGGGTTCCACGGGGTGGTGCATGAGCTGGGAGCTCCTCCCGACCACCCGGTTGCTATTCGCCAAGGCGGTGCCGGCACGCTTTGTCGAGCCCTGGCGCCCAGGGAACCGTCTCCGTAGCTTCTCGCAGGCGTCGACGATCGTGAGGTCGCCCAGTCCCGAGCCGCCCCTCGCCCAGGTGGGGAACCGATCCATGATCCGGTGTCACGAACTTGGATCCGGGAACGGGTGGGGTGTGAAGTGGGCTTTGCCGTCCAAGGCATCTTTGACCATTGTGGCCAGCGCTCGCGCGAGACGATACCGATCCCCCGATCACTGACCGATGTGGTTCCCGGTCTCGACTACGGTGGCAAGGGGTAAGATTAGTTCGCTGTGCTGCGCACGATCAGCGAACTCCTTCTTGGCATCCTGCATGCTACCTGACTTGCCCGGGACTTTGAGAAGCTCCAAGACCACGCTCGTATCGATCAGGACGATGCCCCGACTCACGGTTCCCCCGCCAGCCGGCTGAAGTAGGTTGCGGGATCGGGCGGATCGCTGGCGGCCCCTGGCAAGTAGCGATCGAGCACCCGCTTGCTCACCAGATGTCCGAGGGGCCCCTGGATGGCCAGGGCGGGGTAGCGGGGCAGGTCTTGCAGTCTCACCAACTTGGACCGACCCGACGTTGCATCTCGGTAGCAAACGACGGCGTTGTCCATGGCGCGATCTGCGAGGGCATCCATGAGCGAAGGGTTGTGGGTTGTCACAAGGACTCGGAGCCGCCTGCGCTGAGCGATGCTCTCGATCCGCTCCAGCAGGGCCTGCGCCCGGCTCGGGTGCACACCGTTGTCGATCTCCTCGATGACGACGAGCGCACCTTGGGGGGCGCTCAGCAGCGTCGCGGCGATGGCGAGCACCCGCAGTGTGCCGTCACTAAGAAGCGCCGCCTCGACCTCTTTGCTCTCCCCCCCAAAGGTCTCGTGGAGCTGGACCATGATCTCGCCGCGTGGGCCAGTGACGAAGCCGATCTCGTCGATGCTCTGATCGGGGAGGTTGCGCACGAAGGAGAGCACCTCATCGGTCATGTCGGGTTCGGTCGTGCAGACATGAAACAGCACCGCCGAGAGGTTGCGACCGTCCGGCTGCATACGCGACTCATTCGGATAGCTGTACTCTCGCATGCGAGAGGGGACGGGATCGAGAAGGATCGTGGCGCTGAGGGTGTCGCGGACGTGCTGGCATGCGGCTGGGATCAGGCGGGCGCTCGTCTTTTGGCTGGCGGACGCCAACCTGGCGGGCGTGGTGAGCTGCATAAAGACGGGCTGCTGATCGATCGCGGGGATCTTAGGCTTGGTCCCCCCCTGGGCGAAGTTGTTGTACCAGACCTGCAGCTCGGCCCCTCCTGCGCGTGCGGCCTCGGACACGCCGTACAGCGCGAGACCGCCCGGGGCGTACGGCGCGGTGAGCGTCTCCTCGGTGATTCGAACCTGGCCGGAGGTGTCGAGGTCGAAGGACAGGTCGAGGACGAGCTCTTGCAGCTCAGGCTCCCAGGCCCCCTGGGTCGGCTCTGCAAAGACCGCCCGTATTCGAATAGGTCCTGACTTGGCACCCCGGGGATGAAAGTCTTGGAGTTTACCCCGGATACGGAGATGGCTCTGCCCGAGCGCATAGGGCAGCTCTCCGAGCCTGCGCCCTTGCGCCACCCAGCTGAGAAGCTCGATCACCTCGAGGGCGTTCGACTTACCGGAGGCGTTGGTGCCGACAAGAACGGTCAGGCCCGACAGGGGCAGGGTCGCCTCTTCGTAGCTCTTGTATCCGGTGATGGTGAGTTCTTTGAGCAAAGCCGCTCCTCGATTGCGCGAATGTTCGGGGTTTAATCTCTGGAGGAGGCTTGGTCCACCTCCTCTGTTCCTCGACCGGAGAGGCTGTGGCCTGATGGATCGGGCTGCGGCCGAACCGAGACGATCGCCCCCCCTAGACACCCCGCCCCCCTGTGCTACGCTGCCTCCACCGGCGGGGCGTGGCCTGCGCTCGCTGGCCGCTTTGGGGGAGGGGACATGCTCTATCACAGGCCTGAACGCCGGCTCTTGGGCAGCGCGATGGGGCGGCCCGCGCCATGCGCCCTCGCCCGATCGGCCACCCGGAGAGGAACTTGATGACTCGCACGTCGATTCCAACGTCGACCCTCGATCATGTGCTGACACGGCAGCTCGCTGTGGCCTGGGCGGGCGAGCGGGGCGAGGAGCCTCGGCTGGGGTGGTGGCGCACCGATCTGGTCAGCGAGTTCGGGGGGCAGGACCTCTTTGCGCGCATGATGCCCTCGACGTGGCGCTGGGCGGTGTTCCAGGCGGTGCGCGAGGCGGCGCGGCGGCACGACGCGGGCTTGCGCGCCCAGGCTCACGATCCCGATCGCCTGCGCTCGCTGTTCTTCTTGGGCCCCGATCTCGACCAGCGGCTCGACGAGCGCCTACAAGACCTCAAGCGGGCTGGGAGCGATCCTGAGCGGGTGCTGCCCGATCTCGGCGAGATCGTCACCGAGTCCTTCTCCGCCTCGGCCTTTGGGGAGTGGGTGCGGCTGCACGGCGAGGTCTCCGTCGCCGCCGAGCCCGCGGGGCGTCGCATCAAGGGCCAAGCCCCGCAGGCCCTCGATCTCGCCGTGGATAAGCTGGTCGCGGCCCTCGACCCCCTGGGGTCGGACTACCCCCTGCCGCACTTTCGGGAGGCCTGAGTGAGCGATCCCTGCACCGAGACCACCGCGATCCACTCCCGCCTGCTCAAGTGCGCCCTCGAGATCGAGGCGAGCCGGGCCTACTGGTCCCACACCGAGCCGGGCACGATCGCCTCGGCCCACGAGGCCTTCGAGCGCTACTGGTTCGGCTCCAAGAGCCTGGCGCGGGTGCAGGTGCTGCTGATCAACCTGCGCGCCCGCTTCGACGCCTATCCCCAGGCCTTGGCCGCCCTGCACCACTGGCCCGACATGAACCCCGACACGCGATCGGTGATCTGCCACTGGCACCTCCAGCTCACCGATCCGCTGTACCGCGCCTTCACCGGCGACCTCCTCGTCGAGCGGCGCGGCTCCCTGCGGCCCGAGGTCACCCGCGACGTGGTGGTGGGCTGGGTCAGCGAGCAGGGGCCGGAGCGGTGGACCCTGCCCACCCGCATCCAGTGCGCGAGCAAGCTGCTCTCGTCGGCCTACGCCGCGGGCCTGGTGGGCAGCAACCGCGATCCGCGCCCCATCGCGCTCCCCCGCGTGCCCGACGACGCGCTGACCTACATGCTCTACCTGCTGCGCGAGGTCGACTACGAGGGCGAGCTGCTCGACAATCCCTACCTGCGCTCGGTCGGGCTCGATGGCCGCGTGCTCGATGACCGGCTGCGCGGGCTCTCGGCGCTGCGCTTTCAGCGCCAGGCCGATCTGGTGGACTTCGGGTGGCAGTATCCCAGCTTCTCCGCCTGGGCCCAGGCGAGCGGCCGGTCCTCGGCGACCGGGGGGGCGGCGTGAGCGGTCCTCTCTTTCAGCGCAGCCCAATCCAGCAGGCCCTCGATCACCTGCGCGCCGATCTGATCCACGCCGACGGCCCCCAGATCAGCACCATGCGCAACCACCGCTTCGCCATCGTGCCCTACGACCCCGCCAAGGAGTTCGAGCTGCGGGCCGAGGTGCAAAAGCTCGCCACCCAGCTCGTCGAGCACGGCTGGGTCGTGCTGTCGATCTCGCTGCAAGCCCTGCTGCTCGACCGGATCCGCAAGCTCGACGCCGAACACATCGCCTGGATCATGCAGACCGAGCGCGAGCTGGCCGCCTACGATCTCGAGCGGGGCATGAACTCCCTCAAAGAGGAGCTCGCCCAGCTCATCGAAGGGCCCCAGGGCCTCGCGGCGGACTGCGCCCGCATCATCGCCGAGCACGCCGAGGCCCACCCCGACAAGGCCGACCGGACCGTGGTGCTGATCGGCCGGGCGGGAGCGCTGTACCCCTTCTTTCGGTCCTCGGCCCTGCTGCGCCACCTCGATGGGCGCACCGGCCATACCCCGGTCGTCTTGCTCTACCCCGGCGAGCGGCGCGGCCCCACGGGCCTGTCCTTCATGGGCGAGCTCGACCCCGACAACGACTATCGCCCCCGGATCTACTGATGCCCGCCTCGATCCTTCTCCCCACCGCAGAGGTCTGACCCGATGGCCCCCTCTTCGACCCCCCTCGGCCCGATCCGTGAGCTGTTCCTATCCGATGTCACGCGCGACATCCCGCCGGTGGTGTATTTCCACGAGCAGAGCCCCGAGAAGCTAAAGGACGAGGTCGGCGAGTACATCATCACCGGGGGCTGGCCCAAAGATCACCCCAACCACCGCCGGGTGCCCGACGGGATCCACGAGCAGTACGTCAAGCTGCTGCGCGCCATCGCCACCGAGCTCGACAAGAAGGGCGGCACCGACCTGCCCAACGTGTGGATCTCCGGCTTCTACGGCTCGGGTAAGTCGAGCTTCGCCAAGCTGCTCGGCCTCGCCCTCGACGGCAAGGCCCTCCCCGACGGCCGCTCCGTCGCCGAGGCCTGGCTCGCCCGCGACACCTCCCCCCGCGCCCACGAGCTGCGCGAGGCGTGGAGCACCCTGCGCGCCAAGATCGAGCCGCTGGCCGTGGTGTTCGACATCGGAGGCGTGGCCCGCGACGCCGAGCACATCCACTCGGTCGCGGTGCGGCAGCTCCAGAGCCGGCTGGGCTACTCCTCCAAGAGCGCCCAGGTCGCCTTCGGCGAGCTCGAGCTGGAGCGCGCCGACAAGTGGGAGACCTTTACAGCACTCTGCCAAGAGACCTACGGCAAGCCCTGGGATGAGCTACGCGACGAGCCCCAGGCCCAGGCGAGGTTCTCGAACCTCATGGCCCGGCTCTACCCCGACGTCTTCACCTCGGAGCGTGACTGGCATATGCGCCACAGCGGGGTCGCGACCCACGTGCTCTCCCCCGAGGAGGCGATCGGCGCGATCCGCGACATGCTCGATGTCCGGCGCCCGCGCGCCACGGTGTTCTTTGTGGTCGATGAGGTCTCGCAGTACGTCCTGTCGAGCGACGACCGGGTCGAGCGGCTGCGCGCCTTCGCCTCGGCGCTGGGATCGGGGCTTAAGGGCCGGGCCTGGCTGCTCGCCTTGGGCCAGCAAAAGGTCGAGGCCGAGTCCGCCGACTCCTTTCTGGTCAAGACCAAGGATCGCTTTCCGCCCCAGCTCCGGGTCCACCTCGCCGCCACCAACATCCGCGACGTGGTGCACAAGCGCCTCCTCCAGAAGCGCCCCGAGGTCGAGGCCTCGCTCAAGGAGCTCTTCGAGCGCCACCGCGCCGACCTCAAGCTCTACGCCTACGACTGCGAGGAGATCACCGCCGAGTCCTTCGTCGAGACCTACCCCATGCTGCCCGGCCATATCGATCTGCTGCTCCAGATCACCACCGCCCTGCGCTCCCGGTCCGAGCGCGCGCAGGGCGATGACCAGGCGATCCGGGGCCTGCTCCAGCTCCTCGGCGAGCTGTTCCGGGGGCAAAAGCTGGCCGACAAGCCGGTCGGCAGCCTGATCACCCTCGACCAGATCTACGAGGTCCAGCACACCGCGCTCGAGAGCCACACCCTCTCGGCGATGGCCCGGATCCACAACCAGTGCGCCAACGACGCGACCGGCCTTCAGGTGCAGGTCGCAAAGGCCGTGGCCCTGCTGGAGCTCATCTCCGAGACGGTGCCGACCGACGCCAAGCTCGTCGCCCAGTGCCTGTACGATCGCCTGGACCGGGGCAACCGCGTCAAGGCGATCACCGAGGCCCTCGAGGAGCTGCGTCGGGTCAACCTGATCGGCTACTCCGAGAAGCACGGCTACAAGATCCAGTCCCCCGCCGGCGAGGAGTGGGAGCGCGACCGCCGCGAGATCAGCCTGCCCCGCGACACCCTCTCGACCATGGTGCAAGACACCCTCAAGTACCTGCTCGCGAGCCCCGAGCGCCCCCGCCTGCACGGGCGGCCTTTCCCGTGGGCGGGCGTGTTCTCCGATGGCCGCATGGCCGACGACGTGACCCTGGTCGACCCCCGCGACGAGGCGGTGGTGCGGGTGGACTTTCGGTTCGTGATCCAGGCCGAGCGCACCGAGAGCACCTGGGTCAAGCGCAGCACCGAGAGCCAGCTCCACGACCGGCTGGTGTGGGTCGGCGGCCCCCACGAGGAGGTGGAGCACCTGTGCCGCGAGCTGCACCGCTCCCGCAAGATGGTCGATCACTACGACCCCAAGCGCGCCTCGCTGAGCGGCCCCCGCAAGATGCTGCTCCAGCAAGAAAAGATCCGGGTCGAGGACCTCGAGGTCAAGCTGCGCGAAGCGATCTCGGATTGCTTCATGGCGGGCCGGCTCTACTTTCGCGGTCGGGAGATCCAGCCCCAAGACCACGGCACCACCTTTGCGGTCGCCTTGTCCTCGGCGGGCAACCGGGTGCTGCCCGACCTCTTTCCGCACTTTCTGGCCACGGCGATCAGTCCGGGCGAGCTCGTCCAGCTCCTCGCTGCCGATCTCAACGGCGCCTCCCCCAAGTTCCTGCCCACCGAGCTCGGCATCCTCGAGAACGACAGCGGCCGGCTGGTCCCCTCGTGCTCCGGCGTGGTGCCTGGTCGCATCTTGGAGCGGATCGAGACCGAGCAGGGCATTGGGGGCACCACCCTGATCGCGATCTTTGGAGGCCCGCCCTACGGCTACCCCTCCAACGTGGTCAAGGCCTGCGTCGCCGGCCTGCTTCGGGCGGGCAAGGTGCGCATCTTGCCCGACAGCGGGGGAGAGATCACCGCCGTCCGCGACGCCGGCAGCAAGGACCTATTCGAGAAGGACCGCGTCTTTCGGCGGGCCTCGTTCTTTCCGACCGGCGACGACGACATCGGCTTTCAGGCGCGAGCGCGGATCTGCAAGTTCTTCGAGAGCGCGCTCGACGTCCACCTCGACCGCGAGGACCACGCCATCGCCGACGCGGTCTCCACGCACTTCCCCAGCCTCGCCCGCCGCCTGCGCGAGGTCGTCGCCCGCTTCGACCGCCTGCCCGGCGTGCGCGAGCTGCCCGCCGAGCTCTCCCAGCTCCAAGAAGTGCTCGAGCGGTGCGTGGCCCAGAGCCGCCAGACCAAGCCCACCGTGCAGCTCGTCAAGAAGCACCTCAGCGCGCTCCGCGGGGGCGTGGCCATGCTCAAGGTCTACGACAGCGAGCTGACGGCCTCGGCGGTCGAGCAGGTGCGCACGGCCGGCGAGGTGCTCGACAACCACGCCGCCCAGCTCCTGGCCCTCGACAAGACCGACGGCGTCGACCAGCACATCGAGGCGGTCAGCTCGCAGGTCAGCGCCGAGCGCCCCTGGCGACACATCGGCGGGGTGGGCGAGGCCGTCGCCGCCATCGTGGAGCGCTACGCCAGAGAGCGCCAGGCCCTGCTCGTGTGGCAGGAGCAGCTCGCGGAGCAGGCGCGGGGCCGGGTCAAGCGGCGCGAGGGCTTCTCTACGCTGACCGCCGACCAGTCCCACCACGTCTTGCGCCCGTTCACCCAGGCCCTGACCGACACCACCCCCCAGGCCATCGCGCCGGGCCTCTCCGCGCTCCGAGAGCCCTTTGTGGGTCGCCTCGCCCGCGCCGAGGAGCTCGCCAACGAGCGCCTCGACGAGCTGCTCAGCGACACCGACGTCATCGTCAAGGTCGATCTCAAGCTGCGCAACCGGGTGATCAAAGAAGAGCGTGACGTCGACGCCATGCTCAGCGAGATCCGCGCCCGCCTGCTGGAGCAGCTCGCCACCGGCGCCAAGGTGCGCCTGGTCTGATCCCGCTCCCTCCCTCTGAGCCCATGAGCCGCACCCAAGGGTGATCCATGCCGATGACCGCCGACGCCAAGACCGCCCTCTCGTCGACCATTCAGGGCCTGCGCGCCCGCCTGCTCGACGACCTGCACGCCTCCACCGAGACCGCCTACCGGCTCTCGGTGCGCGCCCAGGACGCCGGCCTGTCCGCCGAGGCCCGCGACCGCCGCAAGCGCCTCGAAGACTGGATCGCCGAGCAGCGCCGCGCCGATCTGGGGGCCGGGCGCAAGGCCAAGGCCCGATCCGACGAGGATCACCGCCGCGACATCGAGAAGCAGGCCGCCTACACCCTGCTCAACCGTCTGATCGTGCTCCGCATCCTCGAGGCCCGCCCCGAGCAGGGCGAGCCCTTGCGCGCCCCCCCGGTGGTGACCGGCGGCTGGGAGAGTCGCGGCTACAAGGACTTTCGCAGCCTCGCCCCCGCCCTGGTGCGCGGCGATCCCACCGAGGGCTACGCCACCCTGCTCCAGCTCCTGTTCGAGGATCTGGCCCTGGACCTGCCCGGCATCTTTGGGCCGGCGGGCGTCGCCGAGCTGGTGCCGATCACCCCCGCCACCTTGCGGGCGGTGATCGAGGCCCTCGACGCCCCGGCCCTCGCCTCGTGCTGGACCGACGAGCTGACCCTGGGCTGGGTCTACCAGTACTGGAACGACCCGGAGCGCGACCAGATCGACGCCCAGCTCAACAGCGGCAAAAAGCTCCAGGCCCACCAGATCGCGAGCAAGACCCAGCTCTTCACCGAGCGCTACATGGTGGACTGGCTGCTCCAGAACAGCCTTGGCCCCATGTGGCTCGCGATGTGCCGCAAGCACGGCTGGACCCCCGAGGTCCAGGCCGACGGCACCCTGGACCGCCTCGAGGCGCGGCGGGTCGCGTGGCGGGCCCAGCGCGAGGCCGGCGAGGTGCCGCTCACCGCTCTGATGCCGCTGGAGTCCGAGGCTGAGCGGCGGTGGGCCTACTACGTGCCCCAGCCGATCCCACAGAGCGCGGTCGCCCAGGCCCCCGAGACCGTGCGCGATCTGCGGCTGCTCGATCCGGCGATGGGCTCGGGGCACTTCTTGCTGGTCGCCTTTGACCTGCTCACCGCCCTGTACCGCGAGGAAGCCCGCCACCGGGGCGAGCAGGGCCAGGCCCGGTGGTCCGACCAGGCCATCGCCGAGCGCATCTTGAGCCACAACCTGCACGGGATCGACCTCGACGCCCGCGCGGTGCAGATCGCCGCCGCCTCGCTGTGGATCCGCGCCCGCCGCTTCGCCCACCAGGCCCGGCCCCAGAGCCTGAACCTGGTGGCCTCGAACCTGCGGCTGGCGAGCCTGCCCGACGACGACCCGGCCCTGGTCGAGCTGCGGCGCGAGGTGGAGTCGGAGATCGGGGTGCCCGCCGCTCTGACCGATCGGATCGTGCACGCCCTGCGCGGGGCGGATCACCTGGGCAGCCTGCTCCGGGTGGACGGCGAGGTGAGCCGGGCGATCTCCGAGCACGAGACGGCGCTCGGGCGCATCAAGCCGGAGCAGGGCGGCCTGTTCACCGGCTTCAAGCAGGAGGCCGAGCGGGTGCCGATGGGGCGGGAGGCGGCGAAGTCCGCCCTGGTGCTGGCCCTGGAGAGCTTTCTCGACCGACGCACCAGCGCCGAGGATCTGGGCCTGCGCATGCGCGGCGCCCAGCTCGCCGCCGGGGTGCGCTTTGTGCGGCTGCTGCGCGAGGGCTCCTACGATCTGGTGGTGGGCAACCCGCCGTACCAGGGCACGAGCAAGATGGCCGACGCGGCCTATGTCAAGAAGCACTATGAGCTCGGCAAGGCCGATCTCTTTGCCGCCTTCTTGCTGCGCGGGCTGGAGCTGGCGCGGGAGGGGGGCACCTCGGCGCTGCTGACCATGCGCAACTGGATGTTCATCAAGCAGTATGCGGGGCTGCGGGAGCATCTGTTGGCGCTTCACTCATTGCGCAGTATGGCTGACCTTGACTGGGGTTCCTTTGCCGAGATGAAGGATGTAAAAGTGAACATTTCCATCTTCATGTGCGGCGTAGATTCAAAGGACCCTTCACTGGCGATTGCTCCCACCGGTACTTCTCCATCAGATAGAACCGCAGCCGCTATTCTACAGAAGGAGGCTGGGTTACGAGTACAAACGGAGAGGTATGATTTCGACCCCGCCGCGCTGAAGGTCGTGCCGGAGTGGCCGTTGGTGTATTGGTGGGGTGAGGCGACCCTTAGCGCCTACCAGAGTGCGCCGCTCATTGGGGTGGTTAGCCCAGCGGCCAAAGGTCTTTGCACCTGTAATGACACCCGTTTTCTTCGTTTCGGCTGGGAGTCGCAACCTTCTTCCTTAATCGAATGGGTGCCTTCAGTTCACGGTGCGAAGGGTGTTGTGTGGATGGATCCATGCGACACCATGGTGAACTGGAACACATCTGGCCTGGAGATAAAGGCGGATCAGGATCATCGCTATAGTAGCATTTCAAAACATGTTCGCAGTCCACACTACTACTTCCGCCGCGGCGTCGCCTTCTCAATGATCGGCTCCTCCTTCACCGCTCGCGTGCACCGCTACCCCAGCATCTTCGGCAACAAGGGCTCCTCGGTCTTCCCCGACGACCTCGCCGGGGCCGTCTGCGCGATGAACTCGACCCGCGCCCGCGAGATCCTGGAGTCCCTGAACCCCGGCATCGGCTTCGAAGTCGGCGACGTCAACCGCCTCCCCCTGTTCCCCATCCCCGACGCCGACCGCATCTTCGCCCAGATCGAAGCCGCCTTCAGCACCCACGAGGCCCACCGCGAGCCCTCGGTCGAGTTCCGCCGCCCCGGCCCCTCCCCGTGGACCTATGCCCAGGACTGGGCCCAGCGGGCCGTGGATCGCCCCGAGGGGGCGCCGCTGCCCCCCTACGAGGAGGTGCTGGAGCCCGAGCCGCCCACCGATCACCTCAGCTTCGCCCTCGGCGTCGCCCTCGGCCGCTTCGGCCCGGCCGGGGAGGGGGTGCTCGACCCCTCCACCGCCGACCTCTCCCACGCCCTGCCCGCCGGCATCCTCTTCCTCGACACCACCCTCGACGAGGCCGACCGGCGCGATGGCCTGGGCCACCCCGCCGCCGCCCCCCTGCACGCCGCCTGGCAGACCCACCGCGCCGCCATCGGCACCCGCCGCACCCTGCGGGCCTGGCTGGCGGCGGACTTCTTCAAGGACGTGCACCGCCAGATGTACGACAACCGGCCGATCCACTGGCCGCTCTCCTCGGCCAAGCGCACCTTCGTCGCCTGGGTGAACATCCACCGCATGAACGGCCGCACCCTGCGGGTGCTGCTCGCCGACCACCTCATGCCCGCCCTCTCCCGCCTCGAAGGCGCGCTGAACGACCTGCGCGAGGCCCGCGACGGCGCCGACCAAAAGGCCTCCCGCGCCGCCGAGAAGCAGTTCGACCGCGTGTTCAAGGCCAAGGAGGAGCTGGTGGCCTTCATCGAGCAGGTCGAGGCCTGCGCCGACCAGGGCCCGCCCCCCGTGGACCGCACCTGCCCCCCCCGCGAGCAAGACGCCGCCTACGACCCCGACCTCGACGACGGGGTGATGATCAACAGCGCCGCCCTGTGGCCCCTGCTCGAGCCCCAGTGGAAGGACCCCAAGAAGTGGGCCAAGGAGCTCGCCACCGCCAAAGGCCGCAAGGACTACGACTGGTCGCACCTCGCCATGCGCTACTGGCCCACCCGCGTCGACAAAAAGTGCCAGGCCGACCCCTCCCTCGGCGTCGCCCACGGCTGCTTCTGGCGCTACCACCCCGAGCGCGCCTGGGCCTGGGAGCTGCGCCTGCAAGACGAGATCGCCCCCGACTTCCGCATCGAGGAGCCCCCCTACCGCCCCGGCGGCCGCGACCTCGGCGATCAGGGCGACCAGCCCCATCGGGCGACCTTCTTGGCCGAGGAGCCCGAGGCGGCCCTGGCCGCCATCGAGAAGGAGGCCGTGCGCCGCATGGGCCGCGGCAAGAACAAGCGCCTGGTCGAGCAGGTCGCGCTGCTGGAGACCGGGCTGTGGACCCACCACGCCGAGGCGCTGTGGGAGATGGAGCTCAAGCTGTCGGAGAAGCAGGGGGTAGAGGTGCGGATCACCGCGCCCGATGAGGAGGAGGCCCGGGCGGCCTTCGAGGCGGAGAACCCGGGGAAGGTGGCGGCGCGCAGGGAGATCGTGGCCGGGCTGGTGCCGCCGGTGGGGTTGTTTGAGGAGGGGGGGGATGAGGAGGAGCTGGACGGGGAGGAGTAGGTCTCGCTACCGACGGATGGCTGTCAAGGCTCGGGCCAAGTCTCGCCTTGGTTCAGTCATTCTACCGAGCGGGTGCTCGTGGGCGGAGGGGGTTGGTTCGGTGGTACAGGTCAGTAGGACAGGGCATCGCGTACAGTTGCGTTCACGACAGCCATAGGGAGCTCGGTAAACTCGAACTGCTCGTAGATTGGATAAAGCAGCTTGTACACGACCTCGTCAAGGTTGTGCTCAAAGTCGGAGATGGAACCCGAGAGGTGCGACTGAACCACGTCTTGGCTGCAACGTGCCCCTTCGGCGAAAAAGGTCCGGCCTCTGTGGTGGCGTAAGGTGCGGCCCTCCATGCCGTGGTAGCACAGCTTTGCAGCGTATTGGGTGTTCCTGTCAACGAAGGTCACCGCCATCGCCTCGACGAACTTCAACAGCTCCGTCGCGCGGTAGACAGGGAGCTCATAGTCAAAGAAATTCCCAGGTTGTGCCCCCCTAAGGTAAGAGGAACGGTCTTCTTGCATGGGCCTGAGTAGAAAGCCTGTCCCTTGTTTCGAAAGTCTCCAGAAGTCGCAGCGCTCATCAACGGCTACTGTCTGGCGGCGGTCATGCTCTGCGGCCAGCCATGCCTCGATGTCGTTGCCGAGTGCCTTTGGCTTTCTAGGTCCAGCGTCAAGGTAGGTGAACGGTGGCCACCCTGAGTAGCGGCGCACGCCGTGTCGAAGAAACTCGATGAGTTCTGACAAGCTAGGCTGCGCAAAGGGGGTGATCTCGAAGGAGAAGGTCCAGTAGCCCACGTCCAGCTTTCGAGCATCGCCATCGGGGAGTGGGTCTACCCGTGAACGCCACCGGCTTAGCGAGTCCTCGTGCCATGTTGCCAACGCAGGGAGATCGGGACCACGTTGCTTGGAGGGGTGCATAATCTCGCGGATAGCGTCGAGAAGATCGGTGCCTCTTGCGCGGAGTAGTCGTTCGAGGAGCTTTTCCCAGTCGTCTTGGGTCTTGGGGGGCTCGCTGGAGCCCCCTGGCCGCCTCACGTAGACGGTGTCGGTCCTCAACGTGCTTTGGTCGGGACTGCTGCGTGCTGCCCAGACAGGGGTCCGGTGATCTCCGGGCACCGTGATCACAGGGTG
>REDI01000068.1 GCA_007693595.1 Deltaproteobacteria bacterium | reverse complement strand
AACAGGTCTTGATCGTCGGCGTGCTGGTGCTCCGGTGGTTGAGACTCCTGCTCGGATTTCTTGCCCAAGAACTGCTCGACATACCCGAGGATCGGCATCGCGAACTCCAAAGTGAATAGAAGGAAACACAACGCTCAAGCAGCCTCGGAGAGACCGCGACCAAACTGTGAGTATTCTAGTACGGCAGCGGGCACATGGCCAGGAAGATCTTCGCAATTTCGCTGTGCGTCCGACCTCGACGTGCACGCTCGTCGATCGCGCGCTCGATCCGAGTCCCCGTGGACGGGCTCCTCCCTTCGTGAGCATGAAACCTCTGCGGGCCCTGCTCGCGGTCTGGGGTGGGGAGCTCTCGTTGCCGTCGCCGGGGGGGCTTTATCGTCGTTGAGCACCAAAGTGAACGCCGGGAACACGAACCTCTTCACAGACCACTTCGTCGGACGAGGTCAAGCCACAGATGAGCCACTCGTTGGCCACCATCGAGACAAAGCGTCCCTTGGGCGGCACGAGCTGATTCGACGGCGGGCCATCCGCGGTCGTGCGGTAGGTGGAGCAGCGGATCTCGCCGCTCGAATGCAGGGCGCATACTCCGGTGTTCCAGATCCCATAGGCTTCGAGGTAGCGACCGCTTTCTTCGCCCTGGAGGTCTCCTCTCTCGAGCCCGTTCAAGCGCAGGAACCACCACCCGATCCCGACGTCTATCTCTCCCTCGAGGCCCTCCCGGTCACGATCCGCGTCCAGTCTTCGACAGACCTCGGCCTCGTCCGGCGAGTGGTGGAGGCCCTTTGCTGATCCCGACCCCTCGCAGGATCCTGGTCGCGAGAGACCCCGTCGACTTTCGCAAGTCCTTCGATGGCTTGGCGGCGGTCTGCCAACGGACGCTGTCGGAGCAGCCGCTGGACGGCACGCGGTGGGCTCACGGTGCGGAGACCTCCGCTATCGCGAGGTGGGCGCGAGGAAACAGGGCCTCGGTGGAGATCGCTGCGCGCGGCGGGGGGGCGCGAGTGGCGCGAGTGGCCTCGGCGGAGCGGTGAGCTTGGACCTCGAGGGGATTTGGCGACTCCTGTCCTCGGTGCCCACCCACCGCGACCGCACGCACCCGGCTCCTGTCTGCCGTACGCATTGCCGAGTCGCGCACAACCCAATAGGAGATCCGTGGTTGCACTCCTCGCACCGCGCACATGGATGCGACATGAAAGCTCGTACACCAACCTCTGACATCGCCTCTCGGCTCGTCGCGCACGACCCGCCGGCTCCGTCCTCGCCCGAGGGCGACCAGGAGCTGCTCGGCAACACATTCGTCGCGTCGCAACTCACCGAGGGGCCGCCCGACGGCCCTGGCGAGACCATGCTGTCGACCATGCTCGATGGCGAGCTCGACGCGGGGCCACCGCTGGTCGATGCCGATCCCGACCTCTGCGCCGATGTCGCCGCGCCTCCCGATCTCTCCGACGGAGGGACCCCACCGGCGCCCGCCGACATCCCGATCGCGCCCCCTGCCCTGCCGGTGGCCGACCTCGCGCCTCCAGCCGAGGGCGCCCCTGCGGTCTGCGCGCCCGAGCCTGCCTTGTCGCTGCCGCCCGCCTACGCTGCCTCGCTGAATGTCGACGCGGGCGACGTCGCCTCAGCCTTCCAGACCTACCTGCAGAGCGCGCTGACGGTCCGCAGCGCGATCGTCACGCGCGGTGAGACCTTTCATGCTGCGGTATCGGGCGCCGCCACGACCGCTCTCGGCGAGGTGACCGGTGCGGCCGGCGAGCTGCGCGGACACATCTCGGGGCGGGTGATCTCGGCCTCGACCCAGGTCAGCGGCATGTACCGCTCGGCGCGGAGCCAGGCCGAGACCGTGCTCGCCGGCCGGCTCGGCGAGCTTCGAACCAAGAACCAAGAGGCCATGCAGGCCGTCCTCGATCGATCGACGGACCACCAGACCCAGGTGCGCGAGCTGTACGAGGGCCTCGCGGGTTCCGCGCGTGCCCTCGGCGAGACGCGCGCCGAGGCCTTCCTCGCCCACGCCGAGACGCAGGCTGGGGCGATCGTCTCGCACGCCGACCGGGTCGCGGGTCGCTATGCCGAGCATGATCGGGCCAACGACATCCGCCTGACGGTCCAGCGTCTGGCGCGCGAGAGCGCCCAGAAGCTCTCGCAAGAGGCCGAGGCTGGGGCTGCGACGCTGCGCGAGGCGGGCGAGGCGCTCGCGACCAAGCTCGAAGAAGACGGGCGCACGCTCGTCGCGAACATCGCCTCGGGCGACGCGACGACCCGGGAGCTGTTCGGGCAACTCCTCAACGACGCGGAGTGCGCGCTCGGCGACTCGCTGTCCGAGACCTTCAAGTCGCTCGAGGACAACGAGCACGAGCTGCTCCGAGACCTCGAGACGGTCGGCGAGGGCATGGCCAAGGCCATCGACGACGTCGAGGCCGAGCAGGTTCGTGGCATCGAGGGTGCGCGCGACGAGGTCCTCCGGGCCGGCGAGCGCGCGGTTCGCACCGCGTTGCAAGGGCTCGACGATCAGATGCGGAGCGTCGAGGCGTGGGCCGCCACGGTCGAGCCCGACGAGGAGGAGAGCGCCGCCGAGACCCTGCGCGGGCTGGCGTCGCAGGTCGTCTCGCAGGGCGGCGCGGTCGACGCGGAGCTCTCGCTGATGCAGTCTCGCGCGTGCGGGGAGCTCGAGCGCGCCGGGACCGACGCGGGCGGCGCGATCCGCGGTGCCACCACCAAGGTCGACGAGCGCTTCGACGAGATCGTCGGCTCGGTGGGCCAGGCGATCAACGAGGTCCTCGGCGCGCTGGACCGGGGGCTCGGCGAGCAGGTCGAGACCTTCGAGCGGTCCTTCAACGACGAGCGCGACGAGAAGCTCGCCGCGCTCGACGAGGCGCGCGACGAGGCGGTCGGCAAGCTCGAAGGCACGAGCGCGTCGGGCGAGGAGGAGATCGCCACGAAGGCCCGCGACGCGACGAGCGGGCTCACGCAGGCGCGGACCGACGCCTGTACCAAGATCGACGGCGAGGCCGAGCGGATCGCGAACCAGAGCCGCATCGGGCGCTTCTTCAGCGCCGCCGGTAACTTCTTCGCGGGCATGTGGGACGCCTTCGTCGAGTTCGTCACGGTGCTCGCCGTGATCGTCGGCGTGATCCTCGCGGTCGTGCTGCTCGTCGCGGCGGTGATCCTCATCGTCAAGGGTGCTGCGGCGCTGGCGGCCGCGGCGGCGGCGGTCGCGGCCTTCCTTGTGGCCTCGGCCAAGATCATCGCGTTCATCGCCGCCGTGCTGACGGTGATCGGCGTGGTCTTCGCGGTGGTCGCCATCGCGTCGGCGTGGATGAACCCGGAGCTGACCACCGATGAGAAGTGGCGCGCGACGGGCAAGGGCGTCGGTGACATCGCGCTCGAGTTCCTCCCAGACTGGGGCGTCGGGCAGCTCATCAAGCGCAGCCGCGCCGCGCGGGGCGTCGGCAAGCTCGACAACGTGTCCGACGCGACCCGGCGCTCGGGCGGCGGCACCGACGTCGGGCGCACCGGGCGCGCGGCCGACGAGGTCGCGACGACCCGTCGGGGCGACGACCTCGCTCAAGGGCGTCGCAGCGGCACGCCCGACGATCTAGCCTCTGCGCGTGGGCGCGGCACCTCGGGGCCCGATGCGCCAGCCACGTCCTCGCGCGGCGGCGCCTCGCCCGACGAGGTGAACGCGGCGTTCCAACAGGCGCAGCGCACGGGATATAGCGGCGATCTCGATGTCTTTACCCGACAGTACGAGCGCGGACTCCGGTTCGACCCGCAGACGCGGCGCTGGTCGCGCCCCAACACGCCGCCCAGCGGGGCGAACCCCGAGACGGTGAGCGCGTTCGAGAGCGCGCGCAGCCAGGGCTACACCGGGCGCTTCGATACGTTTCAGACACAATACGACAAGGGCCTCCGATTCGATCTTCAGTCGCGGCGCTGGCGTCGTCCTCCGGGATCGGCGACCTCGACGCCGGGCGCAGCCGCGGCGACACCGCAGGGCGGGCCCACCTCGACGCCGGGCACGGCGCCTTCGGGCCCCTCGGGCGGTAGCACCCCTGGACCCGCAGCCGGGGCGGCCGAGGAGCTCACCCAGGGCCAGCAGCTCGCGCAGACCTCCTATGACCTCGTCAAGGGCGTGATCGCGTCGGGCTATAGCGCCGTCAACAACGCGCCTGCCGCCGGAGAGGATGTCGGCCGCATCTACCACGAGGCGATCCGATGACCACGCGAGATCCCGCCCTGTCCCTTCGGCAGTTTCCGCACTTCGAGCTTGGGATCGTCGCGACTCTTTGCCTCGCGGCCGTGCTCGCTGCGGCAGCGCCGTGGGGGTTCGAGCTGCGGTTGCTCGGCGTGGCCGTCGCATTGGCGATCGCAGCGCCGTTCGGATGGATCGCTTCACGGCGCATCAGCCTGCTCGTCATCAGCCCCCCAACGATACGCTTCGTCGCGGGGCGCCAGTCCGTCGACCTCCCGATCCAGGCGGCGATCGCGGTGGAGATCGCGCGGTCGGAGCGCCCGCTACGCGAGCCGACCCGCTACGCGCTGCGTGTTGGCGGGCATGAGGGCGACCTGATCCTGAACTTCGACCATCACCGTTTCGTCGGTGAGCGGGCGCTGCGACGAGCCCACCGGGTGGCACGCGCGCTTGGGGTCCCGGTGCGCGACCCCGATGGCGATCGCCTTCGAGCTACCGGAGTCACGGCGCTGCGGTGGGTCGCCGAGGGCGGCGAGTGGCGGTTGCTCGTCGTCGCGGTCCCGATCGCCCTGCTGGTCGGGTGCGCTATCTGGGCGCTCCTGTGAGTCGAGCCCCAGGCTGGGCCCTCGTGCTGCTCATCGCCGCGCTGCTCATCGCGCCGCTCTTCGGCGCCGCGTCGCACACCGGGGCCGCGCTCCTCGGTCTGACCCACAGAGCCGCAGTCCATGTCGGCCTGGTCGGCTCGCTGTTCGTGGCCTGGGTCGGCGCGGCGGTCGTAACGGTCGCCCTGTGGAGGCACAAGCCGCCTCTCGCGCGGACGGACCGCGTATTCCTGAGCGCTGCGACGCTCGCCGTGGTGGCGCCGATCGTCGCCGGGTTCGTGATCGCCAGCGCGCTGCGCTGAGGGGGCGCGCCCACAACCCCTCAGGTCATTGACCCTGTCCAAGCTGATCTGGAGCCGACCGTGAGGGGCTGCGCAGGCTCGCCCTTCGATCAGCTGCGTTCTAGCGAGATCCGCGGTGCACGGTGCGCGCGGTGTTGTCGAAGGCAGGCGGAGAGACCGCGACCAATCTGTGGGTATTCTAGTACGAAAGTGGGAAAATGACCAGGAAGATCTTCGCAATTTCGCTGTGGGTCCGACCTCGACGTGCACGCTCGTCGATCGCGCGCTCGATCCGGGTCCCCGTGGACGGGGTCCTCACTTCGCGAGCATGAAACCTCTGCGGGCCCTGCTCGCGGTCTGGGGTGGGGAGCTCTCGTTGCCGTCGCCGGGGGGGCTTTATCGTCGTTGAGCACCAAAGTGAACGCCGGGAACACGAACCTCTTCACAGACCACTTCGTCGGACGAGGTCAAGCCACAGATGAGCCACTCGTTGGCCACCATCGAGACAAAGCGTCCCTTGGGCGGCACGAGCTGATTCGACGGCGGGCCATCCGCGGTCGTGCGGTAGGTGGAGCAGCGGATCTCGCCGCTCGAATGCAGGGCGCATACTCCGGTGTTCCAGATCCCATAGGCTTCGATGTAGCCCGCTCCTGCGGGAGGGTCGAGATGGGCGGAGGCGCAAGAGAGGCTCCCCTCGTCGGTCAGGCCGCAGAGTGGGCCATGGGTCAGGGCACGGTACGTCGAGCCGCTGCGGTGCCAGGGGAGCAGCCCATCGCCGAAGCACTCGATCACCCCTTCCCGAAGGCCACAGGTCTTGAGGTCCGATCCGACCCAGCGGGCGATCACGTCTCGTAAGCCCGCCGAAGGAACTTCGCCCGTTTCTCCGTAATCAGCCGGAGGAGGCCAGTCCTGGGTCCGGCGAGGCGCTCCATGGCGATCCGAGACCAGGAGCCCCAGGTAGCTGCCGCGCTGCAGCTCCATGCCCAAGACCTCGCCGACCGGAAAGTCGAACGGCTGAAACACTGCCGACGACTCTTCGGCAGGGGACAGGGAGAGACAGCTCAGGAGACCATCGCGCCGCAGCAAGCAGGTGCCCTTGGCGCGCCGATGTGTCACGCTGCTGAATGGACCCTCGAGGTAGCCAGGAGGAAACCGCTCGCTCGTAGAGTCGTCGCAAGAGATCCTGCCCGAGGTCGCGAGGATGCAGGCTGAACCTCGAATCAGAACGATGGTCGAACGCTCGGGGGGCGGAAGGAACGCCTCGGAGGGGTCGTAGGGGGGCGGCGCGTCGGATGCACGGGCAGCCGTCGTGTCGAACCCGAACCCCGGCCACAGGAGGGCCACCACGCCAGCGCTGGCAGCCAGCCTACTCCGCATGATGGACCTCGGCGTCAAATTCCATGTTCTGTCCTAGGAGGTCGAGTTGGAGGGAGGTGCCGCAGCGCACCTCCTCGGAGGCCGTGAGACCGCATACGCGGTATCGACTCAAAGCGGCAGAGACGAACGGTCCGCTGGGGATATCCACCGGCAGCGAGGGCTCGGCGTGGAGCAGGTGCGCCCATCGCCTGCACCGAAGCTCTCCGCTCTTGAGCAGTCCACACACTCCCTGGGGTTGCCCGTCGATCTCGGCGACGTGGATCTCGCGGAAGGGGCTCCCCGGAGGTACGGGAAGATCCCTGTCGACACAGCGTAGCTCCCCCTTCGCTGTGAGCCCACACTGCCCGAGCGTCGCCAGCTCGGTGAGCCCCTCGCGAGGGAGCTCCCACCACCCCGGCACCGCGCCCCAACACGTCAGCTCAACCCCGCGCAGCCCACAGGCGTAGCCCTCTCCGAGCCTGATCTGATCGATGCCCTCCTCAGGACCGTCGAGATCCGCCGGCCACCCGATGCACGAGCGCCCCCCGTCTGCTTCACGCCCGCAGACGACGGGCTCCAAGCGGGCTCCAGACCGCAAGCCCGCCAGCGAAAACGAGGCGAAACGCGTCGTGGTGACCGCCCGTGCCCCCTCGTCGTCGCCGCAGATCAGCACCCCGTCGCGTCGAAGCCCGCACAAGAGCGGGGTCGAGATCGGCTGCATGACATGGGCGCTCAGGGCCTCGACGGAGGTGTAGGGCCCCTCGAGAAGCTCTTTCGGATAGGGACACTCTCCGTTCTGGGTCTCATGACGAGGGCCCAGTGGATCCTTCGACCGCTGATCGTCGCTCATGCAGCGAAGCCGACCCTGCGTGTCGAGCACGACGGGGACCCACGCATCAGGGAGCAGCAACCGAGGTCGATCGGGAGCCGGCAACATGGCTTGATCGACATTGAACGGAGGAAGAGACTCGTCGGACGTGCCGGTGCCATGCACGGTCTGCGTCTTGGGAGGTGAGCGTTCGCCCACGTCTGGCGGCTCCCCGCCCAAGCCACCACATGCCAGGAGGACAGCGAGGCTGAACGTAGCGCTCAGGGCTACGGGGAGGCGGCTGACTCGGTTCACGAAGCCTCCTCGGCGGGACCGGGAGCGCGCGCCCCCTTTCTGAAGAATCGAAGGCCGGAGATACACTCTTCTAAGGTCTTATCCGACAGCTCGACCGATGCGCCATGGGATCGCTCCACGGGAAGGACACCTTCCGATGCGGACGCATCCTGCCGAATCGCACGCCGACTCGACCAATGCCATTCATCACCCTCGCTCGTCTCGATCGCGTTGATGGCTCCGCCATCCATCGTGTAGGCGTAGGCGTTCCGAGCCGAGTCCTTATGGCTGTACCGCCCCGACACCTTGCCGTAGGGGTCGTCGATTATCGCACCAGCAGCGGTAACCTGTTGGCAAGACGTCATGTGGGTCTTGCCATTCTGCCTCGCGTAGTGCCGAATACTCAAGATCGCAGCCCCCCCCTCCTCCAGGCACTCCTTGATCATGTGCTTGTCGCGTGACCAGACCGGCTTGTCAATGTGGTTGATCGCTGCCTGACGCTTCGACCAGCCAGCGGAGAGCTCCTTTTCGCTGGAGCCGCTGAGTTTGGACAGCAACGCAAATGAGGTATCGTAGGTTGCCACCGCGTTTCGCGCCCCCATTTTCGTGGAATCAAAGCCGCGTCCGCCCTCTTCGCGATCCGCAGAGTTAAAGCTTAGTTGCACCAGCAGGTCGAGCAGATCGGGCAGATCCGCATTCAAGAGGAAGTCTTCCGCCAACTCGCGACGCCTCTGCTCCCCTTGCGCTCCACTGTCGTTCGAGCCGTCGTTCGCTTTGTTAGAGCGTATCTTTCGGCCACTGCTTCTACCGTCCGCTGCGACAGCATCTAAGTACCGCTTCACCGTCTCCACCATGTACTCGGGCAATGCCTCCTTCACGAGCCCTTCGGCCTCTTCGTCTTCTATGCCCTTGCGCTTCAACTCTGCTCGAAAGTACGTTTCCATCTCTTCACGCAGCACGCGGACCAAATCTTCCCGGCCATATCCAAGCCTCTGGTAGACCATGGCTTGGCTGGTAACATTGCAGGAAGCTGTGGAGGCAGACAGGTTATCGTTCTGACTCAGATACCTGGGTACTCCAAGGCGCTTACTCCAGTCTATCCCATGTACAAAGGAAGCTCCCTCACCGATATCGATGGCCGTCGCGTCACCGACAGCGATGATGTCTCTCAATATGGGGATCAGAGAAGGAGGCGCAAATACACCAGACGCCGTGGAAGCATTGGGCGAAGGTTTGGTCTGCAACGCTTCGATGTCGTACGTGACGTCCCCAGCCAGGGCTTCGAGCAATTCCTCCGTGGTTTCAAGGATGCCTTGGACCCGACCCAGCCGGGCCTCTCCTTCTAGCCCAAGCACGTCATCCAGCCTCCCTCGCAGCCAACCATCGAGACGCTTCAGATAGGTTGCCCGCTCTTGGGGGAGCTCTACATACGTCCGTTGAACAGGGACCTCGGCCTCGGAGTCCCTTGTGCTCTGACTCGCCTGTTCGACCAGCCAATCAGGCGACCCTTGGGGGGGTAAGGGGCTAATGAGATCCCAGCTGGCAAGACCGCCAAGGCCTTGGCGCGCACGCTCGACGCGGTCAAGAACGACGTTTGCCACGTCTGAGGCTTGCTCCACAAACCACTCGCCGTTCTCAAGAGCAGAGCCCATGAGCCAAGACAGGGTGTCTTTGGGTGCCGGATCTGCAGTGGTTTCCTCTGGACCCAGGTCCCCTTCCGTGTGTTCTTGTAGGCTCCTCTGCGCTCGTCGCTCGCCGGAGTCCTCACCCCACGACTGCAGCTGCTCACCAGCTCCTTCGACCATGCCCCCAGCCTGCTCCCAGGCGCGCTGGAGGGTCTCCCAGGCGGCTCCAAAGAACCCGCTCTCTTCGGGGACCTGACCCGTGGCGCGCATCAGCCGCTCGAAGCCCTCGGCATGGTCGCGGCGTAGGGTCTCGACCTCTTCTTCGGACAGCTTGTCGACGAGACGGAGCAGCCGATCTGCCTTCTCTTCGTCGAAGTGCTCGGCGCGCAGCATGACCACCAGAACGTCGAAGTCCGGATTGTGACCCGCGGCGTCCTGCGGCTCCACGCCGAAGGGACCCGCCCACGCCGCCGGAAGCCGGAGGATCGTGCCCTCGCTCAAGCGCCGCTCATCCTGCTCGGGGTTCAGTTCGCGCAAGACATTCCAGTCGCCCCCCGCCCGCTTGGCCAGGCTCGAGTAGGTCTCGGTGCCGTCACAGGTGTAGGTGAAGGCCTGCTCCAGAGCCTGGGCCTCTTCGTCGGGCGGCCCACCGCCAGGAGCGGAGGGGGAGGAGGCACGGTCGAGGACCTCCTGGTTGCCCAGCAGGTCTTGATCATCGGCGCGCTGGTGCTCCGGCGGTTGAGACTCTTGCTCGGACTTTTTGCCTAAGAACTGCTCGATGTACCCGAGGATCGGCATCGCGGACTCCTAAGTGAATAAAAGAAAATACGACGCTCAACCAGCCTCGGAGAGAACCAGGCTAGACTCTGGATATCCTAGTTCGGCGGTGGCTCCATGGCCAGGAAGATCTTCGCAGTTTCACTGTTCGTCCGACCTCGACGTGCACGCTCGTCGAACCCGCGCTCGATCCGGGACCTCGAGGGCGGGCTCCTCCCTTCGTGTAGATGAGTACTCTGGGGGCCTCCGCGCGTTCTGGAGTGTCGAGCAGAGCGATCGATTCGCGAAGGCAGGCGGGGGCACCCACGGGTAGCGATCGGCGGCGCGAAGAGCTACCCTAGCAAAGGCGCTCGATGCTCCCTCTTCTCGAAGAACCCTATGCTCAACAAACTCCAGAGACTGTTCGGTGGCCGCCAGGAATCGCCGTCCGAAGAGTTCGATATTCGGTCCGCGGGCCAACACTTCGCCCCCTACGGCAACGGCGCCCGCGCCGAGGATCTGGCCGGCCACGACGCCATCCCCGAAGGCACCACTACGACGATCCTGGACCTCGCCGCAGGGACTCTCGAGATCGAGCATGGCGTTCAGACCGCCCCCGACCCCGAGACCCGAACCAGCGGACGCTATTTCCTCCGCGCCGAGCTCGAGGTGGCCGAGGCCGCTGGCGAGGGCGACATCGGCTTCGTGCAGACCGTCAAGGCCGGAGAGTCGGGGGGCGAGTGGTCCACAGACCGAGGCGATCGCGGCATATCCACCGACGAGCGTGCGCTGAGGACCGATCCCGAGACCGGGATGCGCGTCGATCGAGGCAACTCCGAGCGCTACAAGACACCCTTCTACGGCACAAAGAAGGAGGACGACGAGATCGTGCCCAAGGACCACAACAACTCCTTGGGCTCCTTCGGCGGTGCTACGGTGAGAATGCGCGATCGTCCCACCATCCCGTTCAGCTACAACAAAAAGATGACGTTCACCACCACCGCGATGGCGGTGGATGACGGCAGGGAACTAGGCACCTTCGCCTGGGGCTTCGACCACGGACGGCGGTGGGAGGAGTTCACCCCCACCGTGCTCGACGCGGGCCATCCCTTGTTCGACGAGCGTGATCGCGCGATGGACCGCTGGAACGAGCACATCGCCCTCGAGGGTAGCGGCATCGACCCCATCCCCGGGCGTGGGGATTGATCCGTGCCTTCCTCGCGCTCTGCCTCGTCGGCTGTCCGCGCGCCTCCCCTCCCCCCTCCTCGGAGCCCGACGTGACCGACCCCTCGCCGGAGGCCTCCGCGCTGCGCCGAGCCGTCACCGCCGCCCGCGAGAGCCACGTGCGCGCCGAGTTTCTACCCGACTTTGGTGCCCTCACAGCCCTCATCGACGATCTTGAGGACGAGGGCCTGGCCCGACTGCCTGCGCTCGAACGCTTCATCGCGCTCGAGGTGCGCCCCGAGCGAGCACGACAGCTCCCGCAGTCCACAGTGGTCGGGGCCTATGCCGAGGCCCTCCGCACCCTACCCGCCGACTGGTGGGGCATGCACGGCGCCCTCACCAGCCCCGCCGCCAAGCGCCTGCGTGAGATGCCCGGGGCCGATCCGGCTCTGCTACGCCTCCTCGACGACACCACCGCCATCCACTACCTCGAGGACGATGGAGAAGCCAGCACAGAGGCTGAGGACTGGTCGATCACCGTCGCCGACCTCGCCGCCGAGCTGCTCGCCCTCCGACACGACCTCGCCTTCGATGCCTGGCAGCCCGACCCCGCGGTTCGAACCGAGACGCGACGAGCCTTGGCGCAGCAGCTAGGCGCCCGCCCCTGACCCGCCCACCAACGGCGACGGGGCCTCGCCCCCGAGGACAAAGCCGGCCCCCGCTCGGCGACCGGGGTTTCGGTCGGGCCTCATCCGCTCGCGAACCGCCGCTCTGGGATCTCGTGTGGAGGGGGTGGGTGACCAACGACACAGCCCGGCCCCTCCGTGCCCTGGCCGTCCCCCGGCGCAAGGGCCGAGGCGCTTCGATCCCCGCCGGTGGACACTGGGGGCTTGTCGCGCACCTCGTACCACAACCCGTCGCGCCCACCGCCCGCCTCGCCGCCCTCGCGACCTCGCTACTCGACCGCTACGGGGTGGTCAGCCGAGGAGGGCGCCCGAGAGCGGGGGAAGGTCCTGGTCCTCGCTGTCGTCGATCCTGCCCAGCCCTGGGGCGGCGTGCTGCCCTGGCCGCAGGGGGTCGTCAAAGAGGCCCGCCTACGGCGGATCCCCGGCGCTGCGGTGGTGCTGATCGACGGATCCTTGGTCCTGTTCGTCGACAAGGGTAGGCGGACCGCCTGGACTTTCACCACGGCGCGAGTGCCCCTCGTCGCCGCCGCGGAGACCTTGGCGAAACACCCGGAGGTCCTGGGTAAGCGCAGGCTCCGCGTAGACCGCCTCGACGGAGGACTCCCGCGCGAGGTTCCTTCCGGGGCAGCCTTCTTGGAGGCCGGCTGGCTGCCGGATCATCGAGCGCTCGGCGCACCGTGAGCGGAGCGGAGGCTCCAAGGTCACCAGACGCCATCACGCGGTCCGTAGGAAGCGATCCGGCGGCACAGGAGGGGGGGTGATGGACACTCCGAGATCAGTCTTCTCCACCGAAGACCAGCACGTCGCCTGTGTGGAGGTCGACCCCAAAGACCCGGGAGGGGCCGTGGTGATCCTCGGCGAACCAGACGCGCTGGTCGGCGAAGGCAAACTTGAACCCCCCGCCCATCCCCCGACCGAGCTCGAGATCGTGCCGTTTCCTTCCGGTGGCCGCGTCGAGGATCAGCAGGCGGGGGGGGATCCGTCCCATGAGCCGATCCGGTGCCGCGCCCGAGGGCGTATAACCCCAGACGACAGCGCCCATGCCCAGATCGAGGTGGATCGGGGGGACGTCTCCCTCTTCGATGCCGCTGAGCAGCGTGCGGGCGGGCGCCCGCCAACGCTCCGAGAGCTCTGACACGTTAAACCCGAGAATTACACGCTCTTTTCGGCCGCGCTCGGCCTCGAGGACCGCGATGCCGTGCTCACCATCGAGGAGGGCGAGGAGGGTCTTGTGGCCCTCGACGCGAGGACCGCGGCGCGCACGGGTGCCTCGGATCGCGTGCCCCATCGTCTCGGCGGCGGAACGAATCGTCGACGAGGAGTTCTGACTGCCTCGCCGGTGCGAGCACTGCACCGGCAGATCGTACATCGCGACCTTCTTGGGTCGACTGACGCCCGCGACCGCGTCGACGAGGAAGCTCCCGTCGACCAAGACGTCGGTGCCATTGGGCTGCCAGCGACAGAGGTTCACGCTACCTGGGCTCTTGTCGAGCTGGAGTTGACCCACGCGGCGGCCGCTCCGAAGCTCCACGATCGAGATGATGCCGAAGGGCTCCTGAACGACGAGCCGATCCTCGACCACAATGGCGCCGAGGGGCTCGCGGTCCGCACCAGAGAAGGGGCCGAGCGTCCACAGCGGGCTCAGATCCACCCCACTGAACGCGCCGAGGTAGTACGCGGGCTCGCCCTCGCCCTCGCGGCTCACGCTGTAGGGGGCGATCAGATCGCTCGTGCCGTCTTGGTCGGCGTCCGCGAGGACCGGATAGGCTCGGGCGCTGAACCCAAGGCCTGCGGTAGGACGGATCGCTGGAGGAGGAGGCTCGGGCGGAACGCCCACCCAGGGCCCGATGAGGGCGGCGAGCTCGGGGTTCACCGTGGCGAGGACGCCGATCGTTGCCGGGACCAGAATGCTCAGCCCCAAGCCGATCAGCACGACGAAGACCAAGGTGACCACAGCGCAGCCTTTGAGGTTCTGGCCGAGGTTGGAGCTCTTCTTTTCAATTCCGGGCTCTGGGCGGGAGGAGGGCGCTGACCTCTCAGAGGCGGGTGGCCCCGACGGCGGAGTCTTGGGCGCCAGCCGGCCGATGACCTCGAAGGCTCGCTCACAGTAGGGGCACTGCACGCTGGTCGCCCGAGGCGGAATGGGAGGGATGGGCGCGGCGCATGCCGGGCAGGCCCTTTGCTTGAGCTGGATGGTCTGATCGGCCATGCGCGTCCTCCAGCGACCATCATACGCGAGGTTCCTCTCGAACGGATGCCGTTGTGGCCACTTGGTCCAGGTCGCCAGGGTCGGCGCTTCATGCGTTCGAGAGCCACGTCAGTCGAGGGCAGAGCCAGAGGCCGTCGCCAAACAAGCCCTGCTCAGGGCCGAGACGCGGGACCCTGGGGGAGAGGGGTAGACTATGGTCTCGAACGAAGAGCGCCCGCCAGACCTGAGGCCGGGCGGGCGCTTAGTTGGCCGAAGCCAAACTCTTACTCGACTGCGTCGTGTCTCGTGAAGCTACTGACGATCGTCCACTCAAGGAGGATATCAACGGAAGTCTCGCCTTCAAACGAGTACGACACCGTGATGGAGTCACCTTCCTCGATGGTGTAGCCCTCCGCAGACGACCCGATGACGTAGATCGAACCCGTTGAGTCGTAGAGCCAATAGCTTCCGTCATAGGCGACACTCAGCTCGCCGTACTCCTCCGCAGGGAAGAGCCCCTGAGTCGCCGCGTCGCTACCGGCGGACCGATCGCACGCATCGGAGCTCGAGTCGGAGTCGATGGAGATCTCGAGGCGGTACTCCCAGGCATCTCCTGCAAACGTCTGTTCTCCCTCCGGAACGCGGACACCACTATAGGTCACCGCGAAGTCACACTCGGTCTCTCCATCAACGGAGCTGAGGAAGACCGAGGCGCCTGACAGGACGGTCTCCTCGTCGTCGATATCGAGCGTAAACTCGCTCTCAATCTGAACGAGCGCCACCATGTCGGTCTCTTCGAACCCGGAGAGGCTCTTGGTGACGGTCGTCGTGGGTCCTTCGAGGTCGAAGACGTCTTCGAAAAAGGTGGACGCCCAGTATACGGATGCGACGTCTGTGGATCCTTCGAAGTTGCCCGTCAGGAAGATGTCGTCGTCCTCCCACCCGTCGAAGTTGAAGACATAGCCCAAGCTGAGGTTCTCGAGGTCTCCACCGTCGGTACGAAGACCATGGAAACGCTCGCCGACAGCCAGCTCACAGTCTGGGAGCCGGTCCTCGCTGACGGTGGTGGTGATGTCGTAGTTCCAGTCGAGTTCAACGGGGTCATCGTCAACCATGATCGTTCGACTGGTCGCGAACCCATTGACCGCGACGTCGAAGTCGCACTCTGGGACGCCGTCTGCGGTACGCACAAAGTGGACCATCCCGGTCATATCGGGCAGATTGGGGCCAGAGCCGATATCGGTATCGGTGTCGGTGTCCGTGTCGGTGTCCGTGTCGGTGTCCGTGTCGGTGTCCGTGTCGGTGTCGGTGTC
>REDI01000002.1 GCA_007693595.1 Deltaproteobacteria bacterium | reverse complement strand
CGGAGTCGGAGTCGGTGTCGGTGTCGGTGTCCGTGTCGGAGTCGGAGTCGGTGTCGGTGTCAGCATCGGAGCCGCGCGAACCAACCGGGTCGGGGTCGCCGCCGCATGCGATCAGCATGCCTGCGAAGAGGAGGGGCAAGATAGAACTACGACGCATAGAGACCTCCGTGTGCCGTCCTGGTATAGCTGATCCCATGGCGAATGTCGCGGTCGGGTTCAGCGCACGATTTCGCCGGGGATCGCGTCGACTTGCACGAGCCCTACGGGCTGCTCTGCCCCTGCTGCCAGCAGCATGCCCTCGCTCACGATCCCGCGGAGCTTGGCGGGCTTGAGGTTGGCCACCACGACCACCCCCAGCCCGATGAGCTGCTCGGGGGCGTACCGGCTGGCGATCCCGGCGACGATGGTTCGTGGCTTGGGCTCGCCGATGTCGACCTCGAGCACCAGCAGCCGGTCCGCTTTGGGGTGGGCCTTCGCCGAGACGACCTTGCCCGCTCGAAGAGCGATCTTGGTGAAGTCTTCGAAGGCGATCTGCGGCGGGAGGGGAGCCGCGGCGGAGGCCGAAGGCTCGGGCTCGGGCTCGACGAAGAGCGCGGCGATGGCCTCGGGGAGCTCCTTGAGGCGGGGAAAGAGAGGGTCGCCCAGATCGACGGCCTGCCCGGGATGCAGGTCGGCGAGGGAGATCTGATCTTCGCGGGCGCGCTCGACCAGCCCGGAGAGGCAGCGGTAGCCGTCTTGTTCGGGGGTGCCGAACTTGCTGAGGAGCTCCACGGCCTTGGTGGGCATGACAGGCAACAGACAGCAGGCGACGAGGTGGCAGACCTCGAGCACGGCCCGAAGGACTGCGTGGAGTCGCTCGGTGTTGCCCGCCTTGTTCAGCGCCCACGGCGCGGTGGTGTCGACGTACTTATTCGTGGCCTTGACGAGGTCCCAGAGGGCGGTCAGGGCTCCAGGGAAGTCCAGATGATCGAGCTTGTCTGCGTACTCACGCACGGCGCGGGCGGCTGTGCTGCGAAGGGCATCTTCGAGATCGGTGTTGGCGCCGGGGGCCGGCACCTTGGCGCCGAGCCAAGAGCGCGTCATGGACAGACCGCGGTGAGCCAGGTTCCCCAGATCGTTGGCGAGATCCGCGTTGTAGCGGTTCAAGAAACCTTCGTAAGAGAAGCTGCCGTCGCCGCCGAAGGACTTCTCGCGCAGGAAGAAGTATCGGCAGACGTCGGCCCCGAACTCTTGGACGAGCAGCCCCAGGTCGATCGCGTTGCCGCTGGACTTGCTCATCTTGTCGCCGTCAGCGCTCGTCCACCAGCCGTGGGCGTACAGCGTGGTGGGGAGAGGCACGTCGAGGGCGATCAGCATGGTGGACCAGTAGACCGCGTGGGTCGTGAGGATGTCCTTGCCGATCAGTTGGTAGGTCGCGGGCCACCACCGCTGCCAGTCGCCTGCCTGCTCGGGGTCGGGGTGGTAGCCGATGCCCGAGAGGTAGTTGAGCAGGGCGTCGAACCAGACGTAGCAGACGTAGTCGGGGTCGAAGGGCAACTCGATGCCCCACGACATGCGGGCTTTGGGTCGGCTGATGCACAGATCCCCCAAGGGTTGCCGTAGGAAGCCGAGGACCTCGTTGCGTCGGGAGGTTGGCTGGATGTAGTCGGGGTGTCGCTCCAGGTGATCGAGGAGCGCGTCTTGGTAGGCGCTCATCTTGAACCAGTAGTTGCTCTCGGTGATGCGCTGGAGGTCTTCGGCCTGGTAGCGCCCTGCCTCGACGTCCTTGTCTGTGACGAAGATCTCGTCGTTGACGTGATACCAACCTTCGTAGTCCTTCTGCTCGATCAGACCTCGATCATAGAGGTGCTGGAGTACCGCTTGGACCACCCGCTCGTGATCGGACTCGGTCGTTCGGATAAATCGATCGAAGTCGATGTGGAGCTTGTCCCACATGGCCCGCCAGTGGACGACCAGGTCATCGACGTGCTCTTGGGCGGTCATGCCTCGGCCTTGGGCGGTCTGCAGGACCTTCTGGCCGTGCTCGTCGGTGCCGGTGAGGAAGAAGACGGGATCGCCCTGGCTACGGCGCCAGCGCGCGAAGACGTCGGCGGCGATGGTGGTGTAGCCGTGCCCGATGTGGGGCAGGCCGTTGACGTAGTAGATGGGCGTGGTGAGGTAGGTCGAGCGTTCGTTGGACACGGAGCCTCCAAGGGCGCCCCCCGTATCCGAGGGGGCCTGTTGCGCAACGCAGAGACGTTGACCGGCCCTCGGGGTGCGTTAGTCGGGCAGGCCATGATCCACGCCCTCGGCTATAGCCAGTCCGAATTTGATGCCGCCGACCCCGGCCGCCTCTGCCGCGGCCGTGAGCGCTGGATCGAGCCCTTCGACATCCAAGGTCCCGTCCCGCTGCATCGGGTGGTCATCACCGGAGCGCAGTTCTCCGACGACTCGGCGCGCGACGCCCTGCGGGGAGTGGCCTGGTCGAAGGTCCCCGTCCCCGAGCTGCTCGATGCGCTCTTCCCCGGTGCCGAGCTGCTCGCCTTCATGGAAGATGGCCACCCTGCCGACATCCCTCATGCCGCCACCGAGGTCGAGGTCTACTCGGGTCACCGGGCCGGTGGCCGTGTCGAAGAGCCCATGGTGCGGTGGTTGCTCCGCCTGCGTGGCCTCGACGCGCTCACGGAGCTGCTCGGTCCCGCCGCCGCGGGCGATCCGGCACGCGGGCTCCTGGTGCTCCCCGATGCGGGCGAGCTCCCCGATGCGCTGGCCGAGCGACTCTTTCTGCTCACGGGCTTCTCCACGCTCGACAGCCCGCCGGCCCACTATCAGCCTGCCGCCCTAGGCGAGGTCCTGGAGTTCGGGGCTGCGGTCATCCTCTTTCATCGCGACAAGCATGGCATCGCGCTGGGGATCTACAGCCGCGAGCCCCTCTCGATCGAGGGCCCGCTCGGGTCGGTGGCCGAGTCTCATGGCGCCTTGGTGGTCCCGTTCGCGATCCCACCCATGCTCGCGCGCTGGGATCGCGCCCTCTCGGAGCTCCGCCAACACTGGATGGCGACCCGCGACGAAGACTTCCCGGTCCCGCCGTGCGAGGAGCCCACGTACTGGACCCATCGGCGGCGGTCCCGCCGCACCTCGTCGAGCGAGGGCGACGAAGAGTAGTCGGTTCGGTCCTCGCGGCAGCACCACGAACATCCAGGGTGATGTGCCAGCTCGACGACCCGGGGCGTTCCGGTGCGGCGCAGCGAGAGCTATCGTCGGAAGGACCAGGGCTGCTGTACCTCACCGGAGCCCAGGCGGGCGGCTCCGGTCACGCGGCCATCTCGGATCTCGCCCCGGAACTCGACCCCGTCTCCCCGCACCGAGCGCAGCAGGATGGTGCCGAGAGCCTGGTTGTGACGGCCCGAGACCTCGTACTGGATCCCCGCGACCGTGATCTTGCCGGAGACGAGGTTGCCGTCTTGGCTGAGGTCCGCGATCGCCGCCATGGTCCCGACCGTCCCCTTCCAAGCCCCCGCGAAGGCCCCGCGCGGGGGCTCGGGCTCGGGCTCGGGCTCGGGCTCGGGCTCGGGCTCGGGCTCTGCTTTGGGTTCCTCTGGCGTGTCGCTGGCTGCCGGCTCCTCGGGAGGCTCGGTCGCGGTGGGCTCCTTGGGGGGCTCGGGCTCTTTGGGCGCCTCGACGGGTGGAGGGGCTGGGGCGGGCGTGGTCGGACGTGGACGAGGGGTGGGCGCCTTGGCCTTGGCCTTGGCCGCTTCTTCGGCTGCCTTCGTGCGTGCCTCTTCTTCGAGACGTGCTCGCTCCTTCTCGGCCTCGGCCTCGGCCTCGGCTTGGGCTTCGGCCTCGCTCGGACTTCCGGCCGGCTCGGGAGCGGTCGGATCGACGCTGTCGAGGTCGTCAGGGGTGTCCAGCGGCACCACCTCGCGGTAGACAGGCGCGTCCTGGTCCTCGACCTCGGGGAGCGGGGCCAGCGCGAGCTGTATGGCGCCCGTGTTCCAGATGTAGATCCCGAACCAGACGAGAAGGCTCAGGACCAGCAGCGTGAGGAGGAAGGGCACCAGGGAGGCCGCGCGCCTTCGGATCGGGCGTCGCCCTTTGCTCGCCTTGTCCTGCCGCTCCGTGTTGCTGCGAAGGTTCTGCAGAACATTGAGGTCTTCGCGGGAGGCGGCGGAGTGCGGGGTGGCCTTGGAGGGGCGCCTGGCGGCGGCTGGGGTGTTGGTCGGCGCGGCGATCCCGGAGTCGTAGACGACCGAGCTCGTGCCGTAGGCATCGTTCTGGCGCACGAACCCGCCACGGTTCTGGATCCGGACGTCGTAGCCGTCGTCGGGCGTGTTGCGGCTGGGCGCAGGGGCTGGAGTCGGCTTGGTGTAGGTGGGCCCAGGGGATCGGGCGGCGGCCCCCGCAGGGGTCGCCGTGCGCTGGGGGTGGCCAGACTCGGCGGCTGGGCGAGGCGTGGCGCGGCTGATCGACGGGGCGGGGGTCCGGCTGCGTAGGGCTTGAGGGACGACCGGCGGGGCGCCGGCGCCCTTGGGCGGTCCGGGCCTTGGCCCTGGCGGTGGGCCCTTCGGGGTCTGCTTGCGCGATGAGGACGGGGATGTAGCTTGGGGTTCTTGCTTCGGACCCAGATCCTCGCCGAGATCGAGGGTCTCGCCCTTGGTGGAAGACTCACGGTGGAGCCACACGCTCGGACCGACGTCCTCGTCGCCTGCGTCGGCGAACTCGATCCACTCCTCTTCCATCTCCGGGCCGGACTCGCCTTGCAGGTGCTTTCGGAGGGCGTCTTGATGTTGGAGGAGGAAGCCAGCTTCAGCAGCGTTTCCGGGATCGTTCAGCGCCCTCGAGGCCCAGCGGATGCGCTCGTCGAGGGCGCTCTGGGCGGCGTCGCCTGCGGGGACTCCGAGGTAGTCGGAAAAGCTCGCCTTCTTCTTGGCTTTAAGGAAGGTTTCCAGCTCGTCCTGGGTCATGAAACAGGCTCCCGGTTGGGCGCCGGGCGAGGACAGCCCGCCCAGCGCGGCCCTCAGTGTAACCGAAGACGCTGACCCCGTTACCCGGGGTTGGGCAAACCTGGGGAGCGGGCTGTCAGATCGAAGTCACGGAGGGTGCTGTGCGCCGGGGGGCGTGCGGACGTCCCGCCGATCCTTGGCGTGGGGCCTGGCCGTGCGGCACGGGGGCGAGCGGTGCGGAAGGTCAGCCTGGGGGCGCCGGGCTGGAGCGGTCCAGGTCTTCGAGAACATCGGGATCGAATCGCCAAGGGAGGCTCGGGGGGGGGTGTTCGACGAGGCCTTCGAGGAGCTGGAGGAAGTGCTGCCGAGGGATCTCGCGCGCGCCGAACCGGGCGAGGTGCTCGGTGTGCATCTGGCAGTCCACGAGCCCTACCCCCCACCGCTGGAGCTGAAGACAGAGGTGGACGAAGCTGATTTTGGAGGCGTCGTCTGCCTTGGCGAACATGGACTCGCCAGCGAAGCAGCGCCCGGTGTTCACGCCGTACAAGCCACCGACCAGCGCCCCATCAGGGCTCCACGCTTCGACGCTGTGGGCGATCCCAGCGCGATGCAGAGCCCGATAGGCCTCCTGCATGCGGTCGGTGATCCAGGTGCCCCCCTGGCCGGGCCGGGGGATGGCGGCGCAGGCCCCGATCACGTCGTCGAAGGCGCGGTCGAAGGTGATCTTGTAGGGCCTCTTGCGCAGCCGCTTGCGGAGGCTTCGTCCGACGTAGAGCTCGTCGAGGAAGAGCACCATGCGGGGGTCGGGGCTCCACCAGAGCAGGGGTTGATCTTCGGAGAACCAAGGAAAGATGCCCTGCCTGTAGGCTAGGGTCAGCCGCTCGATCGAGAGGTCCCCGCCGACCGCGAGCAAGCCCGAGGGGTTGGCGAAGCGCGGATCGGGGAAGAGCGGTTGGGCGTGGAGCTGGTAGATCGGCATCGGCTTGGGGGAGGAGAGGTTGGCTCCGGCTGATGTACCGCATCGGTGCTCTTCTGGCAGGGGGGGAGAGGTGCGAAGGGGGACGTGGCGTGATAAGGCCCACGCCATCTGGTTCGGCGGAGGTTGAAGATGTTGCGTTGGCTGCTCGGAGTATCGCTGGTCATGGGTTGTGCCGAGGTCGACGCCTCCTCGCAGTCCGACAGCTCGCAGAGTTCCCACCTCTCGGAGTCCGACTCCAGCGACCTCCCCTCCGATCTCGAGGGAGTCGAGATGACGGGCTACATCTCGGACTCCGACGGCAACCCCGTCGCGGCGCGCGTCAACATGTGCATGGACGTCTGCTTCACGGTCAACAGCAGCTCGTCCGACGGGGCCTTCCATTTCTTCCCCCCGCTGCCCCGAGACGACTACTGGTTCTACGTCGTACCCTTCGGGGAGCACCCGGAGCTCTCGGCGACCTCCGTGCCGCTGAGCCTGGTCGATCACGATCCCGATACCCTCGCGCGCGACGCCGTCCTTCCGTCGGTTCATGGTTGGGTCGACGCGCCCCAGGTCGCCGAAGAGCTGGAGCTCGCGCCCGGCTTGTTCCTCGAGGTGGGGCAAGACAACGTCGAGCACGAGTTCGGCTACGACAAGGTCACGGCGGCTCGGGTCGAGATCGACGATCTGCCCGATGTCCCGTTCCCCGACGGCGAGCCTGTGGCGGCCTGGTACCTTCAGCCCCTCGAGGCGCGCGCGGTTCAAGGTCGGGCCATCCCCTTCCGTATTCTCCCCGACTGGGAGCCTGACAGCGGCGACACCTTCCGCGTCTACGCGGGCAAGTATGCCTGGGAGCTTCGGCACGAAGGCGGACTCGTCGAAGGCGAGATCGTCGGTGATGATCTGGTGGAGTTGACCTCCATCCTGGTCGTGCGTATCGATCCGGCAGAGTAGGGCCGCGTCCGGCCCCACCCGCTCGTTTCCCGAGGCGCTCCTGCCTTCGTCCCTTCATACGTTCCGTCTCGACGGCCTCCGCTGTGCGGGGTGCGTCGCTGCTGCGACGAAGGCGCTCGAGCAGGTCGAAGGCGTCTCCGCCGTCGAGGTCGTGTTGCCTGATCGGGCCGAGGTTCGGCTTCGGTGGGGCGAGGAGTCGTCTTCGGCGCTGCGAGGGGTGATGGATGTGTTCCAGGGCCAGGACCTGCGCGCGACCCCCCTGTCGACCGAGCACCGCTTCGGCCTCGTCGGGCTCCGGTGTGGCCGCTGTGTCGCCTCGGTTCGACAAGCGCTCGAGCCGCTCGCCGGTGAGGTGGAGGTCCAGCGGGGACCAGACCGGGCGATCGTCCGGTCGAGGGGCTCGCTGGACTTTGTGTTGATCGAACGGGCGATCCATGACGCCGGGTATGCGGTCGGAGGAGACGCGGAGTTCGATTCGGGGGGGCCCGACCGCGCGGCCGAGGAGGTCGAAGACGAGACCGCCCTGGCTCCCGAGCCCGCTCCGTCCTCCGAGCCCGCTCCGGCTTCACCCAAGGCCGAACCGCCAAGCCTCCAGCGGATCGCGGTGCCGGTTCTGGGGATGCACTGTGCGTCCTGTGTTGGCGCGGTCGAGGGCGCTCTCGCGAGCGTTCGAGGCGTGCGCGAGAGCTACGTCAACCTCGCGGCGGAGCGCGCGACGGTGGTGGTCGAGGGTCCGGTCGATCTCGAGGCGCTCCGCCGCGCCATCGCGCGTTCGGGCTACCGCTCGCCCGCCCCGTCCGATGGGGTCTCGATGGCCTCCGCAGCCGAGCAGGAGCGGCAGCGTCGCCGCGCGCAGAGCGCTCTCCACCTCCTCGTCACGGGTCCCTTGGCGATGGTGGTGATGGTGATCGCCATGGCGCCGATGGTCGGGATAAACCTCGGGATCGACATGGTTGTCAACGGGTGGATCCAGGCAGGGCTCACCGCGGTCATCCTGCTCTGGCCAGGGCAGCGCTTCGTTCAGGGGGTCTGGCGGGCCGTGGTGCGTCGCCAGGCCGACATGGACACCCTCATCGGCATCGGAACCTGGGCGGCCTTCTTCTGGTCGATGGGGGTGCTCTTGCAGGCCACGTTCGGCGAGGTCCATCAAGGCCACGGCGAGCACCTCGACCTGTACTTCGAGACGGCGGCGGTGATCATCGGCTTCGTGCTCCTCGGCGGCTACCTCGAGCAGCGAGCGAGGGGGAAGGCGAGCGAGGCTCTGCGCGAGCTGGTCGCCCTCGTACCTGATCGAGCCGAGCTCGAAGATGGCACGCAGGTCGCGGTCGCCGATGTGCGTCCCGGAGATCGGATCCGCGTGCCGCCGGGTGGACGGGTGCCGGTGGATGCGACGGTGATCGAGGGGCGCAGCTCGGTCGATGCCTCGGTGGTGACCGGCGAGTCCATGCCCGTGCCGGTCGAGGCGGGCGACGAGGTCTTGGGCGGGGTGCTCAACGGGCATGGGAGCCTGGTGGTCGAGGCACAACGGGTCGGCACGGACAGCGCCATCGGTCGGGTCGTGCGCATGGTCGACGAGGCGCAAGGAAGCCGGGCCCCCATCCAGCGGCTCGCCGATAAGGTCTCGGCCGTCTTCGTGCCGACCGTGCTCGGGATCGCGCTGCTCACCCTCCTTGTCTGGTGGGCCTTGGGGGCGGGTCTGGAGACGGCGATGGTGCACGCGGTCGCGGTCTTGGTGATCGCCTGTCCCTGTGCGCTCGGGCTCGCGACCCCCATCGCGGTGATGGTCGGCACCGCCCGTGGGGCCCAGCTCGGGGTTCTCGTGCGCGACGCCGCCACCCTGGAGCGGGCCCACCAAGTCGATGTGATGGTGCTCGACAAGACCGGAACCCTCACCGAGGGCCAGCCTGCGGTGGTCGATCTCTTGGCGATCGACGGGAAGGAGCAGGCTATGCTTCAGCTCGCCGCCCGGGTGGAGCGAGGATCGGAGCACCCCTTGGCCCGCGCGCTGTTGCGGTCAGCCGGAGAGGTCGAGCCGGCCGCCGAAGTCGAGGCCATCGCGGGGCGGGGGGTGCAAGGAAGGGTCGAGGGGGCCTGCGTTCGCGTCGGCAACCGGCGAATGATGGAGGAAGCCGGGCTTGACCTGACGGCCGTGGCGGCGGCGGGCTCCTCGGCGGAGGCCCTGGGTCACACCCTGGCCTACGTCGCGCGGGAGGGCGAGGTGATCGGCCTGATCTCCCTCGCGGATCCCGTTCGGGTCGACAGCGCGAGGGCGGTCGCCGAGCTCCGCAGGCGGGGTCTGGCCGTGGTGATGATCACGGGAGACCACGCGGCCTCGGCCGAGACGGTCGCCAAGGCGGTGGGGATCGACGAGGTCTACGCGGGGGCTCTGCCCGAAGACAAGCTGGCCCACATCGAGGCGCTCCAGGCCCGAGGCCACGTCGTAGGCTTCGTCGGCGACGGGGTCAATGACGCGCCGGGCCTCGCGCGCGCCGATGTCGGCTTCGCCATCGCCAGCGGGGCGCCTGTGGCGGCGGAGGCGGCCCCCATCACCCTGCCGGGTGGAAGCCTGCTCGCGGTGGGACGGGCCATCGTGCTCAGCCATGCGACCCTGCGCATCATCAAGCAGAACCTCGTGTTCGCCTTTGCCTACAACGCCCTCGGGATCCCGCTGGCCGCCGGCGTGCTGGCGCCATGGGGCTTCTTCCTCTCTCCGATGTTCGCGGGGGCCGCCATGGGGCTCTCCTCGGTCAGTGTGGTGTTGAACAGCCTTCGCCTGAGGGCGGTGCGTCTGCCCGGCGACCCCGGTCGCGCGGATCCCTGACCTGCGATAGGCGAGTGCCTCTCGGAGGCCCTGTGCGCGTCATCTTTATGGGAACCCCAGACTTCGCGGTGCCGACCCTGCGGGCGATCCACAGGGCGGATCACGAGGTGGTGCTGGTGGTCGCGCAGCCCGATCGCCCTGTCGGTCGTGGCCAGAAGCTCCGTAGCCCCCCTGTGATCCAGGTCGCCCGCGAGCTCGGTCTGCCCACCGCCCAGCCCAAGGCGCTCCGCAGCGGTCCCTTCCCCGAGCGGTACGTCGGGCTCCAGGCCGACGTATCTGTCGTCATCGCCTACGGCCGGATCCTGCCGGCCCGGCTGCTCGACGCCCCGGCCCATGGCTGCATCAACCTGCACGCCTCGCTCCTGCCCCGTTGGCGGGGTGCTGCGCCGATCCAGGCCGCGATCCTGGCGGGCGACACCCAGACCGGGGTGTGTGCACAGCGCATGGTCGAGGCCCTCGATGAGGGGCCGGTCTACGTGCGCCGGACCGTAGCTATGCCTCCTCGGATCACGGCGGGTGAGCTGCACGACACCTTGGCGGAGCTCTCGGCACAGGTCGCGCTCGAGGCCTTGGCCGTCGTCGCGGAGCGAGAGCCCGAGCCCCAGCGAGGCCCCTCGACCTACGCCACCAAGATCGATCGCCAGAGCGGGCGCCTCGACTGGAGCGCCCCCGCCGACGTGCTCGACCGAACCATCCGGGCCATGACCCCCTGGCCGGGGGGCTGGGTCCCCTGGCGCAAGGGGCCGCTCAAGATTTTGCGGGCGAGACCGACCCAGGGCCAAGGGGCGCCGGGCACGGTGCTCTCCACCTCGCCGGAGCTTCGGATCGCCTGTGGCGAGGGCGCGCTCCACCTCGAAGAGGTCTGCCCGCCGGGCCGAAAGGCGGTCGCTGGCGCTGACTTTGCGAACGGAGCGCGGCTGGTCCCAGGCGAGCCCCTCCCCCACCAGGAGTCCTGACATGGCTGTCGTCGCCCCCTCTATCCTCTCCGCGGACTTCGGGAACCTCGCCCGCGACGTCGCGGATGTGCTCGACAAAGGCGCGGACTGGATCCACGTCGACGTCATGGACGGCCACTTCGTGCCCAACTTGACCATCGGTCCGCCGGTGGTCGCGGCGGTGCGCCGGCACGCCATGGACGCCTTCTTGGATGTGCACCTGATGATCGAGCGCCCTGACGCGAGCGTGCAGGCTTACCGCGACGCGGGCGCGAGTCAGATCACGGTGCACGCCGAGGCCTGTGTGCACCTTCACCGCTCGATCCAAGCGGTTCAGGCGACCGGGGCGAAGGTCGGCGTGGCCCTCAACCCCCACACCCATGAGTCGGTGCTGGAGTATGTTCTCGACGAGCTCGACCTGGTGTTGATTATGAGCGTGAACCCGGGCTTCGGGGGCCAGAGCCTCATCGAGTCGATCTTTCCCAAGATCGAGCGACTTCGCCGAAAGATCGACCAGCGCGGCCTGCGGACGCTCATCGAGGTCGACGGCGGAGTCAAGGTCGACAACGCCGATCGCTTCACCAGCGCAGGCGCTCACGTGCTCGTGTCCGGCTCGGGGATCTATGGTGCGCCCGACCGCGCGGCGGCCATCCAGGTGCTCAAGTCGGCCTGAGCTTGGCGCTCCAACCGGGGGCTCTGTACGCCGCCGCCCGCTCCGAGCGGGTGGGCTCCAGCCGATTCAGCGGGCCACAACGAGGGGGGAGTGCACGCGATATACTGCGCCCCTCATCCCCGCCCTGGAGTCGCTCATGGTCGATCTGACCCCCCTGCGCCGCCACCTCCTCCTCGCGACCCTCACCACCCTGGCGCTCTCGGCCTGCGGTGAGGACGAAGGGGTCGATTCCGTCCTGTCGACGGAGTCTGATACCGACACAGACACAGACACAGACACCGACACAGACACAGACACAGACACGGACACGGACACGGACACGGACACGGACACGGACCTCGCGCGAATGTGTGACTACTCGCTCCCCGACGGGCGTGAGGAGCTGCACCCCGAGTCCTTCGACTGGCCCGAGGAGGTCTTCCTCTGCGAGGATGCGGTCGACGTGCGGTGTCCTGTGCTCACCCAAGAGACGGCGCCGGCCTGGATCGAGGGGGTCCTCGACTTTTCGGAGGGGAGCATCGGCGCCTATGCTCGGGTCACCCCCACCTGCGGCCCCGATCCCGGACGGATCGACGAATGTTGCTACAACTTCCATTTTGAGCCTCTGATCGCCGTGGGTCGCCCCTTTGTGGCCGAGGGTCGAGCCCGTACCGCCGAGGTGGTGGTGAGCGCGCCCTGGGGCCCGCTCAGCAGCTCGCTGAACGATGCGCTGCGCGCCCTGCCCGCACCCCTGCGGGCCGAGCTCGAGGCTCACTGGGTCCGGACGGCGCTCACAGAGCACGCCTCCATCGCTAGCTTCGCAACCTTTACCCTCGACCTTCTACAGTTCGGCGCCCCCTCCGAGCTGCTCCTGGCCGCGAGCGAGGCGACTCGCGACGAGGTCCGACATGCAGCCGATGCCTTCGCGATCGCCTCCAGCCTCGCCGGCGAGGGGCGGGCCCCCGGCCCCCTCGACACCCACGGCGCGGTGGCTCATCCGACGCTGCGCGATGCCGCGCTCGCCGCCTTCAGCGAAGGCTGCATCAACGAGACGCTCGCCGCCGCCTTGGCGGGCGAGGCCCGAGACCGTGCGGTCCACCCTGGGTTAGACTTGATCCTTCGTGGGGTCGCGGACGATGAGGCGGGCCACGCGGCGCTGGCTTGGCGCTTCGTCGCGTGGGCCGCGCGCCGCGATCCGAGCCTGCTCAACGGCTGCGCGGAGCTCCTCGCCCAGGCTGATGCCTCCTACGCGGCGCGTGAGGCTCAGCCCGACGAGGGCCCCTCTGCCTCCTGCGCTTCGTGGGGGGTGCTGCCCACGGCCCTCGAGACCGAGGTCGCCCGCCGTGCCCTGCGCGAGGTCGTGGCTCCCTGCCTCGAAGCGCTCATGGGTGAGGTGGTGTGAGCTGCGGGCCACGATCGCGGTCTAGGCGGCCGCGTCGCGCTGTGTGGCGCGGAGCTGCCGGGTGATTCGGGCGTGATTTACCGCGCTTAGGGCGAAGTAGTAGACGGGGTAGACCAGGGAAACCAGCGCCACGGGCTTGGCCCAGCTCGCCTCGATCTGGAGCATGAGGAGCACCATGACGGCCGCCCAGCTGAAGCCGCCGATGACGGTGACTGGGCGGAGCATTCGGGTTCGGGTGGGGTAGACGTAGTGGATGGGGACGAAGACCAGGACCGACAGGGTGATCAGGACCCCGAGGTTCACCCAAGGGCCGAGCTCGAGGAGGTAGAGGTACATGATCACGATGTTCCAGTAGCTAGGAAACCCGACGAAGGACTCGTCGGTCTTGGCCTGGTCCTGGCAGAAGCCGTAGCCGCTGGCGAGCAGGGGGATCACGGCCGCGAAGGCGAAGCCCTCGGGAAAGAGCCCGAACTGGATCACGGCGAGGGTGGGCAGCAGCGCGAAGGTGATGAAGTCGACGATGTCGTCGAGACGTCGGCCGTCGAAGTCGGGAAGGACCTCTCGCACCTTGACGGCTCGCGCGAGGAAGCCGTCGGTCGCGTCCACGAAGACCGCGGCGCACAGGGCGAGGAAGAAGCTCTGAGCGTCGTCGTTGAACAGCGCGAGGGCTGCGACCACCGCGAGGGGCAGGCCCAGGGAGGTGTAGGCGTGGACCGACCAGGCGGCGAGGCGATGCAGCGGGGAAGCAGCGGTCACAGAGGCTCCGAGGTCACGACGAGCAGGGGCCTTATCGCGCCGGAGCGGTCGCGTCCGTCGGGGGCTCTTCGGCGGGCGGCGCCGCGACGTTGCGCAGGGGTCTTGGCGGATCGAGGCTCGTGGTCAGCCGTGAGACCGCCAGCGCGGTGCCGAGGCCCGCGAGCATCGCGACGGTGCGGAAGGGGAAGTGGCCGTCGAGCTCGGGGTAGGGCAGGAAAGCGGGCAGGCCCAGGGTCGGCTCGCCAGCGCCCAGGCGGAGCAGGACGGAGATGAACAGCCCGGCCAGCGCGCCGGTCCGGTTGGCCCGCTTGTCGAAGAGCGCGAGGGTGAGCTGGGGAAAGAGGATGGTGTAGACCAGATCGCCGCAGAGGTACCACAGGGCGGCCACGCTCCCGACCGAGAGCGCCAGCCAGGTGGCGATGCCGCCGAGGAGCACCACCAGGACCCGGACCAGGCGGGTGATCTGCCGGGCGGTCGCGCGGGGGCGAAGCAGGCGGCGGTAGCCGTTCCAGGCAAGGAGCGAGGCTCCGGAGAGGATCGAGCTATCGACCGAGGACATGACCGCGGCCCCCACGGCACCGAGCCCCAGGACGCCGACCCAGGTCGGCACGGCGTAGCGCAGCAGGTACGGCAGCACCATCGCCGGGCTGTCCTCGAGCCCCGCCACGACATCGACCCCTCCGGTGTCGAGAGCGGCCCAGTCGATCGAGGAGGCGGCGAGGCCCAGGAGCAGAGGGGGGATCGCCATCAGGCCACAGAGCAGGCCCGCCCAGATCGAGGTCTTGGCGGCCGTCGGGGGATCGGGGGTGGCGAGGATACGCTGGAAGTAGACGTTCCAGGGGATCCCACCCAGAATGAAGACCAACATCCAGTCGCCGTAGGTGAGGCCCTCGCCCAAGGCGGTGATCTCGCCAGCGCTGAGCTCGAGCTGGGTGAAGCCGCCGGCCGTGGTGATGACGAACGGGACAGCGAGGCCCAGGCCCCCGAGGATCAAGCCGAGCTGCAGCACATCGGTATAGGCGACGGCGCGAAGACCTCCGAAGACGGTATAGGCGACGGCGACCGAAGCGGACGAGAGGATCGCGGTGGTGAGATCGATGCCGATCACGGCCCCGAAGCTCGTGCCCAGCGCGACCAGGATGGCCCCGCTCCAGAAGACCTCCGCGAGCACGGCGGGGATCATCAGCACGACGGCGGCGTGGCGTCCAAAGCGCGCCTCGAGGGGATCGACCAGGGTCGAGAAGCCGTGACGGCGCATCACCCGCGCGAAGACGAGCCCCCCGATCACCAAGGCCAGGGCGTAGCCGATCCCGGCCTGAGCCCCCCAGAGTAGTCCGGACTGATAGGTTTGCTCTGCCGTACCGCTGATGTAGCCGCCACCGACCCAGGTCGCGGTCATCGTGAGCAGGCCGACCCACAGGGGGAGCGATCGGCCGGCAAGGAGGAGCTCTTCGACGCCCTCGCTGTCTCGGCGGGGTCGAGAGGCCCAGAGGCCTACGCCGAAGACGGCGAGGTAGAGCAGCCCGAGGGCGATGAGGCTTGGCAGGTGGAGGTCAGCCATGGGGGGGGGAGCGTACCGCAGGCGGGCCTGCGCTGCTTGGATCCCAGCCGGCTGAGGAGCCGTTAGTGGAGCGACCACTCGCTGAGGGGCGCGCCTTTCGAGCTCGCTGCCAGCCCACGGGAGGTCTCCATGCTGCTCTTCATCGCCCTGGCCTTGGCCGCTGAGGTCTACCAGGATCCCCCGCCCGCCATCGTCGAGGCCCTCGACGCACCGCGCCCTCCAGCGATCAGCTTCTCGCGCGACAACGCCACTATGCTCGAGCTGGCGCGGCCCGAGCTCCCCTCCATCGCCGAGCTCTCGGAGCCGCGCCTCCGGGTGGCGGGGCTTCAGGTGAACCCGCGGACTTTCGGCCGTGCCGGCGCGTTGGGCTACACCGCGATGACCTTCCGTCCCCTCGGGCGGCACGATCGCGTCGCCCGCACCCAGGTGCCGCTCCCGCCCGGTGCTCGCGTCACCAACGTCTCGTGGAGCTACGACGATGCCCACGTCGCCTTCACGAACATCGCCGAGGAAGGCCTCGAGCTCTGGATCACCTCCCGCGACGCCCCCGAGCCTCGCCGGCTGATCGGGCCGCGCTTGAACGGGGTCTACGGCAGCCCATGCTCCTGGCTCACCGATGGCTCAGGGCTCGTGTGCAAGGTGCGACCCGAGGGTCATGGGGCGCCGCCTGAGCGCGATCCCGTCCCCGTCGGGCCCAAGATCGAAGAGAGCCTCGGCCGGGTGGCGCCGGCCCGCACCTACCAGAACCTCCTGACCGACGCCCACGACGAGCGGGTCTTCGAGCATCTGCTCACCTCCGAGATCGTCAAGGTCGATCTTCAAGGGCGGGTCACGCCTCTGCTCGACGCGGATCTCTACGACGATGTCTCGCCCTCCCCCGACGCCTCCTGGCTGCTCGTGACGCGGCTGCGGGGTCCATGGAGCCGGTCCGTCCCGGCCTCGCGCTTCGCCCGGACCATCGAGGCCATGCCGATCCAGGGCGGCGAGCCCGTGCTCGTCTCGGACCTGCCCCTCGCCGACGACGTCCCCGTGCCCTTCGGCTCGGTCCGCACGGGTCGGCGCACGGTCTACTGGCGGGCCGACCAAGGGGCGGAGCTCTACTTTGTCGAGGCCCTCGACGGGGGCGACGCAGGGGCCGAGGCGGAGCTCCGCGACGCGCTCTACACGCTGCCTGCTCCTTTCGACGGCGAGCCTACCCGCTTGTGGCAGAGCGAGCTGCGCTACGCGGGCGTGCGGTGGGGAACCGACGGCCTCGCCCTGGTGAGCGAGTCGTGGTGGCGGACCCGGCGCGTGCGCACTTGGCAGCTCGACACGAGCAAGCCCGAGGCCGAGCCCATCTTGCACTGGGACCGCTCCTCGCAAGACCGCTACGGCGATCCCGGTCGACCGGCGGTGCGCCGGGGTCCTCATGGCTGGTCGGTTCTGCGCGTGGAAGAAGGATCCCTCTTGCTGACGGGCCCCGGCTGGTCTCCCGAAGGCATGTACCCTTTCTATGACCGCTATACGCTGGCCACGCAGCAGACGGATCGGGTCTGGCAGGCGCGGGACCCCTGGGTCGAACAAGTGGTGCGGATCCTCGACGATCCTGCGCGCTTCGTCACCTCGCGCCAGAGCGCCACCCAGCCTCCGAACTACCAGCTTCGGTCCCTGAATCGTCGCCAACCCCTCCAGGCCCTCACCGCCTTCTCGGACTGGGCCCCGGCCTTTTCTGATGTCAAGAAAGAAGTGGTCCGCTACACCCGTGAAGATGGCCTGCCACTGTCGGCCACCCTCTACCTGCCCCCCGGCTATCGCCCCAAGCGAGACGGCCCCCTCCCGACCATCTTCTGGGCCTACCCCAGCGAGTTCAAGAGCCGCGATGACGCGGGCCAGGTCACTCGGACCGATCGGGGCTTCTCGCGCCCTGGGGGGTCCTCCCACCTCTTCTTCCTCCTTCAAGGGTACGCCGTGGTGGACGATCCCTCGATCCCGATCGTGGGAGAGGGCGATGACGAGCCCAACGACACCTTCATCGAGCAGCTCGTCGCGGGGGCCGAGGCTGCGGTCCAGACCTTCGTGGACCGTGGGGTGACCGATCCCGATCGCACCGTTGTCGGCGGCCACAGCTACGGCGCCTTTATGACGGCTCACCTGCTCGCGCACTCCAGCCTGTTCCGAGCCGGGATCGCTCGAAGTGGCGCGTACAACAGGACCCTCACGCCCTTCGGCTTTCAGGGCGAAGAGCGAACCTTCTGGCAGGCACCGCAGACCTACCTCGAGCTCTCCCCCTTCACCCACGCTCACAAGATCGACGAGCCCATCCTGCTCCTGCACGGCGCCGACGACAGCAACTCAGGGACCTACCCCATCCAGAGCGAGCGGCTGTACGAGGCCATCAAGGGTCACGGCGGCACGGTGCGCTGGGTCGTCCTTCCGAGCGAGGACCATGGCTATCGGGCCCGCGAGAGCGTCGGCCACGCCCTGTGGGAGATGCTGCGGTGGGCCGAGCAACACGCGGCGCCGCTCGAGCCCTGAGGCGGCCTCAGTCCGAGGAAGAAGCGTCGTCGCCAACCGTCGAGAGGCGGTGAGCTGGGACCGGGCCGAAGGGCAGCGTGATGGTGAAGACACCCCGATCCAGCGCGACCTCGCTGAGGACCATGTTGGCGATGGGGTTGACGCGGCTGCGCACCTGCGTCGCCTCTCCACTTCGCTCGGTGATCACCATGTCGAGCCGCCACTGATCGCCTGCCCACTCTTCGCGCGGGACCCAGTTGTGACCGGGTCGGTTGTGGTAGAAGAGCGCGATCTCGCCTTGGTAGGGCTGGGTGAACTGCACCACGTACTGCCGGTTCACCCCGTCGATGCCGTTGTCGCTGATCAGGGCGACCGAGGTGGAGCCGATCCACTCCCTGGAGGGGCGCAGACACATGTAGGTGTGTCCGTTCGCGTCGGCGAGACATCGGCGCTGGCCGCGCCGGATCCGAACCTTCTCGGCCATGGACCGCTGCGCCTCACCGACGCGCCGACCGGCCTGACGGTCGAAATACTTGTAGAGCCACTCTCGCCTAAGATCGGTGAAGACCGCGAGCTGCTCGACGTGATGGGGCAGAAACTCGGGCTCGGCGTGGTGTTGCTCGGGCTGACGCTTGTAGGCGTCGGGACCGGGCCGGATCGCCATGCCCTGGACGATCTGGGGGTAGAGGTCGTCGATCTGCTTCTCGACCCAGGCTCGATCTAGGTCGGCCATGTGCTCGTACACCCGACCTTCGAGGGCGTCGAAGAGCTCGGGGGTGTCGAGCAGCTTCTCCATGATGCGGTTGGAGAGCGTGTTGATCAGGTTGCGATCATAGCGAATGTATGAGTTTTCACCCAAGATGTCGCGATACCACTGGCTCCCAAAGGTGAGGTTCTTGTCCCAGGGGAGCATGATCCACTTTCCACCCGCGTCTTCGTCGCGATAGAGCCAATAGTCCGAGTCGAGGATGTCGGTGTCCATGAGGAGGGCGTTGACGGCGAGGAAGCTCATGAGGTGGTCGACGTCGAAGCGCTCGCGCAGCCCCGAGGCGAAGGCGGGGCCTGCGGGTGTGTCGAAGGCGAAGCGCGCGAGATCGAGCAGGGCCTCCCAGTCGTGATCCTCGAACTCGCCTCGCCATTCCCAGACATCGCGGAAGAAGCCGATGCGCTCCTCGTCGGTGCCGTACATGGTGTCGAGGTCGAGCCCGAAGGTCGAGCGGTGATCGTCGAGACCCATGGCCCGGCGCGCGGACTTCATCTCGTCTCGCACGAGGGACATGCCTCCTCGGCGGCGGTTCATCCCCCAGCCGCGCAGGGCCTCGCGGTCGATCCGCTCCAGGACCGTGTAAAAGCCCTCGAAGTTTCCGTTGAGGTAGAGCTCGGCGAACTGGGTGGAGGGGGCGGGCAGGCCGACCTCGTGCTGGGCGCGGAAGGCGATCGCTTCGCGCAGAGCGCTCGGGTCGGTCCACATGGCGCTGAGGAAGATCCGATCGCCCCCGCGGCGTGTCGGTCCCCCGAAGTTCCAGTCCGGGCGGTTGGCTAGCCGAATATGAAATCCGTACTTGTCGTATCGCCGGCTGCCGGCGCCTCGGAAGCGCACGCCGATCACGTCGTGGGGCTCGGCCTCGGGCAGGACCGTGACGCTGGCGGGGAGCAGGAAGTCCGAGTAGGCGCTGCGGTTGAAGAGCCGGTCGAGATCGGTGGGGTTCATGCTGATCCGGACCTGTCTCTGAGGCTCGGGGGTGAGGCCCCGGCTGACGAACTCACCCGAGAGCACGCCCTCTTCGCCGTCGATGATGGCGGCAACCGCGTAGACGCGGCGCTGTCCGGGCTCGACATCCCGGTCTTGGTAGGACGTGCCCTCGACGACGACACGCTCGGCGACCGCCGGGGTCTGCCGACGCTGATCGGCGATGTAGAGCGCGTAGGCCTCGGCGCCTTCGACGTCCCACCACGTCACGCCGATGCCGCGGTCGTTGGGCCAGGCGGTGAGCGCGCGCGGGAAGGGTTGGAGGTCTACGGGGCCCGGCCGGGGAGCCCGGTTGATGCCGTATCCGTTCAAGCCCGGGTCGTCGGAGGGGCTCGTGATCGGCTCGGGGCTGATGCTGCATGCGAGGAAGAGGACGCCGATCAGCGAAGGGAGTCGGAGGGGGTAGCGGGTCATGGGGTCCACGTCTCTGAAGGTCGAAGTCCTGCATCCTTAGCATGTTGTAGCGTCGGTCGCGCGCTCGAATGTGCGGGCGGGGATCGCGCCTGGGCGCATGGACCGGCGGACGGGATAGGGGAGGGGGGTGCGTGTGTCCCTGCTCCCGCTGATGATCCTCTGGCTCGGTTCGGGCTGTGCCCGCTCGGGGCAGCTCGTCGGTCAGGCCTCGGTGCTCGACGGCGACACCCTCGAGATCCACGGCGAACGTGTCCGCATGCACGGCATCGACGCCCCCGAGAGCGGGCAGCGGTGCCTCGATGCGCGAGGCGAGGCGTGGCGCTGCGGGCAGAAGGCCTCCCTCGCCCTCGATGAGAAGATCGGCCGGCGCACGGTTCGGTGCCACAAGGTGGGTACAGGCGTCTACGGGCGGACGCTCGGCCGCTGCATGGTGGGGCGCGAGGACCTCCAGGCTTGGATGGTCGAGCAGGGCTGGGCGGTAGCCTACCGGCGCTACAGTACCCGCTACGTCGGTCAGGAGCGCCGAGCCAGGCGGGCCAAGCGCGGGATGTGGTCGGGCACCTTCGTTATGCCGTGGGACTGGCGTCGAGGCCAGCGGATCGAGCCCGAGAAACAGCCCCCGCCTCCGCCTCCGGGCTGCCTGATCAAGGGAAACGTGAACGCACGGGGCGAGCGGATCTACCATAAGCCCGGCGGTCAGTGGTACGATCGGACCGTCATCCGGCCCGAGCAGGGGCACCGCTGGTTCTGCTCCGAGAAGGAAGCCAAGGCGGCGGGTTGGCGGCCGGCGGTACGGTGAAGGGTTCAGGGGAGGCCGTGATCGTCCAAGGGGGCTGCACGGAAGCCGAATCATCCCTACTCCTCCGAGGAGCGAGCCGATCCAGACCTCGGTCGAGGGAGGGGGTGGCGCGAGGTTATCGCGGCCGATCCGGCTCGAGGCCTCGGCCCACCTCGGTACGCACCCGGCTGCGGCCCCCGCCGACGGCCTCGACCACGATGCGGGCCTCGACCTTCTCGGGCAGGCCGGGGACGTGGCTGATGATTCCGACCTGACGTCCTGAGCTCTGGAGCTGGCTGAGCGCGGACAAGGCGGTCTCGAGGGTCTCGCTATCGAGCGTGCCGAAGCCCTCGTCGAGCAGGAGCGTCTCGATCGGCATGGAGCTGGTGCGCAGGTCGGACAGGCCCAGGGCGAGGGCCAAGGACACCAGGAAGGACTCCCCCCCCGACAGGGTCTTGATGGATCGTTCGGTGCCGTGTTGCCAGAGGTCTTCGATGGCGAACTCGAGGGTCGGCAGCCCGGTATCGGGGTCGAGGATCGGCCGAAGTTGGTAGCGATCCCCGAAGGTGCGCAGGTGGCGGTTGGCTCGCTCGAGGAGCTGGGCGAGGTTGAGGGCCTGCGCGAACTCTTTGAAGCGTCGACCCTTCGCGACCCCGATCAGCTCGTGCAGCTCAAGCCAGATCCGGGCGCGCGAGCTGGCCGTGTCGAGGGCCTCCTGGGCGTCCTGTAGCTGTTGATGCTGCTTGGCGGCTTGCAGCAGCCCTGCCTGGACCTCGGTGAGGGTCTGGGTGAGCGCGTCGCGGGACTGGATCAGGGCTTCGCGCTCCTCGGTGAGGCGGTCGGCTTGGGCGTCTTCGGGGAGGTCCTGGGGGCGTCGCTTCAGGTGCTCGGAGAGGGTGCGATCGGCATCCTCGGCGCGGGCCTCTGCCTGGGCGCGTCGACGCCGGAGCTGGTCGCGCTGGCTCCGCAGGGTGGTGAGCTGCTCGGGCGCCAGGTGCCGGGCTTCGAGGTCTTGGGTCGAGGACAGATCGAGGTCGGCGAGGAGCGTGGCCAGGTCGCGCTCGGTCCGCTCCAGATCGCCCTGTTCACGCGCAAGCTGCTGTGCCAGGGCGACGAGCCGCTCGGAGGCACGGGTCATGGCGGTGTGGGCTTCTTGCCGTGCCTTATCGGCCTGATCGACCTCTCGACGAAGGCGCGCGAGGCGGTCACGCAGGATCGCGCGCAGCGTGGCGGGCTCCGCGGGGAGCTCGTCCGGGCCGCCGCGCAGACGGCGCGCGGTCGCGTCGTGCAGTTCTTGGCGGAGGTCCTCGGGGAGGTCGTGTGGGATCGGTGCGCACCGCTGCCACACCTCGTTCAGATCACGGCAGGCGTTCGAGGCCGCGGCGGCTTGGGTTCGGTAAGATTCTTGGGACCGCGCGAGTCGTTCGACCTGCTGGTCGAAGGCCCGAGAGGCCGTCTGAACCGCCTCGTCCGCGGCGCGTTTCTTTTCGGTGGCGGTCTCGAGGGCGTGCAGCCTGGTCTTGAGCTCATCCTGAGCCCTTCGCCAAGCCTCGACGCGCGTCTGTGCCTGGAGGAGGCCGTCTTCGGGAGGGTCGACGTCGATCCCGAGGGGGCGCAAGCGCTGTGCGAGCGCCCGCCGCGCGTCGGTGAGCTCCGTCCGCGCCTGGTCCAGCCGCTCCCCGCGCTGGTCCAGATCGCCGCCGCGCTGGCTCAGGCGCGCCTCTTGGGTCGCGAGGCGGGCTTGGGTGGCGGCGAGGTCGTCTCGCTGATCTTGGAGGGCTTGGCTCGCGGCGCCGAGGGTCCGCTGGGCCTCGGCGAGCTGGGCCTGTCGGGCCTCGAGGCGGGTGATCTGCTCGCTGACCTCGCGCTCCGCCTCGTCGATGCGGGCGGCATCGGTGGGCGTGTCGAGGGCCTGGAGGGACGACGCGAGCTGGGGAGGGGAGACGGGGCGGAAGAGGGTGGGCTGGTCCTCGGCCTCGGGGGGCTGGACCTCATCGGGAGGCGTCGCGAGGGCCTCCTCGATCCGGCGTAGGGCGGGAGTGACCTCGTCTGTGACCGAGAGCCCGACCTCGGCGAGCGCCTCGTCGGCCCGTGACTGGAGGTCCAGCGCCGCCGCGACCGCGTCTCGGGACTCGGCCGTGCTTCGATCTCGCGTCGCCAGGGCGAGGTCGATCGCGCGCTCGAGGGCGCGAAGCCGGTCCTGGGACTGTTCGAGGTCTGCCTGGGCCCGATCTCGCTGCGTTCGGGCCCGCTCGACCTCGACGGCGATGGCCTCGGCCTGCTCCCGCTTGGTGGGATCTTGGGTGAAAGGGTGCGTCTCGCTGCCACACAGGGGGCAGGCTTCGCCCTTCACCAGCTCGGCGCGCTGATCGCTCAGGGCGGCGATCCGCTCGAGGGGCGTCAAGACCTCGACGGTTCGAGCCAGCGCGTCGGTCCGGCTGCGCACCGTGCTCCGCGCCGCGGGCAGCTCTTGGCGATGCCCGAGCAGATCGCGGAGCGCCTCGTGGCTCTGGGAGGCGCGGCGGCGAGCCTCGGACAGCGCCTCGTCGCGGCGCTCGACTCGCACCGCTGCCTCCCGGAGGAGGCGGAGGCGCTCCCGCTGAGCTTGCAGCTCGGAGGTGAGGGTGCGCGCGACGCGCTCGGGGTCCTCTTGCCCTACGAGCTGAGCTACCGCCTCGGAGGCTGCCGCGTGCGACGCCACCAGGGGATCGAGGACTTGGCTACGTCGGGCCGAGAAGGTACTCCGCTCCTGGGCCAGAGCGTCCTGCTCTCGCTGGTGATTCGCTCGGTCCTGGGTCAGGGCGGTCTGCTCTTCCCGCGCCCGTTTGGCTTGCTGCCGGATCGCGGTCGCGGCGTCTCGTAGCTCCCCGATGGAGTCCGTCAGGGCTTGGTCTCCCGCGATGGCCTCGGCCCGCTCTCGCGCGGACTCAGCGTGCGTCGCGGTGGCCTTGAGCTCCCTCTCGAGGGCCTCGGCCCGATCCTGTCGCGCCTTCAGCTCTCGGGCCGCGCCCGTTTGGTCGGCGAGCGCCTCCTCGACCTTTCCCTTGGCGGTCTGGGCCTCGCCCAGAGCCGCGCGGGCGAGCTCCACGGGGGACTCGATGTCGTTGGCGCCGGTCTCGGCCGCCTGGAGCGCCGCCCGCAAGATCGTCACGGCCTGCTCGGTCTGCTCTCGGTGTAGGGTCAGCGCGGGAAGCTCCGCTTGGGTCTTCTTTCGGGCGTCTTGGGTGATCTCGATCCGGCCCTTGGCCGCCCTCGCCTGACCCCAGAGCCCAAAGGCCGCCTCACAGCGCTCAAACTCACTCAGGGCTGCCTGGTCCTCCTGGACCTGTCGCTCCGCCTCGCCGACGGCGGCGAGCTCGGAGTGCGCCTGACTCTTGGCGAGGCGGTGCGCCGCCCGATCGACGAGCCACCGCCGCTGCTCGTCGATCCCACGGATCGATCGCTCCAGCTCGTTTAGCCTCGCCTTCAGCTCCGCCTCGCGCTCCACCAGGGCCTCTCGCGCCTCGGCCTGTAGCGGGGAGATCGCGTCGCGGGTCGCCTGGAGCCGTTCGAGCACCCGCACCCATGCCGCCCTCATCTGCGCCGCCCGCAGGCCGATGCGCTCGTACTCGCTCGTCTGGGTGAGGCGCTCGAGGATCTCGGCCCGCTGGCTCGGGTTCGCGTGGAGCATGGCGTCGAAGCGCCCCTGGGCGAGCAGCATCGACCGCTGAAAGTCCTCGATGGTGAAGCCCTCGAGTACGTCGTCGAAGAAGGGCTGCGTGTTTGTGGGTCGGTGGTCGGAGACCAGGACGGTCCAGCTTCCGTCCGGCTCTTGGCGCTCCAGGGAACGCTCGGCGGGCCGAAGGGTGCCGTCGGAGCGCTTGTAGGCGCGGTGAGCCTTCCAGGTGGCGCGGTAGCGCACCCGCAGCCCGGTGTCGGTGTCGCGCTTGCTGAAGGCGACGGCGGCCTGACACTCCCCGGTTCCGCGAGACATGATCTGTTCGCCGGGAGGGACTTCGCCCCGCTTGTTCTCGAGTCGGGGGGTGGCCCCGAACAGCGCGAGGCTCACAGCGTCCATCAGGGTGGACTTGCCCGCGCCGGTGGGGCCGTGGATGAGGAAGAGGCTCGCGCCGTCGAGGTCGCGGTCGAGGTCGACCGTGTGCTCTCCGTACAGGCTGTTGAGGTTGGTCGCCGAGATGAGGTGAAGCTTCATGGTCGCTCCCCCGTGATCTCGGCGATCCGTTCTTCGAGGTCCTCGTCGCGCGCGGACACCAGGGTCTGAAAAGCGCGCTCGAGCTCATCGGTGTCGGCGCGGCCTTGGCTCTGACACAAGGTGGAGAAGACCTGGATCGGCTCCAGCTCGCGCAGGCTCAAGGGGAGCTCTTCTTCGAGGCGGGGGATGGGGGTCAGGCGCTCCTGGCGCAGCTCGATGAGGGTCGGCCGCTTGTCGCTGGGGGACTTGTCGAGGACCTTGTTGAGCTTCTCGAGCAGCTCGGTCGGCATCGTGTCGGTGAGGACGCGGTAGAAGAGCAAGGGGGGGAGGGGCTCGCTCCACTTCAGGCCGTAGGTCCGGCGCAGGACCTCGTCGGGGGTGCCCCGGATCTCGATCAAGGCGCGGGGCGCGGGGACCTCGACCTTCTCGATGGTGGGCTCACCGCGTGGATCGGCGCTGAGGGTGACGTCGAGCACGCGCCGGGGGGACGCCTGCTCGGGGAGGCTCATGGCGAGCGGGCTGCCGGAGTACCAGGCCCGACGGTCTTTATCGACGGGATAGCAGCGGTGGATGTGGCCGAGCGCCACGTACTGCATGCGCGGGTCGAGGATCTGCGTCGAGAGTCCGTCGATGGTGCCGACCTGGTGGATCTCTTGCGGGTAGTCCGAGGAGTCCGCTTCGCCTAGCGTAAGGTGCCCGGTGCCCACGAGCGGCAGACCGGGCCAACGCGCCTCGGCGAGGTCTGCGAGGCCTCGGTACAGCGCCCCGAAGCGCTCGGTGAAGGCCCGGCGGATGGCCTGGTGATCCAGGTCGGTGGTGCGGACCCCTAGCCGGAACTCGTGCACGTAGGGCACCGCGAGCGCGACGGCCCGGATCTCGCCCGCGCGGTCCCGCAGCGGCACCACGCACCGCTCCCAGGTGGCCTCGTCGGCCCCGATCCCCCCGACCACATGCGCCCGCAAGGCCCGCAGGGCCTCGCTGGGGGCTTGCAGCCGCGTCGCGCTGTCGTGGTTGCCCCCGATCACGACGACCTGGGGGAGGTCGGTGGCGGCGAGCTGTGCGAGAAAGCCGAAGTATCGCCGCTGTGCCTCGGCCGAGGGGTGCATGACATCGAAGACATCCCCCGCGATGATCAAGGCGTCGATCTGTCGCGCCTCGATCTCGTCGAGAAGCCATCGCAGGAAGTGGTCGTGGTCCTCGTCGCGACGGACGACCCCGTGGCTGATGCCCAAGTGCCAGTCCGAAGTGTGCAGGATGCGCATGAGACCCCCAGAGACAGTCCGGCCGATGGCGGGGAACCGGCGTTCGCTCAGCTCGACCGTGCGATCGCTACCGTGGCCTCTTCTTCCGTCCTTGGACTAACATGCGATCGCTGGAGGGATCCAGGGGGGGCCACGTTGGGCTTGACGAACCCTCCTCGCATGAACGATGCTTCTCGCCTCCACAACGCTGGGCCCGTACCAGGGTGTGTCGGCCCGAAGGGGGGACGCTGTCTGTACTGCTAAACTTATCTTGGCCGATCTTGATCATCACCATGATCATTGTGATGTACGGCTTCTCCGTGCTCCCAAAGGAGCACAGGAAAGTGCCGGTGATCTTTGGCTTCGGTTTGCTGATACCCATCGTGGACCACCTGGCGCTCCCCGTAGTCCTCATCGGGGCCGCGCTCTCGCTCCAGAGCTACTTCAAGGAGCATCAGCTCGACCCTAAAGACCTGACGCTGCAGATGATCGGGATGGCGATCGTCGCGACGGTCATGATGGGTATCCGTCTCATCCCGAACTTGGAGCTCGTGGGCGATCTGGTGCATCTCGGGGCCTTGATCTACTTCGTATTTCTATGTTTTAGAGCGCTTAATATTGTGGGTCGGCACAAGCGCGCGATGGCGGGGCGCTGGGCCGAGGCTCCGTCCCGTCCCTTGGCCTCGTCCGCTGCGAAACCGCGGGCGGCCTCCCCGATCGCGACCTCGTCCCATGGCACCGCTCCGAGCGCTTCGGGCTCTCCCCCGCCCGACCCCTCCGCGGCGATCCCCGGCGCGCCCGCCGCGAGCTCGCCGCGTGCCGCTTCGTCCAGCCGCCGCCTCCTGACGGGCGAGCGGGCGGCGCAGATCCTCCATCGCTTCGTCGAGCTTCGCGAAGGCGGGATGCTCAGCGAGCGAGAGATCGAGCGAGGGGGTCGGGGCGCCCTGGGTGACCCTTCCTCCTTCCGCGCCGATCAGGAGCTCGAAGCTTTCATGGGCCCGATCCGGGAGCTCCAGGTCCGGGGGGTGCTCAGCGAAGAGGAGGTGGAGCAAGTCCAAGCCTTCTATCGAGCCATGGGCTGAGGCGGTGCGACGCCCACGCGGCGGCTTTACCTTGTAGGCGCCGCCTCGACCCGCACCATCTCGGCGACGGCCTCGGCCCACTCGGGCTCGGCGTTGACGCAGGGGATCAGGTGCAGGGCCTCGCCGCCGGCTGCTCTCCAGTCCTCGCGGGCGCGGATGCCGATCTCTTCGAGGGTCTCGAGACAGTCGGCCACGAAGGCGGGGCACATGACGGCGAGTCGTTTGACCCCGCGCTGGGCCAGCTTGGGCAGCAAGAGATCGGTGTACGGCTTGATCCAGGGGTCACGGCCGAGCCGGGACTGGAAGCTTACCTCGTAGTCGCCCTCGGAGAGGCCCATCGCCTTGGCGAGGGCGCGGGCCGTGGCGTAGCACTGTGCTCGGTAGCAGTAGCGGTTGCCCTCGCCGATCGGGGGGCAAGGTCCTTTCAGGTCGCAGCCGGAGAAGCCCTGTGCCCAGCTCTTCTTGACGTGGCGCTCCGGCAGGCCGTGGAAGCTCATGAGCACCCGATCGGGCTCGAAGCTGGCGAGGCTGCGCTGGGCGACGGTGGCCTGGGCCTGGATGAACCCGGGGTGTTCATAGAAGTCAGCCAGGACGCGCACGCTAGGGATGTTCCAGTCGGCCGCGAGCTCCTCAAAGACCTTCTCGACTGCCGATCCACTGGCCGCGGAGCTGTATTGGGGAAAGAGTGGCACCACCACCAGCCGGTCGAGGGGCTCGCGTCGGAGCTCTTCGAGGGCGGCGCCGATGCTCGGGTTCTGGTAGCGCATGCCCAGCGCGACCTTGAAGCGGGGACCGAGCTTCTGCTGGACCGCGGCGGTGAGATCCTGGCTGGCGACGAGCAGCGGAGATCCACGCTCGGTCCAGACCTCTCGGTAGGCCGCCGCGCTCTTGGGGCTGCGGGTCGGGGCGATGATCAGGTTGACCAGCGCCCAGCGGCTCGCGCCGCTGATGTCGAGCACGCGCGGATCCATGAGGAACTCACGCAGGTAGCGGCGGACGGCCCTGGTGGTGGGGGCGTCGGGGGTGCCGAGGTTGACGAGCAGGACCCCGGTCGTGGGCACGGTCATGGGTCGATCCTTGAGTGGCGGCTTGGAGGGGCGCTGTATCCGGTTCGCCACGACAAGAAACCTCCCCGCACCGCTCGGGTGGGGGAGGTCACTCGGTCCGTGCGCGCGACAGGCTGCTAGAAGTCGTAGAAGTCCGCGTCGGGGAGGTACAAGGCGCGCCCCACCCCGAAGGTGCCCCACAGGGTCCCCATGTTGTCGGCACAGTTGGGGCTGGTCCAGCACTTCGGGCTGAAGGCCCGCGAGGTCGGGTGCCCGTTGACGGTCTTGTACTCACTCACGAGCTCGCGCCACATGGTGTTGTCGACGCCTTCTCGGACGTTGTCGTCGCCCTCCCACCACTTCGTCAGCCTCTCGAGGTAGTCCATGCGCCAGTCTCCGAGACGCCAGCCGTTCGACACCTCGAGCCGGCCACCGCCGTCGAGCCTCATGCACACCCCTACCCCGTCGGCGTCGAAGACGATCGCGTCGCAGTGGAAGTAGCGATGCGCGCCGGGCTGGCCGTAGGGGACACGGCGTCGCACGTTGAGCACTCCGCACTCCCCCTCTAGGCGTCGCGAGGCGTAGCGGCGGGTCATCACCAGGTACTCTCCGCCGTTGACCAGCTCGAAGCGGCGACGAAGGCTCAGCCCCTGCACCTCGCCGGTGAGCCGCGGGTCGGTGTCACCGAAGTCGCCGTGGTGGACGGGGTTGATGAAGCCGTGGTGCTGGTGCTGCGGGATGTTGAACCGGATGGCGATAAAGGGGTTGCTGAGCTGCACGTAGCCGTCCTCACCCGGGCTGCCGTTCGGTCGGAAGAAGCCGGATCGGGCCTCTCCGCGGAAGGCGTGGCGCGCGGCGTCCGCGATCTCCTCGGCGGAGAATCCCACGTCGCAGGCGGTCGCCCCTTCGAGGGAGCGGTGCAGGTAGTACGTCTGGCGGACCGGGTTCTCGGAGAAGCCCCCGCTGGCCGTGACGCGCACCTCGGTGGCGTACAGGCCGTCCCCGGTGGAGTGCGGGTTGAGAGAGGGGTTGAAACCCGACTCCTCGCAGGTTGTCCACCCGAGCCAGGGCGGGAGGTCTCCGCTCGACTGGATCTTGCCGGACCGGCACTGGAGCGTCGCGTCGGGGTATTCTGCGCGCACATCGGGCAGGATCCACGCCGAGACCCACACGTCCCCCGAGGCCCAGGCGTAGCCCAGGTCGGCTCCCAGGGGTTGGTCGAAGATCGGACCCGAGATGAGGTCTGCGGTGTCGCCGAGATTCGGCGGGTCGTCGACCTCCATCGAAGCGAAGAGCGTAGGTCCGTAGTCTTCGCCGTCGAAGACCGCGGCCCGGCAGGTGACCTGATCGCCCCCCGAGACGTCCAAGACGATGTCCGCTCCCTCCCCGACGGTACGGCTGTTGACGATCCAGGTGAACTCGGTCGCTTCGCGATCTCCGTCGTCGTCGTGGTAGTCGTCGACCGAGCAGCTGAAGGAGGTGAGACCAGGCGAGGCGGTCGTAGGCGAGATCGTGACCGAGGTGGCGGTCGGAGGCGTGTTGAGCACCAGGACCTTCTCCGAGGTCTCCCATGGGCTCCAGTCTCGGCCGTCGTGGGTCCGTATGCGAACGTGATAATCGTAATCTTTCTTCGTCATGCCCGACGGCAGCGTCTTGCCGGTGAAGCCGAGGCCACCGCCGCTATCATACCAGGCGAACTCGAACGTCAGTCCATCGAGATCGCCGGGGTCGGGGTCGGCAGCGTCGAAGTCGATCTCGAGGTCGTCGAGGGTCCGCGGGTCTTTGGTGATGATGGTGACGAACTCGACCACCGGCGGGGTGTTCAGCACGGGCAGCGAGACGGACTCGACGTTGCCTGCGTCGGTGTCGTCGTGTGCCGTCACGGTGCAGACCAGGCCACCGTCGCGATAGTCCGCGTTGATCGTGATCGTGGCGTTGAGAGAAACCTGGGATCCGTTGTGGGTCCAGCGGAAGCGTGAGCGATCGGGATCCCCGTCATCATCGGAATACCCGACCGCGCTACAGGTGACGGTATCTCCGAACTGCGCGGTCGACGCATCGAGCGCGGCACCCGTGATGGAGGGCGGCGTGTTGCCGATCTCGATCGGGCTCGAGCTTGTCCATGGGCCCCAGTCGTCGCCATCGAAGCCCCTCGCCCGCATTCGGACCGACTGCCCGCGGCTGAAGTGTTCCCCAGGGAGGGTCGCGCTGTTGATACCCATCCACCCGCTGCCGACGTCCCAGTCGTACTGCACCGTGACGGTGTCCCCCGCGTCGGGGTCGTAGGTGTCGACGTGGGCGTTCAGGGTGGTGTTGGTGAGGGGATCGGGCGGCGTGATCCAGGCCTCTTCGACGACGGGTGGGGTGTTGACCACCGGCACGCTGGCTTGGACCGGGACTCCGTGATCTTCCCCGTCGAAGGGGGTCGCGATACAGAAGAGGGTGTTGTCCTTGTCCGGGGCGCTCGGCAGGGTAGCGGTCTCGGCGAGCACGGAGCCGCTGGGGCTGTTCAGGCGCCATTGGTACTCGATGATCTGTGGGTCTCCGTCGTCGGGATCGTCGAAGCCTTCGCCCGTGCAGGTGATCGACTGCTCGGTTTGAACCTCGGGCGCGCTGAAGCTTATCCCGGTGAGGCTCGGCGGGGAGTTGGCCACGACCGTCTCGATCGACACGGGTTCACTGTCGTCGTCGCCGTCGCTCGCGACGACCTCGACTTCCACGTCCTCGCCCTTGCTGAAGTGCGATCCGCTGAGCCGGTCGGTGGTCGGGCTCAGGCCCAGCTCGGCGCCGCCGACCGACCAGCGGTAGGTGAAGGTGTGGATGTCCGCGATGTCGGGGTCGTCGACCTCGGCGTGCACCCGCAACAGGCTGTCGGTCAAGGGCTCAGCGGGGTCGAAGGAGAGGCCTGTGATCTCGGGCGCGACGTTGCCGATGACGAGGGTGGTCGCCACCTCTTCGCCGGTGTCTCGGCCGTCGTCGGGCGTCACGATGCAGGTGATGGCGTCGTCCTTGACGTAGCCGCCCGCGAGGGTGGGCTCATCGCCGAGCTCCTCATCGCCGCGCATCCACAGCACGGTGCTCTCGTCGCCGTCGTCGTCGTCGTCGTGAAAGGTCCAGTTGCAGGTCAGGCTCTCGGTGAGCACGGTGGCCTCGGAGGGCGTGATGTGCACGCCGCTGACACTGGGAGGCGCGTTGCCGATCACGACCGACGCGGTCAAGGCGAGGCCCTCGTCGATGCCGTCGAACGGCGTGACCTCGCAGAGGACGCTCTGGTCGCGGAGGGCTGATCCCTTCGGCAAGACGGGTCCCTCGATCGTTTCGCCTCCCTCGATAGTCCACTGGATGCGCGACTGGCTGGGATCGTTGTCGGGGTCGGAGTAGCCGATGTAGTCGCAGGTGAGGTCCTGGCTGACGTCGGGGTTGGGGGGATCGATCACGACCGCGTCGATCTGGGGTGGGGAGTTGACGACGGTGGTGGAGTCGGCGAGCATCACACCGTAGTCGTCGCCATCGAAGGGGCGTACGCGGCACTCGATCTGGTCCCCTCGTTCGAAGTCCCACGAGAAGGTCGGGCCTTCACCTCGCTTGATGCTGTTGACGTACCACTCCGCGACCGACTGATCCGTGTCGCCGGGATCATCGTCGGAGAAGCCCTCCCAGGAGCAGGACATGAGCTGACCTACCCCAGGGTCGTGTGGGCTGAGGGTGACGGAGCCGATCGAGGGGGCGGTGTTCAGGATCCGGATGGAGCTGGTGACGGTGTTGCCCTCGTCGTCGCCATCGAAGGCGGTGACCTGGCAGATGACGTCGTCGTCCTTGCGGTAGCCCGAGGTGAGCGACTCTCCGGTTCCAATGAGGCTGCCGTCGCGGTACCACTCGACGAAGCTCTGGTCGGTGTCATCGGGGTCGTCATCCTCAAAGCCGGTCCAAGAACAGGCCAGCGGATCGTCGATACGCGCCTCGGAGGGGGTGATCGTTGCGGACGCGATGGACGGAAGGCTGTTCTGGATCACGGTGGTGGCGTTGACGGGGGGGGCCGAGGCGATGCCGTCGTTCGGGGTCACGCGGCATCGGATGTTTCGCCCCTTGGCCGTAAGTCCGTTTTCGAGGGTGTCGCCTCCGCCCGCAGGCTCCCCGTCGATGAACCAGTCGATGAAGGAGTGGTCGTCGTCCCCGTCGGGGTCGTGGAAACCCTCGTAGGAGCAGAGCAGGTTGTTCGAGGTCACAGGGTTGAGCGGGGTGATCGAGACGGAGTCGATCGACGGCAGGCGGTTGCCGACCATGACGGCGCGCTCGATGGGCTCGCCGTAGTCCTCCCCGTCGAAGGGGGTGACGCGGCAGGTGATGGGCTGCTCGCGGTCCACCTCGACATCGAGCTCCGCGGAGGTCGAGATGACCTCGTCTCCGACCAACCACTCGACGATCGAGAGGTCTTCGTCGCCCTCGTCGGGGTCGTCGAAGCCGTCCCACTCGCACGACAAGGCGTCGTCGAGGTCGGGTTCCTCGGGAATGATCTGCACGGTATCGATGGAGGGGGCGGTATTGACCGCGAGGACGGTGGCGAGGACCGGCTCGCCTTCATCTCGCCCGTCGTAGGGGGTGACCTGGCAGGTCAGCGCGTCCTCTTTGACGAAGGAGCCCGAGAGGATGGGCTCTTGGCCCGCGGGCTCGTCCCCGACGAACCACTGCACGCGGCTCTGGTCTTCGTCGAAGTCGGCGTCGGAGAATCCCGACCAGCTACAGGCGACCTCATCGAGCACACCCGGTGCTGCTGGGAGGATCTGGACCGACGCGACGCTGGGGATCGCGTTCTGAATGGTGATGCTGGCCGAGATGGGCGTGCCGGCGTCGATGTTGTCGTGGGGTGTGACCTCGCAGCGGACGTCGTCTCCGCGCTCGGTGCGGTTCTGTGAGAGGGTGGGGTTCGTCCCGACTGGCTCTTCGTTCACATACCAGCGAACCCGGGAGTGATCGTCGTCGCCGTCGGGGTCATCGAAGCCGGTGTAGCTGCACTCGAGGGGGGTGGAGGTGTCGGCCGAGGGCGGGCTGATGGCGACGGCGTCGACGGTGGGCGGGCTGTTCTGCACCTCGACCTCGGCGCTGAGGGTGTTGCCGTCGTCGAACCCGTCGGAGGCGGTGACCTCGCACCGCACGGTGTCGCCCCGGACGAAGCCGCCTTCGAGAACGGGACCCGTGCCCACGGGTTCTCCGTCGATGAACCAGGCGACGTAGGACTGATCCTCGTCGCCATCGGGGTCGTCGAAGCCCCCCCACGAGCAGGTGAGCTCCTGGTTGGCCCGAGGCTCGAGGGGGCTGATCGTGACACTGCTGATGGTCGGGGGCGTGTTGGTGACGAAGATCCCGGGGGAGGACGCAGGAACCCCCTCATCCTCGCCGTCGTAGGGGGTGACGATGCAGACGACCTCATCGCCGCTCGCGTGCTCGGAGAAGGGAAGGAGGTCGGTCGTCGAGGAGGCTGGCGAGCCATTGACCGTCCAGGCGAAGAGGGGAACGACGGTGTCTTCCGGGTCGTCATCATCGAGCAGGCCTGGGACGCAGCGTAGGTCTTGGTGGGTCTGCGCGGGCAGGGGGCCGACCTCGGGCACGATGCTCGGGGCGCTCGCGGTTGGAGGTGTGTTGCCGATCGTGACCTCGGACGTGCCCGCCGGCCCCTCGCTCAGCCCGTCGCTCGGGAAGACGTCGAGCTGCCAGGTCTGACCCTTGGCGGTGTGCTCGGAAGCGACCTGTGGCCCGGTGCTCGACTCGAAGAGCTCCCCATCGAGGTGCCAGGCGTAGCGGTAGCTGACCTCGAGCCCCTCGGGATCGACCGACGCCACGTCGATGATGGCCTCGAGGCCATCCGCGGTCACAGGGAGCTCGGGCTCGATGCGGACCTCGGGTCGGGAAGGGGGATTGTTGATGACCACGTCGCGCGAGACGAGGGTGTAGATCCCGTCGGGGTTCGTCACGCGGGCCGTCAGGACGTGCGCCCCGGCCCCTAGCCCTCCGAAGAGGTTGGAGGTTCGACCTTCGGCGTTTGGCGTCGCGACGATGAACTCGCCGATCGAGGGGGTGTACCAGGTGACCTCGAGCTCGGAGGGCCCGAAGAAGGCGTCGCTCGACTCGGTGATCAGGCTCAGGGGCTCTCCGACGGCGATGACGCTGCCATCCAAGGGCGAGATCACGTCGAGGATCGGGGGGGAGCCCACCGTCCAGATCAGGGTGGCCTCGCAGGCCCCGCCGACCTCGTCGGTCGCGGTGAGGAGGATCTGGTGGGTGCCTGCGGACAGGCTCGACGTCTCGTGCTCGACCACGCCCTCCTCGGTGGGGACCAGCTCGGCGAGGACGCCGTCGAGGTCGCTCTCGAGCACCACCTCGAGCTGGCTGTTCGGGATGTCTTCGTCGTCGACGAGGGCCCGGAAGGTGACGGGGGTGCCTTCCTGCTCGGCACCGCCGTCCTCGGGAGACTCAAAGGTGCAGGTGGGTAGGCGGTTCTCGCCGCCTACCTGCAAGACCACCAGGCTTGCGCCGTTGCGACCGCCGCTGTTGGTTCCCGTGAGGGTCACGACGTGCTCACCCTCGGACAGGGTTGTCTCGATCGCGCTCTCGCCCGAGGCGTTCGGTGCGGCCGGCTCGGCCAGCGCTCCGTCGAGGTTCGATCGCCAGGCGGCGGTGATCTCCTCGGGCCCATCAATGTCGTCTTCGACCCGGCCGAGGAAGGCGATGGGGACGTCCGAGTAGAAGGGGCCGGCGTCGGAGCGGGGCGAGAGGATCGACACCGTCGGGGCTTGGGTGGTCTGGACGACGATCAGGACCCGGCTCGACGCGCTCTGCCCGGCCTGGTCGGTGGCGGACAGGCGGATCTCGTACTGGCCGGCCTCCAGCCTCGCCTCGCAGGTTGTGGAGCCGTCCTCGGCGGGTGCGGCGGGTTCGCAGAGCTCTGCGCCGCCAGCGGTCCAGGTGGCGGAGAGATCCGAGGAAGCATCCGTGGAGCTCGTCACGAGCCCCTCGAGCAGGAAGGTTCGGTTCTCTTGAAAGGTGTCCCCGTCAGCCGGCGAGGTGATCTGAACCTCGGGAGGGCTGCCGTCGCGGAGGCCTGATGAGTCGTCGGAATCGCTGGAAGAGCCGCCGCAAGCGGCGAGGAGGGCGAGAGAGAACAGGGCAGGCGAGCGCATGAGGCCGTCCGGGTTGTCGGGGGATGCGATCTGAGGCTACCGGGTGAACGAGCCGTCCATCAACGCTTCCCTTGCACTCCTCTTTCTTTTGCCGCCAGGTGAGCGGTCGCGGTCTCTGGAGGACGGGCGACCGGCAGTCGCAATGACGGGATCGCTGACCGCAGGGGCGAGGTGGTTCAGGTCGCTCAGAGCGGCTTGGCGAGGGCGAGCGCCGAGACGCTTCGAGGCGCACGGACACCTCGTGTAAAGTGGAGTGCATTTTCGGAGGTCTTCGTTGCCCCACCTCGAACTCTTCGCGAAAGAGCGGGTCTCTCCCGCGCGCCGGATCGCGATTGGCACCTGGCGCCGCATGGGCGATCCCTCAGTATACGGCGCGATGACCGTCGAGGTCGATCCGATGCTCGACTTCATCGAGCGCTTTCGGGACCGAACCGGCATCCGGCTGACCCTGTCGCATGTGATGGCGAAGATCATGGGCGAGGTCTACGCCGAGATGCCCGATGCCAACGCGCTCCTTCGGTTCGGCAAGCTCTACCTCCGGCGCGAGGTCGCCGTGTTCTTTCAGGTCGCCATGGAAGATCCCCAGACCGGCGAGATCGACCTATCGGGCGTGGTGGTGCGCGATCCCTCCTCCAAGACCTTGATCGAGATCGCCCAGACCTTTCAGGGAGCGGCGGAGCGAGTGAGGCGAGGTAAGGATCGCGAGAAGGAGGCCACCCGGCAGCTCTTCCGTCGGCTTCCTGGCTTCCTCGTGGGTCCCCTGCTCGATCTCGTCGCCTTCGGCCTGTACTCGCTCAACTTGGACCTGACCTGGCTGGGGCTCCCGCGGGATGCCTTCGGCTCGGCCCTTATCACCAACATTGGCTCTCTGGGGCTCGATGAGGCCTACGCGCCGCTCGTCCCGTACACCAGAGCACCGCTGGTGATCTCGCTCGGAGCTGTCCGCAGGCAGATCCTCCCCGACGACGCCGGCCAGCCTCGCCTCGCCCACACCCTGCGCATCGGCGCCACCTTCGACCATCGCATCCTCGATGGGGTCCATGCGGCGCGCATGGCGAGGGTGGTCCAGCGTTGCTTCGCGGATCCCGAGGGCGCCCTCGGGGGCGGCTCCCCCCCCGCAGCGCCCGACCCTGAGAACCAGACCGCTCCTGCGGGGGGACCCGAGCGCTCGCGACGGTCCCCATCACCAAACGGAGGTTGACCTCAGCTCCACTTCCCTCGTCGGTCCCGTGGAGCGCTCCACGAACTCTTGCACTGAACGGGCCCGAGGGCGTTGGGGGCCCCTTCTTGGACGGGTGGCGCTCGCGCTTAGGAACGGGGGGCTCAGTGGGCGCGAATGGCGGCCTGAAGGTCCTTCGTGACGGTGCGGCCGTCTGGGGTCTCGACCTCGACGTGGAGGTCGAGGGTCTCTCCATGCAGCCCACTGAGGTCGTCGATGCGAAGGAACAACATCGCGTTGGCTTCGACCGCCCCGGTCTGACGGTGGCAGGTCATCATGCGCTGGGCGTCCATGGAGGCGATCTCTTCGTCGACGACGTAGCCGGCGGCGACGAAGTGAACCATCTCGCGCGCGCGCTGACCGACCAGTCGAAACGCGAGATCGAAGTGGGCCCCGCCTTGAAGCCCCATCACCATTCGGAGCTCAGGGTGGCCGGGATCGAGGGGCTCGAAGCTGCGATCGCCGGTGCCGATCTCGACGTCGAGCTCACCGTGGCCATCGCAGGGGTTGCAGCCGATCATGACCCAGGAGGTCACGAGTAGAGATAGCGTTCTCATGGCGCCAGGGTACCGCAGCCCAAGGGGGGGCGCTAGCCTGAACAACGATGGATTTCGGCTCCCATCTGGCAGCCCCTTCGGCTTGGAATCGGGAGTGCGCTGCGTTCCGAACTAGACTACGTGGGCCCCTCGGCTCTGCCTTCCCTCCTCACATTTTGGTGACGCCCATGGATCTCCGTCGATTTGTCCTACTTGCATTGGGGGGCTTGGCCTTCGCGTGCGCTCCCGACGACCCCGCCTCCGATACCGCGTCGCCCTCGAACGTCTCCTCGGATTCTGACTCCACCGTCTCGACGGACTCTGACTCCACCGTCTCGACCGAGTCCGCCACCGAGCTTCCGCTGGCCGGCAAGCACCTCTTCATCACGCACGATTGGCACACCGGCGATCTCGGAGGCCCCGCCGGGGCGGATGCCTTGTGCAACGACGATCCGAACGCCCGGCGCTCGGGCGTCTACAAGGCCCTCCTCGGGGGCGGGGGGCGTCAGGCTTGTGCCGAGGACTGGTGCGATCCTTTCGAGGGCCAGATGGACTGGGTGCTCGCGCCCTCGACCGACTACGTGATCACGGACGACACCTTCATCTTCACCACGACGGCCGCTGGGATCGTCGAGGACTACCCCCTGGTCGCCGATTTGGGCGAGGGGGTGAACTTCTGGAGCGGGCTTCGTGAGCCGTGGACCTCGCACGAAGAGAACTGCGACGGCTGGACCTCGGACTCCGGTGAGCTCGACGGACGAGTCGGCTGGGGAGCCAGCACCAGCGAGCGCTGGATCCAAGGCGGAAACTTCTCTTGCAGCCGCGCCACGCCGCTGCTGTGCGTGGAGCAGTAGACTCAGGCAGGCTGCTAGAAGTTGAGAAGGATCCTTGTGGGGTTATGACCGACGGCGGCGTAGCGGGTGCGGGCATCCTCGATCATGGGGGGCACACCGCAGAGCAGCACCGCGACCTCGGGGTGGATCAGGCCCATGGTCTCGGCGTGGTCTTGCACGAACCCGACGGGCTCGTCGTGCGCAGGCGCGGGGCTGTCAAGGACGATCTGAACGTCGATCCCTTGTTCGCGGAAGGTGCGCAGCTCGTTGGCGAAGGGCAGGTGGGCGGGACTGAGTACCCCGAAGAGCAGGTGGACCGGGCGCGGCAACCCGGCGTCGAGCTCGGCGCGCAGGACGGGGCGGACGGCAGAGATCGCGCTGCCGTTGACCAGGCAGACCAAGGGGAGGGGACGGGTCTGGGCGGCGCGGAACCCGGGGCCTTGGGCCTCGCTGATCTCGACGGGATCGCCTGGAGCCAGGTGGCAAAGCGCCGCGGCCACGCCCGGCTGGTCCTTCACGAGCAGCTCCAGGGGCTCGCCGGGGGAGGAGGCGATCGCGAAGTAGCTCGGGGTGTGCCCTGGCGTTCCGATGACTACGAACTGGCCCGGCTCGGTGAAGCCCTGGGGGGCTTCGTCGAAGCGTAGGTGGACGAGCTGCTCTCCGCAGGGCTGGCGGTGGGTGAGGTAGAAGGTGGCCATGCGCGCTCCAGCGGCAGGGCTAACGCGCAGGCGCCTGTTGCACCCCACCGCTTCGCGCGTCGGATGGGCTACATACTGGACGTGGAGGCCAGGCATGAGCGGACCGACCTATTGGGACTACCTACAGCTTCCGAGCTTGCTCGACATGCAGCGGGGCCTCGATTCGTCCGACGCCGACGTCTCGGTCGATGAGCTGCATTTCATCACGGTGCACCAGGTCTACGAGCTCTGGTTCAAGCTTATCATCCGGTCGATGCGGCTGGCGCGCGACCACCTCGCTCAGCCCCGCGTCTCCGAAGAGACGATCCCCTACGTCGTTCACCACCTCCGCCGGGTCAACACGATCCTCGATCTGCTCGTTCGTCAGTGGCGGGTCGTCGAGACCCTGACCCCGCAGGACTTTCTCGCCTTTCGCGACAAGCTGGTGCCGGCGAGTGGTTTCCAGAGCTTTCAGCTTCGGATCATCGAGTGCTTGATGGGCCTCGATGAGTCGCACCGCATCCGCTACGGCAAGGTGGAGCCGCTCGATCACATCCGCAAGCTCGCCGACGCCTCGCCTGGCGGCGAGGTGGCCTGGCGCAGTCTGGAGCAGGCCCGCGGTGAGCTCTCGATCCTCGGCGCCCTCAATCGCTGGCTCTTGCGCACGCCCGTCCAAGGCACGAGCCCTGGTGATCCTGGCGATGACGAGAACGTGCGCGCCTTTCTCGACGCCTACCTCGACCGGATCGATCAGAACCACACCCAACAGCTCCACCGCATGGTCGAGCGCCTGGGCGAGGACCACCGTCCCCACGTCGAGGAGCGCTTCGCCTCGATCCAAGACCAAGCGCGCAGCTTCTTGTACGGTCTCGATGTCGTTCCCCATGAACAAGATTCGGCCCGGCGTATCCGCGCGGCGGTCCTCTTCATCGAGTCCTACCGGGACCTGCCGCTGCTCTCCTGGCCTCGCCTGCTCCTCGACATGATCGTGGAGTTCGAGGAGCAGATGGTGCTCTTTCGGTCGGGTCACGCCCGCATGGTCGAGCGGGTGATCGGACGCAGGGTGGGGACCGGCGGGTCCTCGGGGGTGGACTACCTGGATAAGACGGCGAGTTATAGAGTCTTTCGGGATCTATGGGCGATCAGGACCGTGCTCCTGCCCCGCGACCGCGTGCCCGAGCTGCGCAGCCCGGAGCTCTACGGCTTCGTGTCGACGGAGCGCCAGTAAGTGGAGATCTAGTCGGGTCCGAACTGAATCCAGGCGTCTTGGATGAAGACCCGGACCTGCTCTTGGTCGAGGGAGGGGGCGCTCGTGAGCGCGCGCAGCCGCGTGAGATGAGGGATGACGTCGGTGCCCTGGAGCTCGAGGGCTTCGAGCAGGGGTGTGAGTGCGTGAAGATCGCCGGTCGCGCGGAGCATGGCGGACTCGCGCTGGGCCAGAATGTCTTGGATGTCTTCGTGCTCTTGCTGGCGCGCGGCGGCCTGGCGTTGTGCCCACCGGCGCCGCTCGGGGTCGGGGTGGTGGCGCTCAACGGCGCTTGGGAGCTCGGGTAAGGGTCCGGGATCCTCAAGGATCGCCAGGCTCGAGAGCCGGGCCGTATCGAGGGCGGCGGTGAGGCGCTGTCGGAGCACGGCCGGCTCGAGCTGGGCGAGGCGGTCGCGCTGCTGCTTCGCCTGGAGCGCGGCGAAGCCGGGGCCTCCCTCGTAGCCACAGATCAGGCAGCGGTAGGCTCCTGGCGCGATGACTTCGAGGTCCGTCGAGCCACAGGCGATGCACCCGTCTTCGTCGACGGACGGGGTGGTGCTGAAGAGTTTCTTTAGGAAGTCAATCATGGCAGAACGCTGGAGACAGGCTGGGAGGGAGTGGATGATCTGCGGAGGACTATACCACAGCCGCAACCTGTTGCCTCGCCCCATGGCTTCGGGCGGGTCGAGCCTTCGCGCGAGGTAGGGTTAGGGTTAGGGTCCCGGAACGCGGAGGTGTGCATGGGTATCAAAGATCGTCGCAAGGCCCTGGGCTGGTCCCGGCAGGATCTCGCGGAGCGGGCCGGGCTGAACTCGGCTCTGGTGGCGATGATGGAGCGAGGCCAGTGGGAGGAAGACGACGCCTGGACGCGGGTGGCCCACGTGCTCGCCAAGGCTGAAGAGGGGGATCTGAGCGTGCGTCTCGCCCCTCCGGAGCGCCCGAAAGACCAGGGTTTCTGATGGAGGGGCCCCGTTCCTGATGGGGTTGGTCTGGGTGGCTCAGGCCCCCGGACCAAGGCGGGTCGAGGTGGTCTTGGGGCTCGTCGGTGAGGTAGGATGGGGGTGTCTCGGTGCCGCGAGACCGCGGAGTGCCTGTGAACCTCGTCCCTGGAACCTTCGTCGAGCGCTACCGCGTCGAGGTCGAGATCGGCCGCGGCGGTATGGCTCGGGTCTATCGGGTGCGGCACAAGAACCTCGACTCGGTGCACGCGCTCAAGGTCCTGACCGTCTCGGGCGAAGAGCTCGCCGAACGCTTCATGCGCGAGGGCAGGGTCCAGTCGCGGCTCGATCACCCCAACATCGTGCCAGTGCGCGATGTGCTCGAGGTCGGACAGGGCTTCGGCTTGCTCATGGACTACGTCGAGGGCCCCTCCCTCGACGCATGGATCCTGGACCGGCGGCCTGATCGAGCGGAGCGAGAGCGGGTCTTCCTCGAGATCCTCGTGGGCGTGGAGTTCGCCCACAGCGAAGGCATCGTGCACCGCGATCTCAAGCCGGGCAACGTCCTTATGGAGCGACGCGGGAAGACCTGGCATCCGCGGATCGCCGACTTCGGCCTCGCCAAGATCTTGGGGGGCGAAGAAGACTCTGCCTCGGAGTCCCGCACCGGCCGACCCATGGGCACGCCGGCCTACATGTCGCCCGAGCAGGTACGTTGCTCGAAGCACGTCGATCATCGTACCGATGTCTTCGCGCTGGGCTGCATCCTCTATGAACTCATGTGCGACCGCCGCGCCTTCACCGGCGAAGACACGCTCGAGGTCTTCAATCGGGTCACCCAGGGGCGCTTCCGGGCGCCGCGCGAGCTGGTGGAGGGCCTGCCTGCTCGGATCGAGCAAGCCATGCTCGGCGCCTTGCAGATCGACCTCGAGGCCCGGATCCCCAACTGCGCCACCCTCTACCAAGTCTTCACGGGGGAGCAGTCTTGGAGCATCCTCCCGCGCGACAACGCGACGCTCTTCGGGTTTGACGATCCGGTCGACGCGGTAGCTACGCCCGATCGCCCAGGTGAGCTCGCGGCCCCGGCGGAACCGAGCGTCGAGCCTCCGGTCCAGTCGGCGGGCGAGCAGGCTGCGCAGACGATGACGTTTTCGGGCTCGGTCACCTTTCATCCCGCCGCCGAGGCGGACGATGAGCCTCCGCCTCGGGCCTGGATCTCGCCTGGGAGCGCCGCAGCGCTGGTCGGCCTGGTGTTCCTGCTGTCGTGCGGAGGGTGGCTCCTCTGGTCGGGTGCGCTCCCCGGACCACGGGTCGCAGCCCCCCCTGCGTTCACCGAGGCCCCCGCGGACCCCGCCCCTCCGCCGCCCTCCCTTCAGCCATCTACGGTCGAAGCGGGGCCCCCGACGGCCGAAGCCGAGCCCCCGACGGTCGAAGCCGAGCCCCCGACGGTCGAAGCCGAACCCCCGACGGCCGAAGCCGAGCCCGAGGTCCCACCCCCGCCTCCCCACCCCGAGTCTGTAGGCGGGCCCGATCGGCCCGCGCCGGACCCCGCACCGGCCATCGCCGCCTCCCCTGCTCGCGCGCCGACCGTGGGGTCTAGCTCCCGTCACGGCCTGGTGCGCTTCTCGGGCGATGCGCGCTCCGTCCGCCTTCGCGGCGCCGACGGGCGCTACGCTGACGAGGGTGAGGTCCCGCCCGGAAGTTACCTGATCGAAGCGAGGTTCGACGCGGGGCCGCCCTTGCACGCGGGCAATGTCGTCGTGCGGGCGGGAGACGTACTCAAGCTGGATTGTCGCGCCGAGACTCTGAGCTGTAGCCGATGAACATGTTATTCCTATGGTTTGGGCTGACGGCCTGGGCTAGCCCCGACGTGCCCGAACAGATCCCCATCGTCGATGTCTCGGACTGGGCCGACAAGCTGGTCGTGCTCGACGATGGCCAGGGCAACCTCATCGCCTATCACGCGGATCATCCGCGAAAGAAAGTCTTTTACGGGGATAGACAGCGCCTCTACGCCCTTCAGATCTACTCCTCCTCCGCGATCGACCGGGATCGCATCGTCGCTGCGCGCGACTTTCGGGCCAAGAACCAGAGTATGATCTTCTCCTTTCGGGAGGGGCGCTACACGGTGTCCTGTGATGAGGCCTCGCGCGAGCTGCGCCCCCTGCCCGCCACCGAAGCCAAAAAGGTTGTTCAGAGAGCCACCTTCCACGAATACCGTTGGCGACGGAACGCCGTGGCTCTCTTTCGCGACGAGTACGGCGTCTATTACTACATCGACCGAGCGACCGGCGACGATCCTGACGCGGACCACCGGGTCTACGTGGGGTGGCGAGGTCAGATCCTTCGCTCGCCGCTCAAGCTGCTCGCGTCCGACTCCTTGGGTCGGGTCTATTCGGCGGCCAACGGTACGCGTCGGCTCGTGATCACAGGCGACATCGTGCGCTACGTCGAGGGCGACACCGAGCGCTTGCTTCACCCCCTCGACCTCGTCCGTGACGGACCCTTTCTGTATGGCCGGCTGGGGGTGTATGGCGACGCGCCGCACGGTACCCCATGCGACGCGCTGGGCGCTGAGCGATAGGTCTCCTCTGTCGTGACTTATTCGGGAAGAAAGCCTTCGAAGAAGGCTCGATAAGCGTTCTCGGAGGGGGCGCGGTCCGAGGCGTCGTCGGCGGTGACCGCTGAGGTGCGGTCGCGAACCTGAAGGCCCGCGTCGAGTCCGGTCGCTTGCAGCGGACGGGACTCCGCGTGAGGCGTCTCGATGAGGTTCATGTCGTTGCCCGCGGTCTTGCTGAGGGTGTACTCGCTTCCTGCGATCTCCATCTGGGTGTGGGGTACCTCGGTGAGGGCCTCACCGCTGGCGTTGACCTCGTCGATGTTCAGCCACTCCCCCACGAAGTTGCTGGCGTTGGGCCAGATCATGCCTGCGACGGCGATTCGTCCGTCGTCCAGCACGCCGATGCCCTTGAGGTGGTCGATGTTGGTGACATCGCTGCTCGTGCCGGAGAAGTAGTAGCGGTGAGAGAGGTAGTCGCCGTCGGTCGTGTAGCCGATCAACACCGAGTCACCGTGCGAGGTGTCCCCCCAGGTATTGTGCTGCACGCCGGTCCTGCCGCCGGCGTAGACCACTCCGTCGATCACGCGCACCAGCATGCCGTCGTTTCGCTGCGACCCCATGGGATCGGGCAGCGTGCCCGAGGAGGAGACGCCCCAGCGTCGCCCCCACTGGGGATCCCCGTCGGGGCTGAGCTTGATCACCTCGTGCCAGCCGTAGGTCCCAGCGACCCATAAGGCGGCGTAGACGTTGCCGTCTTGATCGACGTCGAGGTCGCTCAAGTTCATGCCGACGTGGGTGCTCGCGGGGGTGATGAGCTGGGCGTACCACTCCACCGCCAGGTCGCTTCCCGAAATGTCGACCTTGGCCAGCGCGGGCTTCTGGAAGTTCGCGCTGGTCCAACCTCCCAGGTAGAGACTGTCGTTGCTGCCGTCAGCGACGAGGGTCATCACCCTCGAGGCGCTGCCGGGGTTGGCCATGTTGATGCGGAGGGAGTCGACCAGCGCTCCGTCGGATCCGTCGAGCTCGTAGAGCACGGCAGCCTCGGGGGCCCCTCCGTTGGCTGCTACGAAGACCCGGCCTCCAACGGCGGTGATCCCTACACCATAGGTCTCGTTCGCCGCGATGTCTGACGAGCCGGAGGGGTAGCGCAGGCGATAGACCTGGGTCCAGAGGGGCTGGCCGGTGCTCGGATCGATCTTCATCGCGTAGCTGGCGAAGAAGCTCGGAGAGCCCTCGGCCCAGCCCTTGCCGCGTGCCGCGATGTAGAGGTAGCCGTCGTCGCCCCAGGCGATAGCGCGGGTCGGCCCGTTGCCCTTGAGCGCGTCTCCGACGACCCGCACGCCCTCGCCTTCCCCATCGTCGGGGTTGGACAGGTCCCAGGCCCAGCCCAGGCTGCCATCGGCGTTCAAACGTGCCCAATACAGGCTGCCGATCGCGTGTCCCAGGCCCTCGCTTTGGCCGACGACGAAGGTGTTGCCGTCGCCATCGAAGACCGCTCCCGAGACGGTGTCGTTCCCCGACGACCCGAAGAGCCGCATCGGCGTGGCGGAGAAGTTGGACGCGATCCCCCCGTTGCTGGTCGAGTCCGTGGAGTTCGATCCGCCCGTGAGCTCGTCGCAGGCTGGTAGGCTCAAGAGAAGGAGCGCCGTGAGTCCGGCGCGCACGAAGAGGTTGAGATCGAGGGGGTCCATCGAAGCTCCAGGGTTTGATGTTTTCGGGGCTGCTCTGCCTGGAGGAACGAGCGGGGCGGCCGACTCTCTCACCTGGAGATCGATTTTGTAGTAGAGGGTGTTCGCCACACTCTTTCGCGGCCTGTCGGGCTCCACTTGAGCGAGGCGGCTGAACGGTGTTACGGCGTGCGGGCTGCGATGGACGCACAATACTCGCTCCCGGGGACCCCAGATGACCGCAGATGAAGCGCTGCTCGCCCATCTCTACACGTCGATCTTCGATCGCTTTCACAACCCCAGCCGTCGGAACATGAACCTCGAAGAGTTTCGCGAGCTGTGCCGCTCCTATTTCCCCGACGCGCGCGACTCTGACATCGAGATGACCTTCGAGGCCATCGACGAGGATCACTCCGGCACCATCGAGCTACCGGAGTTCCTCAAGGTCGCGCGTCGGCTCTTCGACCCCGAGTCTGAAGGTGACACCGAGGGCTGACGTCGCCGACTTCCCACTGTCGACCCCTTGCCCCAGAAGAAGGCGTGGGATCGCTTAGTTGCTGTGGCGGAACATGGAGGAGTCGAGGCGGACCCCATGGTGGCCGAGGTGCTCTTCGAACTTGGGGCGCATGCCGGTGGGCTCGAGCTGCCCGAAGATACGGCCGTCGGATCCCTTGCCTCGGTACCGGAAGATGAAGAGGTCGGACAGCGTGACGACCTGGCCTTCCATGCCCTGGATCTCGGTGACATGGGTGAGCCGTCGGCTGCCGTCCGGGAGCCGCGACTGTTGGATCAGCAGGTGTACGCCGCTCGCGATCTGCTCGCGGATCGCGACGAGGGGGATCCCGGCGTCGGCCATCATGCACATGGACTCGATGCGGCGGATCATGTCGCGGGGCGTGTTGGCGTGGCCGGTGGTGAGCGAGCCGTCGTGGCCGGTGTTCATGGCCTGAAGCATGTCGAAGGCCTCGGCGCCTCGGATCTCGCCGACGATGACTCGGTCGGGTCGCATGCGTAGGGAGTTCTTGACCAAGTCGCGGATCGAGACCCGCCCTGAGCCATCGAGATCGGCGGGTCGGGCCTCGAGGCGCACGACGTGGCGCTTTTGGAGCTGGAGCTCCGCCGCGTCCTCGATGGTGACGATGCGCTCGCCGTCGGGTACGAAGTTCGACAGCACGTTGAGGGTGGTGGTCTTGCCCGAACCCGTGCCGCCCGAAATAACGATGTTCAGCTTTCCGCGGACACATGCGGCCAAGAAGTCAGCCATGGGCTGCGTGAGCGTGCCGAACTTGACGAGATCGTCGATGGTGATGCGATCCTTCTTGAACTTTCGGATCGTGATCGAGGGCCCGTCGATGGCCAAGGGAGGGATGATGCAGTTGACCCGGCTCCCATCGGGCAAGCGGGCGTCGACGAAGGGACGCTTCTCGTTGATATCGCGGCCGAGGGGATCGGTGATCCGGTGGATGATCTCGAGCACGTGGTTGTCGTCTTCGAAGCGGACGGTGGTGGGGTGGATTTTGCCCTTGGCCTCGACCCAGACCTCGCGGGGACCGTTGACCATGATCTCGTCGACCTGCTCATCTCGCAGAAAGCGGCCGATAGGGCCAAAGCCTATCAGCTCGTCGAGCACGAGCTCCACCGTCCAAGCGAGCTCCGCGGTGTCCAGCACGATCTCGTTCTCGGCCGCGACGCGCTGGAGCACTTGGTTGGCCGCGGACTGCAGCAGCTTCATGCGCTTGTCGCGGTCGACGTTCGCCAGCCGTTCCTTATTCGCCGGGATCTGCGAAGCGGCCTCGCTTGCGAGGACCGAGAGCAGGGAGGGGCGGTCGAGTTCTGAGGCTTGGTGAGGGAGCCGGTGGTCGTTCATGAAAAGCGCTGGAAGTTCGTTGAGAAATGAGAAAGAGTTAAAGACGTTAGACGATGCTCGGGAAGCATAGGCTAGGCCCAATCCTAGCGTATCTCATACGGAACGGGTCGGCCTTAGGGAAAACTACGTAGGTGCCGATCCTCGACCTCCGTCCTACGGTCGGTCGTGTTGATGCGATGGGCCTCGGGCGCCGACCGGGGTATGGTCGCCCCTATGACGTGGCCTGCCCCCGGTTCCCCGCAAGAGCTCGCCATCTGGGATCGCCTGCAGGCGAGCTCGGTGGCGCTGTATCGTGCGTTGTCGCGTGATCCGAACCAGCCCCAAGACGTGGTCGTCGTGCCCTCCTTGTCCCTCGACCCGCGCGAGCTCTCCAAGATCACCGGGGTTTGGCACTACGAAGAGCGCATGCTGGTCAACCTCATGCTGCTCCGCCAGCCGCGAACCCGTATGATCTACGTCACGAGCCAGCAGATCGACCCCAAGGTGGTCGACTACTACCTCTCGCTCCTGCCAGGGGTGCCCAACACCCACGCGCGCCAGCGCCTCGTCATGCTCCACTGCGGCGACTCGAGCCGCGTGCCCCTCTCGCAGAAGATCATCGATCGCCCAAGGCTCCTGCGGAGGGTCATCCAAGAGATCCGAACCCCCGACCGCGCGCACTTGGTCTGCTTCAACAGCACGGCGCTCGAGCGGACCCTGGCGGTTCGGCTCGGGGTGCCGCTACACTCGGTCGACCCGCGGCTGAATGATCTAGGCTCCAAGTCCGGCTGTCGCGAGATCTTTCGCGAGGCAGGCATCGACTTGCCCTACGGTCATGAGCGCCTGCGTACCGCCCACGAGATCGCCACCGCCCTCGCCGACATCAAGCGCCGCGATCCCACAGCCCGGCGGGCGGTCGTCAAGCTCAACGAGGGCTTCTCGGGCGAAGGCAACGCGATCTTCCGCTACGAAGACCTCGACGGTGGCGAGAGCGAGGTCGGGCTGCGCGATCAGATCCTCGACCGGCTCCCCTATCAGCTTCAGTTCGTGGCACCCTCGGAGCGGTGGTCCACCTTCGAAGAGAAGTTTCAAGAGATGGGTGGCATCGTCGAAGCCTTTGTCGAGGGCGATCGGAAGGCTTCACCCTCCGTGCAGTGTCGAATCAACGCGATCGGCGAGCCCCAGGTGATCTCGACCCACGACCAGGTGCTCGGGGGCGTCGATCAGCAGATCTTCGAGGGCTGCACCTTCCCTGCGGCCGATGCCTACCGGCTGGCTCTGCAGCGTTCCGGGGCGAAGGTGGCGTCGGCCTTGGCGCGCCGGGGCGTGATCGGGCGCTTCGCGATTGACTTCATGAGCGTGCAGACCTCGCGGGGCTGGGTGCACAAGGCCATCGAGGTCAACCTTCGTAAGGGCGGCACGACCCACCCCTTCCTCACGCTCAAGTTCCTGACCTCCGGTGAGCTGAACCACGACGACGGCCTGTTCTATGCTCCGAGCGGTCGTCCAAAGTTCTACTTTGCTACCGATACGCTACAGGCGGATCGCTACCGGGGCTTGCTGCCCGAGGACCTCGTGGACATCGTTGTCTATCACGGGCTGCACTTTCACGGCCCCACGGAGCGCGGCGTGGTCTTCCATCTCATCGGTGCCCTCTCAGAGTTTGGCAAGCTCGGGATCGTCGCCATCGGCGACAACCTCAAGCAAGCCCGCTTTTTGTATAAGCGCACCTTGCAGGTCCTCGATGAAGAGGCTGGCTGGGAGCCTCGCCCATGACTCCGTCCCAAAAGTACCTGCCCCTCGTCGGTCTCGCGCTGCTCATCTTCTTCCTTGGATGGGTCGCCTTCTCGATGGTGCCACCGGGCGGTAGCGTCACCTGGGACGCGCTCAAAGTCGAGATCGAAGCGGGTCGGATCGAAGAGGTCCTCATCGAGGAGCACCGCGTGCGCGCTTGTGGGCCTGCCGAGATCGGCGGTCGCCGAAACTGTATGTCGGCGGTGCGCGTCCCCATGGACGACGGTTTCGTCCCGCTCCTCGACGCGCACGGCGTGAAGTACCAGGCGGCCCCACCCCAGGCCTGCAGCGGCGCCAGCCTCTCCTTCTTCCTGCTACCTCTGCTGATCCTGCTCGGATTTTGGTTCTTCATGACGCAGCGCGAGGGGGGGCGAGGGGGCGCGGCGGCGTTCAGCCGGTCTTCGGCGCGGCTGGTCCCCGAGGAGGGCACGGGCGTCACCTTCGACGACGTCGCAGGGGTCGACGAGGCGGCCGAAGAGCTCCAAGAGATCGTGAGCTTCCTCCAGACCCCCGAGAAGTTCACCGCCCTGGGTGGGCGTCCCCCCAAGGGCGTGCTCCTGGTCGGGCCCCCCGGCACCGGCAAGACCCTCCTCGCTCGGGCGGTCGCGGGCGAGGCGGGGGTGTCGTTCCTGACCATCTCGGGCTCTGACTTCGTCGAGATGTTCGTGGGGGTGGGCGCGGCGCGGGTGCGCGATCTCTTCAAGACCGGCCAGGAGCACGCGCCCTGCATCATCTTTATCGATGAGCTCGACGCGGTGGGCAAGGCGCGGGGGGGCGGCGGCCCTGGGGGGAACGAAGAGCGGGAGCAGACCCTCAACCAGCTCCTCGTGGAGCTCGACGGCTTCGATAACCGTCGCGGCATCATCGTCATGGCGGCGACCAACCGCCCCGAGACCCTCGACACGGCCCTGCTCCGCCCCGGCCGCTTCGACCGGCAGGTCCTCGTGGATCGCCCCGACTTCAAGGGTCGGCTGAAGATCCTCCAGGTCCACGCCCGGCAGCTCAAGCTCAGCGCCGACGCCGACCTCGACGAGATCGCCCGCATGACACCAGGCTTCGCGGGGGCTGATCTGGCGAACGCCCTCAACGAAGCCGCCCTGCTCGCCGCGCGGCGCGAGGCCCGCTCCATCTCGACCGCCGACATCAAGGAAGCCATCGAGCGGGTGGTGGCGGGCCTCGAGAAGAAGAGCCGGCGCCTGTCAGCCGCCGAGAAACGGGTGGTCGCCTACCACGAGCTCGGCCATGCGATCTGCGCTGCGGCGAGCCCTGGTGCAGATCCCGTCACCAAGATCAGCATCATCCCCCGGGGCGTGAGCGCGCTGGGCTACACCATGCAGCTCCCCCTTGAGGATCGCTACCTCATGACCAAGACCGAGCTGCTCAACCGGCTCACGGTGCTCTACGGCGGTCGCGCGGCCGAAGAGCTGATCTTTGGTGACGTCACCACCGGCGCCCACGACGACATCAAGCGCGCGACCGAGCTCGCTCGCCGCATGGTGACGGAGTTCGGGATGAGCAAGCGCATCGGCGCGGTGCGCTATGGGGGCGAGTCCGAGAACCCCTGGGGCTTCTCTTCGGGCAATCGCTACGGCGTTTCCCCCGACACCGGCGCCTCTATCGACACGGAGATCCGGACTTTGCTCCAGCGTTGCCATGAGCGCGCCCGAACGATTCTCCGCGACAACCACGCCTTGCTCGAAGAGATGGCGGTCCACCTCATCGAGACCGAGGTGCTCGAGGGCGACGTCATGCAGGGCTTCCTCGAGCGCGCCGAGCAGGCTGACTCCCTCGAAGATCGCCCAACGGCCGAGTGGATCAGCGAGGGCCAGTCGCTCCAAGCACCGCCGCCCCCAGCCGAGGACCTGCCGCCACGAGCGGGGGGCGCTGGTCTGGGTGAGGGCGACGACGGTTCGTTCTAGATCGCTCGATCAGGCCGCGAGAGGCTCTTCGAAGGGCGCGTGCTTGCTCGGGTTGGGATGGACGAGCTCGGGGCGCCGGAGCGGTCGGTAGAGCGGTCGGGTCAGGGACCGGCTGAGGTGAGGGCGGGGACGTGGCGCCTTGTCGAGGTGCGGGACGTGCCAGCTCAGGTCGGGCTGCAACTCCTTGAGACTGCGTATCATGGGGCTCTTTTCGTGAGAGGACGTGAACCAAGCTCGGGCTGATCCCGAGGGGCTCAGGTTGTCCATAGCCTATTGAGCGCTCGCCGCAACTATCCGTAACCCAGAGTACGAGCCTCAGGGCTCCTCTTCGGAGAAGAGCGGACCCTCGCCGTCTGCTTCGTCGAGCTCTTGTGCGGGCTCGTCCAAAGGATCTTCGGGGGTTTCGACGTCGGTGGGTGCTGCGGGATCGTCGCGTGCCTCGTGGCGGAGGGGGGCGTCGCCGAAGGTGATCTCGTCGGCGGTGGTGATCGGCGGGAAGAGGTGAAGCGTCTCGGGCTCGGGAAGCTCGGGCTCTTGATCGACGGTCGCGAGGACAGCGTCGGCCGCGGCGGCGGCGAGTCGCACGACGGCCTCGTCGAGCACGCTGACCGGATCGGGCAGAGGCTCAGGATCGCCGAACCAGGGCAGGATGTCCTCGGCCATCGCGACGCGGGTCGAGGTCGGCGAGGTGGTCCGGGCGATGTCGGCCTCGATCACGAAGCCGCGCAGATCGGTGATCCGGGTGGGGTTGGCCTGGCGACGGACCTTGTCGAGGTGCATGTCAAGGGGGCGAAGCGTGAGCTGCTCCCCGCTGTGACGATCGACCACCTTGAGGGAGCCTGCTAGATCGACCCGCAGTCGGGTCTCGGTGAGCTCGAAGGCGACGGTCAGCTCCTCTTCGCAGCGGGGCTCCCCCCCCGCGCTGCACGGGACCAGGATCCGGCCCGGTGCCGTGCGGGATGAGGTCTGAGGCTCGGGCTGCTCGATCCGGAGCCGGCTGAGGTGACCCTCGACGTCGATCCGTTGGCGGTCGCGGGTGACTTTGGTCTGGGCGTTGGGGGACTCGGGATCGATGAGCCGGATGTAGGTGCTGCCGTTGGTCCGAACGTAGTGCGCGATCTGATCCACGAGCTGGGTGGCGAGGTTCGGGTCATCGATCCCGCCCTCGACTCGGTCGGTGAAGGGATGCACCACGACCTCGCGGACGGCGCACTCACGGGCGCGATCCAGATCGCGGGCCAGCCGTACATCGAAAGGCATGGCGCTGGCGATGGTCAGCTCCTCGACCGCCCGTCGGCACGCTCCTTTGCGTAGGGCATAGCGACCGTAGGCCGCGTGGATCGAGGCCGCCCACCCCGCCGCGCGGTCGCCTCCCCCGAGCTGGACGGCTTCTTCGTAGCGGGCGAGCGCCTCGCGGTAGCGGTGCGCCTCGCGGGCCTCATCACCGAGGGTGGTGAGCGCCATGGGGATCTTGAGATGGGCTTCGGAGGCTTCGCTGTCGATCCGATCGGCCCGCTGCCAGTGCTGGAGGGCGTCGTGGGTGCGGCCGTCCTCGAAGGCGATCTTGCCGCGCTTGAAGTAGAAGACGGCGGTGCGTTTGGCGACGTCCTTGCGCTCGCTGTGCACGTGAGGGGGCAGGGAGGGCCCCCTCGCCTGTTTGACGCGGGTCTCGAGGGCGAGCAGTCGGTCATAGCTATCGAGGGAGGCGGGGAGGTCGTCGGCTGCTTCGGCTTCGTGGGCGCGGTCGAGCTCCATGCGGTAGGCACTTTGTGCGATCTCGGGCAACAACTCGCGTGCTCGTCGGTCGCCTTGGGCTGAGGCGGGTAGTAGCAGATCTGTTGCTTCGAGGTAGTTGCCCGCGGCGCTCAAGGTCTGAGCGGACTTGTAGATCGAGGGCTGGCAGGCCATCAGAACGAGGAAGAGAGAGAGGCGACGCATAGGACTCCCAGGGCGGTTGGGCCGGCAGGGCACAGCCTATCAGGCGGGCCCCCCGGACGGAACCTCGCAGAGGCTTCACCCCCGCACCTTCTGCGCTCTCGTTGAGCCGATGCCCGAACTGCCGATCGCTCCTGTCGCTCAGGATAGGTCGCCTGGGGTCTCGCAGGCTATGGGGGTAGGGGCCGAGCGCGGCGCAGGCCGGCGGCTTCTGGGTGATACGTTAAGAGGGGTCGTGAGGAAGCCCGTGACCCACGACCTGGGCAAGGCCAGGAGTCGCAGAGCGAACCGGGCGAGGCGAGGTCCCCTAACAGCCTGCCATGAGGGAGCCCGTTTGTCCTCATCTCCGCCGCTCGGACCCAAGATCGCCGCCCTCGCTCTCGCGCTCGCCGCGGGGTTGACCGCCCTGGGAGGGCTGGGCTCGGCGAGCGTGGTCGCGACGTCTGCCTTCTTGGATCCCATGCTCGGGGGGGACTGGTCGCTCGGGATCTCGGTGGGGCTCTTGATGTTCGCGATCTGGATGATCGCGGTCCTGGCGTCTGCGGGGAGCGGGTTCGGGGTCTGGATGGGCGCGCCTGCGGCTCGCGTCAGCGCGACGTTCATCTCGATCGCCCTGCTCTGCTCTCCCTTCTTTCTGGTGGGGGTGGTGGTGCTCTACGGCCTCTGGGGTGACCCGGAGTCCGGGCGCTGGTTCAGCGAGTCGTCGGTCGTGGATCCCGCGACAGGGCTAGAGCCCGATCCAGTCGAGGGCATCGACCCACCACAGGGCGAGGTAGGCCAGGGCGGCGGTGGTGAGCCCGCTGACGACGGCGACCACGGGGCGCAGCCAGCGGGCGTGGCGGGTCCTGACGAGGAGCTTGCCGAGCCCCAACGTGAGCAGGTGGAGGGCCGCGACGCCGACGCCTAGCCCGATCAGGGCCTCCCCCGCTCCGTGCTCCCAACCCTCCGCGACCAGGTAGCCGCCGGTGAAGGCGATCCCGATGGGCAGCAGGCCCAGCAGGGTCGGACGGGGCGCGCGCCGCCACCCGGCGACGCCGGGCAGGAGTAGGAGCGCGCCGATCCCGGCGATCCCTCCACACGCAACGGCCCACCGTTCTCGCCGGAGCGCGATCTGGAGCCGGTCGGCGCGGGTCGTGCTGGGCGGCCCGAAGGGACTCGGTGGACGGAGCCCGTCCGCCTCCTTGGTGCGCCCGGCGGCGACCAGAGCGGTCCGATGGAGCGCCAGGATGCGATCATCGAGGGGGAGGTCTAAGGGGAGCTGCTCGAAGAGAGGGGTGGTGTAGGTCAGCGCCTCCTCGCGAGCGTCGCGGGTGTCGAGGGCTCGGGAGGCCAGCCAGATCCCCGCTTCGGCACGGACGACTTGAGGCGTGTCCGCGGCCTCCCAGAGATCCAGCACTCGGGGCTTGGCACGCTTGATAGGCATCCGTCGTGAATCTTCGAGGATCTGCGCTCGTTCAAGTCCGCCTGCGCCGTCTCGGCGCCGGTCGAGGGCTGCCAGGTGCTTGGCGCACGAGCTGGCGCGGCGGTGGGAGGGCGCGGCGTCGATCAGCGCTTCACAGGCCTGGGCTAGCGCGCTGAGTTGGCCCTCCCGCTCGGCGCGAAGGGCCTCCGCCCATCGGGCGTCCGCCGAGTCTCCCTTGGCCGGTGTTCCATCTGGATCGGCAACGGCGAGGTGGGCCCACAGGAGCAGCGAGAGCAGCAACATACCTGCCCCCTACCGGGCTGGAGCGCTCAGTGCACCTGGTGCACGACGTATCCGCCCGACGGCTCGTCCTTGCGCATCTCGAGGTGGCCCTGGTCGCGGGCGGCCTCGAGCACGTCGTTGAAGCTGCGGAAACCGAACCAGCTCTCGTTGAAGTGGGGCTGTTTGCGCTTGAGCACCTGCTTGATGTGGGAGCCCCAGACTGGATCGCCGCGATCGCGCAGCAGCGCCTCGGCCGTTGTGGTGACCAGCTCGAGGGCCTCGGCGGGATCCCCGGACGCGCCCTCGGGCCGCTGGTCAGGCACCAGATCGTCGTAGAACACGAACTCGTCGCAGTTGGCCACCAGCAGCTTGCTCGTGGAGGACTTCACCCCCACCCCGACGACGTGTTTGTCGTTCTCGCGCAGCTTCGAGACCAGCGGAGAGAAGTCGCTGTCACCACTGACGATCACGAACCCATCGAGGTGCGGCTTGGTGTGGCACAGATCGATGACGTCGACCGCCATGCGGATGTCCGCGCTGTTCTTGCCGGAATAGCTGATGTGCGGTACTTCGACGAGCTCGAAACCGGCGGCATGAAGGGGCTTCTTCGCCGACTCGTATCGAGACCAGTCACAGTAGGCGCGCTTGACGAGCAGCTTGCCCTTCTCGTGCAGGCGCGTGAGCACCCGTTCGATATCGAAGGCCAGGCTCTCGTCTTTCGCACCCAAGGCGACGTTCTCGTAGTCGATGAAGCAGCTCAGGTTGGGCTCGCGCTCGCTCATTGCCCGATCTCTTTGGCCAGCTTCTGTCCCTTGGGACGAAGGGTCTCCCAGATGAAGGCGTAGACGTCGAGCAGGTTCTCAGGTTGAAGTCCTGCCTTCTCGAGGGCGTTGTGGGTGGACTTGGCGACGCGCCGAGCGCGGCGGTAGCCTGCGAGAGAGGGGGTGGCAGGGACCTGCACGGGGGAGATGGCGCGGGCCTGGAGCAGGAGCACCCTCCGGCGGATCGGCATGTGCTTGGTTGGTTTGGCGAGGCCGAGCCAGCCGGTGGCGGTGCGCCAGCTCGGGGGTACGTGCAGCTCGTTGAGGGTGGTGAGCCAGGCCTTGAATCGCTTGCCGAACCGGGCCTCGCCGTGCAGGAGTTCTACCAGCGCTGTACCGAGCACCGCCCGCCCTTCCTCGTCGAGGTTCTTGAGCGGCTTGAGCTTGGCGGGAGTGATGAGCGTGGTCGACCCAAGGAGCTTGATCGCCTCGTCGGCGAGCTGGGCGGCCTCGCCGGCCTCGATGCGCTTGCGGGACGCCTTCTTCTTGAGGAATGCGGCCTTGTCCATGGCGGCGTGCAGGTGGGCCTTGCGCACCGAGCCGCTCTCGGGTCGGCGCCAGGTCTGATCGAAGGCCTCGCTGTCGAAGCCCTCGGGGTAGAGGTGTCGGAACACCGCGATCTGCGCCGCGAAAGGCATGACCGGGGGTTTGTCGGTAGCCTTGAGCTCGACGGCCTCGACGTGCTCACCGACGATCCGTCCGAAGACTTCTTGCACGTCCACCTTCTCGGTGTCGACGGGCTTGAGGAGGTGGTAGAATCCCTTTTTGAAGGCACGGAACTGGCCGTCCTCGAAGCGCAGGCGCCGCTTGTTCGACTCTTCCTCCATCCACACGCCGATGCCCCACTCGGGCTTGGACTTGTGCCGGAAGAGGCGCTCCTCCGGGTCGAGCGCCGTGGGCTGGACGCGATGGGTTGGCAAGCTGGCGGTGGGCAGGGAGGATTGCATCAGGACTCCTGGAAGGGGGCCGCGAGGACGTAGGTCGTCTGGGCCAAGGCGGATCCGAGGGCTCGGATCGACGCAGGGCTGGGGCGGCTCGGTGATCAACAGGCGCATCGAGCGACGAGCGACATGAGAGCGTCGCGACACACCATCGGGCGAGCGAACCTCACCCGACGTCATGATGATAGCGCATCAGCATTGACCTGTCAAGATGTCCCTGCAGGAAGCGTGCCGCATTACCAGGTGTCGCTCACCGCCGATACAGCGTGCGGCGATCGATGCCGAGCAGGCGTGCTGCCTCGGACTTGTTGCCGTCGACCGTCTCGAGGACCGTCTCGATGTAGCGCTCTCGGATCTCGCTCAGGGGCAGCTTGGCCTGGGCCAGCGTGGCGAGCGCCTGATCCACGTTCTTGGTGGCCTGCACGGGGGGGTGGCTGGCGGGCCTCACGTCTTCGGCGAGCAGCGCGTCGTGCTGGGCCAGGACGGTGGCACGCTCGAGCACGTTGCGGAGCTCTCGGACGTTGCCCGGCCAGTCGTGGGCCACGAGCACCGCCATCGCTTCGCGTGAGATCGCCATCGGGGGTCGGGCGAGCCGCTCGCAGAGCTCCGCGAGGATCGTGTCGATCAGCGGGAGCAGATCGGCGGGCCGCTCCCGCAGGGGGGGGACGTGAACCCTCACGACGTCCAGACGAAAGAGAAGGTCTTCGCGAAACCTCCCCTCGGCGACCATCCGCTGAAGATCGCGGTTGGTCGCGGCGATGATCCTCACGTCCACGGCAACGTCGGCGGTAGCTCCTACCGGGCGCACCCGGCCCGACTCCAGGGCATGGAGCAGCTTGGGCTGGACCGACAGGGGCATCTCGCCGATCTCGTCGAGGAAGAAGGTGCCGCCGCGAGCTTGCTGGAAGACGCCGTCGCGGTCCTGGCGGGCGTCGGTGAAGGCGCCTTTGCGCACCCCGAACAGCTCGCTCTCGACTAGGTTGACCGGCAGTGCGGCGCAGTTCAGGGTCAGCAGCGGCCCCTTTCGTCGCTCGCCCGCCTCGTGCACCCGTCGGGCGAGCGCGCTCTTGCCGACGCCGCTCTCGCCGGTGAGCAGGATCGGTACGTCGGTCCTGGCGGCCCGATCGATGCGGCTGAGCACGGTGGTCATGGCCTGGCTGCGAGCGATGAGCCCCTTGTCTTCGGAGGGGACGCGGGTGGCGCGCAGACGGACGACCTCTCGCCGCATCGCTCGCTCGCGGCGGACCCGGCGCAGCACTTGCTCGATGGTGGGGCCGGTGAAGGGCTTGGTGACGAAGTCCGCCGCGCCCCGGCGCAGGCCCTCGACCGCCAGATCGACGGTGGCAAAGCCGCTCATGAGCACGAAGAGCAGGCCGGGATGATCTTGGTGAACCCGCTCCATCAGGTCGAGTCCGCGGATCTGGGGCATCTCGACGTCGGCGAGCACGATCTCAGGGCGGTGGGCCTCGATCTTTTCGAGGGTGAGCGTGGGATCCTCACAGCCGAGAACCTGGAAGCCCCGACCGCTGAGATCCTCGACCAGCCAGTCCAGCACATCGGGGTCGTCGTCGATGATCAGCAGGCGGGTGGCGCTCATGGTTCTTCCAAGGGCAGGGGGAGGTCGACGCGCACGAGGGTTCCCTGGCCTTCGGTGGAGCTCAGGGTGAGCGCGCCTCCGTGCTCGGCGACGATGGTGCGTACCACGGCCAGCCCGAGCCCGGTGCCCTGTTCGGATCGCCGGGTGCTGAAGAAGGGCTCGGTCACCTTGGGGACCACAGCCTCTGGGATCCCGCAGCCGTCATCTCGGACGAGGATCCGGACGGAGGGGCGCGCCGGGGCCCCCATGAACGCGTCGAGCTCCCCCCGCTCGACGCGCACGGTCACCGTGCGGGCCTCTGCCTGGAAGGCGTTGTTGAGAAGGTTGAACATGATCTGCTGAAGCCCAGCTTGAGAGGCCTTTACGTTCGGTAGGCCGTCGACGGGCTCGAGATGGAGCGCGATCCCTCGGCGCTCCGCCTCGAGGTCGAAGAGATCGACGACCTCGCCCACGACCTCGCCCACGTCGAGCGGGCGTCGGGCGCGAATCTCCCGGCGAACGAGGCCGAGAAGACCATCGACCATTCCGGTCATGCGCTGAAGCTGCCGGGCGATCTTTTCGAGTCGAGTTCGGGCCTGGTCGGGGAGGTTGGGCTCGGCGCGAAGGGTCTCGACGTGACCGATCAGGACTTGCATCGGGGAGCCGACCTCGTGGGCGAAGGTGGCGGCGAGTTGGCCGACGGCCGCCAGCTTGTCGGCCGAGACCAAGGCGCGTTGCGTGGCTTCTTTGAGGGCTTGCTCTTCGCGGGCGCGGGCGCGGGCCACTTCGAGGTCGACGGAGAGGGCGTGAATCGCGCGGGCCAGATCGCCGAACTCGTCGCGTCGTTGGATCGGTAGATCCGCCTCGACGGGGGCCACACGAGCGCGGTCGAGCCCTCGCAGCAGAGCATCCATGGCGCGCCCGACAAGCCGCCGGGACAGTAAGGGCCCCAAGAGCAGCGCGGCGACGCTGAAGGCGAGCACGCCGATGAGGACCTCGACCCGCGCGGCCTCGATGTTTTGCTGCACCTCGAGGAGCGGGCGCGAGACGAGCAGGGCACCCATGAGCTCCCCGGCGTCGCTCCGAAGGGGGACCACCCGCACGATGCGCTCGGGTTCTTGATCGCGCAGCATCAGGGTCATCGGCGGACCACCCGCGATGATGTCGCGCAGCAAGGTGGCCTGCGGCTCGGGCACGCCTTCGCCGGGGAAGGACTCGGCCGTGACCTTGCCCGAGAGGGTCATGACGGCGATGTCAGAGTCTGGGCGGGACCTCTCGATCCGGGCGAGGGTCTCATCGATGTCCTGATCCTGGGCGTCGCGCATGGCGTTCTCGGCCGAGACCGCCAAGGCGTCGGCGAGCAGCTCGACGTCGCGCTGGGCCTGATCCATCAGGTGATAGGACTCCCGCCAGGTCACCCAGATGCCGAAGCTCGCGACGAGGACCGCGCCGAGGGCAGCGAAGCCGATGGACAGCTTGGAGATCAGGCGCACGGAGGGCTCAGGGCAGCGAGGAGAGGGGTGATGCGAGGCCTTGGCGTAGGGCCTCGACCTCGCGGGAGGGATCGCCAGCGCCCCCCTCGATGGCGGCCCGCATTCTGGCGAAGTGGAGCTCGAGGGCCACCAGTTCGCGCTCGTCGATGCGCCCGGTCAGCCCCGGGCCGATCCGGGCGTCCCACACCTCGTGGGCGTCGCGCCAGGCCTCGAGGGCGGCGCCAGCTTTTCCCTCGGAGTGGGCCTCGATCAGCCGATCGAGGGCCACGTCGAGCCGCAGGCCCGCGGCGCGGACCTCGGGGGGCTCCGGCGCGGGGTTCGAGCAGGCGATCAACAAGGCGATCCACGCGGACCTCATCGGCCCACCTCGTCCCAGGGAAAGAGGCCCCCCGCCGCGCGGTGGGCGTCGCGATCCCAGACACGCTCACCTCGAACCCAGGTCCCCCTGGGTGGCGGGGCATCGGCGTAGAAGAAGGTCCAGGCCAGGGCCTCGTCGGCGCTCTCGACCCACTCCGGCACGTCGAGCAACACGAAGTCGGCCTGAAGGCCAGGATGGACCGCGCCGAGGTCGGGGCGGTGCAGGGCGAGAGCGGCGGTGCGGGTGGCCCACCACAGCAGGGTGCCGGGAGAGACGCTGTGGCCCTGGCGCAGGGCGTTGTCGAAGGCGCGAGAGGCGATGGTGGGAACCCGGAAGGAGCGGCCGGCGGCGATGTCGGTGCCCAGGGTCAGGCCGATCCCTCGGTCGAGGACGGCACGGATCGGCATGCCACCGCTGCCGAGGAAGTCGTTGCTATCGGGGCAGTGCGCGACGATCGCTCCGGCCTCGGCGAACCGATCCCAGGCTGCATCCGAGAGGTGGATGCAGTGCGCGTACAGGCTCTTCTCGTGCACAAGGCCTAGATCTTCGTAGATGGAGAGGTAGTCGCGGGCCTCGAAGCGGGCCTCGGCGGCGGCACACTCCGCGGGGTTCTCGGCGAGGTGCGTGCTCACCCACAGCCCCCGACGCCGAGCCAGCTCCCCGGCGCGACGCATGAGCTCGGCGCTGCAAGATAGGGCGAAGCGGGGGATGACCGCGATCTCGATACGATCGTCGTGGCCGTGCCAGCGCTCCGCCAGCGCTTCGAGCGCGGGCAAGGCCCGATCGGCGGGCAGGCAGAGCGGGGCGGGGCTGTGTTCGTCCATGAGCACCGGGCCGACGATGGCGCGCAGGCCGCGCTCGCTCAGGGCTTGGGCCGCCTGCTCGGCGGCGCTCGGGTGTACGCTCGTATACACGAAGGACAGGGTCGTGCCGGCGGCGGCCAAGGCGGCGGCGAAGGCGCGGGAGACGACCGCGGCGTGGGCGGTATCGGCGAAGCGCTGCTCTTCGGGGAAGGTGCTCTGATCGAGCCACTCGAGCAGGGGGCCGCTGGCCGAGCCGACGATCCGGGTCTGGGGTAGGTGGACGTGGCTATCGATGAAGCCAGGGAGTAGGATGCTGGGTCGAAGGTCGTGATCGACGATCTCGCCCCGGTAGGGCGCGACCGTCTCGAAGCGCCCATCGGCGGTGCGGATGAGGGCGTCGTCGAGGTAGCGCACGGCGCCGGATCCGGCGTCGGGATCGGGGGTTAGGAGGCGGGCGCGGTAGGAGGGCATGGGGGCTCCGGAGGGGTTTGGGACGTCGGTGCCTCGTCGAACCGTAGCGCATTTCTAGCGCCATGGGGGGGCGGTGGACCGTTGCCGTTGCACCGCCTTGCGAATACGTTTAGCGGCTAGAGGGCAGCGCGCGCTCTTTCCCGGTTGTCAGGAGTCCCCATGCACGTCGAAACCTCCTCCGAGTCTCCCACGTCCCCGAAGGTCATCGAGCTGACCGACACGGCCCGGGTCGAGGTCGCGCGGCTCATCGCCGAGCACGACGAGCCCGGCATCGGCCTTCGGCTCGGCATCAAGGGGGGGGGCTGCTCCGGCCTGAGCTACCTGCTCGAGTTCACCCCCGAGCAAGAAGGCGACACGGTGGTCTCCTTCGACGGCTTCCAGGTCTTTCTCGACCGTAAGAGCACGATCTACCTCGCGGGCACCACCCTGGACTACCAAGGGGGCCTTCAGGGCAAGGGCTTCGTCTTCCGAAACCCGATGGCGTCGAACACCTGCGGCTGCGGCGAGAGCTTCAGCCTGTGACCGCCCCCGTCGTCGCACCCTCTGAGCCGGTGGGTCGCGCGGCGCGGGCTCGAGCCGAGGGCCTCGCCTTTCGGTCGGGCGGCTTCGGGCTGGCCGATCTGGTCGCGCTTGGGGTCACGGGCGCCGATGCGGCGGCTTTCTTGAACTCCCAGGTCACCAACGAGGTCGAGGGCCTGTCGCCCGGGCAGGGCAACCTCAGCGCGCGGGTCGAGCGAACCGGGCACCTCGTCGCCGTCTTCTCGCTGCATCGCCTGGCGGACCAGGGCTCGGCCCAGCGCTTTCTGCTCCTGCTCCCCCGCGAGGATCGCGATCGGCTCCTCGAGGTGTTTCAGGCCTTCCTCTTCGCGGATCGGGTTCAGATCGAACCCGTCGAGGGCCCGATCGCGATGATCCAAGGCGAAGGCGCGCACCAGGTCGCCACCGCCTTGGGCTTCCCCGGTGCGCCGTCCGAGGGCAGCGTCGCGGAGCTCGACGAAGGGACCCTCGTCGTGCGGAGTCTCACCGGCGATCCGGGTCTGATCGGGCTGGGCGCGTGCGCCGAGCGCGCCCTGAGCGTCGCGAAGGAGCGCGGCATGCTCTGCCTCCCCCCCAATCAAGCGGCCGAGGTCGTCGAGATCTTGCGCATCGAGGCGGGATTGGTCCGCCCGGCGGTCGATCTGCCCAAGCGCCGACTCCTGCCCGAGACGGGCCTCGAGCAGCACGCCGTGAGCTACACGAAGGGCTGCTACCTGGGCCAAGAGGTCATCGCGCGGGTGCGCACTTACGGATCCGTGCCCTTCGCCCTGCGCGCCCTTCTCGTCGACGGTGAGGGCCTCGACGGCTTGCCCGCCATCGGCGAGCCCATCCTGCGCGAGGATGGCACGAAGCTCGGCCAGGCTGTGTCGCGTTGCACCTCGCCGGTGGCGAACGGCCCGGTCTTGCTCGCCTACCTGGGCCGCGACCATCGCACGCCTCAGAGCCGGGTCACCCTGCGCACCGCCAAGGGCCTGCGTGAAGCGCGGGTCGCGCTCCTTCCCCTGTATCGGGCCGCCGATCACGCCTCGAAGCTCTCTTCTCGCTATGATCGGGCCATTCGTACCTTCGCTGACGGTGATCCCGACGGCGCCCTCGCCCTCCTCGAGGACGCGCTGCGGATCGATCCTGGCTTTGGCGATGCCTACGAGGCCATCGGGGTGATCTTGGGGCGCTCGGGTCGCTACCACGAAGCCATCGACTTCTTTCAGCGCCTCGCCGAGGTCGCTCCCGAAGAGCCGCTCGTGCACACCAACCTCTCGCTGTACTACATGAAGATCGGCGACAAGAGCACCGCCGAAGAGCACAGCGCGCTCGCCGCGCGTAAGTCGATGGCTAAGGGGGCTGGCGAGAGCCGCTCCGCCGCCCAGATCGCCACCGAGGCCGATCAGGCCCGCCGCGCGGACGCCGCCCGAAAAGAGCGCATGTTCAAGCAGGTGCTCGACTTCGATCCCGTAGACCCCATCGCGCTCTTCGGTCTGGGCAGCGCCCTGGTGGTGCTGGAGCGGTGGGATGAGGCGGTCCGGGTGCTCGCGCAGGCTGCCGAGGTCGATCGCAAGAACAGTGCGATCTTCCCCCTACTCGGCAAAGCCCACGAGCACCTCGACCAGATCGAGCAGGCCCGCGAGGCCTATCGTCAAGGCATCGAGATCGCCTCGCGGCGCGGGGATCTCATGCCGCTGCGCGAGATGCAGTCGCGCTTGTTGTTGCTGGGCGGATAGCCCTCGGGGCTTGCGAGCCCCGGTTCATGGTCTGGAGGAGAGATGTGGCAGCGTGTAGAGAGAGCGGTCGAAGACCTCAAGCCCTTGGTGGGCTCCATCGGCCTGGACCTGCGGGTCGATGACGTGATCAACCAGGTGGTCACCCTCGAGGTCCGCCGCACCGATCCGCAGAGCCGCCCCGACATGGGCCGCCTGCGAGACTTCGTTACCCGGGAGCTCAAAGAGGTCGTCCCCGAGATCCACGAGGTCCGTTACCTCGGCGATGCGCTCGCCGCGGATCCGAGTCCCGGCGCGATCGAGGTCCGCATCAACACCCCCGACGAGCGTGCCGACACTGTGGTCGTGCGCACGAGCGCGCCGGTCGGCCCTGAGGCGACCGCCACCTTCGACCGCCCCTCCGAGGCGGCCGACTGGCCCGTCGTGCAGGCCCTGCTCGGGATCGAAGGCGTGGTCTCGGTGGTGGCCCGCGACACCCTGATCATCCTCGCTCGCGACGAGTCCGTCGGCTGGTCCTCGATCCTTCCTCAGATCGAGCCCGGAGTCCGAGGTGCTCTGGGCCCCTCCACCCCCGCCGACGTCGACGGAGTGCGTGAGCGGGTCCAGGTCATCCTCGACCGCGACATCAACCCAGCCCTCTCGTCACACGGCGGCTTCATCGAGGTGGTGGACTACCGCGAGGGCGATCTCTACATCCACATGGGGGGGGGGTGTCAGGGCTGCGCGCAGTCCCAGGCCACCCTCCGTCAGGGCGTCGAGCGTCAGCTCAAGGATCAGATCCCCGAGATCCGCGCCATCTACGACCAGACGGACCACGCGGCGGGTACGGATCCCTACTTTCGGTAGGGCAGTCTTGGGGCTTCAGCCCTCTTGGGATCCCTCGGTCTGGATGGCCTTGAGCTCGGCGCGACGGTCGACCAGCGCCTTGAGCTCGGGATCCATCTCGCCGAGCTCCGCATAGATCAGCTCCATCATCTTCGCCTCTTCGGCCTTGAACTCAGGGGTCTGCTTGATCCGCTCCTCGACCATCTGGAGCTGGTTCATGGTGAAGACCGCCTGAGTCATGAGGTCCCGATGCTCGTCGGTGCCCTCGTTCGCGGCGAGGATCTTGGGCTCAAGCCCCTGGAGCGTGTCGATCAGCTCCTGCGTCCGCGGCTCGATCTTACGCATCTCAGACAGCATCCACTCCTGGATCCGGGCCTGCTCGGTCGCGACCTTGGGTCTGGCGAGGGCCTTCTCGGCGTTCTCGTTGAGTTTCTTTTCGATCATGGTGAGCTCGACGTGGCTCTGCATCACGGCGTCGAGCGCAGCAGGATCGTCTCCGGAGGGCTCCGCGAGAGCGGGGGTTTGTGCGATCACAAGGCTCGCGACCACCAGGGTCGTCGGGGCGGAAAAAGAGAGGAAGGTGCGGATCATATGAGGCTCCAAGGTAGGCCGCCGACGGCGGGGAGGACATCCATGACTCTCGCCTGTAATGCCCTGTCGGTCGGGGGGCTTGCCGCAGGGGGCTCACCCGATCAGCGATCGCGCCCAGTCCAGCTCGTCCTCGGTGGCGACGCGGTGGGCACCCGGCGCCAGCTCCCCGAGCTCGAGCGTCCCGAAGGCGATCCGCACGAGCCGGACCACCGGCAGTCCGGCGTTAGCGAGCATACGTCGGACCATGCGGTGACGCCCCTCGGTGACGGCGACCCGGACTCGCTGGTCGTCCACCTCGATCAGCTCTGCGAAGCAGAGGCCGTCCGCAGCGGGGATCCCGCGGGCGAGCTGCTCCCCGAGATCGGACGGCGCCTGGCCCTGGACCGTGGCGTCGTAGATCTTTCGCACGCCGTGGCGGGGGTGGAGGAGGCGTTGGGTCAGGGCGCCGTCGGCCGAGAAGGGCAGCAGACCCTCGCTGTCGTGGTCGAGGCGCCCGACGGGGTGGAGGCCCTGGCGAAGCAGAGGGGCCGCAGCCTCGGCAAGGTTGGGACGGCCCTGAGGATCGCCCACGGTGCTGTGGACGCCGAGCGGCTTGTGTAGCAGAGCAAGGCGGGCCGGAGCTAAGCAGGGCTCCCCGTGCACCACCACGGTCAGGTCCTCGGAGACCTTGCGCCGCGCGTCTCGCTCGACCTGCCCCTCGATCTCGACGGCGCCCCGGCGGATCAAGGCACGGACCTGGCTCCGCGAGCCGAGGCCCCGGTTGGCGAGCAGGCGATCGAGGCGGATCAGCCGCGATGGCACAGGTAGACCCGAAAGCCGCCCTCGTCGGCGAGGACCTCGACCGCCCCGAGCGCCCGGGTGACGGGCCCGCTCACCGGACGTTGCCGCTGCACGACCAGCAGCGCGCGCCCCTGCGCACTGAGCAGCGCCGGCAGGGCCTCGATCCAGGCGTGCAGGATCCCGACATCTTCGTCGAAGCCGCGGTGGAGAGGGGGATTGCTGACGATCAGGTCCCAGCCCCCGGGCGGGGGCTCGAGCGCGTGGGGGCCGTCGCCGAGGCCGAGCCGGTGGTAGGCGACGTTGCGCGTGGCGGCGTGGACCGAGAGGGCGTCGAGATCGCAACCATCCAGCTTGGCTTCGGGCAAGAGCGGGGCCAAGGCGGCGCCGATCACCCCGATCCCACAGGCTAGATCCAGCACGGCGCGAGGGCTGGGGTCGAGGGCGCGCCCGAGGTGCCGCAACAGCAGGGCCGTGCCGGGATCCAGCCGACCCTTGGCGAAACAGCCGGGGTAGCTCCGCAGCTCGGCGGGCCCGCTGGGGAGCGTGAGCGTGTGGTGCTGGACGAAGTCCTCGATCGAGGCTCGGGCCGAGGAGGCCTCGCGCCGGCCTCGCCAGAGCCGGGCGTGGCGCCGCGTGTCGAGGGTCTCGACCGATCCGAAGAGCCCCCGCAGCCGCTTGCCCGCCGACTTGATGCCCTCGTCGTTCCGCCCGAGCAGGTAGAGGGGCGCGCCCTCGGGCAGCTTCGCCGCGAGCAAGTGAAGGCTGAGTTCCAAGGCTTCGCGGGAACGGGGCAGGCGCAGGGCGGCGGCGGTGAAGGGGCCCTTGGGGGGCTCGATGGAGGCTGACCCGCCGACCGCGTACCGCCTCCACCGCTCCACCTCAGACGAACCAGCGCGCAGAGCCTCGTCCACCCGCTCGGGCAGATCCCCCGCGAGGACCCACCGCCCGCGCGGAGCATCGGCGAGGGCGTCAATCAGTAGCTCAGCGCAGGCGTCGCGGTCGATGGCGATGGGAGCTCCAGCGCTACCAGGGCAGCGGTAGCGAGAGATAGATCAAGGCCCCGTCGGGCACCGCGCGCAGCTCCGACAGGGCGCGCTGAGCGCAGGCGGTCCCCTGCACATGCTCGGCCTCGCCCACGAAGACCAGGACCGAGGGGCGCTCCCCCGCATCGGTGATCCGAAGCTCGCGGGGAGGCTCCCCCGCGCAGGCCTCGAGGGCCTCAGCGAAGGGCTGCAAGAGGACGCGCGCCTCGGCGGAGGACATGCCCTCGACCCGCAGGGTGGGTCCTTGAGGAGGGACAGGGACCAGCCGCACGTTGTCGCCCCCCGCATCCCAGCAGGGCAGTAGATCTTGCAGGTGGGCCACGCCGGCGGAGTCGGGAGTCGGCGCCGGGTCGAAGACCAGCGGCAGGCGCAGCTCGAGGTCGGTCTCTCCGCGACGACAGCGCGCCTCGAAGAGGTTCTTTTTGGGCGACCCAGCCGGGAGATCGAGGCGGCAGGCCACCCCCTGGTTCCAGCCGCAGGCGGTGATCGGGCCGACGTCTCGCAGCGCCTTGAGCCCAGGATCGACGTTGAGCGGCAGCTCGAGGCGATGCAGGCCCAGCTCGCGCAGGTTCGCGTGGATCTCGCTGAGGGATCGATCGCTCGCGGCGGAGGAGTGCACGACCGATGCGACGGTGGCCCAGCCGTACTTCTTGGCCATGGCGGGCAGGTCCTCGCTCTCGGGGGAGGCGCTGGCGAGGGTCAGGAAGAGGAGGGTGAGCATGCGAGACCTCTAACCCGTGGGTGGATCACCGAACGCCTGAGCGGCTCGGGCTCGTCCAGGGAAGCGCTCCGAGGCGGTGGCGATGAAGCCCCTGTCGCCTCCGTCGGCCTGGTCGACCTACGTAGTCCTACGACTATTGCGGAGCGCCAGACTTGTGTAGTGTGATCTACACCATGAACGCCGCGGTCTCGTGGCGGCCTTTCCAGACTCTGGAGCGTCTTATGATTGTGTTGAGCCTGCTCTTCTCACTAGCCCAGGCCAGGCCCGCTATGCTGCCCGATAGTACGGTGATCACGGACACGAGGGCCTCGAGCGTTGGGTTGGATGGTACGGCGGTCTTCGCTCCGGCTGGCACGGGCTGGCACGGCACTTACCTGACCACCTTCACCTCGACCTCGAGCGAGGTGACGGCGAACTTCGGGCTTCATTACCTTAACTTCGCTGACACTCAGGAAGGTACGTTTCACGGCGTGGCGGCCAGCAGCATGACCAAGTTTAGTGTCTCGCTCGCCGAGCGCTTCGACAACGGCGTCCCTCGCGCGCAGCTTCAGATCTCTCCGGGGATCGTGCCGATGGCCATGGTCGGACCCCGCAGCGTCGAGGTCGATCTGCCGGCGCTGTTGCGGGTAGGCGTCGTCGTGTCGCCGACGCCGTGGTTCAGCCTGGTGCCCTGGGTCGAGGGTGGCTTCGACCTCCACTTCCGGGGGGCTGTGAGCGAGGTCTTCTTCGACGATCCCGACGTCGAGGAGCTGTTGGACGTCGATGAGATGCTGAGCTACGAGCTGAAGTTCTACTCCATCTTCCGCTCGGGGCTGGTCGCGAACTTCCACGTCGGCCGCTTTGACTTCCGGTTGCACGGAGGATTTATCACACCGACCGTCGATCATCCGGGCGTAGTCGGTCAGGTTGGCGCTTCGCTCATTTTCCGGTGGGACAAGGTCGTGCCGGCGGTCCTGCCCAACCGCGGGTGCCCGCCGTGTGAGGTGGGGAACGAGGGGGCGGCGCCCGAGCCGACAGAGGGGGGGGGCGGGGCCGGTCCGAGCCCCATCGGGTGAGACGCCTAGGGGTGAAGGCGGGGGGTAGCGCGCCGCCTGCGCTGGAGGAGGGCGGCCATCGCGTTGACCCCGGCTACCGTCCAGAAACGATCGCTCTCGAAGGGGCTAAGGTCCGCCCAGGGGTGCCGAGGCCACGTCCCGGCCGCCGGCGTTGTCAGCGTTGACCGCGGAGGAAGGCGTTCATGATGTCGGCGATCTGCTCCTGTTCGACCTCGAGGAGCTCCTGGCCGAACGCGATGGTGAGGTTGGGGTCGTCGCGGCAGGTGATCCGCACACAGCCGCCCATTCTTTGGTGGTAGCCCGGGTCGGAGAGCCGGGAAACGTGGACGATCTGCTCGATACGATCGGTACGAATCGAGACCTTGGTGCCGTCTCGGTCGTGAAAGTCGAGCGTATGCCGGCTTAGCGCCAAGAAGTTCGGACGGTGCGCGTATCGCCAGACCCCGATCGCGCCGATGCCGAAGATGAGGCAGATCGGGGCGACTAGAACTCCGAGGAAGGAAGAGCCCACGAGCAGAATCAGACCGGCGATCGAGGCGACGAGGATGAGCAGGAGCAAGGCGCGGAGCAAGAGCGTGGGCCGAAGGATCCACATGTGCTCATCGGGGGTCTGCACATGTTGGACGTAGGACCACATGGAGGGAGCTTAGCGTAGCGTGAGGTCCCTGGAAGGTTGGGGCTGAGCAGAAGCACCACGACCCTCCGGCTGCACCGACCCGCGCGTTGCAGAGTAGGCACCATCCGACGCGTCGAGGGGTCCTTGGCCGTGGTTTCGGGAAGGCCGACCGGACTTGAACCTGCCGTCTGTAGCCCTCGGTTCCTCTGCGCTACGGCCTGCTAGTGCCCATGCTCCACCGCCCGCCTCGCCATGGTCTTGAGCGTGTCGGTGGTGACGGTGCCTACGCGGTGGTCGACGATGTGGCCATCTTGGCTCACGGCGAAGGTGGTGGGCAGGGTGCCGACGCCCCAGGCGCGGGAGGCGTCGCCCGACGCGTCCCACACGACCTCGTAGCGCATGTCGTTGCGCTTCTTGAAGCGCTCGAGCTGGGGCAGGCTGGTCTGCTCGTCGACGCTCACCCCGAGCAGGGGCACCTCGGCCTGGTCGGCGTAGGCGGACAGGGCGGGGATCTCGGCGCGACAGGGGCCGCACCAGGTGGCCCAGAAGTTGATCAGGAGCGGGCCAGGCTCACCTTCGTGCAGGTCGAAGGTCTCGCCGCTGAGGGTCTGGGCGCGCAGGGCGGGGGCATCGCCGCTGGCAGGGCCCCCTCCGAAGAACCAGACCCAGCCGCCGATGAGCAGGAACGCCGCAACCAGGGCGATGCCCCAGTCTCGCGCCAGACCGACCAGGAAGCTGCGATCCACTCAGCGCACCACGAGGACAGGGATGGGGCTGTAGCGCACCACCCGCTCTGCGACCGAGCCAAGCAGGGCCTTGCTCATTCCCGTGCGGCCGTGGGTCGCGAGGATCACCATGTCATAGCCCTTCTTGGCGAGCTCGGTGATCTCGTCGGCGGGGATGCCGTCGCGCACAAGCACCTCGCCACGCAGGGGCTCAGGGACGCGATCGAGCAGGGGGGTGGCCTTGCGGTGGGCGGCGTCGCGGCTGGCCTTCTGCGCTTGTTCGACGATCATGCGCCCGGCGTAGCTGCCGCGCGAGGCGGTGCGGGGCGGGGGCACGATATGCAGGAGGTCGATCACGACCTCGCCGGACCCGGCCAGCTTGATGGCGCGTTGGAGGGTCTTGTCGGTCAGAGCACTGAAGTCGACGCACACGAGGAATCGGTCGGGCATGCGAACTCCGGCCGCGAGCGGGGCGGAGGGCTCGGGCATGGGGGCCCTTAACCCGGTTCCCCGAGCGCCGGTTCGCAGATAGCGCGTCGGCCGCGCGCGCCGGATGGCGGCGCGGGCTCCGAAGGAGGGCCCTCGTTCGAGCACGAGCTGGCGCGACCCTACGTCTGGGTTGGGCGAGGATCGTGGGAGGTCGTGGCGTTAGGAGCCGATCGCGGCGCCCAAGGCATAGCCGATGCCACCGAAGAGGGTGGCGACGGTGAGCAGTCCGACGATGACGACCGCGTAGGGGGTGCGCCGCGAGACGGGTCGAAGGTAGTCATCCTCGTGGATGAAGCCGAGCTGTTCAGAGAGGGTGGGTTTCGAGCTGGGCTGGGAGTAGATGAGGCCTCCATGGTTGGGGTTCGGGCAAGGTGTCTGGGCCTTACTTCCATTTTATCGTACCATGCGTTCAGTATTATGTCAAGTGGCCCAGCTCACGCCCCCCCTTCTTGGAGCCACCGCGCCGCCTCGATGGCGAAGTAGGTCAGGATCGCATCGGCGCCGGCGCGTTTGAAGGCCAGCAGGGACTCGAGCACCGCGGCGCGCTCGTCGAGCCAGCCATGTTGCGCGGCGGCCTTGAGCATCGCGTACTCTCCCGAGACTTGGTAGACGGCCGTAGGACGCTGAAAAGTTGCCTTGACCCGATGAAGCACGTCGAGGTAGGGCAGGCCGGGCTTGACCATGACCATGTCGGCCCCCTCGTCGAGATCCAGCCGGACCTCGTGGAGGGCTTCGTCGGAGTTCGCGGGGTCCATCTGGTAGGTCTTCTTGTCGGCGCCACCTCGGGGCGCGCTGTCGAGGGCGTCGCGGAAGGGGCCGTAGAAGACGCTGGCGAACTTGGCGGAGTAGGCCAGAATGCCGGTCTGATGGTAGCCCTTGGCGTCGAGGTGGTCCCGGATCCGGCCGATTCGGCCGTCCATCATGTCTGAGGGCGCGACCATATCGGCGCCGGCACGGGCGTGGCAGGCGGCTTGCTGCACGAGGGCGTCGATGGTGGCTTCGTTGAGGATCACTCCGTCGGCCACCACCCCGTCCTGCCCGAGGCTAGAGTAGGGATCGAGGGCGACATCGGTGATGACGAGCAGCTCGGGGAGCTCGCGCTTGAGCGCCCGCACCATCTCGGGGACCAGCCCGTCGTCGTTCCAGGCCTCGCGACCGTCGACGGACTTCCGATCGTCGCTCACCTTAGGGAAGATCGCCAGCGCGGGGATCCCTAGGCTGTGGGCGAGCGCGGCGTGCTCCAAGAGCGAGGCGCGGCTGTGGCGGACGGTGCCCGGCATCGAGGAGATGGGCTCGGGCCCGCCTGGGCCATCGTGGACGAAGGCGGGCAGGATCAGATCGGCCGCGCTGAGTCGGTGCTCTTGGACGAGGGCGCGTACGGCGGGGCTGCGCCGGTTTCGACGAGGGCGGACGCGGGGATAGGCGGACAGTGGGCGGTCGGACATGATAGCTCCCTGATGGTGTCGAGCTCCTAACCCCGCCGCGCTGGCGTTCGGCGCGCGATCCGGGCAGACTGGGCACGGAGGCTCTCGTGCGTCGACTGTCCACCTTGCTGCTCATGGCCTGCGCCTCGCCTGAACCAGCGCCTATTGAGGCGGATCTTCAGGAAGCGATGGCGCGCTCGGTCGAGCGCTCCGTGCTGGTCGAGCTCGAGCTGTCTGCCCAGGACCCTCGCGACGACGAGGCGTGGACCGCCGCGATCCGCCAGGCCCAAGACGCGGCGATCCAGTGTATCGCGCCGGACCCGTCGCGGGTGCTGCACCGCTATGTGCGCGTCCCCATGCTGCACCTCAAGCTCGACGCGCAGGGGGTTCGACGCGCCTCGAGCTGCCCTACGGTGGCCCGGATCGGCGACGATGGCGAGAGCTTCGCGCAGGTCGATCACATGCTGCCCCTCATCCAGGCCCCCGCCGCCTGGGACGCCCTCGGGACCCTGGGTGAAGGCGTCGCGATCGGAGTGGTCGACTCGGGCCTCTACGACGACCAGGAAGCGCTGCAGACGCGGGCGATCTGGGGCTGGGACCACGCGGATCAGAACGGCGACATCCACGACTGCAGCGGGCACGGCAGCAACGTGGCGGGCATCGCAGCGGCGGTGGCTCCGGGCGCCGACCTGATCATCCACAAGGTCATGAACGAGAGCCACAACGATTGCCGCAGCGCCTTTCACAGCCGCACGAACCGCGCCCTCGACGATCTGTTGGCCCAGCGGCGCGCCCATCGGCTGGCTGTGGTGAACCTCTCGCTCGGCAGTGGCGCCCGGCGCGACACCTACTGCGATGACGAGATCGTGGGCTACACCCGAGCGATCGCGACCCTTCGCTCCGTGGGCGTCCCCGTGGTCGTCTCGGCGGGCAACCAGGGCGACCCCACGGGCAGCACCTACCCAAGCTGCTTGTCGACCACCTTCGCCATCGCCAATAGCGTCACCCGCCCCATCGAGGATCTCGATACCGACGACATCTGGCGCAACTCCAACACCGGGCCGCTCATCGACCTCGCGGCGCCCGGAACCGAGATCGAGGCCGGCGGCAGCCAGCGCACGGGCACCTCCATGAGCGCGCCGGCGGTGGCGGGGGCGGTGGCGGTGATCGCCTCCCTCGACCGATCGCTCAGCCCCGAAGAGGTGCTCGATCGCCTGCGGCGCACCCCCCACGAGGTGATCGACGCCCGCGGCGAGACGACCTGGCGTATTCCCCGGCTGGATCTGGCCGAGGCCCTCGACGGCTTGCGTCCCCTCGCCGAGCTGCTCCTCCGCGACGACGGCAGCGGGTCGACGGTGGGGGACGGAGACGGCATCGCTGAGAACGGCGAGACCGTCGAGGTCGGGTTCCGGCTCGATCAGCCGAGCCCATGGTCGGACGTGCGAGCGCGCCTGTCCTGCGACGACTCGGGGTCCGAGGTCCTGCGCGACGTGATCCGCCTGGGGGGTGTCTCAGGCACCCTCGACACGTCGGTCCTCAACACGGGCTTTCTCGTCGCCATCGACGCCGCCTGCGACGCGCGCGAGGTCTCCTGCGATCTGACGATCTTCGACGACCTGGGCCGTGAGCGTCACGCGCGGCTGATCCTGCCGATCGCCTGCGAAGACGACTTCGACAACGATGGCTTCCCGGCCTCGGTCGACTGCGACGATACCGATCCCCATCGCTACCCAGGCGCGCCGGAGCGCTGCAACGGCCTCGACGACAACTGCGATGGGGTGATCGACAGCGGCCTGCATGAGCCTTGGGTGGCCGACCTCGACGACGACGGGCATGGAGCGGGCGAGACCGTGATGGACTGCAAGCCCCCCGCCCAGGGGTGGTACCCGCTGGCCGAGCGACCCGACGACGACTGTGACGATACCGACGGGCTCATCCGTCCAGGGATCGACGAGCGCTGCAACGGCCTCGACGACAACTGCAACGGGATCATCGACGAGGACGCCGGGCCGTGGTGGTGGCGCGACGCCGATGGCGATGGCTACGGCGTCGGTGAGCCGATCCAGGCCTGCGAGCAGCCCGAGGGCTACGCGGCTCGGCCCGGCGACTGCGACGACACCGATCCGCGGGTCTACCCGGGCGGTCCCGAGGGCGACTGCGCGACCGGGGTGCGGCACGGACGCCGAGCTTGCGCGACCGTCGGGGCCTCGGCCACCCTGCTCTGGCCGGTCCTCCTCTTGCTGTCTCGGAGGCGCCGATGAGCGCGGACCTTGAGCGGATCCCCGGTCGGAGCGAGCAGATCGGTCCCGGCAGTCACGTCACTCGCCTGCTTCCCACCCGGCTTCGCCGCCGGATCGGGGCGTGGTGTTTCCTCGACCACTTCGGCCCCGTCCCAGCCGGTGCGGGGGGCATGAGCGTCGGCCCTCACCCCCACGTCGGGCTTCAGACCGCGAGCTGGCTCTTCGAGGGGCAGATCCACCACCTCGACTCGGTGGGCTTCTCGCAGGTGATCCGGCCAGGGCAGCTCAACCTGATGACGGCGGGTCGCGGCATCGCCCACAGCGAGGACGTCGGCGAGAGTCCTCGGGGCCTGCACGGGGTGCAGCTCTGGATCGCCCTGCCGGACACGGCCCGCCACGTCGAGCCCACCTTCGCCCACCACCACGATCTGCCTCAGATCACCCAGGGTGGCTTACGGGCCACGCTGGTGGTGGGCGAGCTGCTGGGGGAGCGCTCGCCGGCGCAGGTCTTCACACCCTTGCTCATGATCGAGCTCCTCGGCTCCGGCGACCTCACCGAGGTCCCGCTCCGCCTCCACTTTGAGCACGGCCTCGTCGTCGTGAAGGGCCACGCCGAGATCGCCGGCGAGCCCCTCGCGCCGGGCGAGCTGCTCTACCTCCCTCCGGGGCGGGATCGACTAGCGCTTCGCGTGGGACCCGACGCGCGGGTGATCCTGCTCGGCGGTGAGCCCTTTCCAGAGACGCTCCTGATGGGGTGGAACTGGGTCGTGCGCACGAACGACGAGCTCCGCGCGGCGCACGAGGCGTGGGCGCGGGGCGAGGGGCACGGCGATCTCTCGGTCTTTGGCGATCGCCCTAGGGTCCCCGCCCCCCCGCTGCGCGGCCCCCTCAAGGCGCGCTGATCAAGGCGCTCCGTAGGACTGCGCTTCGTCGAGATCGGGTCGCATCGAGGATGCGGGGCGCACCGCCTGCCAGTGTTCGAAGCCTTCGCGGATCCCTTCGACCCGCCAGTGGAAGGCGTAGGTCCCGTCGCCCTCGCCGAGCTCCTGCACGATGATCTGGTAGGGCGTGACGTCGACGGCGGCGAGCCCCTTGCTCATCGCCGAGGTGGGGGTGAGCTGGACGGTGAGTCCCCCGTCGACCACCACGGTGGCGAAGTGCTCGGGCAGATCGATCACCGCCTGGCCGTTGCGCAGCGTGGCGGTACCGCGGGCGTACGCGCTCGCCTCGGGGCCCTCCTGGCAGGCGTAGACGATCACCAGATCGGGATCGTCGGGGTGCTCGGTGACGAAGGTCTTGACGTCGCCGAAGACCACGCCGTTGCCCTCGTCGTCGACGTAGATGCCCGCTTCACAGCAGGCGTCGTCGTCGTCGTTGGCCCCGATGTAGGCCTTGCCGCTGCCCGAAAAGGTGGTGAGCACCGCTGCGCGGTTGTTGCTGACGTAGCGCGTCTGGACGAGGCCCGTGCCGTTCGTGAGGGTAGACAGGCGGGTGCTCGGATCGTCCCCGTCAAAGGCGTTGAGCACGTTGAGGACGCCGTTCTGTCCGCTACTCCCCAGGTTGATGAAGCGCTGGAGCTCGTCGGTGCCCACCGAGTTCGCCGCCAGGTTCTGCTGAAGGATCGCGTTGTTGCGCAGGTGCTCGCTGTCGACACTGTTCATGGCGATCTTGGTGCCGTCGACGGCTCGGCCGGCGATGGCGCTGCGCTCCACGGCGCCAGGGCTGAAGTGCTGTGGGGAGATCGAGCCGTCTGCGAGGGCGAGCCCGTCGACCGATCCCAGGTCTAGATGCCGGGACTGGATGGCGCCGGCATCGACCGCGCTCGGCGTGACCGCGCCCTCGCCCAGGTGGCGGGCCTGGACGGCGCCGTCTGCGAGGGCGGCGCTGTCGACGCCTCCTGCGGGGATCCCTTGGTCGCGGAAGAGGTCGACGCTGATGTGGCGGCCCTCGATGGCGCCGTCGGCGATGGCCTCGCCCCGTACGGCGTGGGGGCTCAGGGCGCGGGCCGTGACCGCCTGGTCGGCCAGCGCCTCGTCGTCGACCGCGCCGAGGGCCAGCTTGGGTGAGGTGACGGAGCGATCGGCGAGGGCCTCGGTGGTGACCGCCCCCGCGCCCAGGGAGGGAGGCTGGACCGCGCCCTCGGCGAGCTCGAGATCTCCGACGCTCCCAGGGTCGAGGGAGACGCCGCACCCGATCAGGGTGAGACAGAGCAGTGTTCTCATCGGACCTCCTGCGGGGCAGTCTACCTCGGTCGGAGCGGAGGAGCGCGCGTCCATCGGGCCGTGATACGCGATCGCTACCCTGGAGTGCTTCGATGCCACGACTGTCCCAACGCGCGCTGGCCCTGCAAGAGAGCGCGATCCGAAAGCTCGATCAGCGGGTCGCCCAGCAGACCGGGGTGCGCTTCTTTCGGGTGAATATCGGCCAGCCTGACGTGCCCACCCCCCCTCCCATGCTCGACGCGATCTTGTCCTTTCAGCCCGAAGTCATCGGCTATGGTCCCGCGAGCGGGCTGCCCGTGACCCGCAAGGCGGCGGCGCGCTACCACGCGCAGTGGTGCCCCGAGCTGAGGGCTGAGCACGTCGCGGTCACCACCGGCGGCTCCGAGGCCCTGCTCTTCGCCTTTACCGCCATCTGTGACCCCGGCGACGAGATCTTGGTCCTCGAGCCCTACTACACCAACTACAACGGCTTCGCGACGGTCGCGGGGGCTCAAATTCGGGCGGTGCGCACCCACCTCGCCCAGGACTTCGCGATCCCCTCGAACGAGGTCCTCGACGCCGCTGTGACCGAGCGCACCCGGGCCATCGTCTTCAGCAACCCCGCCAACCCAACGGGTGCGGTCTACGGCCGGGCCGAGGTCGAACGCCTGGCGACCTGGGCTGTGCAGCGGGGGCTCTTCCTCATCGCCGACGAGGTCTACCGCCGGATCTGGTTCCACACCCCCCCCGCCAGCGCACTCGAGCTCGACGAGGTGTGCGAGCACGTCGTGGTCATCGACTCCATGAGCAAGACCTGGTCGGCCTGCGGCCTGCGTCTGGGCTTTCTCATCAGCCGCAACACCGAGCTCATGGAGAAGGTCGAGCGGCTGGGCCAGGCGCGGCTGGGCCCCCAGCCCCTCGCCCAAGAAGTAGCCTTGGCCGCCCTGGATCTGCCCGAGGCTTACTATACCCAAGTGCGCCAGACCTACCAGCGCCGCGTCGAGGCCCTCACAGGCACCTTGTCGGGAGTGCCCGGCGTCACCGTGCCACAACCCGCCGGCGCCTTCTATTCCATGATCGAGCTGCCCATCGACGACAGCGAGCGCTTTGCCCGCTGGCTGGTCGAAGACTTCCGCACCGCCCAGGGCGAGAGTGTGATCGTCGCGCCGGGGCCAGGCTTCTACGCCGATCCCAGCCAAGGTCGCCACGAGGTCCGCCTCGCCGCGGTGCTCGGGGCCCCCCTGCTCGAGCGCGCCGGTGAGGTCCTCGCCGAGGCTCTCCAGGTCTACCCTGGGCGCTCCTCGGGGTGACCGCGATCCAGGCGTCGCGGTCCGCACCGGCCAGGACCGTGGGGTGCTGGGAGAACCGCGGTTTTTCGGCGGCACGTGCCTTGCAGTAATCTCCGGTACACCCTTGGAGGTCCGATGCCTACCCGACTCTTTGTCCCCTACATCCTCCCCGCAGCGCTGGCGCTCAGCGCATGCCCTGGCTCGGAGGCTGAGCTGGACCTGGGTTGGGACCTGGTGGAGTGCGACTATGTGGACCACAGCCTCGCCTGGGACCAGGAGGCGCCGAGCGGCCAGATCCCCGAAGACCTGCTCGCGCTCGCCGAAGGCGAGCACCACACCACGGGAGGCTACACCGACCGCGATGAAGAGATCGAGGTGCAGATCGCCGTCCACCGCGAGGGAGACTCCGTGGTGTGGAAGGAGCCAGGCGAGGAGGGGGGCTGCCCCGCGTACCTGGAGCTTCCGGTCGAAGTGCTCTTCCTGACGTCCGATGGGGTCTTCTCGGAGGTCCAGAGCGTGAACGTGGTCGTGCTCCCCGACGATGAGGACGAGCTCTGGGTTCGAGTCTCCCTGCCGCCGGCCCTCATCGAGGAGGTCTACCAGCCCGACGAGGGGACTCCCTACGGCCTGGAGCTGACCGCGCGCTTCGACGGCGAGGCTGTCGGGGGCGAGGTCGACGTGCTGGTCGAAGGCGAGGATGGGGACATCGCGTGGGCTTCGAGCGAGCGGGTCTTCGTGTTCGGCGATCGATAGCGCCGCCGGGGCCCCCCTTGTGAGCTTCCTCTGCCGTGAAGTCTGCTCTCCGTTAGAGGCGGTCTAGCTCCGGCGCCGAGGTCCTGTTCCTTGCGCGGTCCATCGCGACCAGCCTCCGCCGGAGTCGTTCATCCCGCGGAGGTCGACGGTGGCTTTGAAGCTCGTGATGGTGGCGATCTACTTGGCGATCCTCTTGGGGATCGGAGTCGTCGCGTCGCGCCGAATGAAGGATCTGCGGGACTATTTCGCAGCGGGCAAGGGCCTCGGCTATCTGGCGGTGGCCTTCTCGGCTCGGGCGACGGGCGAGTCGGCGTGGCTTCTCATCGGGCTCACCGGCATGGGGGCGATGTTCGGGCTCAAGGCGATGTGGGTGGTGGTGGGTGAGGTCTTGGGTGTGGCGGGTGCGTGGTGGCTCATGAGCCGGCGGTTCAAGCGGCTGACCGATCGCTACGACGCGATCACCGTGCCGGACTACCTCGAGTCCCGCTTTCGCGATCCCTCCCATCTGCTGCGCCTGATCTCGGCCGGGGCTCTTGTGGTCTTCGTGACGGTCTACGTGAGCGCCCAGCTCGACGCCACGGGCAAGGCGGTCGAGAGCTTCATGCCCTCGCCCTACTTCTACGGCTACGACTACTGGGTGGGGCTGCTCGTCGGTTTCGCCGTGGTGCTCGGCTACATCCTGGCCGGAGGCTTCCTGGCGGTGGCGTGGTCCGACGTCTTTCAGGGCTTCCTCATGCTGATCGGGCTGGTGGTCCTGCCCATCGCGGGGCTGGTGGCGCTCGGGGGCGTCGAGCCCTTGGTCCGCGAGCTCACCGCCATCGACCCGAGCCTGCTTCACGTTCTGGGTCGCGAAGGCTTCACGGCGGTCTCGGTCGCGAGCGTGCTGGGGCTGGCGCTGATCGGGCTTGGCTTTCTGGGATCGCCTCAGGTCTTCGTGCGCTTCATCGCGCTCAAGTCCGAGCACGAGATCCACAAGGGCGCGTTGGTCGCGGTGGTCTTTACCTTGTTGGCCGATGGCGGCGCCGTCCTGATCGGCATGATCGGCCGGGCGCTGTTCACCAAGCCCGGCCAGGACGTGACCGAGCTGCTCGGCACCGGGGCGGAGCACGTGCTCGCGATGAGCGTCGAGGCCCTGATGCCGCCCTTAATCGTCGCGATCTACGTGGCGATCGTGCTCTCGGCCATCATGTCCACCGTGGACTCCTTGTTGGTGGTGGCCTCGAGTGCCGTCGTGCGCGATGTGCACCAGAAGGTGCGTCGCCCCGACACCCCCGACGGGGCGCTGGTGGGCATGAGCCGTGTCGTCACCTTCGTCCTGGCCTTCCTCGCGCTCGCCATCGCGATCGGGGTGGCGGTCTTCGTGCCGGGCCGCACGGTGTTTTGGTTCGTGATCTTCGGCTGGTCCGGGATCAGCGCCACCTTCTGCCCCGTCACCATCCTCTCGCTCTTCTGGTCCGGCACGACCCGCCGGGGTGCGATCGCCGCCATGACGACCGGCTTTCTCGCCGTGCCGCTCTTCACCTTCGTCGTGCCCGCTTTGCCCTGGATCGGGCCTTTCTTCCACGAGCTCAACGAGCTGCCCCCGGCCTTTCTCTGCGCGTTCGCGGCGGGGATCTTGGTCAGCCTCGCGGATCGGGCTGGCCGCCGCTCCCTCCAGCCCGGCGCGTCCTCCGATCTAGACTTCGCCAAGGGGCGCCTTTCATCCCCCGAGCTCTGAGGGTCCCATGCACCTCCTCGACCGCCTCCACTGGGTCTTCGCCAGACTCCTGCCCGCCGTCGACGTAGACGCCCTGCGCGACATCCCCATGGCCGCGGAAGACGAGCGGATCGGCCCGAGCTGGCCCGCCCGCTTTGCGGCGTCCCAAGGCGAGCCACTCCGGCCGCTGCCCGATGGGGGGCTCGTCGACCTCGCCCGGCTGGCGGGCCCCAACGTGGATCCCGAAGCGCTCTCGCAGGCCATCGTTGACTTTTACCATCACACGGCTCGCTATAGCCTCGAAGTCGATGTGCGTTGGCGCTTCCCCTTCAGCCTGGCGGTGGGGATCTTCGGAGCCCTCTACGGCAGGCGGTGGGGACAGCTCGAGCTGCCGTTTCGGAACGGCTCCGGGCTGACCAACGAGCTCTTCGGGGTGGGTCCCCACCGACTGTGGGTCCGCTGCTACGAGGGCACCGATCGGGCCCTATATGTGAGCTGCTACGAGGCTGCCTCTGTGCCAAGCGAGCCCGATCCGGTGGTTCGGATCGCCTTTCCGATCCCTGGGGGAGCCTGGGCGGTGATCTTCCGGGTCGTGCAGGAGGGGGAGCGCTTGGTGCTCACCGAGCGCGGGGGGAGGCCTGGGGGACCCGGGCTCTACGTGGTGCGTGCCGGAGCGCGGCCACGCTATGTGCGCTGGCTCCGCGAGGAGATCGAGGTCAACCCCGAGCCCGGAGGCGCCTCGGCTCGGCACCGGCTGTGGGTCTTTGGCGTGCTGGTCCTCACGCTGCTCTACGAGCTCCCCTCGGGTGGGGTGATGGCGTCGGGTTCTTCCGCACCGCCGGAGCCCTCTCTCCCCACCGGCGAGGCCTCGTAGCGGATCGCGCCGAGGTGTTGGGGCAGCCGCAGCAGGCTGTGCCAGAACCCGCGTCCGAGGGTGCCCTTGGGCCGCAGTTCGAGCACCCCTGTGACCACGATGTCGCGCTCGCCAGCGGGGCGGGTCTCGAAGCGGACGAAGAAAGAGCCGATACCAACCGGGAACCCTCGGACGAAGAGCCGCACGATCGTCATCGACAAACCGCCATCTTCGAGCACCTCGGTACGCATCTGCGCGGCGACGCCCAGCTCGCGAAAGACCTCGAGAAGGGTGGGATGGCCGTCCACCTCGCGCACGACGAAGTCGCTGTCGAAGACCCGCACGGCCTCGTCACACCAGAACTCCCTCACGAAGTTCAGGGAGTCATCCGGCCGCTTGAAGAGTCGGAACCGGGCGGGCACCGAGTCGAGATGCTGCTCGTACATGCCCTGGCCCACGAGCAGGGTCGCGCCCCAGGCCAGCCAGCCGGTCAGGCGGTTGGTGAGGTGGACCGAGACGACCATCCGAAAGGTGTGCATGGCCGAGAAGAGCTGGGCGATGGAGGGGTGGAGGTCGTGGACCTGCGACCCGAGCGCCCGCTCGAGGGAAGGCAGGAGCGACCAGGCCTGATCGAGCCGCTCGATCCCTCGGTTAGAGTGCCGGATCCCGGCGCGGACCACGCGGGTGATCCGGGCGGCTTGCGCGGTGCTGACGACGAGCTGCCAGACAAGCCCGCGATCGCTCGGCAAGTGGGGCTGGACCCTGGGGCCGCCGAGGATCATCGCCCGCGCGGAGGCGGCGGAGTAGCCGGCTACCAGGCGGAGGGTCTGCCAGAGGCGTCGACCCACGAGCTCCCGAAGCGAGGAGGTGATCGCGGTCTCGAGCGCGACCTGACCGGCGAGGGCCTCGCCGTCCTGCAGCCGCGTTCCCAGGCTGACGTCCATGTGGTGCCGGAGCAAGGCCCAAGTCGGATCGTTCGGGTGGGCCTCTTGCTCTTCGTAGAAGCGCTCCACCCAGCCCTCGGCCTTGACCTGCTCCATGTCGTGAAACTGTGCGATGAGCCAGCGCTCCTCGCGAACGTCGGCCGGCAAGGCTTGCTCGAAGGCGCGGGTGTAGGACTCCCAGTGGGGCCCCTTGGGCCTGCCCTCGCGCGTCACGGGCATGAGGCCTTCTCCGATCTCGTCGTAGCACTCTGAGAGTGCCGCGAACCGGGCGATCGCGATGGCGGTGCTGGCGAGCCGATGCAGGGTGGCCATCCGGCAGGGGTAGCGAAGGTAGAAGGCACGCTTGAGCGCGACCCGCTCCCGCGCTCTCCGCTGTCGGAGCAGGTAGGACTCGAAGGGGGCGCCGGGGCCCAGGACGCGTCTGGCTTCCGCGATCTCGGAGGGGTGAAACCGGGGGGAGTCGGTCATGCGCGGGACGAAGCGGCTCAGGCCCGCTCGAGATCGGCCTTGGCCTCGGCGGGGAGTGGGAGGAGTGGAGAGGGGCGCGCCCCCTTCGCGGCCTCGTTGCCGTCGGGGTGGTCGAGGCGGCTGCCTGCGAGGGTGTCCATGAGGCCGGTGGAGCCGTAGTTGACGTTGACCTTGTAGTGGTGGAGGTCGTGGGAGACCGCCCAGGGGGCGAGGGGGAGCTGGTAGCCGGAGTGCACGAGCTGCGTGTTGAGGAGCACGATGGCTCCGAAGGCCCACAGGGTGATCAGATCGGGCGCTACCACGAGCATGGGGATGGCGATGGGCAGCATGTTGCCGAAGAAATACTCGATGGGATGCGCATACTGGGCGGACCAGGCGGTGGGGGTGCGGTACTCGTGGTGCACATGGTGGATGCGCCGGTAGAACCAGCGGACGTGAAGCAGGCGGTGCGCGGAGTAGAACAGGACCTCGGTGATCAGACCCATGGCGAGGAGCTGGAGCGCGATGATGTACCAGGCTGGCACCGGGCCCGCCGTCCAGCCGCGCAGGTGGAGCAGGTAGCCAAAGCCCGCGAGCCCCAGGCCCAGGATCAGGTGGTTTCGTAGGAGGACCGCCAGGGCCTTTGGCCAGGGGGGGCGCTTGGGATCGACGAAGGGCTGCTGGATCTTTCGGCGGGCGATCCAGGCGGGCCAGCCCTTCTCGTCGGCGAGGTGGAAGAGCGCGATGCTGCCGTAGGTGATCGTCACGGCGAGCACCGCGAGACCGCCGGCGGCGAGCACGACGTCGGGCACGGACGTCGTGAGGACCTCGAAGAGCGCCCAGCCCGGGGGGCTGAGCCAGAGCGCGAAGACCGCCCCCACGATCAGCAAGGGGTACAGCTTGTAGCTGAGGCGGTAGGGCTGCCAGTTGTAGACGGTGCGTGCCATGTCGGTAGTGTAGCCGATGGAGGCGCCATCTGGATCACACGGAGGGTCGAGGTGGCGTCGGGGACCTGCGTGATCCCCGCTGCCACGCCGTGTAGCTTGGGTTACCCGGCCCCTCCTCTGTGGAGTGCCTATGTCCAGTCGTCCGCAAGTCTCCGGTGTGGCCCTCCCTGAGGGTCATACGGGCTCGTCTTTCCTCCATGAGCTCCTCACCGAGGCGGCCAAGGCCTTCCCCGAAGCCCTCGCCACCGCGCGGCTGCCCCACGACGCCCGCGCCTTCAAGAAGAGCTTCGGGCGCTGTCTGACCCGCTTCGAGGCCGCGAGGGTCGCCTCGGAACAGCGGGCCTCGATCGCGCGGCAGATCCGCGCCTCGGCCGACGGGGCCATGCGCTTCATCGACGCCGACGGGGTTCGCCCTCTCGCCGACGCGGTGGCCCAAGCGCGGCCGGAGCCCGCCCTCACCCTCCACCAGACCCATGGGCCTGGGCGGCTTCTGCCTGCGGTCGCGATCCACGGCTCCGAGATCGGCGGCGCGGCCCTCAAGGACTGGCTCCGTCGCGAGAACGAGATCCGCCACCTCACCGACGCCGCGCGGGATCGGGTCGGTGACTTGATCGACCGTGCCGAAGCTGAAGATGGTCGCTTCTCCTTGAAGGGTCAGCGCTTTGCCCTGCTCGGCGCGGGCGCGGAGCTGGCGCCGACTCGGCTGCTCCTGGCAGCGGGGGCGGACGTGCTCTGGATCGACTTGCGCGAGCCTCCCGCCGAGCTGCTCCAGGCCGACGATCTGGGGGGTCGCCTCTTCGTGCCCGAGGGTCCAGGCGACCTGCTCGCCGATCCCGCCTCGGTGGCGGCGGCGGTGCGCGCCTTTGCCGGGGCTGACCCGGTACACCTTGGGATGTATGCCTACGCTGGCGGGGAGGGGCAGGAGTGGCGGCTCACCGCCTCGATGAACGCCATCGCCGCGCACCTGGGGCCTCAGGTCGTCGCCTCGATCTCGCTGCTGATCTCGCCGACCACCGTCGCGATGGCCACCCCCGAAGATCTCGCCGTCGCCCGCGAGCGTCGCGCGAAGGCGGCCGCCTGGAAGAAGCTGATGGGCAAGGTTGGAGTCCTTCGCCCAGCGGGGGTCGAGGCCGGCGAGAGTCGCGTAGGCGATGCCATCGTACCCATTCAAGGGGTGAGCTACCAGGCGGCGCAGTACGTCGGTAAGGTCCTGGCGGCCGAATCCTTCGCGGTCTTCGGTTTGACGGATGATCCCGACGCGCCACTCACCGTCAGCGCGAACACCGCCCCCATCACCAACACCCGCTCGCTCTCTCACCCGCTCTTCCAGGCGGGCTTCATCGGGGCTCCGACGTGGCAGGTCATGATCAGCGAGCCCGACACCACCCGCTCGCTGAACGGCTTGCTGATGATCGGCGATCTGATCGATCCCGACGCACCGGGCTCCGCCGCGCGACCCGAGCGGGGCGCGGAGCGGGCCGCGCTGCTCTTCTGCGAACAGGTCCACGGCGGGGTCTTCGCCCAACCCTGGGCCATGTACGGCGAGATCCAACTCGCGGCGGTCCAGGGGCTCCTGCGGCGCCCCTCGCTCCTCGCGGCGCTGCTGCGGGGCAAGTAGGCGGGCGGGCTCAGGTCTGAGCGCGGGGATCCTTAGGGCCCTCGTTGCGCACCACCAGCACCCCGTGCTGCAGCAGGTAGTCGACCCCGTTCGCGCCGGCGTAGCCGCCATCGACCACGAGCACCCGCACGATGCCCGCGTGGTGGATGAGCTTGGCGCACATCAGGCAAGGCTCGCCCGTGACGATGAGCCAGGCGCCCCGCGTGGGCACTCCGTTGGCCGCCGCGTTGCAGATCACGTTCATCTCGGCGTGGTGGCAGCCGATCTCCATCCGGGTGCCGGACTGGACCCCCATCGTGTCGCGAAGGCAGACCTCGCCGCCGCACAGCGATCCGCCTCCGCGGGGGCCGCCGTTGTAGCCATCCATCAAGATCACGTTGCGCTCGGGATCGACTAGGAGCGCGCCGAACTTGCGCCGCGGGCAGTTCGAGGCGCGGGCCAGGGCGAGGCACTGTTCGATGCGGATCTTGACGTGCTTGGGCTTCATGGGGGTCCCTGGGCTAGAAGGTCGGACTAGCCTCATTTACGGGCGATTGTCAACCCCCGATCAGAAGGCGCCGATCCGCAGCCCCACCCCGACGGTCGGGCCGGTGAGCTCCGCCGCGCCGGGGTGGGTTGCGGGGATGTGGCGGAAGCCGGCGTGTCCTTGCAGGCGCCCCCAAGAGCCGAGGCGAACGCCCAGCCCGAGCCGCGGCTCGTAGAGGTTGATCGGCTGAAGGGCGTCGGTGCCGAGCTGGTGGGTCGGCGCGCCGATCCCGAGCAGGAGGTCTCCGCTGACGCTGAAGGTCTGATCCGGGGTGAGACTCACGCCGGGACGCAGGCCGATGAAGCCCAGGTCCGAAGAGGTCTCGAGGCTCTGGGTGTGGCCGGCGACGAGGCTCAGGGTGAAGGCCCGACCGAGGTGTCCGCCGACCTCGCCGGCGTAGGTTCGCGCCGCCCCGCTGCCGAGGGTCGTGAAGTCTGCCTGTCCTCCGACGAAGAGGCCGGCGCGGCGAAGCTCCTCTTCGCACTGGCCCTCGTCGAGGCATGGGTCGTAGGGTGGCAGCGAGCGGGGGGGGGCGCCCAGGCCCGGGGGAGGCGCGGCGCGCGGAGCGGCCCGCGGCGGCGGAGGGGCGCTCCGGGGCGGTGGAGGCCCGACCCTGGAGGGCTGGATGGGGGCTGTGCGACGCTCCTGGGGCATGACCTGGGGGGGAGGAGGCGCCCCGCCCGCGAGCGCCAAGCTCCCGTTCATCTCTCGCCGCAGGGTCTCCATCTCGCTTCGGATACTCCCCTGAAGGTCCTCCATCGCCGCCCGCGCGTCGGCTATGGAGGCGCGGGCCGAGGCGATCGCGTGCGCTGGCGAGCGCCCCTGGGAGAGCACGGGGGCGCGGGTGCGCGCCTGGGGAGAGGGTGTTGTAGGCGTGGTTCGGGACGTAGATCCCGTCGACGTGCGCTCTGGGGGCGTCTCCGTGCGCTCTGGGGCCGCCTCCGTGCGCTCAAAGAGGTAGGCCAAGCTGCTCTCGCTTCGGCTGGAGGCGGTGGGTGAGGGGCGCGCCGGTGCCTCGGCGCGCGAGGCGCTCTGGGGCGCAGCGGCGGGAGACGCCTCGTCGAAGATTCCGAATGGATCTGGCGATACCCGATCGGGTGCGGAAGGGTCGGCGCCGGTCCCGACGCTCGACGCGGCGACAGGAGGGGGCGCGGGAGGGGCCGGGCTGTGGGTGGTGACCGGGAGCGGCGGCGCGACCTCTGACTCCGCCAGCACGAGGGGGGAGGGGGGCGCCTCCGCCTGCTCGGGTCCCTGGGCCCGAAGGGGCAGGGGATCAGGATCGTCCGACGTCGTCTCCGGCGCTTGGGCCCGAAGGGGCAGGGGATCAGGATCGTCCGGCGTCGTCTCTGGCGCTGGGGCCCGAAGGGGAAGGGGATCGGGATCGTCCGCCTTCGACCCAGGGGTCGAGGCGAGGGCCTCTGCGATCTCGGCGCGCACCGCTTCGCTCGGCTCGCTCGGCGCAGGCGGCTCTTCGTGGGCTTGGGTCGCGAGCGGGAGCGGCGCGGGCGCGGCGCGCGTGGGCGCTTCGTCGATTGGGAGCGCCAGCGGAAGTGGCCTGGGATCGGAGGTGTCGACGATGACCTCCTCCTCGGTGGACACGCCGCGGAGCTCCTCGCGGGTGCGGACAGGCTCCTCGGAGGGGGGCGCCCGCGCGGGGAGCTCGCGTACTTCGACCGGCGCTTCGACGGGGAAGTGGTCCGGGTCGTCCTCGAGCGCGAGGGCGGGTAGGGGCGCGAGGAGCGCCAGCAGCGCGAGGCGGGTGGTAGGCATCGGAACTCCAAGCGGAACAGTGGAACGTGGGACGGCGCCGGGGACCGTGAGCATCGAGCGGCGGCGTAGGCGTGACCAAGGTTGACCGGAGGCTGTGGTTCGCGGGAGTGTTCTCAGGCGTTGGACCTCTTCTTCAACGGGCCGTGTGAAAGGATGTCAAGGCGGAGCTCGCGCCCGGTTACGACTCGTCCCGCCTTGGAGGAGAGATGTCGAGCGAACACGCGCGGTGGCGCAGCCCCTTGACCGGCCGGTACGCCAGCCCTGAGATGGGGGCCTTGTTCTCGGACGATCACAAGTTCCGAACTTGGCGCCGCCTCTGGCTAGCCCTCGCCGAGGCCGAGGCCGCCTTGGGCCTGCCCATCACCGAGGACCAGCTCGCCGACCTACGCGCCCACCTCGACGACATCGACTACCCCGCGGTCGCCCGCTACGAGCGCGAGCTGCGCCACGACGTCATGGCCCACGTGCACGCCCTGGGGGACGTGGCGCCCAAGGCCCGCCCCATCGTGCACCTCGGCGCCACCTCGTGCTTTGTGGGTGACAACACCGATCTGCTCATCCTGCGCGACGCGGTCGATCTGCTGGTGCCCAAGCTTGCCGGAGTCATTCGGCAGCTCGCCGACTTTGCCTCGACCTACCGCGAGCTGCCGACCTTGGGCTTCACCCACTACCAGCCCGCACAGCTCACCACCGTCGGAAAGCGAGCCTGCTTGTGGATCCAGGAACTCTTGATCGATCTGGCGAGCCTGCGTCGGCTGCGCGCCCAGATCCGCTTCCGGGGGGTCAAGGGCACCACCGGCACGCAGGCCAGCTTCCTGACCTTGTTCGACGGCGATCACGATAAGGTCGAGGCCCTCGACCGCGAGGTCGCCGCGGCCTTTGGCTTTGAACAGACCTACGCCGTCACCGGCCAGACCTATCCGCGCAAGGTCGATCACGAGCACGTCATGGTGCTCGGTAGCTTCGGCGCCTCGGCCCACAAGATCGCCACGGATCTGCGCCTGCTCGCCAACCTCAAGGAGCTCGAGGAGCCCTTCGGCGCGAAGCAGATCGGCTCCTCCGCGATGGCTTACAAGCGCAACCCCATGCGATCGGAGCGCATCTGCGCCCTCTCACGCCACCTCATGACCCTTCCGGCCAACACGGCACACACGGCCGCCGTCCAGTGGTTCGAGCGCACCCTCGATGACTCGGCGAACCGCCGCCTGACCCTGAGCGAGGCCTTCCTCACCGCCGATGCCGTGCTCGAAGCCCTGCTTGACGTGACGGCCGGGCTGGTGGTCTACGACAAGGTCATCGCCCGCAGGGTCGCCTCGGAGCTCCCCTTCATGGCGACCGAGAACCTCATCATGGCCATGGTCAAGGCCGGGGCCGACCGACAAGAGGTGCACGAGGCGATCCGGGTCCACAGCCTCGCGGCGGCCGCCCAGGTCAAGCAGCGTGGCCTCGACAACGACCTGGTCGATCGCGTCCGCGCGGATCCTGCCTTCGCTCCGATCCACGATCGCCTCGACACCCTCCTGGATCCCCGCACCTTCATCGGCCGGGCCCCCGAGCAGGTCCTCGCCTTCCTGCGCGCCGACGTGGAGCCCGCCCTCGAAGGGATCGAGCCGGTCGCGCCGCGCGGGCTGAGGGTCTGAGCTCCCTCAGGGCTGGAGGCGACGCATCGTCCAGCCAGGCCCCTCGGGCAGGAACTCGAAGCGATCGTGCAGCCGGTCGTGGCGACCCTGCCAAAACTCCCAGCGCTCCGGCACGATACGAAACCCGCTCCAGTGGGGCGGCCGAGGAACCTCGCGCCCCTCGAAGCGGCTCGACACCTCGGCGACCTGGCGCTCCAAGAGCTCGCGGCTCGTCACCGGCTGGCTCTGAGCGCTGGCCCAGGCGCCGATCTGGCTGCCTCGAGGGCGGCTGGCGAAGTAGGCGTCGGCCTCCGAGGATCTCACCGGGCGCACACGGCCCTCAACGTGGACCTGCCGTTCCAGCGACTTCCAGTGGAAGGTCGCGGCGATGCGGGCGTCACCCTTGAGGTCCTGCCCCTTGCGGCTGTTGAGGTTGGTGTAGAAGACCACCCCCGCCTCGTCGACCTGCTTGGCTAGCACCGTGCGCAGATGAGGTCGCCCGTCCTGACCGAGGGTCGCCACCTGCATCGCGTCGGGAACGTCGCGCTCGGAGGCCATGGCCTCGGTGTACCAGGCCTTCCACAGACCCAGGGGGTCCTGAGCCTCGATCACTTCGCCGCCAGTGGCTCCGCCATCATGGCCTGATCCGCCTCGGTGAAGCTGACCATGCGTTGCCGCTCTGGATCCCAGACGTGGCACTGAAAGCAAGCGAGGATGTCGCGGAGAGCCCAGGAGGTGCGACCAGGCTGTTGCAGCTCGGGGACCTCAGCGTAGGCCTCGGGCAGGCGATACCAGGGGATCTGATGGTTGAGGTGGTGGATGTGGTGGTAGCCGATGTTGCCGGTGAACCAGTGCATGACCGGGTTCATGTCGAACATCGAGCTGCTCTCGAGCGCCGCGCGGGTGAACTCCCACTCACGGCGGCCCTGGAACTTGGCGTCGGGGAAGTTGTGTTGAGCATAGAAGAGGTAGGAGCCAGCGGTACAGCTGATCGCGCCGGGGAGTAGCCAGCCGAAGACCGCGATCTGCCAGCCCGCCAGGGCGAAGAGCGCCGCGAAGATGCCCCACCACACCACGGCCGAGAGGGGGGCCGTCCAGTGGCTCTTCTTGTCGCGCAGGAAGGGCGAGATGCACATGCCGACCAAAAAGGTGGTGAAGAGACCGCCGAGCATGAACAGGGGGTGGCGGACGATCTTGAGCTGCCGGCGCTTCTCGGGCTTGAGCACCTTGTAGACCCCGAGGGAGACGATGGGGTAGCTGCCGATCGAGGAGCCGGTGAGCTTGCTGTTGTTGCGGTGGTGGTAGTTGTGGGACTCGCGCCAGACGCTCGGGACGGCCATGGTGTACCAGCCGATCGCCGCCATGATGGGCTTGGCGATCTTGGAGCCGCGGAAGACCGCGCCGTGGCAGTAGTCGTGATAGATCACGAACAATCGAACGATGGTCAGGCCCAGGATGAGCCCGGCGAGCAGCTTGGCCCACCACCAGGGTAGCAGCACCACCGCGGCCATCAGGGCACCCCAGACCACGATGGACGAGATCAGTCCATACCAGGATCGCCAGGGAAGCTCTTTGGAATAGGGCTTGGTTGCCCGCATCAGCTCGTTACCAGTCCGCACGAAAGACCTCCGGAAACACGCTGCGCAGGTAGCAGAACGAGCGTTCCAGAACCAACGGTCGCTTCGAAACTTCTTCAGAACTATCCAAAATATAGAGGTATTACCCCTATAAAACGAACATCTCGCCCACCCGTCCATCGAAGCTTCCACGAGGCCCATCAAATACCGACTGGTCGGTCGAAAACTGTGGGCTTCGCGTGACGAGGTGGCGTGATACCAGGACCGCATCCGTGGAGGCGCGCGTGGGACTGCTCGACACCGTGATGGGGGCGTTGGGGCTCTCTCGCCCGATCCGTCCCAGGGAGCCCGCCCCGCTCTCGCTCAGCCGCATGGGCCGCGCCCGGCTGGAGCGTCTCGCTCCCGGTCATGAGCTGGTGGTGCGGGCGGTGCCGGTCGATGGCGGCTACTTGGCGGCCGTCGACGAAGAGCCGCCCGATCGAACGACGATGGTGGAGCTTCAAGAGGGCCTGTGGGCAGAGCCTTCCCATGCGGAGCGCCTGGTAGGCCTGATCCTGGACTACCAACGAGGCGGCTGGGTCGTTCGGCTGGAGCTTCAGGTCGGCGCCCGCGAAACTCCGAACCCCGACGGTCGCCTCTACGAGGTGGATCGGGTGCTGCACCAGGGACGCCCGGCTTTCTTTCAGCGGTCCGACGGGGCGCCCCCCAAGCTCGTGCGCGACCTGTTTGCTTCTGAGGCGGTACGAAGCGTTCTTGTGCGAGAGCACACGCTGACCATCGAGCGGGAACCTTCCCACCCTTGGTCCGCGATCGATCGGCATGTCGATGCGGCGCTCCGCGCGCATATCTTGCGTGGTGCGCCCGTCCTCGACGGCGATCGGGCGGCGCAGCGCGAGGATCCCCTCGAGGCTGAGGTGGCACGCGTCCTCGAGGAAGAGGTCCTTCCAGGGGTGCACCGGGACGGCGGGGACATCGTGCTGCTCCGGGTGCACGATGGCGTGGCCTACGTCAGTCTGCGCGGGGCCTGCGCGTCGTGCCCGGCGAGTGTGCTCACGCTTAAGGGAGCGGTGGAGCGAACGCTGAAGCGCGCCTTCCCCAAGGACATCGACAAGGTCCTGGCGGAGTAGACTCAGAAGCGGACGCCGACCTGGGCCGAGGCGGTGAGGGACAGCCCGACGTTGATCGCGAAGGTGCTGGGATGGATCATGAGAAGCGTCCCGGCACCTGCCGCCACCTCGGCGACGAAGCGGTCGTTGCTGGCGCGGGCTCCACCCGAGAGGAAGACGGGGGCGCTGATCCAGACGCTCGCGGGCTCGGGGGTCCAGTCCTGGGCGTCGTACTGGGGGCCGGTGTGCTGCGCGTGCACCCCGACCTCCATGAAGCCGCTCACCGTGCGCCTTCCGAGGGGGTATCCCCGCGCCACTCCTGCGAGATGTACCCGCTCACGCACCGGAAAGTAGCCTACCTCGAAGCGTAGGGAGGTGCGTGGGTCGAGCGGGACTTCGAGCGAGATGTGGGTCGTCGTATCGAAGTGTCGCGGGGCGCGGCCGCTCGTGGTGAGGCTCGCGATCCCGCGCTGCCCGAGGGCGAGCACGTAGCTCGGCTCGTTCTGCGGCTCAGGCTCCGGTTCGGACTGGCCGAGCGCCACGGCGAGGACCCACAGGGGCGTCATTCCTTGGGCCCCGAAGGCTTTCGGGCGACCACGATCTTGCTCACGTGCCATGTCTCGGTGGTCTCGACCTGAAAGCCGACCTCGGTGGCCCGCGCCGCCAGGTCCTCCTCGATGTAGTTGCGGAAGAAGGGCTCGTGAAAGCTCTTGTGGAAGGCTTCGAGGATGGGCTCGAGCTCCGGTCGGTCGACGAGCTGGATCGCGTCGACCAGCACGCAGAGTCCCCCGGGGCGAAGGACCCGGAACATCTCGCGCAAGACCTGACCCCTGGCGCGGGGGGGGAGCTCGTGGAAGAGGTAGATGCAGGTCATCGCGTCGTAGCTCGCCTCGATGAAGGGGAGGTGCTCCGCGTCGTGCTCGACGATGGAGAGGTGTCGCACGCCATCGAGTTGTTCACGGGCCTCTTGGAGATACCAGGCGGAGAGGTCGAGGCCGGTGTAGCGGTGGTCGGGCATGGCCCGCGCCAGCTGACCGAGGAAGCGGCCCGTTCCACAGGCGACATCCAAGATCCGAAGAGGCTCATCGCCTCGGCGGCGAGACTCGCGAACCAGATGAGGGATGGCTTGCCGGCGCATGACGTCGGCGGAACCGAGGAAGAGCACCTCGACCGAGACGTCGTAGATCGAGGCGCTGTGTTTGCTGAACCACCCGTCGGTCTGCCAGTGGAAGGTTCTTTGGTAGTAGGGGGGATAAGAAGAGGTGTTCACGTCGGGGGGGAGGTCGCGCCACGCGCGGGTCTGACGGCGCTTTCGGCTCCGGGGCACGTCGGCGACGAAGCGCGCCAGGCGGCGACGGCTGGGCATGTCAAAGAGCAGCTCGCGAGGATAGTACCCCTCTGCTGCGTTCTGGAGGTCGCGCTCCATGAGCTCACGGTAGCGCTCCCGGACCCCCTGGATCAGCTCGGGTGGATACTGGGCTTGCTCTTCGACCAGCCCGAGCATGCCTCGGAGCGCGATGCCCTGGGCGAGCCAGGTGAATCGCTGGGCGTAGTAGCGGGCACGGGTGGTCGGGGCGACGGCGGTCAAGGCTCCTCCGGGGTGAGCAGGTGGGCGGGGGCAGCCGCGTGAGGTAGACACCTCAGTGTAAGATGGTAGGCACGCGCCGCGCGGTCGTCACGGTGGCACAGGCCTCAAGAATGAACCTAGTCTGGCCGATTATGCCATCGTATTCTCATCGTTCGCTTGCCACCCCGCGCGCGCGACTCCGAAGTCGGGCCGCCTGCGGTTGGGTCGATGCTTCCCTCGGGCCGGTAGGGCTCCGACCGATCGGCAGGGGGCGCTAGATATGCTGCTCCTCCTCCTCGCTGTCATGGCGTTCGCCGAGCCTTTTCACGAGGCCGAGCGTTGGAGCGCGGGAACTCTCGGGGCCTTGACCCTGCCTTGGGTGGTCGCGAGCGACGACTCCGACGAGCTGGTGGCTGTGCTCGATGGGGCGGGGCGGGTCACGCTGTACGATGCAGGGCGCCAGCAGGTCCGGTTCAGGGTGTCGGTGGTGCGGGCGACCAGCGGCGTAGTTGGTGCGGTGTCTTTCGGTCCGCGGGGGCTGGCTGTCGTGGCTGGGCCCCGTGACGGGGAGCTGCGGGTAGCGATCCTCGATCCGCAGACCGGCCGCCTCGAGGCCCTCGGCCGAACTCCCGCCGGCGCGAGGGTCTTGGATCTTCGCTGGCTCGAAACGGGCGAGCTGCTCACCCGCACCCGTGAGCCCGATCCGAGCACCCCGGTCGATGGCTTGTTCGAGCGGCGCTGGGGCCCCAAGCCCTCCGGCCGCGAGGTCGGAGCCTGGTTTCCGCATCGCCGCGTCAAGTCCGCACGCAGCGACCGCGTCTTCGTCGACACCACGACCCGCAGTCTCGATCGCGGGGGCCGCCTCGCCATCAAGGTGAACTATCAGGTCTGGGACGATCCTTGGGATCCGTCCTCCGCCCGGCGTCTCAAGAGCTGCCCCGAGTGGTCCGAGGTCGTCCACGTGAGCGAGGACGGACGCATGGCCTACACCATGGGTCAGATCCGGTGTGTCTACGATCTCGATGAAGGCGAGGTCATCGCCTGGGAGACGAAGCAGGCGCCCTTCTGGAGCGCGATCGCGCCCGATGGCTCGACCGTGGTGGAGCGTCATGGTCGAGTCGGGCGCCGCTACGGGGTGGTGCGCGCCGCCACGACCGGCGAGGTCTTGCTGGAGCTGGACGATCTCGAAGGAGCGACCTACACGCCCGACGCCGGCCTGCTGGTCTGGGGCGCCGAGCGCCTGAGGGTGGTCAACCTCGCAGACGGGGCGGTGCGGTGGTCCGTGCCCGTCCATGGCTCGATTCAGGCCGTGCATCCTGCTCCTGATGCGGGGGCGTTCGCGGTGGTGGAGCGGGAGCAGGGCCGCACCCAGCTCCGGGTGATCGGCAACGACGGTCGGGTGCGCGCGACCCTGCCCGACGTCCGAGGCTTCCGAGGTTTTAGCGCCACGGGCAAGCTCCTCTTTGTCGAAGCCCGGCCCGATCATGTGGCGGTCCTCGATCTTCGCTCCCCCGTGCCTCCCCCCCCGACCGCCCACCTGGCTCCGATCTCTGCGCTCGTGGTCGACGACCGGGGGGTCGTCTTGAGTGGTGATGAGGAAGGTCGCTTTCGACGCGCTCGGGAGCATCGCGCTGCGGTCTGGACCATGCAGGGCGAGGTGCGGGGGCTCGCCCTCGACGACAGCGAGGTGGTGGCGCTCGCCGTCGAACCTCAGACCGAGGAAGGGCCCTTTGCCTGGCGGGTCGCCCGTCAGCCGCTCCGCGCCGAGGACCGAGGCCGCGACGCCTTGGTGGCCCGCGACGCCCCCGAGGCTCTGCTGGCGTCCGACGGCTCCGACGTCCTCCTGCTCGGTGAGTTCAGCGCTGCCCTCGCCCCCGCAGGTCGAGGTCGGGCACGGTCGCTGCCGCGCTGGGTCGGTCGCGATGGAGGCCCTGGCCCCGATGCCGAGACCGCCGTTCGGGTGCCTGGCCGCGACCGGGTGATCGCGGTGGCGCGCGACGAGGTGGGGGACCGCGCTTACGCCTGGAGCTGGACCAAGACGGCCCCCGTCGCCACCTACGCCCTCGGGCTGGGAACGCCGCGGATCGTCGCCGCCGACGCGCGGCAGGTCCTCGTGCTCGACGCGCGGGGCTCAGGGCGGATCTTCGGCGGGGAGGCCAAGGGGGGCGTCGACCTGGCTCTGACCGGATCGAGCGAGCTGTGCTGCGGGGCTATCGGCGGGGGGACGGTGGCTCTCGTCACCAGCCGCGGCGTGCTGCACCTCTACCTGGCCGACACCGGCGCCCATCACCAGTCCTTCGAGCTCCGGCTGCGCGCCGATCCGACCGCCGTGGCGGTGAGCCCCGGGGGCAGGTTCGTCGCCGTCGGGAGCGAAGCCGGGGATGTCGTGTTGTTTCGCCAGGGTGAGTAGGCTCGTCGCTCAGGGCTCTGGCTCCACGCGCACGAGCTCGCCGTCGGGGTACTGAAACATCAGGAAGGGGATCGAGCTGCGCTCGCTCTCGATCCAGCTCATGAAGAGGTGGACCGACTGTCCTCGGGCGGTCACGAGGGGTTCGCGAACGTGGTAGCAGCCTATCGTGGAGCCTGCCCCATCGAGCACCAGGAGGTAGGGGACCGGCTCGTCGAGCGTGACGCTCCGGTCCCCTGTGTACGATAGATCTCGGACCAGGTTGGTCTCGGCCAGACATCGGTCGTCGCGGGCGCTGTAGACGTTCAGGGCGTCCGCCTTGGGGTGGGCCGCGGCGTGCACGACCCGTGCGGAGATGCTGTCGTCATCCGGTGAGAAGGGCTCGTCGAGGAGGGTCAGGAAGGCGAACTCAGCGAACCCCTCGTCGGGAGGGGTCTCGTAGCCGATCGAGACGATGGTGGTGGCGGTCTCGGGCTCGAGGAGGAGCGCGTCTCGCACCAAGGCGTCCCCTCGGTCGTTGAGAATGCTCAAGGTGCCCGCGCCGCTCGCTCGCTCGATCCAGTCTGAGCCCTGCTCGTAGCTGAGCGAGACGAAGTCCTCGTCGATCCCGAACAGAAAGGGCTCCCGAGTTTCGGCGGGAACGCCGAGGTGGAGGTAGCGCATCCGAGCGCTGTCCTCGGTCTCGAGCGTGACCAGGTCTGGCTTGATCACGAGGGAGGGATCGTCGGGGGGGTGGATGAGCAGGGCGAGCTCTCCGTCGGCCTCGCGGAAGAGGTAGAGGTCGGTGACCTCGCCGAGGGGGGCGGGGTGCACGCGGAAGCACCAGGCCTCTGAGCCCCCGCTCGCGGGACGAACCAGAAAGCCGAAGGTGCTGGCGGTGGTATCGTGGTTGCGAACCTGACCCGCGAAGGGCAGGCGACTCGCCAGCTCGGGGCCTGTCGGGGGATCGCAGCGATCGGTGGAGGGCAGGAGGTCGACCAACGCGAACTCGGGCCCTGGATGGGCCTGCGTAATGTTGAATCGTGCGTTTCGCCCATCGAGCCCGGACGTGTCGTGCGGAGTGCCCAGGAGGGTGGCTCCCGCCTCCTCGCCATCTGGCTCGAAGGCTCCGGCGAGGGCGAGCGAGGTGTAGCTGCCCTCCTCGATGTCGACGGGGAAGGGGGGGCTCACGTCTCCGTCGACTTCGACGGTGATGTCGCGGGGACCCACCGGGAGGCTGACGAAGTTGCTGGTCTGGGTGAGGGCCAGGCTGATCGGGGGCAGGTCCGGGGAGGCGAAGAGGGCCCGGGTGGTGACCGCATCGCTGGGGAAGGCCGCGGCGTTGACGAAGCGCAGGAAGCCCACAGGCCCGGTATCTGAGGGCTCGGCGTCGAAGATCCGTGGGGTGCCGTCGGGCAGGTGAGCGACCATCGAGAGCGCGTCATTGTCGTCGTTGATGGCGTAGAGGTTCACCACCCCCCCTCCGTCGATGCTGTCGTGCAGGTCACCGAGCAGAAAGCAACCGTCGAGCTCATCGGTGGAAGCCAGGTCGAGCGCGAGGCCCAAGGATCCGGTTGGCAGTTCGCGCACGGTCGACAACGCGCTGTAATCGAGCCCCGAGACCAAGGGATCGGATCCGATGGGTTCGCAGTCTTCGTCGACACGCCAGATGTCGACCGCCTCGAGCGCGTGGAGGGGGGCGGCGTGAACCAGGCGGAGCTGCAGCTCGTCGCCGTGGTCGTCGACGAAGTGGATCAGGCTGAGGGGAGGCGTCAGGCCGTCTTCTTGGTAGCCGATCAGCACGATGGACCGTTGTTCCTCGGCGTCGAGGATCATGGAGGTCTGGGCGATGGGGGCCCCGTCGCTTCCCGAGAGATGGGCCCGGATCTCGTAGGTGCCGGGGTCGACCAGGGTGGTGCCGAAGGTCTGGAGGTAGGTGGCGTCTTCGTGGATGAGGGTCTCGTCGAGGTGGAGGTCGACCCCGGAGTGCATACGGCCGGGAAAGACTCCGAAGTGGGCGAAGCGAACCTCGGCCGCGGCTTCGGTGTGCGTGTCGGAGCCCGATTCGGAGCTGGTGCTGGTGTCGGAGCCCGAGTCGGAGTGGGTGCCGGAGGCGGTGCTGGTATCGGAGCTCGACTGCGTGGGCAGATCGGATGACGAGGCGGAAGGCTGGGGGGAGGCTCCGCAGCCGAGGAGGGCGAGGGGGAGGGAGAGGGAACCTAGGCGCATGACGCCGCTCCTTTTCTTGGCGAGGAAGGCAACCTAGCATGACGTTCGGCCGATGTCTGGCCGCTTCCTGCCACCGCGAGCCGGAGTGAGGCTGAAGGTTGGGCCGTTCTGAGGACACCCCGTTAGTGGGATCCAGGCGGCGTGCCGCCGGCACGGCCTTCCCCTCTCCCCGCTGTGGTCTACCGACGTGCTCACTTTTCTCGTAGCCTTCGCGCTCTCGCTCCTTACCGCCCTGCTCCTGACACCAGCGGTTCGGTGGGGCTCCGTTCGCGCGGGGCTGGTCGACTCGCCTACTCAGACGCGCAAGGTCCACCGCGCGCCCATCCCCAGGCTCGGTGGAATCGCCATCGCCGTCGCTTTCTTCACGCCGATCGTCGGCTTGTTCTTCTACGATAACGATGTGTCCAGCGCCTACCTAGGTGATCTGAGCCGGGTCGTGGGCCTGTTCGGCGGGGCGGTGGTGGTCGTGCTGCTCGGGCTCGCCGACGACGTCTTCGGTCTGCGCCCGCGCACCAAGTTCGCCGTTCAGGTCGCCGTCGCGATCGGCGTGTATTTTCTGGGCTATCAGATCGGCCGCATCGCGAACCCCTTTGGCCCGAACCTCGATCTCGGGCTCTTCTCGCTCCCGGTCACGGTGCTGTGGATCGTGGGCGTGATGAATGCGATCAACCTCATCGATGGGCTCGATGGTCTGGCGGGTGGGGTGAGCCTCTTCTCGGTGTTGACGCTCTTTCTGTTGGCGCTCGTGAGCGGGAACGTCGTTGTGGGGCTCACGGCGGCGGCCCTGGCGGGGGCCCTCATTGGGTTTCTTCGCTACAACTTCAACCCGGCCTCGATCTTCATGGGGGACTCGGGATCGCTCTTCCTGGGCTTCGTCCTCTCGACCACTGCGATCTCTGGCTCGGCCAAGTCCTCCACCCTCGTAGCCCTCACCATCCCCCTGCTCGCGCTGGGTCTGCCGCTGCTCGACACCTCGCTGGCCATCCTCAGGCGATTCCTAGCGGGGCGGCCGATTTTTGGCGCGGATCGTGGGCACATCCACCATCGCCTGCTGGATCTCGGCCTCACCCACCGTCAAGTGGTGCTGGTGCTGTATGGGATCTGCGTGGTCTTCACCGGGCTCTCGCTGGCCATGGTCTATGCCAACTCGGTGGTGAGCGCGCTTATCCTTGGGGTCTTTCTGGTCGCGGTCCTCACGTTTGCCAAGCTGGTAGGCTTCCTCGACGTGCAGTCCTTCAACCAGTCGGTCCGGTACGGCCTGCTTCAGCAGCAGCGCGCCAAAGCTCACCTCCAAGCCCTCGGTCGGGCCGTCGATCAGATCCGAGCCGCCGAGACCCCCGAGGAGGTCGTCGAGATCATCCATACCGTCGCCGACCAAGTTCACCTCGATGAGATCCACCTCGACGCCATCACCCTGAGCGCGGATGGGCAGCGCAACCGGGTCACGGTGGACTGGAGCCGCGACGACGGGGCGCAGCTCGAGGGTCGGCCGGTGCAGCGGCTCGAACATCGGCTCGACTGGTCGCTCGCCGGGGTCGAGATCCTGGGTCGCCTGTCCTTCTCGTGGCACACCGACGAAGCGACCCTGCAGATCCCGGCCTCGACCGGCTACGATCTGCTCGCGCTCACGGTTCGGGACCGCCTGCTCCAGCTCGCCTGTGAGTCCAGCGTAGTCCCGCTTGGGCCTCGACTCGTCTCGAAGAAGGGGTGAGCTTGTCCCTTCGGATCCTCGTCGTCGCCGCGCACTTCCCGCCCGATCTCGGAGCCCTCGCCACGCGGGTGCACGATCTCGGTCGGGCCTGGGTCGCCTTGGGTCACGAGGTCCACGTGCTCTGCGGGCTTCCCAGCCATCCTACGGGGGTCGTGCCGCCCCGGTGGCGCGGACGGCTCTACAGCGACGAGGTGGTGGATGGGATCTTCGTTCATCGCACCTGGATCTATCCCACACCCAACGCGGGCAGGGTGCGCCGAAGTCTGGCTTATGCGAGCTTCGCGGCTTCGGTGCTGGCGATCGGGCAGCGCCGTGTCGAGGATCCCGACGTGGTGATCGCCACCAGCCCCCAGTTTTTGGCCGCGGTCTCGGGGGCGCTGCTCTCGCGGGGCCGGCGCGTGCCGCTGGTGCTAGAGATCCGCGATCTCTGGCCCCGGTCGATCTGGGAGGTCGGTGCGATGTCCCGGCACCACCCCGCGATCAAGGTCTTGGAGCAGCTCGAGCGCTGGCTCTACCGACAGGCCGACGAGATCGTCGTGGTGAGCGAGGCGTTCCGTGCCGAGATCGCCAACCACCTCCCAGGGGTACAGGCTCAGGACCTCCCCGTGATCACCAACGGGGTGCGGCTGGAGCGCTTCGATCCCAAACTCGACGGGGGCGCGGTCAGGGCCCGCTTGGGCCTGCCCCGCGATAAACCCCTGGCGTTGTACGCGGGGACTCACGGCCTGGCGCATGGGCTGTCGACGGTGATCCAGGCCGCGCGTCGGGCCCCCGAGGTGCACTGGGCCTTCGTGGGTGAGGGGGCCTGCAAGGAGGCGCTGAGGGTCGAGGCGGACGGTGCGCCCAACATCACCTTTCACCCCGGAGTAGGGGCGGAAGGGATGCCCGAGATCTACGCGATGGCGGATCTCTGCTTGGTGCCCCTGCGTGATCTGGAGGTCTTCCGCACGGTGCTCCCCTCGAAGATGTTTGAGATCTGGGCGATGGGGCGACCGCTGGTGCTCGGGGTCGCAGGCGAGGCGGCGCGGCTGGCCGAACGAAGCGGGGCGTCGGTCGTCGTGCCTCCCGAGGATCCGGTCGCGCTCGCCCAGGCGGTGTGTGCGTTAAGCCACAACGAGCCCCGTCGTCAGGCGATGGGCGAGGCGGGCCGCGCCTTCGTCGAGGCTCACTTCGATCGGCGCCAGCTCGCCCTGCGCTATGCCGCTCTCTTGGACAGGGTCGCCCGAAGGCGGACCTCGGCGAGCCAACAGCGAGGCGACCCACCGAAGGTTGGCACGGACCTCGCATAGTCTTCCAACATGATCACCGACGACCTCCTTTTACGGTATGCCCGTCCTGGGCCCCGATACACGAGCTACCCTACGGTGCCCGCGTGGACGGAAGACCCCCCCGATCCTTGGCTCCACGAGGGGCTGGCGCAGCTCGACGGGGCGGTGAGCGTCTATGTTCACATCCCGTTCTGCAAGGAACAATGTTCGTTCTGCGGATGCAATATGGTCGTCTCAGGGCTCCAGCGGGTCGGCGATCGCTACCTTGATGTGCTCCAAAAGCAGCTCGAGACCCTCCCGCTGCCCGGTCGCCGCCTGCCGGCTGTTCGGCTCCATCTTGGGGGGGGCACCCCGACTTGGCTGAGTCCAGCCCAGCTTCGTCGACTCTTTTCACTGATCCGTGCCAGGTTCTTGGTGCTGCCGGGCGCGGAGGTGGGGGTCGAGGTCGACCCCGACGTGACCACCGACGAGCACCTTCACGTCCTCGCCGAGCTGGGCGTGACGAGGATCTCGCTCGGGGTCCAGAGCCTCGATCCAGACGTCTTGGCACGGGTTCGGCGTCCGCAGCAGGGGCGTCGCGTGGCGGAGCTGCTCGACCTGGCGCGATCCTTCGACATGAGCGGGCTGAACCTCGACTTGATGTACGGCCTACCAGGGCAGTCGCCGGCCCGCTTCGCGCGCACCCTCGACGAGGTCGTGGCGATGGGGCCCGATCGCATCGCTTTGTTTGGCTACGCCCACGTCCCGTGGCTCAAGCCCCACCAGCGCTCCCTCGGTGAAGGAGAGCTCCCCACCCCCTTGCAGCGGGCCCAGCTCTATCGGCTCGCGCAACGCCGCCTCGCCGGAGCCGGCTACCGCCCGATCGGGCTGGATCACTTCGCCCGGGTCGACGACGCCCTGGCCATGGGGGCGAACGATGGCACCTTGCGGCGCGACTTTATGGGCTACACCGACCGCCCCGCCGCGCCCCTCATCGGTCTGGGGATGAGCGCGATAAGCGAGCTGCCCGATCGCTTCCTTCAGCAGCGGAGCAAGCTCGGCTCGTGGTACAAGGCGATCGAGCGGGGATTGCCGCAGCTCGAGCGCGGTCGGATGCTGACGGCCGACGACAAGCTCCGCGCCTTTGTGATCGAGCGCATCATGTGTACCCTCAAGCTCTCGTTCGACGAAGTCGAGCAGCGCTTTGGGCTCAAGATGCAAGATCACTTCCGCTCGGAGCTCGATCGACTGGCGCCCCTGGAGCGAGATGGTCTGGTCCTACGCACCGAGGCGGGGCTTCAGGTCCCCGAGGATGCCCGGATCCTCGTCCGGCGCGTCGCCCAGGTCTTCGACGCCTACCTCGGCGGATCGAGCGAAGGGCTTCGCTTCAGTCAGGCGGTGTAGCGGCGCCCGTGAAGCCCCTGTCGTCAGATCCTTCCGTCTTCGCGTTGCTTTCGTTCGATGCTCTCGAACAGGGCGCGGAAGTTGCCGGCGCCAAAGCCCTTGTCGCCCTTGCGCTCGATGATCTCGATGAAGAAGGGTCCGGCCTCGGGATCGTCGAAGAGGCCCGCCTGCTCCTTGAGAAAGATCTGAAGCATGTATTTGCCCTTCTCCTCGCCATCGACCAGGATCTGAAGCTCGCGGAGCTCGTCGAGGTCTTCGTTGATGGCGCCGATGCCGAGCCGCTCCAGCCGCTCGGGAAGCATGTCGTAGTAGGTGCCCGGCGTCGGCATGAACTCGACCCCCATTCCGCGGAGACCACGCACCGTCTGCTGAATGTTGGCGACGGTCAAGGCGGCGTGCTGCACCCCCTCGCCGCGCAGATCCTCGTGGAAGAGGTTGATCTGGCTCTGCTTGAAGAAGGGTCTTGCGGGCTCGTTATTGGCGAACTTGACCTGGGAGCCCGGATCCCAGACAACCACGGACTTGAGGCCGGAGCCGGACTGCTGGTCGGGGTCGACGTCGATGGTGTGAAAGGCGACGTCCCAGTAGACTTCGAAGCCCATGACGTGCTCCATCCACAGGAGCATCGGGCGCATGGTCTGGAAGTTGGAGGTGATGTGATCGATCCGGTCGAAGCCGAACTTGTTCTGGCCCCCTCGGGGCTCGGGGTAGGGCTCGTAGCCGGGGTAGGGCGCCTCGGTGCCCTGCCGCTGTAGGAAGCGGAAGGTGGTGTCGCCGAAGGGGGTGGTGATGCTAAAGAAGCGCAGGCTTCCACCGTCGAAGGTCGGGTGCTCCTCGACGTCGTGCAAGAAGGTGCCGCCGCGGCTGTCGAGCAGGGAGAAGGCCTTGTCCGCGTCGCGGACCTCGAAGTTGATCGTTCCGACCCCCTCGGGGTGCTTGCGCAACCAGCGGGCGGCCCGACAGCGCTCGGAGAGGGGCGCCGAGACCACGATGCGGATGTCGCCCGCCTCGAAGACCGCGCTCCGCTGATCCCCTCGAGCTTCCATGGCCTTCGAGGAGCCGCCGACCTCGGCGAAGTCCATGCGCTCGGTCAAGAAGGTGCGCATGCGGTCGAGGTCACGCACATAGTAGTGCAAGGAGTGAACAGCCAAGATGCCGAGCGGTTCGACGGTGGACATAGGGACTCCGAGGTTCAGGGGGCGATGGCGTCGGGCTGAGCGCTGGGGTGTGCGGCCTGGAAGGCGGGCAGCTCCGCACAGCGTGCTTCGACGGAGAGCAGCGTAGGGTAGGGCTCGAGGTCGACCTGGAAGCGCCGCGCGTTGTAGAGCTGCGGCACCAGACAGAGATCGGCGACGGTGGGTCGATCGCCGACCACGAAGTCACCGGGCATGTCGTGAGCGATAGACTCGACGGCGTCCAGGCCGCTGGCGATCACCTCGCGCGCCCAGGTGGCCCGATCGGCCCCGAGGGTGTCGAGCTTCTTGAGCACGGCGAGGTTCTGGAGGGGCTGGATCCCCGCGTTGACGACCTCGGCTGCTTGCCAGGCCCTCGCGCGGCGCAGCGGTTCGGCGGGGAGCAGCGCAGGATCGGGCACCTGCTGCTCGAGCCAGAGCACGATCGCCAAGGACTCATAGAGCTGGGTGCCGTCGTTGAGCTCGAGCACCGGCACCTGCCCGCGGGGGTTGCGGGCGCGGTGGGGCGGCTCAAGCTGCTCGCCATGCAAGAGGTTGACCGGCACATACGTCACGTCGAGCCCCTTGAGGTTCAGCGCGATGCGCACCCTCCAGCTCGATGAGCTGCGCCAGTATCCGTAGAGCTTCACGCCTTCACCACCACCTGTTCGATGGCCCCGAAGAGGCTGCGGCCTTCTTCGTCGAGCATCTCGATGCGCACACGGTCGCCGGGCCCCATGTACCGGGTGCGCGCCTCGCCACCGTCGATGATCTCGATCATGCGCTTCTCGGAGAGGCAAGAGCTGCCGCGCTCGCGGTCTTCGTTCGACACCGTACCCGACCCCAGGATCGTCCCGGCGGTGAAGGCGCGGGTCTTGGTGATATGGGCGATCAGGTCGAAGAAGCTGAAGTGCATCTCGGGGCCGGCCTCGGGGTCGCCCGCGAGCTCGCCGTTGAGCCAGGTCGACAGCGGGAGGTGCACGCGCCCATCCTGCCAGGCCGCGCCGAGCTCGTCGGGGGTGATGGCGAAGGGCGCGAAGGCGGTCGAGGGCTTGGAGTTGAAGAAGCCGAAGTTCTTCTTGAGCTCGGTGGGGATCAGATTGCGCAGGGTGATGTCGTTGCAGACCATCAGGAGCTTGACGTAGGGCTCCGCCTGTTCGGCGCGCACGCCTTGGGGGGTGTCGCCGAGCACCACGCAGATCTCGGCCTCGAAGTCGAGCCCCCAGTCGGGGTCGACCAGGGGGATGTCTTGGGTGGGGGCGAGGAAGGTGCCGCTGCCGCCTTGGTAGACCAAGGGATCGGTCTCGAGGGTGGCGGGGGGCTCGGCGTTGCGCGCCTTGCGGACGAGCCGCACGTGGTTGAGGTAGGCGCTGCCGTCGATCCACTCATAGGCCCGAGGGAGCGGGGCGAGGAGCTGGTTCGGATCGAGGGGCTCGCCGGTCAGCTCGCCGTTGCCGAGCATCTGCTCGAGGGAGCGCAGACCGGGCTCGGCCCCCTCCCAGTTGTCGAGGGCGGCCTGGAGGGTCGGGGCGATGTGGTGGGCGCGGGCGAAGGTGACGCCATCGGGGCTGACGACGATCAGGGCGCCATCGCGGGTTCCGTCGGCGAGGGTGGCGAGCTTCATGGGACCTCAGGGGAAGGGGGGACCGGAGGCCTAACGAGTCCGACCGAGCCTGGCAGGCGATTCCCCGGTGGACGGGGGTGGGCGCTCGGTCTGCAAGTGCTATGCTCCCTGGCATTGGAGGGTCCATGCGACGCGCCATCTTGCTCGCCTTGATGCTCGCAGCCTGCGGAAACACCGACATGTCGGTCGACGGCTACGATCAGACCTGCGAGATCGCCAATACTTGCCGGGCCGTCTACGTCGGCGATGTGTGCGAGTGTGAGTGCGACATCGACGCGATCAGCTACACCGAGACGACCCGATGGGCGGCGGAGCGCAGCCGCAAGCAGCGCCGGTGTGATGAGCTTAGAAGCTGCGCTCCCTGCCCGAGCATCACCCTCGACTGTGTCGACCAGACCTGTGTGGCCGAGACGGGATCGGGGGCTGGAGCCGCCAGCGACACGGCTTCGGCATCGGAGTAGCGTGGGGCTCAAGGCTCGTCGTGTAGGGCGGTGGCCGCTCGCCGGAGCCGGTCGCGCAACGCGAAGTCGAGGCCGTGGGGGTCGACCGCAGGGGGGCAGGGCTCGGCGAGCAGCAGGTCCGCGCCCAGCGCGTCGAGGGCGCGCAGGGTGCTGAAGAGCCGCCGTGCTCCCTCGTGGGGATCCCCGTGGTGGGTCAGAGCGAGGGCATGGACCTCGACGCCCGGAAGGCAGCGTGGCACGCGGCTCGCGTCTTCGGCGGTCCAGCAGAGCACCCCGATCACGCTCGCGCGCGAGGCGCGCTCCCGAAGGCGTCGCCAGAGGGGCTCGGGGAGGTCCCCGCAGCGTGTGGGCAGCGCGAGGAAGGGGGTCTGGGGAGCGTAGTGCCGATGGTCCAGGCCCGGTGAGCGGGGCCTCGCCGGATCGGCCTCAGAGATGTGAACCGGGCCGTCGGTGAGGCGCTCGAGGGTCGCGCGATCCAAGGTGCCCGGGCGGAGCAGCGTGACGCTGCCCGCGGGCCCGACATGCACCACGGTAGACTCCAAGCCCTCGGCGCAAGGCCCGCCATCGAGGATCAGACCGAGCGCGTCGCCGAGCTCTTCGAGCACATCTTGAGGGCTGGTTGGGCTGATCCGACCCGAGCGGTTCGCACTCGGTGCGGCGAGGGGCTGATCCAATCGACGGAGGAGCGCTTGGGCGACGGGGTGGTCCGGGCACCGGATCGCCACCGTGTCGAGTCCCGCGGTGGTGAGATCCGGAACGCGGGGCCCCTTGGGGAGCACCAGCGTCAAGGGGCCGGGCCAGCGCTCACTCAGCCGCTCCACGACCCGCTGGGCCTCTGGATCGAGGGCGTTGGCGCGCACGAGCCCGGCGCGATCGAGGGCCGCGAGGTTGGCCTGTTCGACGGGGACGTGCAGGATGAGGGGGTTGAAGCTCGGCCGATCTTTGGCGGCGTAGATCCGGCTCACCGCCTGGGTGTCGAGGGCGTGGGCCGCGACGCCGTACACGGTCTCGGTGGGTAGCCCCACCAAGCCTCCAGCGCGGAGGTGCGCCGCGGCGGCGTCGAGGTTGGGCTCGGTGGGGGGGACGACTCTGCTCATGACGGGAACATGGTTCCCAGCATCGGCTCCGCCAAGGTGGGTCGTGAAGACGCCTCGCCGCGATAGCGGAAATCGGAGCGAACCCTCACGGCCGACCCTGTGGACGAGTGTGCCCCCTCAGACCACGCCATGGGCCTGCATGGCACGCGCCACTCGCACGAAGCCTGCCCGATTGGCGCCTCGGACGTAGTCCACCCCGTCATCGCCTTCGCCATAGGCGATGCACTGCTCGTGGATCGCGGCCATGATCTCGCGCAGTCGGCGCTCGACCCGATCGCGGGACCAGGCCCGGTGCGCAGCGTTCTGGCTCATCTCGAGGCCCGAGGTCGCGACCCCTCCAGCGTTGGCCGCCTTGCCCGGCACGAAGAGTGCCGAAGCCCCCCGAAGGACCCGAACGGCTCCTGCGGTGCAGGGCATGTTCGCCCCCTCGAGCACGGCGGCGCAGCCGTTGTGCGTCAGGGCCCGTGCGGCCTCGTCGTCGAGCTCGTTCTGGGTCGCGCAGGGCAGCGCCAGGTCCACCTCGACGCCCCATGGGGCCTGCCCCTCGTGAAATCTGACCCCGGAAAACGCCTGTGCATAGTCGTGGATACGGCCCCGCCGCTCCTGCTTGAGCGCCTTGATCCAGTCGAGCTTCTCGGTGTCGAGGCCCTCGGGGTCGTGCACGAAGCCATCGGAGTCCGAGAGGGTGAGCACCCTCGCCCCGCACTCGATCGCTAGCTCCGCGGCATAGAGCGCCACGTTGCCCGATCCCGAGATGGCGACCCGCTTGCCTTCCAGGGCTTCGCCGCGATGCTCCAAGGCATGCTGGGCCAAGTAGATCAGCCCGTAGCCCGTGGCTTCCGTGCGCAGCTCGGAGCCGCCCCAGCCCACCGCCTTGCCGGTCAAGGTGCCGTCGAAGGCGTTTGCGAGGCGCTTGTATTGACCGAAGAGGTAGCCGATCTCGCGCCCGCCGACCCCGATGTCGCCGGCGGGTACGTCGGTTGTAGGGCCCAGGTGCCTGAAGAGCTCCGTCATGAAGCTCTGGCAGAACCTCATGATCTCGTGATCCGACCGCCCTCTGGGGTTGAAGGTCGCCCCCCCCTTCCCACCGCCCATGGGCAGCCCCGTGAGGGCGTTCTTGAAGATCTGTTCAAAAGCGAGAAACTTGAGGATGCTCAGGTTGACGCTGGGATGGAAGCGCAGCCCCCCTTTGTAAGGCCCGAGCGCGGCGTTGAACTGGACCCGGTAGCCTCGCTCGACGTGGACCTGGCCCTTATCGTCGATCCACGGGACCCGAAACTGCACCACCCGGTCCGGCTCGATCAGGCGCGCGAGCAGGCCGTCGCCGATCAGCTCGGGGTGCTCGTCGAGGTAGGGAAAGACGGGTCCCATCACCTCCTCGACCGCCTGTCGGAACTCGGGCTGGTGCGGATCGCGGGTCTCGATGTGGTCGAGCAGGGCGTCGAGGCTGTCGAGGGAGGTCACGGGGTGTCCGGGGAGAGGGTGAAGAAGGGAGCGAATAGGCGGTGCCCGTTGCGAACCCCAGAGGCTCAGTCCCGGAAGAAGACTTCGCCCTTGTCGGCCATGTCGCGAAGGGTCGGGCTCGGTGCGTAGCGGTCGCCCCACTTGGCGGCGGCTTCCTCGAGCTCATGGACGAGGGCGGCGAGGCCTTGGCGCTGCATCCAGGAGAGGGGACCACCCGTTCCGGGTGCGAAGCCCAGGCCCAGAATCGCGCCCACCTCGGCGTCGCGGTGGCGCTGGAGCACCCCGTCGTCGAGGACGCGGCCAACTTCAGCGGCCTGGATCAGCATGAGTCGGCGGCGGACGATGTCGATGCCGGTCTCGGCGGGGGGAGGCGGCGTGAGTTCGGTCAGGCCAGACCAGATCCCTTTTCGACGCCCCTTTTCGTAGTCGTAGAACCCAGCTCCGTGCGCCTTACCGAGCCGATCGTGCTCGTTGACCAGGGTGCGCAGCAAGGCCACGCCCGGCAGGTCCGCCAGATGGTAGCCGTAGGCGCTCGCCCCCTCCATGGCCTTCAGGCCAAGGGTGAGGGTGACCTCATCGAAGACTTGGAGCGGGCCGACGATCATGCCGGCGGTGCGGGCGCCCCACTCGACCAGCCGCGGGTCGTGCCCCTCGGCGACGAGCTGTACCCCTTCGAGGGTATAGGCCGAGAACAGCCGCGTGGTGTAAAAGGCGTAGCCGTCGTTCACCACGATGGGGGTCTTCTTGGTGCGCTTGGCGAAGCGCAGGCAGCGCCCCAGCGTCTCGTCGGAGGTGGCCTCGCCGCGAATGATCTCGAGCAACGGCATCTTCTCGACGGGGGAGAAGTAGTGCAGGCCGATGAAGCGTTCGGGGTGTGCCGAGGCCTTGGCGAGATCGGAGATCGGCAGGGCTGAGGTGTTCGAGGCGAAGATCGCACCTCCGGCGAGCAAGGGCTCGACCTCGGCGATGACCTTGTGCTTGACCTCTAGGTTCTCGACGACCGCCTCGATCACCAGGTCGGTGCCCCGAAGCAGCTCGAGCTCCAGGGTATAGCTCACCCGTCCGGCGACCTCCTCGCGCTCGTCGGCGCTCAGGTGCCGCATGGCCTTGAGGTTGTCGCGCACCCGCTTCTCGGCGGCGTCGAGAGGAGCCTGGGCGATGTCTTTGATGACGACGGAGTAGCCGGCCTGGGCGCAGATCGAAGCCAGCCCCGCCCCCATCATGCCCGCGCCGAGGATCGCGATCTTCTCGATGTTCTCGGCCTCAGCTCGCGGCAGACCCTCGTGTTTGTCGGCGGCGTTCTTGTGGTACCACAAGGTGCGCATCATGTCTTTGGCTTGGCCGGACGTGGCGAGCTTGGTGAACGCGCGCGCCTCGCGCTCGAGCGATCGCTCGAAGCTCATGCGGCAGCCCTCCTGCACCACTTGCAGCAAGACCTCGGGGGCGCACAGCGCGCCGGCCGTCTTGTCGTAGAGCATGGCCGAGGCCGCGGTGTAGAGGTTCATCGCATCGGTGGTCTGGGGTTGGACCCCACCGGGGAAGGCGAAGGACCGGGACTCCCAGGGTTGCTTCGCGCGCGGGTTGGCTACGATCCATGCCCTGGCGGCATCGAGGAGCTGCTCGGGGGTGTCGACCAGGGCGTCGACCAGGCCCTTGCCCTTGGCCTTGGGGGCGCGCACGCGGGCTCCTTGGGCCATGAGCTCGACGGCAGGCTGGATCCCGATCAGCCTTGGGAGGCGCTGGGTGCCCCCGGCCCCGGGGATCACCCCGAGCATGACCTCGGGTAGCCCGACCTGGATGCGCGCGTCGTTTAGCGCGATCCGGTGGTGACAAGCTAGGGCCAGCTCGAAGCCGCCGCCCAAGGCCGTGCCGGTGAGGGCGGCGACCACGGGCTTACCGAAGGTCTCGAGCTTGCGAAAGAGGGCGTTAATCTGGCTGACCATCGAGAAGACGTCCGCCGGATCGGTGAGCTTGTAGAGCATGTCGATGTCGGCGCCCACGCAGAAGTCGCGGTGGGCCGAGGCTAGGACCAGCCCCTTGAGGCCGTCGAGCTGCGCCAGCGTATCGAGCGCCTCGTTCAGACCGAGGCCGAAGGCGTCGTTGACCTTGTTGACGCCGCCCTCCATGGCCATGGTCAGGGTGGCCACGCCGGAGGACTCGTCGAAGGAGAGGGTGCCGAGGGAGTTCTTGAGTAGTTCAGCCATGTTCACACCCGCTCGATGATGGTTGCGATGCCCATTCCGCCGCCGATGCACAGGGTGATGCAGGCGGTGCCGAGGCCCTTCTGTTCCAGAGCATCGAGGGCGGTGTTGAGCAGCATGGCGCCTGTCGCGCCAAGGGGGTGGCCATAGGCGATGGCGCCTCCCCAGAGGTTGACCTTGTCATGGGGGACGTCGAGCTCTTCCATGAAGGCCAGGACCACCGAGGCGAAGGCCTCGTTGACTTCGAAGAGGTCGATGTCGCCCACGCTCATTCCGGCGCGCTGGAGCGCCTTGCGGGTCGCGGGCATGGGGCCTGTGAGCATGATCAAGGGCTCCTCGCCGACCACCGCCATGGACCGCACGCGAGCGCGAGGCGTGATCCCGAGCCTCTGCCCCAGCTCGGCGTTGCCCAGCAGGACGGCGGCCGCGCCGTCGACGATGCCCGAGCTGTTGCCGGCGGTGTGAACGTGCTCGACGCGGTGGACGTGGGGGTACTGCTTGCGTACGAGGGTGTCGAGCTTGAACTGCCGCCCCATCATCTCGAAGGCGGGCTGGAGCTTGCCCAGGCCCTCGAGGGTGGAGTCGGGGCGAGGGAGCTCGTCGACGGCGAGGATCGGCAGTCCGGACTCGTCGAGCACGGGCACGAGGCTGCCCTGGTGTACGCCGGCTTCGATGGCCCGACCTGCCCGGCGCTGGCTCTCGAGGGCGAAGGCGTCGACGTCGGCGCGGGAGTAGCCGCGCATGGTGGCGATGAGGTCGGCGCTGATCCCCTGAGGAACCGAGCCGAACGACCACTGCTGGCTCACGTCGAAGATGGCGCCGCCGTCGCTGCCCATGGGGACCCGCGACATGGACTCGACGCCGCCTCCGATGGCACAGTCGAAGAAGCCGGAACCGACCATGCTCGCCGCGGAGTTGACGGCCTCGAGCCCCGATCCGCAGAAGCGGTTGACGGTCGATCCGGGGGCGTCGAGGTCGTAGCCGGCCTGGAGCGCAGCGAAGCGCGCGATGCACGCGCCTTGTTCCTTGGCCTGGGTGACGCAGCCGAGCACCACGTCGTCGACCAGGGAGGTGTCGAGGCCGGTCCGGTCGCGCAGAGAGGCGAGTGCGGTGGCGGCGAGGTCGATGGGGCGCTGCACGTACAGGCTGCCGCTCGACTTGCCCTTGCCGCGCGGCGTGCGCACGGCATCGTAGATGAAGGCTTCGGGCATGGGTGCTCCTTGGAAAGGGCGGGACAGGGGTGTAACCTGTCGCCATACGCGCGGGTATGGCTCCGGGGGCTCACGGGGTCAAGCCCGTGTGAGGGGCGCGGCACAGGTGGTAGACTCCACGGTGCCCCCCCCAGCCCCGTGAGGCCCATGCTCTTTGGAATGTCGCCCCTTCGGAGGATCGTCGCCAAGGTCAGCTTCGTCGTGCTCGGCGTGGGCTTCCTCGTCTATGGCGCCTGGTCCTATCTCGACGGTCGGGCGCTCCTTACCACGGGGGTCGAGGCCCGCGTCACTCAGATCACCTCGGTCCCGCGAGGTGGGCACAACCTCCACTTCGTCGACCGCGCAGGGGCGTCTCACATCTGCAACGTCAGCGAGGATCCACCGCACGCCGTCGTCGTCTACGATCCCCAGGCGCCGTGGCGATGTCGGCTGCCCCAGGCGGTGGGCAAGCTGACCGGGCGCGAGACGTTCATGTTCCTCTTCGGGCCGCTCCTCGTGGCGGTCTTCCTCGGCATGAGCCTCTTCGAGCGCATGACGAGTGGCGACGATTGGGTCTAAGGAGGCGCTCCGGGCGAGCCGGAGCGCCGTGGTCGACGCGCCTCAGCGCCCGCGCGGGCCGCGACGCATGCCGTCCGAGCCACGGTCCCCGCGAGGACCTTTCTTGTAGCCACGGCTCTTGCGACGGTCCTGAAGCTGAGCGACCTGCTCCTCGGTCAGCACGGCGCGCAGATCGGCGCGGAGGCTCTGGTTCACCTCTTGTGCGCCCAGCTTGGCCTCGTGTCGTGCGATCGCGAGGTCGGCGATCGCGCTCTTGTCGGCGTCGCTCTCGATGGCGTCGGACAGCGCGCGGTCCGCCTTGCGAACCTCGATCCGGGCCTGCCTGAGCTCGGGGGCCCGGCTCTCGCGAAGGGCCGAGAGTTCGGCGCGCTGCTCGGTCGTCAAGTCGAGCTGCTGCATGTGGCGCTGGAGACCGTCGGCACCGCGAGGCCCGCCCGCGAAGGCAGGCAAGGTGAGGGCGCCGAGCAGGCCCAGGAGGGCGAAGGGGCGAAGGATCTTGTTCATGACAACCTCTCGGGTCGGGGTGGTGCCGCATCTGGCACTCTCGAAGACGCGGGAGAGCGCTGAATATTGCGGTCACCGCGCGTCACGCCGTGTCTTCGAAGGTCCGGCGCTGAGGGCTTGCGCGCGATCCCGCGTTTCTTGGTCGCGCTTGGCTCAAGGCCACGATAGGCCCAGGCCTTGCCTTGGAGGTCGTATGAGTTCAAAGAAGCCCGATCCGGCGGAGCAGCTCATCCGCAGGGTGATCGGTGGGCTGACAGGCACGACGGTAGCTATCGGTCTGTTGGTGGTGCTTGTTGCGGCTGGGGCGCTCACCAGCGTCTACACCGTCGAGCCCGAAGAACGCGCGGTCGTCACCCGCTTCGGCGCGCTGCACGACGTGCGGGGTTCAGGCCTCCACTTCAAGATCCCCTTCGGGGTCGACGTCATCGAGCGGGTGCCCAACGAGCGGCGCGTGCTCAACGAAGAGTTCGGGTTCCGCACCCGCTCGGTCGGATCCCGCTCCGACTACGCCCAGTTGCCCGAGCACCTCGCTGAAGCCCTCATGCTCACGGGCGATCTCAACGTGGTCGAGGTCCAGTGGGTCGTGCAGTATCGCATCACCGACCCCGTGCAGTTCGTGCACAACATTCGGGAGCGCAAGCGCACGATCCGCGATGTGTCCGAAGCGGTCATGCGCAGGATCGTGGGCAACCGCCTCCTGAGCGAGACCCTCAGCGGCCAGGGCCGGACCGAGATCTCTCACCTCGCTCAGATCGAGATCGGCGAGATCCTCAGCGAGTATCAGATGGGCGTCGCGATCCGCACCGTCGAGCTGCAAGACGTCGTGCCCCCTGCGACGGTCCGCCCGTCTTACAACGCCGTCAACGAGGCCCAACAGGAGCGCGAGCGGCTCATCAACGAGGCGGAGAAACGTCGTAACCAAGAGATCCCCCGCGCCAAGGGCGAGGCGGAGCAGCTCATCAACGAGGCCGAAGGCTACCGGGCCGAGCGCATCAACCGCGCCTTGGGCGACGCCTCTCGCTTCCGAGCCGTCGCGCTCGAGTATCGCCAGTCCCCCGACGTGACCCGCCGCCGGCTCTACCTCGAGACCCTCGACGAGGTGCTGCCCAAGGCCGGCCAGATCTACGTCATCGAGCCGGGTAGCTCGTCGCCCCTCCCCCTGATGAATCTCGATAGCTCCCGCGCGCGAGGTGCCAAGTGACCGTCGTCAAGCTCAACCCCAAGTCCAAGGGTCCCAAGGGGGCGATGGGCCTCGCCGTGCTCGGTGTGGTCGGAATCGCGGGAGTGATCGGCTTCTTCGGTCTCTCCTCGGCGATGTATACGATCCACGAGGTCGAGCAGGCGGTCGTCGTCCAGTTCGGAAACCCCGTGCGTGAGGTCACGGAGGCGGGGCTCTACTTCAAGATCCCCATGATCCAAGAGGTCCGCCGCTTCGACAGGCGCCTGCACGCCTGGGATGGTGAGCCTAACGAGATGCCCACCGCCGGCGGCGAGTTCATCTACGTCGACACGACGGCCCGTTGGCGCATCGTCGAGCCTCAGCTCTTCCTTGAGAGCGTGGGCGACGAGAGCCGCGCCCGCGCCCGCCTCAACGACATCATCGACTCGGTCGTACGCGATCAGATCGCGGGTACGGATCTCGTCGAGATCGTCCGGTCCAGCGACTGGGGCGCGGTGCCCACCCAGACCATCAAAACCCCGGTCCCCGACAGTGTCGACGACGACGCGTCCAAAGACTCCGAGGACGAAGCCGAGCAGCTCGACCTCCCCGACGAGCTCGCCCAGGCCGAGCTGCAGCTCGAGCGTGACGAGCTGAAGGCCTTGACCGAGAAGGTCGAGATGGGGCGTCAGGAACTCACCCGTAAGATCCTAAAGAAATCGAGGGTCATGGTCGAAGACTATGGTATTGAGCTCATCGATGTGCAGATCAAGCGCATCAACTACAACGAGAAGGTCCAGGAAGAGGCCTACCGCCGTATGATCTCCGACCAGCAGCGCCGCGCCGAGCGCTTTCGCTCCGAAGGTCAAGGGCAGAGCGCACGGATCTTGGGTGAGGCCCGGCGCGAGCTGGCCGAGATCCGCTCCGAAGCCGAGCGCAAGGCGCAGATCATCCGCGGTGAAGCCGATGCCGAGGCCACCAAGATCTACAACGAGGCCTTCAGCTCTGACCCGGAGTTTTATGAGCTCTACCGGACCCTCGAGAGCTACCACAAGACCGTCAACAGCAAGTCTACCCTGCTGCTGGGAACCGATGCGGAGTACTATCGCTACCTGCGCAGCGCGAGCAGCAAGTGACCGCGTCGGGCGCCGCTACAGGGTGATATCGACCTGATCGGTGAGCGTGCCGTCGAGCTCGTAGCGTTCAATCCGGAGCGTGCCGTCGTCCACGCGGAGGATCGTGCCTCCGAAGCTTCGGTGAGCGACCTGTCGAAGGTCGGGCTCACCGGGTCTGGCGTCCTCGATCTCGTCGCGTCGTTCTTCGAGGTTGGTGAGCAGGGCCCCGCCCCCCCCATCGATCAGGTAGACGATGCCATCGACCTCGAACCGCTCGTAGCCGTGGACATGGCCTGCGAGCACGGCAGGACAGTCGTAGGTGGTCGCCAGGTCGTGCACGACCTGTCTCGCGTTGAGGTTGCGAGGGCCGTACTTGGACAGCGTGTAGGTTGGACGATGAAAGAAGAGGACCGGGTGGAGCCCTTTCTCTCGGGCTTCGGCGAGGGTCTGGTGGGCCCAGGCGACCTGGGGGCTCTGGGGATCCCCGAGATCGCTCGTCTCGCTGTCGAGGCACAGGAGCAGAAGCGGTCCCCAGGGGATCGCGTGGTAGCGTGGGGTCGAGCTCGCCCCCTGACCTGCCCACAGCCGGTCGAAGTAATACTCGGCTTCTTCGGGCTCATCGAGCTCGTGGTTGCCGAAGCAGGCCTGGTAGGGGCCGAGCGCGAGCAGCGGCTCCATCGCGAGGAAGAAGCCGTTCCAGGTATCCGCGGGGTTGGTCCGGTACTGAATATCCCCACCGTGCACCACTACCTCGGGCTCGTGGGAGGCGAGCATGGCCGCGACCCCGGCGCTGGAGGGGTACATCGTGTCGGCGATGAAGGCGACGACCGTCGAGGAGGTGGGGCTCGGGGGGGCGCGGAACCGGCCGGACTTCACCACATCGGGGCTGGCCTGGAGCCGCCAGCGGTACGTGGCGCCTGGGGTGAGATCGGTCAGCACGATCTCGTGCAGGACGTGCTCGCCCTCCTCGTCGAGGGGGTTGCCCGAGATCTCCATTCCCCAGGGCAGGCCGACGTGCTCCGCCCTTCGACGAGCGGTGCCGTGCACGATCCCCTCAGGCCCGATGATCTGGATCTGAACGGGCAGATCTTCGCGCGTCTCGAAGCGCAGGCTCGCGGTGGTGGCGTCGAGGATGAGCAGGTATGGCCCTTTGGTGAGGGTGACGGGTTCTACGGGCTCATAGGTTCGAGGCGTCGCGCACCCAGGCAGGACCAGGGCGGTCGCGGTGGCGGTCAGCATACTCAGGAAGGTGCGTCGCTCAATCATTCTTCGTCCTGGGGCTCCGAGTGGTGAAGACAAGCGCTGAGCTCGGTGGGATCGTGGGCGCTGAAGAGCGTGAGCGCGGGATCGCGGGCCGCTTCGCGCAGACGCTCGTGGTTCTTTAGGACGCGTCGATAGTCCCACGCGACCAGGCGCTCGAAGATCCGCGGCCCTCTGGGGGAGCGAGCGCCGAGCATCACCTTGCGGTTGAAGTAGGCATCGCCGCAGTGAAGGAGCCAGCCCTCGCCCTGTCGCACCCCCACCGCCGCGTGGCCTCGGCTGTGGCCGATCAGGGGCACGATGACCAGCTCCTCGCGCAGTCCTTCCAGGGGTTGGGCCGCAGGAAAGCCGTGCCACGCCTCGCCCGTGCCCTCGTAGGTCTGCCACTTCGCCACCGCCTGGACGTGAGGCCGGCGGTAGCGCTGGGACTCGGGGAAGGTGGGAGGGTTGAGGGCGGCCTCTTGCTCGCTGCGGAGCAGGTGGACCGTGGCGTTGGGAAAGTCGGGGATACCTCCGGCATGATCCAGGTCGAAGTGGGTCACGACGATGTGTCGGACGTCGGTGGCTGCGTAGCCCAGCGCCTCGATCTGACGGATCGCCGTGCGCTCGGGCTCCACGACCAGCCCGCCGAACCGACCGACGAGGCCCAGGCGTCCCTTGGGATCCGCGAAGTCATCCAGGCCCAAGCCCGTGTCGACGAGGACGAGGCCATCGTGCTCCGTCTCGATGGCGAGCACGTGGCCCACCATGTGAGGAGGATGCCCCCAGAGGGCCCGGCCGCCGAAGGGGCAGAGCGTGAAGCAGTGTAGGTGGTGGATCTTCATCCGTCCTCCATAACCTCTCTCCACCTCGCGAGACTCGAGGCAGGTCACGTCGGTTAGTGAGAGGGGGTGGAGGCCTGATGTGGCGGTGGTTCTGCGTGAGTTGGCTCGTGGCGTGCTCGATCGAAGCACCCGATGAGGAGCTACCCTTCTTCGATCCCTCGGAGCCAGGGCCCTACGCCCCGGGGGTCACCACGCTCGACGTCGAAGATCCTCGGGGAGGAACGCTCCGGGTCGAGGTCTGGTACCCCGCGCGGGTCTCGGACTCGCTGATCCCCTCTCCGTATCCTGAGCTGCCCCTCACGCTGGGTGCCTATCGCGATGTCCCTGTGGATCCCGACGGACTCCCCGCCCCCTTGCTCGCGTTCAGTCACGGACTTGGGGGGATCCGCTTTCAGTCCGCCCACCTGTGCGAGTACCTCGCCTCTCATGGCTACGTGGTCGTCGCGCCCGATCATCCAGGCACCATCCTGATCTCGGTCGACTGGGACCACATGGGCGATTCGGTCGCGCGTCGACCTGGCGATGTGCGGCTCGCCGTCGACGCCGTGCTCGAGCGCGCGGCCGATCCGACCGACCGACTGGCGGGGGCGGTCGACGACGAACGCTACGTGATGCTTGGGCACTCCTTCGGGGCGGTCACCACCCTGATGCTCGGGGGGGCGACCATCGATCGTAGCGGCGTGGCGACGTGGTGCGAGGGCCGCTCAGGCATCGGCTGCCGGGTGCTCTCCGCGGTGCAGGAGACCGATGAGGCCGCCTACGACCTCGTAGATCCTCGTGTCGACGCGATCGTCCCCCTCAGCGTCGGGGGCTGGTACGCCTTTGGTCCGGGCGGCGAGAATCTCGCGGCCCTTCCCCCATCGCTCGTGCTGGCCGGGGAGCGCGACGGGGTGCTCGACTACGAAGTCGAGCAGCGGCCTACCTGGCACGCGATGGCAGAGCCCTCGGACCTGCTCCGCTTCCCTGAGGCGGGGCACTACGCGGCCTTCTCGGACATCTGCCGGATCCTACCCTTTCATGGCGACTGCGACGAGGACCTCGGCCTCCTCGATGCCGAGATCGGTCAAGCGCTCACCGCACGGGTGATCACGGCCTGGCTGCGGAGTCGGGTCGAGGGCGATGACCGATACGAAGACCACCTACGGCAGCAGGAGCTCAGCCCCCACGCCTACCTGGAGCGGCGCTGAGCGGACTCACCACCGACCGGCCAGCCCCAGTCCCCCGTCGACCGGCAGGGTGGCGCCGGTGATCGCCGCAGCGGCGTCGCTACACAAGAAAGCGACCGCGGCCGCGACCTCGTCGGGGGTGGCGAGGCGGCGTAGGGCCGAGGCCCGCGCGAGGTGGTCGATCGACGCGCCGTCGGCCACGCGCGACCTCAGACGCTCGGTGAGGACCGGGCCCGGCGCGACGGCGTTCGCGGTGATGCCGAAGCGGCCGTACTCGAGGGCGATGTTTCGGATGAGCGCCTCGGAGGCGGCCTTGGCGGCCGCATAGATCGACGCGCCGTCCGCACCGATCCGCGCAGCGGTCGAGGTGAGCGCCAGGATCCGCCCGTGCCGAGCGCGCATCATGGCGGGGAGCAGGCCTCGGCACAGGTGCGCGAAGGCGTGGTGGTCCACCTGCCACACGGCGTCGCTCAGCCCGGCTTGCGTGGTGTGAAAGCGCTGGTAGGCAAAGCCATGGCCCGCGGCGTGGATCAACACGGTCGCCTCGGTGGAGAGGAGGGCCTCGAGGTGAGCCGGATCGAGCAGATCCCCGATCATCGGTGTAGCACCTCGTTCCCCCAGAGGAGCCAGACGGTGCTCACGCCGGCCGGCGACGAGGACGTCGTGACCCGCGTCGAGCAGGGCCGTGGCGATGGCGGCGCCGAGATCCGAAGACGCGCCCGTGACGAGGGCGAGGGGCATCAGCAGACCTCCAGCGGCTCGCCCGCGCCAGCTCCGCGCAGCAGGGCGTCCGGTTCCTTGCTCAGTGGGTTGGCTCGCGGCCTTCGGTCGAGCCCGCGGGCGGGAGAGGTGACCGGGGTCGGGGGTGGACTCTCGCATGGATCCCAGGTCTCAAGGCCGTGGGACTGGTTCGAGCCCTCGAGCTCGATCGTGTCGTGTCGTGGTGGGGTGAAGCTCTGTCGAGGATGTGGCGCGATCATGCGGACTCCATCCGCAGGTCCTATCCGCTCCTCGTGGGCTCCGCTCACCCAGGGCGCTAGGTTCCTTCTGGGAACTCGCGGTAGGATGGGGCATGGACGCGTCAGCCCTGCATCTCCTCCCGCTGGGAGGGACCGGCGAGATCGGGATGAACCTCAACCTCTACCACCACCAGGGGCGGTGGCTGATGGTGGACTGTGGGGTGATGTTCGGGCGGGAAGGTCCTCACGTGCACTACGCGCTCCACCCCGACGCCTCCTTCATCGCGGCGCGGCGGGAGCAGCTCGATGGGCTCGTCCTCACCCACGCCCACCAAGACCACCTCGGCGCGGTGCGCGATCTCTGGCCTTCCCTGAGGTGCCCGGTCTACCTCACGGCCTTCGCAGCGCACATGCTCCGAGGGGCCCTGATCGAGGCGGGGATCCACGAGCAGGTCCCGCTGCGGGTGATCGGGCAGTCCGAGCGGTTCTCGGTGGGGCCCTTCGATCTGCAGCGCATCCCTCTCACCCACTCCACCCCGGAGTCCGGCGCCTTGGTGGTGCGAACCAAGGCCGCCACGGTGCTTCATACCGGCGACTTCAAGCTCGACCCTGATCCTCGGGTGGGACGACGCACCGACGAGGCGGCGCTCCGCGCGCTGCGGCACGAGACGATCACCGCCTGCGTCTCAGACTCCACCAATGCTCACGTCGAGGGATGGACGCCCTCGGAGGGGGCGCTCGTCGAGGGGCTGACCCAGGTGATCAGGGCCGCCCGCGGACGGGTGGCCGTGGGGCTCTTCGCCTCGAATGTCGCCCGGATCCGCACCCTCGCCGAGATCGCTGAGGCCACCGGGCGGCACGTCGTCGCCTTGGGACGCTCGCTGGATCGAACGATCCGCGCAGCGCGGCTGGCGGGCTACCTCGAGGCCCTGCCCGCCTTCATTGAGCCGCGAGAGTTCGGCTTCCTACCACCAGAAAAGGTCCTGCTGCTCTGCACCGGCTCCCAGGGTGAGCCGCGCGCCGCGCTGTCCAAGCTCGCGGAGCAGCGGCGGCGGGACGTCTATCTCGAGCCGGGTGACACGGTGATCTTCAGCGCGCGTCGCATCCCTGGGAACGAGCTCTTTCGCGACCGCCTCGAGGCTCTGCTCGCAGCGCTCGGAGTTCGGACCATCGGGCCCGAGCAGGCCTTCGTACACGTCAGCGGCCACCCCTGCCGCGAGGAGCTGCGCACCGTATACCGCTGGGTGCGACCCCAGACCGTGATCCCCGTGCACGGCACCCCCTCCCACCTTCGCGCGCACGCGGAGCTGGCCGAGGAGCTGGGCTGTCGAGCGCTTCAGATCCGCAATGGCCACCTGGTTCGGCTGGGGCCTGGGCCTACCGGGGTCGTGGGCAGCGTACCCACTGGGCGGATCCGCCGGGTCGAGGAGGTGCGCCGCCGACCGGGCTCACGAGCACGGCGGTAGCTCGGGCTCCAGCCCAGGCCACAAGCTGAGCCCCGCGCCGGTGAGCCGCCAGGGCTGCATGGCTCGCCAGCCGCTCTGTAAGGGGGCGTCGACCCGATGCTCGAGGTGCAGGCCGAGCAGGGGGCTCGGGGGCGTGCAGGGGGCGGGCTCGGCGCGCGTGTTCTTGCGCCAGCGGCTCGTGTCGGCGTGGGCCAGATCGCCAAAGAGCTGCTCGGCGATCTTGCTTCGGAAGGCATAGCTACCACCAGGGTTGGGTCGATAGCGCTCGATGCGCTGGCCCCACAGCGCCGCTAGCTCGGCCACGCTCGCGCCCTGCTCGGCTCGCTCAAGGAGGTAGCCCCCGAAAGACTCGCCGGGCTCGACCCCGAAGAAGACCTTGCCCGTGGTGTTCTCGACGTGTCGGAGCTCGAACACGATGCGGTCGAGGTTGCGCTCCCGGTCGAGCATCTGCTCGCGGGTGGCGTCGATCCCGTCGCCGTTGCCCCAGTCGAAGCCGGGGGTGCCGTTGCCCGCACCACCTCCGGGCAGGTTGACCGAGAGCCGTGGGTTCCGCCAGCACTGAAAGAGGCCCGCGGCCTTGCTGACGGGGTGTACCCGATCGGAGAGCAGGCTCGACTCCATCAGGGCGTTGACGATGGCGGCGAGGGCGAGGGCGTCGGGCAGCCCGTGCTCCCGAAAGCGCTCGACGATGAACTGTGCGTTGTCGAGCTGGGAGTGGCCGAAGCGGTCTTTGATCTTCTTCTCGTGCAGCCACCAAGGAGCGCCGTTGTGGCGGGCGAACCGTTCCCACAGCGCCTCGGTGATCACGTCGACCTCGTCGTTGTCGACGGGGAGCTGAGCCTCGATCAGCACCGAGGCGGGCCCCTCGGCGTGGGCGGGGGGGCTCGATGTGAGCAGAAGAAGGGCGATTGGCAGCGACATCGCCGCGGACTCTAGCCCATCGCGACATTGGGCGCGAGGGGGCTTTCGACCCTCTACGTCGGGACGGTCGGTGCGCGGACGTTATGGGGCCAGCGGTCCCGGAGCGCCCCCTCATGAACCGCATCTTCTTCGGTCTGGTGCTGATCGCCTTTGTGTTCGCGGCGTGGTTCCAGATCACCTGGAGCCCTCCCGAGGCGGAGCAGGGCCGTACCGTGGCCCGCTTGGCCGATGGACGCGCGGCGGTGGTCGGGTACTCAGGCGCTTCGACCTTCGACGGGGAGCGCTGGGAGCCCCTCGAAGCGCCCGCGACGGTACGGCGCAGCGCGGGTAGCGCGGGTCTGCCCGATGGGGACCTGCTGCTCTTCGGGGGATACGCCAAGGAGCGCGGCGTGCTCTCGACCCTCCGCCGCCTCTTCGCGCTCGAGGAGCTCACCCTCACCAACCAGGTCGAGCGCTTCGATGCGCTGGCCGGACGGTGGACGAGCGCCGATCCGATGCCGATCGCGATCGCCGAGCCTCACGTGCTCACGCTCCCCGACGCCTCGGTGCTGGTGCTCGGTGGGCACGATGGCGAGGCCCCGGTCACCGGAGCCTGGCGCTACGCTCCCGATGCGGGGATGTGGGAGCGCCTCCCGCCTATGCCGGAGCCTCGAGCGCAGGCGGCCGTCGCGCTGATGGGCGACGATCCCGTGGTCGTCGGGGGCATCACCACCGATGGTCAAGCGGCGTCCACCCTGCTGGTCTACCGCATGGCCAAGCGGGCCTGGGAGGCGTACCCAGGTCCGCGCATGCCAAGGGTCGGCCATCAGCTCCTCGAGCTCCCTGCCGAGGGCGTGCTGTTGGTCGGGGGAGAGAACCTCGTCGAACAAGCGCTCCCCTCCGCCGAGATCCTCGATCCGGTGAGCATGACCTGGGGGATCGCCGGCAAGCTCAGCCAGGGCCGGATCGGCGCGGCGGCTGGATTGGTCGACGGCGAGGCGGTGATCGTCGGCGGGCGCTCGGGCCGCGGCGCTCCGCTGCTCACCTCCGAAGCCCGGTTCGGAGAATCCTGGCAAGACCTCGCCCCCATCGCCGAGCCCCGGCTGAGCGCCGTCGGGGTCAACACCCGATCAGGGTTCGCCGCCATCGGGGGCGGTGAGCCGGGCGCGACCGTGCTCGACGCGGATCGCGGCACGTGGCGTACCGTGCGTCCGACCACGCCGATGGAGTCGCTCGGCATGGGCATCATCGACTCCGCGGGTGCAGCCGTCACGCTGGCGATCGGCCTCATCGGCGTCATGACGCTCTTCTTGGGGCTCATGAAGGTCGGCGAGGCGGGCGGGCTGCTCACCATCCTCGCCAAGCTGATCCGTCCGCTCATGGTGCGCCTCTTTCCCGATGTACCCCCTGACCACCCCGCCATGGGGGCGATGGTGCTCAACATGTCGGCCAACGCGCTCGGGCTCGGGAACGCGGCGACGCCCTTCGGGATCCGCGCGATGGAGGAGCTGGACAAGCTCAACGAGCGGCCGGGCACCGCGACCAACGCCATGGCGCTCTTTCTGGCGATCAATACGTCGAATGTCACGATCCTACCTACGGGCGTCATCGCCCTGCGCGCCGCGACCGGCTCGGCCGATCCGGGGGGCATCCTCGTCACCACCCTCTTCGCGACGCTCTGCTCGACGGCGGTGGCGATCGTCGCCTCCAAGACCATGCAGCGCTTCACGCCTCTCGGCCCCCTTCCCACCGCCGACTCGAGTCCGCACGAGCCAGAGCCCGTCACGACGGAAGAGCCCTCGACTTCGCCCGACGAAGAGCCCGAGGCCCTCCCCGACGAGGCCAGCGCCGCGTACCCCGGCTGGGTCACGGGGCTCGCGCTCCTGGCCTTGTTCAGCCTGATTCCGCTCGCCCTGCTGCCCTGGACCCGCCCCTACATCGAGGCCTCAGTCCCCTGGCTCATCCCCCTCATCGTGCTCGGCCTGCTCGCCTTCGGCTTCTTCCGCAACGTCCCGGTCTACGAGACCTTCGTCGGCGGCGCCCGCGATGGCTTCCAGGTCGCGGTGCGCATCATCCCCTTCTTGGTTGGGATCCTGGTCGCCATCGGCATGTTCCGCGCCTCGGGGGCCCTCGACGCGTTCGTCGGCCTGATTGGCCCGTGGACCTCGGCCGTCGGCCTGCCGGGTGAGGCGCTGCCCATGGCCCTGCTGCGTCCGCTCTCGGGATCGGGCGCGTATGGGGTCTTGGTCAGCATCATCGCGGATCCTGCGATCGGCCCCGACAGCTACGCGGGCTACTTGGTGAGCACCTTCCAGGGCTCCACCGAGACCACCTTCTATGTGCTCGCGGTCTACTTCGGCGCGGTGGGCATCAAGCGCATCCGCCACGCCATGTACGCCGCGCTCACCGCCGACCTCGCGGGGGTCATCGCCGCGGTGGTGATCTGCACTCTGCTGTACGGCTGATCCGGTTCCTGCGCGTACCGAGCCACCTTGGCCGGAGAGAACCCGAGGACCCTTGATCCTAGCTCTCTCGGTCCGCCCGAGTCGATGCGACGCGGTCTTCGGCACGCGCGCCTCCGAGCGGAGCCGCGCGCGTTGACGCCCAGGCACATGAGTTGGTAGCGTCCATGGCTTGCCCCGACACCAGGAGTCCTCCATGACACGCCTCAGCTACGCCTCCACTACGATCGTCGCGATCCTCGCCATGTCCGGCTGCGTCGAGACCCCGGTCCCGTGTACGGTCGTAGGCAACGAAGATGGGTCCACCACCATCTCGTGCCCCGACGGCACCACCGAGACCATCTTCAACGGAGCGGACGGCCAGGATGGCTCGACGGCCTTCGTCTCGCTCGAAGATCTGCCGGTCGGTGATCCGAACTGCGAGCATGGCGGCGTCGCCATCACCTACGGCCTCGAAGGGGAAGACTCCGACGAGCACCAGACGGTCTACCTCTGCAACTCCGCCGATGGCGAAGACGGCCGTGGCACGATCCTCGACGTCGAGGTGCTGGACGAGGGCGATGAGAACTGCCCCAGCGGGGGCCTCGCGGTCACCTATGGCTATGACGACGATGATCCCGACGACCTCGAGGTGGTCTATGTCTGTAACGGCATCGATGGCATCGATGGCGTCGATGGACTCGACGCGATCTTGACCGTGTCCGAGGCCGACGAAGGGGACTGCCCCGACGGCGGGGTGACCATCGTCTACGGCTACGACGAAGAGGATCTCGAGACGGTGCACGTCTGCGATGGAGCGGAAGGGCGCCCCGCCTGGTTCGATGTCGAGTCTTTCGAGGCCGAGGACGAGCGCTGTGGCGAGGGCCGCAGCGGGGTCGAGGTCTTCTACGGCCACGAGGGCGATGAGCTCGACGACCTCGAGAGCTTCTTGCTGTGCAACGGCATCGATGGCATCGATGGGGTCGACGGACTCGACGCGATCCTCACGGTCTCAGAAGCCGACGAGGGGGACTGCCCCGATGGCGGCGTGACCATCGTCTATGGCTATGACGAGGACGACCTCACCACGGTGCACGTGTGCGATGGCTCCGATGGCTCCGAGGGCGCCGACGGGCGGGCTGCCTGGTTCGAGGTCGAGGAGTTCGGCGACGACGATGATCGGTGCGATGAGGGCAAGGGGGGTGTCGAGCTTATCTATGGCTACGAAGGCGATGATCCCGATGATCTAGACCGCGTCGTGCTCTGCAACGGCGCCGATGGACGCGCGGGTTCGCCAGGCAGCGCCTACTTCGAGATCGTCGACGCGGACGAAGACGACTGCGAGTACGGGGGGGTGGTCCTGCTCTTCGGCGACGAGAGCTCCCCCACCGAGATGCCGGTTTGCAACGGCGCCCCCGGCTCCGACGGCACCGCAGGTGCGGCGGCCATCTATGAGTTTGAGGTCATCGAGGAAGGCGATGACCGCTGCCCGGCGGGCGGGACCGAGGTCTTCTTCGGCAACGAAGGCGACTCACGCGATGAGATGGACAGCTTCGTCGTCTGCGACGGCCTCGACGGGGTCGATGGTCGAGGCGCTGTCCTCACCGTGACCGACGCCCCCGACGGGGCGTGTGACGAGGGCGGCATCCTCATCACCTATGGCTACGAGGGCGAAGAGCCCGACACGGAGCTCGTGTGCAACGGCGCCACGGGGTCAGCCGGCGAGGCCGGGGCCTCCGCTGTCTTTGATATCGATACGTTCACCGCTGAGGATGAGCGCTGTGGGCTCGGCATCTCCGGGGTCGAGGTCTTCTATGGGGTCGCCGGCGAAGATCTCGACAGCTTCCTCTTGTGTGATGGCGCGGACGGCTCCGACGGGCGCAACGCGGTGTTCAACGTCACCCCTGCCACGACCGATGAGTGCCCGGCGGGCGGGATCGTCATCGCCTATGGCTACGAGGGCGAGGATCTCGAGCTGGTCGAGATCTGCAACGGCGTCGATGGCTCGGGGGGCAGCGAGGGCCGGCCGGTCTTTGAGGCGGTGCGGATCGATCCGGGCGATGAGCGCTGCGAGACGGGGGGCTACGCCCTGTCCTTCGGCCTGGACACCGACGATGAGCTGACGACCATCGAGCTCTGCAACGGCCTCGAGGGTCCCCCAGGCGAGACGGGCCCCCCGGGCGCGACGCCGATCCTCGAGATCGAAGCGTTCGACGCGAGCGAGCGCTGCCCCTCCGGCGGGGTCGAGATCCGCTATGGGTTCGATGCGGATGATCTTCGCTCTCACGAGGTGTGCAACGGCGCGGATGGAACTTCGGGTTCCGATGGGGCCTCGGCCGTGATCGAGACCGAGGAGATCCCGGTCGGGGACGCACGGTGCGAAGCGGGGAACGGCGGCGTGCTCGTCCGCTATGGCACCACCGACGGCCTGAGCGGGGAGTTCCCCTTGTGCAACGGGGCAGACGGCCCCGAGGGCGAGACGGGCCCCCCGGGCGCGACGCCGATCCTCGAGATCGAAGAGTTCGACGCGAGCGAGCGCTGCCCCTCCGGCGGGGTCGAGATCCGCTATGGGTTCGATGCGGATGATCTTCGCTCTCACGAGGTGTGCAACGGCGCGGATGGAACTTCGGGTTCCGATGGGGCCTCGGCCGTGATCGAGACGGTAGAGATCTTGGACGGCGACGATCGTTGCGAGGCCGGGAACGGCGGTGTGCTGGTTCGCTACGGGACGACCGACGGCTGGATCGGTGATTTCATACTTTGCAACGGGGCGGACGGCGCGTCTGGATTCATCGAGGTCGAGTACGTCGACTCCAGCGAACGGTGCCGCTTCGGAGGCGTCGTGATCCGCTCCGGTGATCCGGTCGAAGAGCACGAGGTCTGCAATGGGGCACCCGGCGAGGACGGCTCCCCCGGCGAAGACGCACACCTCGACGTCCGGCCGGCGGACCTCGACGAGTGTCCGGCGGGAGGATGGGTGTTCGAGGTCGGGGACCCAGCCGAGGAGTTCCCAGTCTGCAATGGGGAGGAAGGCAGCGAGGGGTCTCCGGGCTCCGATGGGTTGTCCGCCGTCTTCTTTGTGCAGGATCTCAAGCCCGGAGAGGGAGGCTGTGAGGCCGGTGGCGTTCAGGTCTACTACGGCCTCGAGGGCGAAACCCCCCCCGACATGGACTTCTTTGTCGTCTGCAATGGGGCGGGTGGTTCAGGCTTCGTCCCCGATGCCTGCCTGGACCGCATGAGCGTCTACTACTACGGGGGCGGCGAGAAGTATGCCGGGCTGTTCGACGAGATCGAGTCAGGCCTTGCGGCCATGGAAGCCTCCAGCAACTTCGAGTACCATCCCAGAGGTACGATCCGTGAAGCCGTCACGGGTGCGGACGAAGCCAACGCCGAAGCGGTGATCATCTTCAATCAGGACGCGCGAGGCGTGACGGCGATCAGCTCCGAAGATCAGAGCGCCATGCAGGCTTACCTCGATAGGGGTGGGCGGCTGATCGTCTCGGATCAATCCAGAGGGGCCGAACTGGCCTCCCTCTTCGACGTGACCTATGAGTTCTGGGGCGTATTCGAAAGCATGAGCCCGCTGGATCCGCTCCGGGGTGGGGCGGTGGGTTCCACGGTGGACCTGGTCAACTTGGTTCCCTACTTCGAGTCGGACGTGTCTCCGAGCTGGTCGATGCAGCGGACCAGCGACACCGCGACGTCCTACTGTCGGGTCGGCGACCGGAGCTGTGCCGTCGTGGGGTCGAGCCACCAGACCATGATGCTCGGCTTCGCGAACGACGTCATCCCCTCCGAGATGGGGCCTGACATGGCGAACAACCTACTTCGGACCCTCTTCCAGGACGAGATCTGCCGATGATCCGGCCGCGGTCTCGCTCGTCGTGGTGGGCGAGACCGCGGCGCCTCCGGGACCCAGGAGCGAAGCCGGGGCCGCTCGTGAGCCCTCCATGAGACGGGTGACCTGGGTTCAAGCCAGGTGAACTGGGTTCACGTTTCATGTTGACAGCGATCGCGCAGAAGACTACAAGCCGGGACCTCATGCCCACCCAAGGGAGATCCCCATGCTTGGACTTCGCCTCTCCTCCACCGCTGTCGTCGCGTTGATCGCGCTCTCTGGCTGCATCGAGACGCCGGTGCCGTGCACGGTCTCCGCCAACGCCGATGGCTCGACCACCATCTCTTGCCCCGACGGCAGCCGCGAGACGGTCTTCGACGGGGCGGCCGGCGCCGATGGGGAAGACGGGACCGACGGCGCGGCGGCCTTCGTCTCGATCGAGGATCTCGATGTCGGGGACGAGAACTGCGAGCACGGAGGCGTCGCGATCACCTACGGTCTTCAAGGCGATGACTCCGAGGACCTCGAGACGGTCTATCTGTGCAACAGCCCCGAAGGCGAGGACGGTCGCGGCACGATCCTCGACGTCGACGTGCTCGAAGAGGGCGATGAACACT
>REDI01000097.1 GCA_007693595.1 Deltaproteobacteria bacterium | reverse complement strand
CCTCGGGGTCCCAGGGCTGCTCTGGGTCGGGGTCCTGCCAGCCTTCGCGGGCCTGTAGGGGCGTGTCCTCGCCGTCGTAGCAGTCCCCCGCGCCCTCGGTCGTGGTCGGGATGCCGAGCGCGGCGAAGAAGGCCTCGTCGCGCGCGGCGTAGTCGGGCCAGATCTGGCCATCGCGGTCGGGATCGAAGTCCGACCACCCATCGCAGCTCTGATCGACGCCGTCGTACCAGATCTCGGGGGCGCCGGGGAAGACGGTCGCGTCGGTGTCGTCGCAGTCCTGACCCACGCTGGGGGTGGAGATCACGTTGTCGATCCAGGTCCCGCCTTCGTAGTCGCAGGCGACGAAGCCGTCGCTGTCGCCGTCGGACTCGGCCGCGGGCGCCCCGCTCAGGTCGTAGCCAGCGGCGTCGCAGTCGTTGAACTGCCCGTCACAGATCTCGTCGGCGCCGGGGTAGACGGTGGCGTCGGTGTCGTCGCAGTCGCCGTCGGGGACCGAGGCGAGGGCATGGGGGACCTCGGTGCAGGTCAGGTCCTCGGTCTGAACGGTCTCGTCGCTCCGAAAGCCGTCCCGGTCCATGTCGAGGTAGCACAGCTCCGTGCCGTCGCAGTTGTCGTCGCGCCCGTTGGCGACGATCTCGTCGGCGTCGGGGTTGACGTTGGGGTTTGTGTCGTCACAGTCCAGGTTGTTCGTGACGAAGCCGGGGGGAGGGCAGCCCTCGCCGGCCGGCGTGGCCCTTGCGTCGCCGAAGCCATCGCCGTCGCCGTCGGGGTAGTAGGGGCCTGGCCCCTGCACCCTGGGGTCGTCGTCGTCGCAGTCGAAGAGCCAGGACCACCCATCCCCGTCGTCGTCGATAAAGCCGGCGTCCGGGCCAGCCAGGTGGCCGACCAGGGGCGGATCGTCGAGACCTGCGAAGGGCTCGAAGAGGTCGTACTCGTTGCGACAGTCGTAGTCCTCGGGCAAGGGCTGGCCTGGGAAGTCGCTCAGGCCGGGATCGAGGAAGACCGGCTCGCCGGAGTGATCCACGTTCCCGTTCATGGGCTGGGCGAGGTCGAGATCCCAAAACACCACGTCTTCGGTGCGGAGCTCATTCGAGTTGTTGGCGTGCAGCACCGAGCCCCGAGGCTCGGCGATCGGATCGTCGAGCTCGTAGCACCCCGAGAGGGTGTACAGACTGTGGCTCACGAGGTGCGTGGTGGCGTTGCGGCCGAAGACCGAGCAGCCCTGCTCGGCCCGGTTGGCGATGTAGGTCTCGTAGGTCCCGACGCCGCCGACGCCGTTGCGGTCGTTGCGGAAGTGGACCGCGCCGCCAGCCCGGTTGGTCGTGTTGCCCACGTAGACGTTGTAGTCGAGGTAGGCGCGCGTGTCTTTGGTGAGCAGCGCCCCGCCCCCGGTGCCATTGTCGCCATCGCTCGGGGCGGCGACCATTCGGTTTTGGCAGAAGAGGTTGTGCGTGGCGGTCAGGGTGCGGTTCTGGTTGTCGGAGCGGTGGAAGATCGCGCCGCCTCCGCGCCGCTCGGACCCGTCCCGCCGGGACTCGTTGGACCAAAAGCCGCTGTCGTGGACGGAGCAGGTGGCGTTATAGCAGCCGATGGCGCCACCGCCCGCCCCGCTGCCCTCGAAGAAGCGGTTGCGCTCGACCCGGAGCTGGGCCCGGTCGACGGCGGCGACGTGCCCGCCCATATAGGTGGCTTCGCCGGACTCAAAGGTATTCTCGAAGAGGTCGAGGGTGGTGCCGTTGCCGCGCACGAGGATCGCGCCCCCCTTGCTCTCTGCGCTGTTGTCGAGGAAGGTCGAGCGCTCGACGTGGTGGGTGCCACCCATCAGGTTCAAGGCGCCTCCGCCCCAGATATCTTCGTTGTTTCCTGTCACTTGGGTGGATCGGTTCTCTACGAAGGCCGAGCGCATGACCGTCAGCGCGCCGTCCTCGATGGCGAAGGCCCCGCCGCGCAGGGCAACCCCAACCTCGAAGTGGCTGTCCTCGACGTAGATCGTCCCGCTGCCCCCGGAGTGGTAGAGGTGTCCGCCGCGACCGTTACCGGCAAGGCAGAGGTTGTTTCGGAAGGTGCTGCGGTAGATCTCGAGGTGGTTGTTGGCGCGCTGGCGGATCCCCGCGCCCTCCCCCGATCGCCAGCCGTTGCGCACGGTCACGTCGACGAGGATCAGCCGGCTGTTGCCGCTGGTCGCCATGGCGCGGTGGGTCCCGCTGCCGTCGATCGTGAGGTTGTGCAGCGTGGCGGTGGCGCCGTCGACGTCGACCACCCAGTCGCTCGTAGACTCCTGGCGGAGCACCACGTCTTCGGGCGCGCTGCCCAGCCCGACCAGCGTGACATCGGAGGAGATGCTGAACCCGATCCCTCCCGAGGGGGCCGTGTAGTCGCCGGGCTCCAGGCAGATCACGCCTGTGCCGGCGCTGGCGAGGGTGAGCTGCAGGCGAAGCTGGGTGGCATCCGTGGCCGTGATCACGCACGTCGTGGGCCGCTCCGGGGGTTCGGCGCGCGCAGCGAGGAGGACGAGATAGAGCAGGAGGGACATGGCTTGCCGGCGTGCGGGGGGACGGGAGCGCGCGCACAGGGGAGCGGGCCGTCGGCCCGGCTCAGGGCAAGGCTACCATGCGCTACGGCCGGGTGTCAGATCCTCCGGCGCCGAAGGAATAGGCCGCCGATCAGGCCGAGCACCGCGAGCAGGCCCCCTGCGGGCGTCGAGGAGCCGCTGGAGCAGGCACAGCCGCTCGCGAGCACCTCTCCTTGCTCCTCCGGGACGGGGCGGGTGTCGGTGATGGCGCGCTCGCAGTTCTCGTCGAAGGTGCCGTCGTTGGGGTGCACATCGGGATCGTTGTCGTCGCAGTCGAGGGGCTCGTCGAGCACGCCAGGCTGCCAGTCGCCGGGCGCGTTGGGGTGGAGGTCGAGCAGCTCCCAATCGGCGCGGAGGATGCCGGGGTAGTCGTCGCCGTCGACGTCGACGAGATCGTAGTCATCGCAGTTCTGGTCGATGCGGTCGTAGGGGACCTCGTCGGCGCCGGGGTTGATCGTGCCGTCGGTGTCGTCGCAGTCCACTTCGTTGAGGAGGCCGTCCGGCCAGGCGGCAGGGGCGGTGGGGTGGAGGTCGAGCAGCTCCCAATCCGCGTGGAGAATGCCGGGGTAGTCGTCGTCGTCGACGTCGACGAGATCGAAGCCATCGCAGCTCTGGTCGATGCGGTCGTAGGGGA
>REDI01000022.1 GCA_007693595.1 Deltaproteobacteria bacterium | reverse complement strand
GGCCTGGGGTGGGGGCGGGGGCTCGGCTTGGGGCGGAGGCGGCGGCTCGGCCTGGGGTGGGGGCGCGCTTGGCTGAGGGGGCAAGGTCTCGACCGCGCTCTGCCGCACGTTCGGGTCGACGGGCGGGGGCGGCGGTGAGCTGCCGGCGGAAGGGGACTCCCAGGAGTCGTCTTCTTCCCAGTCGACCGCGGGCTCCTTGACGCCGGTGTTGTCGAAGATCATCTCCGACGAGCCGGCGTCTTCTTCGACCAGCGTGCCGGGCGCGTCGTCTTCGGGCTCGTCTTCGCCGAAGTAGAACTCTCCTTCGTCCGGCTCATCGTCGCCAAAGAGCATGCCAGGGGCGTCGTCTCCAAAGCCAGGGATCGGGAAGGTCTCGGTCTTGTCGAGCTCGTCTTCATCGCCATCGAGGGATGGCGCTGGCGCGGGCCTGATCCCCTCTTCTTCGGGGGTGAACCCGACGTGGAAGACGCTGTTGCCGATCAGGACCTCGTCGCCTGGTTCGATGGTCATCTCGGTGGGCTGCTTGCCGCTCCCCGCCGGGTAGAGGGGGAAGACGGCGCCGTATCGGCGCACGTAGACGAAGCAGCTTCGAGCCGTGCAGATCAGGTTCGGCTCGGGGGTGCTCAGATCGATCTGGGCGTGGTTTGAGGCGACCATGATGGAGTCGGTGTAGAATCGGGACTTCTCGATCTCGCCGTTGCGTGACTTGATCGTGGCTCCCACTCCGACCTCGGGGCGCCAGTGGATGTTTCGGTTGTCGGGGTTGTCCGGCAGGACCACCCGCGCGTCGAGGGCACGGCCGACCTCGTAGCTGGAGCCCCACATCATGTAGTTCGAGGAGGCGGGGCGACGAATCTCGGCGACATAGGGCCACTTCTCGACGCGGCACCCGCGGAGGTCGCGGTACTCGAGGCGCTGGCCAGAGGCCGTGATTTCGCAGTCCCCATCGAGCGAGACCGGCTCTCCGATGGGGGCCGGCCGGCCCGCGACCTCGATGCCTTCGGTGTGGGCGATGAGCAAGACCTCGGTACGTCGAACCTGGAAGGTCGCGGCCTTCTCGTCGACGACGGTGCCGAGCTCCCCACGAGCGCCGAGGTAGACGTCGTAGCCCTCCATGAACTTGCGGAAGTGCACCTTCTGTAGGAGCGCCCCTCGCTCTTGCAGCGAGAAGATCCGCTCGCTGGGCGCCTCGGGGATGACGGTGCGGGCGTTGGACGCGCTGACCCGCTGCACCTGGTTGTCGATGAGCATGGGGGCGGCGATGGCGCCGTCGGTGCTCTCGGGCGCGTCGAGGAGAGCGAGCACCATGTAGGCGAGAGGGTTGCCATCGCGGGTGGCGAGGGTGAGCACACTGGCGTCGCCCTGGGTGGTGGAGACGAGCTGGTAACGGTCCTGTAGGTCGGGGTTGATGATGTGGATGAACTGGCCGTCTTCGCCCTGGCGCAGGCGGTACAGCGCCGCCTCTTGGAGCTTGGGGTGGCTGACGTTGTCGAGCCAAGAGGATCCGAGGGTGAAGAGGAGCTGATCGTTGTAGAGGCGGCCGACCTCGCGGTATCCATCCCAGGCACCGGGGAGGTTGATGTGTACGCTGACAATGGGGTAGGAGCCCTTGACCGGGCCCGTATAGAGGTTGGGCAGTAAGCCCGTGACGAACTCGCCGGGCTGCAAGCCGAGCGACTGGCCGCCCATCTGGGGTGAGCCGTCTCGGAGGATCCGAAAGCCCAGCCGGCGGTGAGGATGGCGGAGCTCGAAGGATTCCTGGGCGCAGAACTCGTCGAAGGAGCTGAGCAAGAGCCGGGTCGCGCGGCTCATCCACGATTCGCGGCCGTCGTCTTCGTCGGCGGTGGCGCGGTCGTAGTCGCTCGCTGCCAGGATTAAGAGCACATCGGTAAACCCGGCGCTCGAGGCGTTGCCATGGTCGATCAGCAGGTGCGTGCCCAGGCCGTCGCGGCTCTCGACGAAGCTCGAGGTGTACCAGAGCAAGGTCGGATCGACCACCAGATCGCCGACGGTGCGGTGACGCCGGAGCTTGTAGTTGTAGTAGGGGTTCGCGTCGTCGAGGGCGACGGCGGGGCTGGCCCCGCCGGACAGACCTCGGGTCTGCTCAGACTGGTAGAGGTTTGAGACCCAGTCACTGACTGCCATGGAGCAACTCTCCGCTTCGCGAGGGAAGCAAGCCTACCGCGGATCGCGTCGTCTACACCACCTCACATCTGAAGGTCCTTGTAAGACAGCCTGAAACGCGTAATATTTTCGGCGCCTCTCAGGCGGTCACCGTGGGGCGCTTGACCGAGAGGGGCTCGCGCAGGTAGGCCAGAGGCCTGCCCCGAGGTTCACTTGGCTGATGTTCGACCCTTCCGTGCCCTTCGCCCTGCCGACGATCTCGCCGCCGACGTGATCGCCCCGCCTTACGATGTCCTCACCGACGCCGAGGCCCGCGCCCTCGCGAGCGCGCCCCGGTCTTTCGTGCGAGTCACGCGCCCCGAGGCGGTCATGGCGCCCGGCACCGATCCCCACAGCGAGGCCGCCTACCAGCAGGCGCGCCGAAACCTCGACGCGCTGATCGTCGAGGGGGTTCTCCGCGAAGATGAGCTCGCCACCTACTATTTCTATGGGCAGTTGATGGGGGAGCATCGGCAGGTCGGGGTGCTCGCCGGCGCCTCGGTCGCGGAGTACGACCGGGGCGTGATCAAGAGACACGAGACCACCCGCCCCGACAAAGAAGATGATCGAACCCGCCACATGGAAGTGCTCGACGCGCAGGTTGGTCTGGTCTTCCTGACCTACCGCGCCACCGACGCGCTGCGCGCCCTCACGCGAGAGGTGACGGCTGCTGAGCCCGCCTGGCGGGTCACGACCGACGATGGGGTCGAGCACGCGCTCTGGCCCGCTCCAGCCGACAAGGTCCAGGCCATCCGTGAAGCGTTCAGTCAGGTCCCCGCCCTCTACATCGCCGATGGGCATCACCGCTCCGCGGCTGCGAGCCGGGTGCATGCGCAGCGCCAGTCGACCGCGACCTCGACCTTCTTGGCGGGCTTCTTCCCCGACGACGCGCTGAAGGTGATGGCCTACAACCGCTGGGTTCACCACACCGGAGGCCTCGAGCCGGCCGCCTTGCTCGAAGCGATCGGTCGCGCCTTTCATGTCGAACCTACGGGGGATCCTGCCCCAAGCCGCCGTGGCCTCGTGACCGCCTACCTCGCGGGCTCCTGGTATCAGCTCAGCCCCAAGCCCGAGATCCTCACCGACGATCCCGTCGCCTCCCTCGATGTCAGCCTCCTGCAGGACCACGTGCTGGGCCCGATCCTGGGCATCGAGGACCCTCGACGCAGCCAAGACATCAGCTTTATCGGCGGCATCCGTGGCCATGAAGCGTTGGTCGGGGCGGTCGATGCGTCGGGCGGTATCGCCTTCCACCTGTACCCCACGGGCCTGGACCAGCTCCTGGCGGTCGCCGACGCGGGCGAGGTCATGCCTCCGAAGAGCACCTGGTTCGAGCCGAAGCTCCGTGAGGGCGTGGTCAGCAAGGCGCTGAGTCGCTGAGGGCTCGGGGTCAGCCCTCGGACTGTTCCATGAGCAGGGCGAACTGGCTCTGGCAGAAGGCGCTGACCTTGTTGAAGGTCTCTTCGTCTTCGATGGGGTCGAAGGTCTGGGTGAGCTCTCCGTCGGCATCGACGCTCTCGTCGAAGACGAACAAGAAGATCTCCTGCTCCTCGAGGGAGTCATCTTCGATCTGCGACACGGGCGAGAGCGCCGCGTAGTCCTGCCCTTCGTACTCGACGACCAGCAGGATGGCGAACTCGGTCTCGTTGCCTTCGTCGTCGACCAAGATGACGACGTCGGTCTCTTCGATCTCTTCGGTGTTCTCGGACATGGGACCTCCTTGGGGGCGCGGCGCCCTGGCGAAGAGGGCTTACCCGCTGTAGGGTAGGTGGGCTCGTTGGGTTCACGGGCTCGGGGGGATCGGGCCCGGCGGGGAAGGGAGGAGCCTTGGGGCTCAGCCGTGGGTGCGCTCGAAGGTCGTCATGAAGTCCGCGAGCGCGTCGACGGCCTCTGGGGGGCAGGCGTTGTAGATCGAGGCGCGCAAGCCCCCGACCGAGCGATGCCCCTTCAGGCCCGAGAGCCCCTCTTTGGCGGCGGCGGTGTGAAGGCGGGTGTCGAGCGCGGGATCACCCGTGGAGAAGGTGATGTTCATGCGCGATCGGCTGTCGGGGCTGGCCTTGCCTTGCCAGAACTCACTGCCGTCGAGGATCTGGTAGAGCTTCTGGGCCTTCTGATCGTTTCGCGCGCCGATGGCCGGAAGGCCGCCCTGCTCTTCGATCCAGGCGCACACACGCTCCACGACGAAGATCGGGAAGGTCGGGGGCGTGTTGAACATCGAGTCCTTCTCGGCGTGGACCGGGTAGCGCAACAGCGTGGGCAGCTCAGGGTCGCAGGCGTCGAGCAGCTCGCGTCGGATCGCCACGACCGTCACCCCGGCGGGACCGAGGTTCTTTTGGGCGCCAGCGTAGAGGATGTCGTGGGCGGCGTCGGGCCAGGGGCGCGAGAGCATGTTCGATGAGGCGTCCACCACGAGGGGTACGTCGGTCCTGGGCAGGTGATGGTACTCGGTGCCCATGATGGTGTTGTTCGAGGTGTAGTGCAGGTAGGCCGTTCCCGGCGGGACGTCGCCCCACTCGGTCGGGCCTGGAACGCGCTCGGTCGAGGTGAAGGGCACGTCGATCTGTCCGAACCGGCGGGCTTCACGAATGGCCTTGGTCGACCAGGTGCCCGTCTCGAGGTAGGTGGCGCGGCCTTGGCGGAGAAGGTTCATCGGCACCATATAGAACTGTGCGGAGGCGCCGCCGGTCAGGAAGAGGATCTCGTGCGTCTCGCTCACCCCGAGCAGGCGCCCCAGTCGCGCGACGGCGCTCTGGATCACCGCCTCGAAGGGGGGGGAACGGTGGGAGGTCTCGAGGAGCCCCAGGCCGCTGCCAGAGAACTCCCAGATCGCCTCCTGGCACTGCTGAAGGACGGACTCAGGCAGGACGCCGGGGCCGGCGGAGAAGTTGTGTACGCGGGTCATTCGGGGTTCCGTGGAGAAGGGAGGCAGGCGAGGGAGAGGACGTGTTCGTGGCCCCGAAGGGCGGAGAGGGTCTGGTCGGAGGGTCGCCCGCGGAGGCGAAGGCGCGCGACCGCGGCTTCCTCGCCATCGAAGATCTGGTTCTCCATCTCGCCGACCGAGACGCCGTCGGCGCTCAAGCGGTCGAGCACGGCCGCGAGGACCCCGACGCGGTCGAGGTGGCGCACGATGAGCTGATGGTCCGAGCGAGCGGGCTTGGTGAGGTTGACGCAGTGGGTCGGTCGCCCGGTGGTCTGAAAGGCCTCGATCACCGCGCAGGCTTCGTCGGCGACGGCGATCTGGGCCTGTGCGGTGCTCGCGCCGATGTGGTGGGATCCGACCACCCGAGGGTGGCTGGCCAGGGGATGCTCGAACGCTCCGCTCGAGCTCGCGGGCTCCCCGCTAAACACGTCGAGCCCAGCCCGGATCCCTGGGCTCTCGAGGGCACGCAACAAGGCCGCTTCGTCGATGACTTCGGCGCGACAGGTGTTGATGAAGGTCGCGTTCGGCTTCATCACCGAGAGGATGCTCTCGCCGACGAAGCCCGCGGTCTCGGGCGTAAGAGCCAGGTGGACGCTCAGCACGTTGCTCCGCAGGGCCACGTCCTCGGGGCTGTCGTACCGGCGGACGCCGAGCGCGGCGGCCTGGGCGTCGGTGAGGCTGCGCGACCAGGCGAGGACCTCCATGCCGAAAGACTGCCCGAGGCGAGCGACCTCAGAGCCGATCTGACCTGTCCCAAGGATCCCGAGGGTTCGCCCGCGAAGGCCCTGCGCCTTGCCGTACTTGGCCTTGTTCCAGCGGCCGGCTCGAAGATCGATCACCCCCTCGGGAAGGTGGCGGTCGATCGCCAGGATCAAGCCGAAGGTGAGCTCGGCGACCGCCACGGCGTTCTTGCCTGGGCAGTTGGCGACGAAGATGCCCTGGGCCGAGGCCGCGGCGATGTCGATGGTGTTCACCCCGGCGCCGGCGCGCACGATCAGGGCCAGGCTCTCGGGGGCGGCGAGGTGCGCGCGAGTGACCCTGGTGGAACGGACCACCAAGACCTGGGGATCGAAGTCGCGCAGGGCCTCGACCAAGGGCTCGCCCTTCAGGCCGGGCTCCGCGCGGACCTCGTTGCCGCCGGTCGCGAGTCGAACCCGGGCGTGATCGGGCAGCTTGTCGGCGAAGAGGATGCGCATGGGCACTCCGGGCATCGAGGCGAGGTCAGCGTAGCGTCTGAGCGGGTCGCGGTCGAGGAGGCCCGGAGGCTCAGTGGTGGTAAGGAACCCCGTTCAGGGTGGCGTAGGCGCGGTAGATCTGCTCGACCAGCACGAGGCGGGCGATCTCGTGGTTGAGCACCATCGAAGAGAGGCTCACGGTTCGCCACGCGGTCTGGCGGGTGCGCTCGTCGTGCCCATACGCGCCGCCGATGGCGAAGATCAGGCTGGGGGCCCCTTCGAGTCGGACCCGCTGGATCAAGTCGGTGAACGCCTCGGTCCGCATGGCCTCGCCCCGCTCGTCGATGCAGACCAGCCGGTCTCGCGGCCCGATCCTGGCCCGGAGGCGATCGCCCTCCGCGGCCCGCACCGCCTCGATGTCTCCGTGGAAGCGCTCGGGCTTGATCCACACCTCATCGAGGCCGTCCCACCGGCGTAGGCGGCGGACGTAGTCGTTGCACGCCTCGGCTGGCCAGCCACGGGAGGGCTTGCCGACGCTGAGGATCAGGGGGCGCACGCCCCGGTCACCCGAGGGTGAAGAAGGGCTCGGGCAGGTCGTCGGACTCGACCTCGACCTCGGGCAGGCTCAGCCGGGGGGCTTCGTCCCAGAGGCCGTCGAGGTCGTAGAAACCCCGCATGTCTTTTTCGAAGACATGTGCGACCACGTCACCGAAGTCGGTGAGGACCCAGCGCGCCGCTTCCTGGCCTTCGGTGCCGACGGGGCTCACCCCGTGCCGCTCGCGCGCTTCGAGTCGGAGCGCGTCGGAGATCGCGCGCACCTGTCGGGGATTGCTCGCGGTGATGATGATGAAGAAGTCGGCGAAGTCGGCCAGCTCTCGCAGGTCGAGGATCGCGACGTCGGTTCCCTTCTTTTTGAGGGCAGCGGCGGCTAGGTCGCGCGCAAGCTGCTCAATGGTCTCGTCGGTGATGGCTAAGTCCTCCGCTGGGCTGCGTGCCTTACCCTATTCTGGCGTCCAAGTCGCCCATAGGCAAGCGCGATCCGCAGCCCGGTGACGAAAGAGCCCCGTCCGACCTTGGACGAGGCTCGATCGTGCGCTGGCGTTGGGATCAGCTATTGGCCTGACCGAACTCGGTCAGCACGATGTAGGTCACGTCGCCGACCACCAGCTTCTTGCCGGTGAGGCTGACCCGGTTGTTGTGGGCACCGCGCTTGGTCAGGTCCTCGAGGACCTCGTTCGCGACGATGCGCTCCGCCCCTTCGGGGCCCACCGCGAAGGGAGCGGCCACGCGGCTCGAGAGGTCTTCGCTGGTGGAAGCCAGGGACCCGGTGAAGGTCCAGTCGGAGCCTTCGGCGAGGATGCGCTGGGCCATCTTGCCTGTGGTGTAGGAGCAGTTCTTGCCGACGAGGTCCTTGCTGTCGGCGGTCTCGGTCACCTTGGCGTGCTTGGGGCTGTCGTCGTCAGCGGCGGCTTTCTTGCTTCCGCCACACGCGAGCGCGACGGAGGGGAGGACGAGTCCGACGGTAAGAAAGGCGATTTTCCACATGAGGGGGTCTCCGGGGCAGCGGTGGCGTGTAGGTCGTGTTTCCACGGGGCAATCTTAGCGCCAGCGCCATGCGATGCACAAGCTTGCGGACACCTCGTGACGAATCGCGCCTCAGGGTCACTCTTCGTCGTCGAGCCAGGGATCGGAGTCGTCCTCCCAACCCTCGTTGGCCTCGTCGGAGCGACGGTGGAGGTGGAGCAGCGGGCTTCGAGGGGTGCTCAGGGCCTCGGGGGGCGCCTCATGTCGAACCCGACTGACCAGGGTCCAGGTGGCACCGATGAGCTCGCGCAGGCCATCTCCGCTCACAGCCGACAGCGCGAACACACGGGTCCCCAGCTCGCGCTCGAGCTCAGCGCGGATCCGCTCGACCTGATCGGGAGGGAGGAGGTCGGTCTTGCTGAGCACCACGATCTGGGGACGGTCGGAGAGGGACTCGTCGTAGCGGCGTAGCTCTTCGTTGAGCGCACGGAAGCGCTCGAGGGGGGAGGTGGCTTCGTGTTCATCGAGGGAGATCAGGTGCAGGTATCCGGCGCAGCGCTCGACATGCTTCAGGAAGCGGTGGCCCAGCCCGACCCCCTCGGCAGCACCCTCGATCAGACCGGGGATGTCAGCCACAACGAAGCTCTTGCCGTCGCTCAGCCGCACCACGCCGAGGTTCGGCACCAGTGTCGTGAACGGGTAGCTTGCGATCTTTGGCTTCGCCGCGCTGATCCGGCTGATCAGAGTGGACTTGCCCGCGTTGGGAAAGCCTAGCAGGCCGATGTCGGCGATCAGCTTGAGCTCCAGCAGGAGCTCGACCTCGACCCCCGGGCGGCCCTCGGTCGCGAAGCGCGGAGTGCGTCGGGTAGAGGTCTTGAAGGTGGCGTTGCCACGCCCGCCGCGCCCGCCGGGGACCTCGAAGCGGTCGCCCTCGGCCGCCAGATCGGCCAGCAGATCGCCGTGCGCGACGCTGTGCACCTGCGTGCCCACCGGGACGGGGATCACCAGATCCTCGCCCGAAGCCCCGGTCATGCCTCGACCTTGCCCGTTCGTGCCGCTCGGGGCGCGATAGACCTTGTTCCAGCGCAGGTCGACCAGCGTGTTCCGCTGGCGGGTCGCCTCGAGGATGACGCTTCCGCCTCGGCCGCCGTTGCCCCCATCGGGGCCTCCACGGGGACGGAAGCGCTCGCGGAGAAACGAGACGCAGCCATCGCCCCCGTTCCCTGAGGCGATGGTGATCCGGACCTCGTCGACGAAGCGCATGGCGGAGGGGTCTCGTTCAGCGGGGCGCCGCGAGAGGGCGGCACCCAGCGCGCGGGCCTACTTGGCGGCTTCGGAGGTCTCGACCGGGTAGACGCTGATCTGCTTGCGGCGGTTGCGGGTCTCGAAGCGGACCACACCGTCGATCTTGCTGAAGAGCGTCCAGTCGCGGCCGGCGCCGACGTTGGTGCCGGGGTGGAAGCGGGTGCCGAGCTGACGCACGAGGATGGATCCGGCGCTGCAGACCTGACCGTCGTAGAGCTTGACTCCGCGGTACTGCGGATTGGAGTCGCGCCCGTTGCGCGAACTGCCCTGTCCCTTTTTATGTGCCATGGGTCTAGCCCCCTTGGATTGCGGTGATCTCGATGCGGGTCTTCGCCGGGCGGTACCCGACCTTGCGGCGGGTGCGCTGACGGCGGCGATACTTGCGGGTGAGCCGCTTGGCGTCGAGGTAGTGCTCGATGACCTTCGCGGAGACGGTGGCGCCTTCGAGGGTTGGGGTGCCGATCTTGACGCCCTCGCCGCCGATGAGCAGCACCTGGTCCAGGGTGATGTCGGCGCCTTGGTCGGCGCCGATGCGGTCGATGTCGATCTGGTCGCCGACGGCGACCTTGTATTGACGACCGCTGGTGTGAATGACAGCGTACATGGATTCCTCCGAACCGCGTTCAAGGCGGTGCACGTGGGTGCACGCTTCAAGCCCGTCGCGAGCCGGAGGCTCTTAGGCGCTCAGACAGGCTGTGTCAAGGGGTCCGAAGCTCGCCCCGCCGGCGGTCGGGCACCTGCGACCAGATGGTCTGCACGCGCTGATCGCGGCCGCAACCCCAGCGATAGCGCTTGTAGTGGGCGGGGTTCTTTTTGTAGAAGTCCTGATGATAGTCTTCGGCCACCCAGAAGATCCCAGGGTCCTCGATCTTGACCTTGATCTTCTTGCCGAACACCCGCTCCATCTTCCGAAGGCTGTCTTGGGCCTGCGCGCGCTGGCTAGGGTCGAGCGGAAGGACGGCTCCGCGGTACTGGGACCCCCGGTCGCAGAACTGCCCGCCATCGTCGAAGGGATCGACGGTCCGCCAGAAGTGTTCGAGCAGGTCGCCGTAGCTCACCTTGGCGGGATCGTAGATCACTCGGATGGCTTCGGTGTGGCCGGTCGAGCCGGTGGTGACCTGCTTGTACGTGGGACGCTTGGTTCGGCCCGCCGCGTAGCCGCTGACCGCGTCGATGACGCCAGGGACCTGCTCGAAGTCATACTCGGAGCACCAGAAGCAGCCGGTGGCGAAGATGGCTACGCCCTGACCCTTGGCAGCGGGGGGAGCGGGGTGTGAGGGCTGGCTTCCATCGGCAGCGATAGAGGGGGAACATGCGAAGAGGAGGCCGAGGAGGGGGAGGGCTCGGATCATGGTCGGGCTCCAGGGGTTCGGGGTTCGGCCTTTGAGGATGGCAGACGCGCTCCGAGGAAGACCTTGGGTGGATCGCCGAGCTCCGAGACGCGTCGCCGCTCCAGGAAGGCGAGCGCCGCGCCGTTCATGCAGTAGCGGAGCCCTGTGGGGCGGGGGCCGTCGTTGAAGACGTGGCCCAGGTGCCCCCCGCAGCGGGCGCAGACGTTCTCGGTGCGGCGCATGCCCATGCTGTCGTCGGGGCGGTCGAGGACACGGTTCTTGGCGATGGGCTGGAAGAAGGAGGGCCAGCCGGTCCCGCTGTCGAACTTGGCCCGGCTGTCGAAGAGCGGCAGTCCGCACCCTGCGCAGAGGTAGACGCCGTCCGCCTTGTTGCGGTTGAGCGGGCTGGTGAAGGCCCGCTCGGTGCCGCCCTGGCGAAGCACGTAGAAGCTGAGCGGGTCCAGGGCCTCCTTCCAGCGCTCCTCCGAGATCTTCACCGCGTCCTTTCGTGAAGAGCGGAAGGGAGCTTTGGGGGGCGCGACGGCCCACCCGGTCTCGGCGCAGCCGATGAGCAGCGCAGCCGCGGCTGTGGTCATGATGAAGCGACGACGGTCCACGTCTACCTCCAGTCTCTATCTGCCACCGGCTCGACCCGATCGCCAAGTCTAAGCCTGTCTCGTGGTAGCGAGTTCAACGGCCCTGACCTCGCGGCGTCACGACCCGTCGCCTAAGGTCGACGTCGTGAGGGGGAGGGTTAGGTCGGCGCGATGCGCTTCCTGCTGCCGACTCTGTGCATGGGCTGTGGCCTCCTCTGGGTCGACGAGGAGCGAGGCTCTTCCGGTCCCTCGCCCGCCCTCGTCGAGGTCGCGGAGGCGCGCGAAGGGGTCCTCGACGATGAGTGGTCCTTGCCGGCCGAGGTGCGGGCCTTCGAGCGCTCGGTGCTCGCGGCTGCGGCGAGCGGTCCGATCACCGAGCTCGCCCTGCGTGAGGGGGCATCCGTGCAGCGTGGGGATCTGCTGCTCGCCGTCGATCCACAGCCCGCTGCTGCCCGACTCGCCGTCGCGACCTCCGAGGCCCGAGAGGCCGAGGTCTCCGCCGGGCGGGCCGAGCGGGAGGTGGAGCGCCTCTCCAGGGTCGCCGAGGGGGTGCTGTCCGCATCGGAGCTCGACCTTGCGCGCACTGAGGCCGAGTCCCTGCGGGCGCGGGTGGGTCGGCTCCAGGCCGCCGCGCGCGAGGCCCGCGTTCTGCTCGATCGGCACCGTCTCCGCGCCCCCTTCGACGGTGAGGTCGTCGCGCTCCTGGCGAGTGTTGGGGACTGGGTAGAGCCCGGACAGCCCGTCCTTGAGCTGGTGAACCTCGGCGCCCTCGATCTGCGGGTCGATGCCCCGCGCGCCTTGGCGCGGCAGCTCTCCAAGGGTGATCGCGCGCGACTCCGCTTCGGGTCCGAGCGCGCCGACGCCGAGGTGGTGGGCATCGCCTCCAGCCTCGAGCGCACGAGCCGCACGGCGGTGGTCCGACTCGAGCCTCTCGAGCCGGTCCCCGAGTGGATCGTGCCAGGGCTGTCGGTCACCGTCGACTTCGATGTGGTCCGACGCGACGAGGAGGCGGCACGCATCCCGCGCGATGCCCTGGTGCTCGGCGCGGCGGGCACGCGCGTCGTCAAGGTCGTGGACGGCAAGGCGCAGTCGGTCCAGGTCGACGTCGTCGCCACCGCGGGCGACGACGCCCTCGTGCGCCCCCTCGCCCCAGGGGATGTGGTCGTCACGCGAGGCAACGAGCGCCTCCGCACCGGCCAAGCCGTCGAGATCGACCGCCGCCGGGAGGAGGGGTGAGCGAGCCCCAGGAGCCGGCGCGCCCGGAGGCGCCGACCGAGAGCGCCTCCGGGTTGCTCGCCTTAGCCATTCGGCGTCCGGTGGGTGTGCTCGTCGGGGTGATCCTGATCGTCCTCTTTGGCCTGTTCTCGCTCTTCGCGCTCCCGATTCAGCTCACGCCCGACATCGAGATCCCGACGCTGACGGTCACGACCCGCTGGCCGGGTGCTGCGCCCGCCGAGGTCGAGCAGGAGCTCCTCGAGCCCCAAGAAGAAGCCCTCAAGACCTTGCAGGGTCTCACCCGCATGACGAGCGAGGCGACCTCGGATCAGGGGCAGATCACCCTTGAGATGAAGGTGGGGACTAACCTCGACGAGGCCCTCTCTCGCATCACGAACCTGCTCACCCAGGTCCCTTCTTACCCCGAGAACTCCGACGAGCCCATCGTCTCGACCGGCAACGCCGCGGGTCCGCCGCTCGCGGTGGTGCTGCTGCAGAGCCCGTCCGGCGACGACGTCGGGCACTACCGAACCTGGGTCGAAGAAGAGGTCCTTCCCCCGCTCGAGCGGATCCCAGGGGTCGCGAGCATCGACCTCTTCGGCGGGCGAGACTCCGAGGTCGTCGTCTCGTTCGAGCCCGATCAGCTCGCCGCTCGCGGCTTGCCCCTCACCCAGGTGGCGGCTGCGGTGAGGGCCGAGCTGCGCGATCTGACCGGCGGCGAGATCGACATGGGCAAGCGTCGCTACATCGTGCGCACCATGGCCCGGCCGCCCAACGTCGAGGATCTCGAAGACATCGTGGTTCGGCCCGCGGAGGGATCCGCCGGGGCGGTGCGGCTGGGCGACGTCGCCAAGGTCTCGGTCGGTCTTCGGATCCAGCGTGCCTACGTCTACGGAAACGACCGTGAGGCCCTCGCCGTCCTCTTTCGTCGCGAGGCGGGCTCCAACGTGCTCGAGACCACCGAGATGATCCGGGAGGGGGTGGCCGAGGTGCAGCGGGACCTCCTCGACGCCGAGGGGCTGGAGCTGCGGATCGTCAACGATCAGACCGACTACATCTACGGGGCCCTGGCCCTCGTTCGACAGAACTTGCTGATCGGTGCAGTCCTGGCGGCCCTCGTACTCTGGCTCTTCCTGCGCTCCATCCCCGCCGCGGGGGTGGTGAGCGTCTCGATCCCGGTGTGCGTCATCGGCACGGCGCTGGGGATGGCGCTGCTCGGCCGCTCCGTAAACGTCGTGAGCCTGGCGGGGATCGCCTTCGCGGTCGGGATGGTGGTCGACAACGCCATCGTCGTGCTCGAGAACATCGACTCGTGGCGCGCCCGCGCGAGCTCGGCGGCCGAGGCAGCTCTGATCGGTGTGCGCGAGGTCTGGGGAGCGATCCTGGCTTCGACGGTCACGACGGCGGCGGTCTTCATCCCGATCATCACCTGGCAGGACGAGGTCGGAGAGCTCTTGCGCGACGTGGCGGTGGCGATCAGCTTCGCGGTCGTGCTCTCGCTGGGGGTCTCGGTGCTCGTCATCCCCAGCTTTTCGGCACGCCTACTCCGGCAGGGGTCCCAGGCCACCGGGGGGGTGGGGCGGCTTGGAGGCCGGCTGCGCGCCGCGGTCGTCTGGGGGGTCCGCCGGATCGTCGAGAGCGTCCCTGTGGCTCTGCTGATCTCGCTGCTCGTGCCTGCGGGCCTCGCCGGGGTTGGCTGGGCCTTGCTCCCCTCCATGGAATACCTGCCCGAAGGGAACCGGAACTTCCTCTTCGGCGTCATGATCCCGCCACCGGGCTACTCCATGGACGAGATGAAGCGCGTGGGTGCCGCCTTCCAAGAGAGCATCGACCGGCACCGCCTCGACGAGGTCGACGGCGTGCCCCGCATCGAGCGCAGCTTCTTCGTCGCGCGTCCGGAGCAGGCCTTCATGGGCGGCGGCGCCGTCGACGGCTCCCGTATCGGCGAGCTGGTCGCGCGCTACCGGCAGGAGCAACGGCGGCACCCGGGGCTCTTCGGGGTCGCCAACCAGGCGGGGCTGTTCGCCCGAGGCCTGGGATCGAGCCGCGCCATCGACATCGACATCACCGGCCCGGATCTCGTGGAGCTGCTCTCGGTCGGTCGCGAGATGATGGGGCAGATCGCTGAGGTCATCCCCGGCTCTCAGGTCCAGCCGCTCCCCTCTCTCGATCTCGGTGGGCCGGAGTTGCAGGTCTTTCCGCGACGCGAGGACGCGCTGCGCTTGGGCCTCACCGGCGAAGAGATCGGCCTTGTCGTCGACGCGCTGGTCGATGGTCGGATCGTCGGAGAGCTGGCCCGGCCGGGTCGTCGAAAGCTCGATGTGACGATCCGGCCGGTGGGGGTCGCGCCCACGAGCAAGGAGGCCCTCGAGAACGCGTCCGTCGCGACGCCCTTGGGTGGGGTGGTGCCGCTGTCCTCGCTGGCGGACGTGGTCGAGACGGTAGGACCGACCAAGATCCGAAGGCTGGAGCGGCGCCAGGGCATCACCCTTCAGCTCAGTCCCCCCGACGACCTTCCCCTCGAAGCCACCCTCGAGCGCTTGCAAGATCGCATCGTCGCGCCGATGGTCGACGCCGGGCTGTCGCCGGGCGTGCGGATCTCGTATGCAGGTGCGGCCGACAAGCTGGTCGAGGCGCAGACCCGGCTCGGTCAGGTGCTCATGCTCGCCATGCTGATCAGCTTCTTGCTGCTGTCCGCGCTGTACGAAGACTTTCTGGCACCGATCGTCGTCTTGGTGACGGTGCCGCTGGCGGCGGCGGGGGGCGTGATCGGGCTGCGGCTCGTCGACCTGCTCCTCGCGCCCCAGGCCTTCGATCTGCTCACGGCGATGGGCTTCATCATCCTCATCGGGGTGGTGGTCAATAACGCGATCCTGGTCGTCGATGTCGCCTTGTCGCGGCTGCGCGAAGGGGCACTCGTGACCGACGCCTTGGCCGATGCGGTCGAGCGTCGAGCCCGTCCGATCGCGATGAGTGCGATGACCTCGCTCGCTGGGCTGCTTCCGCTGGTGCTCTTCCCGGGCTCGGGCTCGGAGCTGTACCGGGGTGTCGGGGCCATCGTGCTCGGGGGCCTGGCCCTATCGACCGCCCTCACGCTCTTCGTCGTGCCCGCCGTATTCCGCCTGGTGTGGTGGATCGCGAGGCGCGCATGATCGCGCTCCTGCTCGGGATGGCGCTGGCCTCCGATGTGCCCATCCAGCGGGAGGGCGCGGTCTATACCGGCTCGCTCGCCGCGACCCAGGATCGGGCGGTGCGTCGAGCGGTCGCGGTCGAGCTCGCCGTAGCCTCGGCCGACCAGGCTCGCGGCGAGGCCTCGGTCTGGCGGGGGCGCGCCTTGCCCGCCGTCTCGTTGTTCACCCAGCTCGGCGTCGGTGCCGGCTTCACCCCCTTTGGCTTCGAGCGACCTATCCCCTGGCAGGTCGGCCTGGGCGCTCAAGGCGCGTGGAGTGTCGTCGATCCCTCGACCTGGGCCGCGGCGACCTCGGCGCGTCGCACCGCCCGCGGTCGAGAGGCGATCGTCCAGTGGACCAAGGCCCAGGCCCGGCGCGACGCGGCGGTGGCCTACACCGAGGCCTGGAGCGCGGCTCGAGCGGCGGCCCTGCTGCGCGAGGCGGTCCAGGAGCTCCACCGCGCGGAAGACGCGATCCGGCGCTTGGTCGAGGCCGAGGTGCGGCCCGCCGTCGATCTGGCGAGAGCTCGGGCGGACGCGCTCGAGTTCGAGGCGCAGGCCGAGGCGGCGACCGGCGAGGCCACCGCCGCGTGCGCCCGTCTGCAAGCCCTGGTCGATGCCGAGCTCTCGGGGCGATGCGAGCTGGAGGCCCCGCAGGCGGGCCCGCCGGAGCGAGGGCCTGATCGGCACCCCGCCCTCGCGGCGGCTGAGGAGGCTCTGGGGGCAGCCAAGGCGAGTGGGGATCAGGCTCGGTTCGCCTACCTGCCCTCCATCAACGCCGACGGCACCGTCGCGGAATACATCGTGGCCGATCGGGGCACGGGTCTTGGCTGGTCCGCCAACATCACCCTGGATGTCCCGCTCACCATCGCCACCACCGGCCCTGGGGATCTCGCGATGGCCAAGGCCGAGCAACGCCTCGCAGCCGCCGAGCTCGATGGGCAGGAGCGCGACCTGGCCGCCACCCTGCTGGCGGCGGAGGCTCGGCTCAAGGCCTCCGAGCTCGCGCTCCTCGCGAGGCGCGGTAGCCTGAACGCGGCCGAAGAGGCCTTCCGTCGCACCGACGAGCGCTACCGCAACGGGATCGACGGCGTGACGTCGTGGCTCGATGCCCGGAGGGTCTCGATCGAGGCGAAGGTGTCGGTGGTCTACGCCGAAGCGGCGGTCGTCGCCGCGACCGCTGAGCTCGAGGGCGTTCGCGGGGTGGACTGAGGGCTCAGCGCGCGCGGGGTCCGAGCACGATCTGCAGCTCGTCGAGGGCCTTCTGCACCTCTTCGGTGGACATCTCGCGGTAGCGGTCGGGGAGCATACGCCTGGAGCTCGCCTCGAAGACGGCGAGCAGCTCCATGTAGGCGAGCATGCGGGTGTCGCGGCTGGGGATCACGTCCTCGACGGCCCGGTCCAGATCGGCCTGGCTGATGCAGTCGCGATCGTCGGCAGCAGAGATGTCGGCGGCGGCGAGCAACACGAGCTCCAGCTCGGCCCCCGAGTAGCCCTCGGTGCGCTCCGCCGCCCCATCGAGGCTGACGCCGTCTTCGAGCGAGAGGTCGTTCTTGCGCAGCAGGGCTTGCAGGATCAGCTCCCGCTCGCTGTGCTCTTCGGGGAAGAAGAAGGGGATCTTCATGTCGAATCGGCCGGGTCGCTTGAGGTCGACGTCGAGCTTGTCGGGACGGTTGGTCATCATGAGGATGACGACCCTGCCACGGTGGCTCGTGTCGCTCATGAACTCCTTGAGGCGGGCGATGACCCGGCTGCTCGTGCCGCCGTCGTTATCGTTTCCGCCAAGGCTCCGGTCGGCCTCGTCGATGATCAGCAGGACGTAGCCGAGGGCGTCGACCAGATCGAGGATCTTCTCGAGGTTGCCCTCGGTGCTGCCGACCCAGCGCTCGCGGAAGTTCTTGAAGGTCAAGACCGTGAGCCCCGACTCTCGGGCGAAGGCGTTGGCGACAAAGGTCTTGCCCGTACCCATCGGTCCCACGAAGATCATCCCCATCGGCACGCGGTTCGTGCGCCCCTCTTTGACGGCGTTGGCGACGCGCATGAGGTCCGCCTTGACCCGCTCCATGCCTCCGACATGGCTGAAGTCGTGTCGGGGGTTCACGACCTCGACCAGACCGTGGCACTCCTGCTCGATGATCACCTTCTTGCGTCGGGCGACCTCGGAGTAGGTGATCGGCCGCTCCGTGAGCCGGGCGCCTCGGAGCAGGGCGCGGATCTGGAGCAGAGAGAGCCCAGCGGTGAGCTGAGAGAGGACGTTCAGCGGCATCTCGGTGGGCACGCCCTCGGCGTGGGCTTCGATGAACTTCTGCCGGTGCTCGAGATCGGGGAAGGGCAGCATGAGGGTCTTGAGCTGGGGGCTCGCGACCACGCGCCGCGAGACGTCGGAGAGGTGTTCGGTGATCAGGATCACCAGGTTGTCGGTGCCGAGGAAGGCAGGGTCGCTCGACCAGCGCTGCAGGGCGACCAGGGTGGCCTTGTCTTCGTTGGACATGAAGGAGAGATCACCCTGGGGGGCGATCGTCTCGACGAAGTCGATCACCACCCCGCTGGCCTGCGCGGGTGAGGTGATCAGCTCTTCGACGGCCTCGACGACCTCGCGGGGGGCGGAGGGCATGGGTCCCAGGCGCCCTCTGGCGGTGTGCTCCCGGCGGCGATCGATGGCGTCGCGGAAGGCGAGCTCGTGGGAGGGCTCGGGGAAGGTGAGGCCGCGAGAGACGTCGTAGACCGCGACCACATCTCGGGTGCGCGAGAGGAAGCGCGAGAGGAAGCGGCGGAGGTCCAGCCACTCCGAGCGGCCGTCGGGGCCGACCCATCGCTGGACGTCGCGCACATTGCCGTGGAGCAGGAAGAGGCTCGCTTCGCCGGCGAGGTACTTGTCGCGTAGATCGTGCGACCACTTGGGCAGCGTGGGACGGGACATCGAGGGACTCCTTGGCTGGGTGGTCGGGCCACCGGACTTGTCGCAACCTGGCTTTAGCGCGTATTGCGGGAGGCGGCAGCCGGATTTCGGCGTGGTACGAAGCCCCTCTGGCGCGGGTCGCGCTGCATGATCGTCGGGAGACGTTAGCCCAACCGGGACACTTCGGAGGCGCCGTGGGTCGTCGAGAACAGAACAAGGCCAAGAAGAACGCTGCCTTGCTTCAAGCCGGCCTCGAGCTCTTCCTCGAGGGGGGGGTTGAGCGTACCAGCATCGAGCAGATCGCCGCCCAGGCCGGCGTCGCTCGGGGCACCTTCTACCTCTATTACGACACAAAGGAGGCCCTCTTCGAGACCCTCGTCGACGGCTTCCTCGACCCTCTCATGCAGATCTTCGATCGGGTCGAAGCCGGCCTCGACAAGGCCCAAGGCCCAGGAGCGGCCTTGGCCGTCTATCAAGTGATGGCGGCCGAGCTCGCCATGCTCGGGCTATCCCAACAGAAAAGGGTTCTCTTGCTCTTTCGAGAGATGCGCGGCCCCTCCATGGACGGCCTTCGGGCGCGTGAGCTCGCGCTGATCGAGCGCATCACTGAGCTCACGCGCCTGGCGATGGATCGGGGGCTGGTCGAACGAGGCGATCCCCAGCTCGCCTCCCTGGTGATCCTCGGGGGAATCGAGCGGCTCTACTTCGAGGTCCTCATCGGCGAGATCGAGCTCGGGAGTCCCGCGGAGCTGGCCGCGAAAGCGGCGGTGTTGCTCTCGCGGGTGCTCGGAGTGGGTTGAGTCAGCCGCCCATCAAGAGCAGCCCTGCCGCTTCGATGCGCACGTCGACGACCTCGTCGCGAAGATGAGGCTCGATCGTCGCGCGCGGCAACAGGGTGGGGGCGACCCTCGCGGCGCGGAGGGTCTTGGCCCGGATCATCGGCTCGGGATCCGCGAGCCCTCCGACGATCAGCCGCTCGAAGGCGCGCAGGGTCTTGCGGTCGGGGGGGTGAGAGGCCAGCCCTTCGGCCGCGAAGCGGATGACGATGGTGCGGAGCTCGGAGTCTTCGCCCACCGATGGGATGGGGAGCTCCAGATCGGGATTGCCCGCCCGGGCTGCTAGGGCGAGATCGGCGTAGCGGCGAGCGATGGGGAGAGAGGAGCGGACCTTGTCGATCAGGCGAGGGGCCGCGGGGTGGTCGATGGTGGTGAGGAAGTCGAGCGCCTCGAGGGCGGCGAGCTCGTCGGAGCCCGTGAGGATGGCGCGCAGGGCCTTCTCGGCTTGGGTGTCCTCGAGGAGCAGGCGGGCGGTGAGGACCGCGATGAGGATATCGTCTTCGAGGAGGGGGGTGGCCTGGGCCAGGGGGGCGGCGAGCTCACGCAGGCCCGACCTGCCGAAGGCGAGCATGAGCTCCGGCTCCATCGCCAGATCCCCTTCCGCGAGCGTCTGGACCAGCCCCTCGAGGGCCGCCTGATCGCCCAGTCGAGCCGCCGCGAGCTGAAGCGGGATCGCTCTCCAGGGCCGCTTCTCGCGTCGCCAGGCGCGAGCGAGGGTATCGGCGATCGACGCCTCAGAGCCCTGGAGGTGGTGGGCGGCGAGGCTCTGGGCCAAGGGATCGGCGAGCTCGTCCTCGCGCTCGAGAAACGTGGTCAGGATCGGAGCGCTCGACGGGAGGCGCCGGGAGAGGGCCTCGGTCGCGCGTCGCTGGACCCACGGCTCGGGGTCCCACAGCGCACGGTTGGCGAGCCCGGAGAGATCCTGGTCTGCCGAGGTGTGTAGGAGCAGCTCCAGCGCCCGCGCCCGGGGATCGGGTTCTTCGTGACCCGCTGCGGCGAGGAGTACCTGGATGGGACGTTGGGCCTCGACCTGGGTCTTGGCCTCGGGCAGGTTGAGCTCCAGTCCCCCACGAGTCTGGGGCGCACATGCGCCCAGCACGAGGAGGGAGGCGAGGAGCAGCGGCGGAGCGTGGGCTCGGGGGCCCATCAAGGGCTCGACGTGCGCAAGAGATCCTGCCGGGCCAGGGCGCTCGGGTTGTTGGGGTCGAGTTCGAGGACCTTGTCGAAGGCAGCCTTGGCACGGATGAAGTCGCCTTGGACCTGGGCGGCCACGCCCTCGCGCCAGTAGCCCGCGGTGGCGGCAGCCAGGGAGCGCCGCGCCGCGAGCTGACCCAGCCGAGCGCGGTCCTTGAGGACCGGATCATTGGTGGTGTCGAGGACGGCGGCGAAGGTCTCGACCGCCTCCGCCCAGGAGCCTTCATTGGCGAGCTTCATGGCGTTGTCGATGTTCGAGGCGATGTTCACCTCGTGCTCGCTCGGCGGCCACCCGGTGCGCTTGAGCACGATCGGGTCGTCCCGGAAGCGCTCCTTGAGAGCTCGCTTGGACGACGCGCGCGGCCAGGTTCGCAGCAGCTCGTCGCGCTCGGCGTCGCTCTTGGTCCGCTCCTCGCGGTTTGCCTTCATGACCTGCTCCATGGCGGCGACGACCACATGCTCGCCTGCGGTATACGACAGGCGCTCTGCCGCGCGGTTCCCCGGATCGACCACGAGTACCTGATAGAAGGCTTCGAGGGCCTTAGCGGGATCTCGCTTTCGCATTTGCTGTACGCCTCGATCGAAGAGCTGGGTGACGGTGGCGTCGGGCTGCGGCTGGGAGAGGGTCAGCTCCCAGGAGGGCGGCGAGGGCGGCGGGTCGGCAGGAAGGGGGAGTCCACCGCCGCGCGGGCCGACGAGCAAGAGCACTGCGATGCCGACGATCAGCGTGGAGGCCAGCGTGACGAGCCCGACCGCGACGAAGCCGAGCGAGACCGGCAGCCAGGGGAGAAGAGGCTTGGAGAGGGTGTGGGTGATGGTGTTGGTGCGCGCAGGGGCGTAGCCGTCGTCGTCGTCGTCGGTGAACAGCGGCGGCAGATCCCCATCGGTCGGGAGGGGGAGCGAGAGCTCTTGGCTCCACTCCATGCTGCTCTCAGACATCGGGCTCGGGTCGGGATCACGGATCGGAACCGCCGAGGGTACGGTCGGGCGGTCGATCCCCAGATCGATGAAGCGGAGTTCGCTATTCCCTATCCGCAGCACGTCGCCGTGACTGAGTCGGGCGTCGAGGACCCGCTCATCGTTGAGGTAGACACCGTTGGAGCTGCCGTTGTCGACCAGTCGCCAGTGCCCGTTCTGCAGGAGGATGTCGCAGTGATGGCGCGAGGCTGCGGGGTCGAGCAGCACGAGGTCGCGGTTCTCGGAGCGGCCGATAGAGAGGCCTCCAGCCGAGACGAGGTAGCTCGACTGGGCCAGGCGGGGGCCTGCGATCACGTCGACCCGCGCGTGGGACTCGCCGGAGGGTTCGGCCATGGCTGCGGGGGATGGACCCGGCTTGCGCCGCAGCTCGAGGGAGAAGGGATCGATCTGCAGCACCTCACCGGGACGGAGCGGGCTGGTTCCCTCGATGCGGCGCCCGCGGAGCCAGGTGCCGTTGCCACTGTTCAGATCTTCGACGAAGACCTGATCGGGCCGGATGTGGAGCCGCGCGTGGCGACGAGAGACACCGAGATCCTGAAGCGGCAGATCGCACTCATCCGCACGACCGAGGAGGGTGATCCCCGGCACGAGGGCGACGACCCGGTCGGGCTTCCCGGGTTGTCGGATGATGACCTCGAAGTTGCTCTGCAAGGACGGCGGCTCCCTCAGAATGGCCAGTACCATGGTTTGCGAGACTCTTTCACCGGGGCTTCGGTGGTCTCGTCGTCGCGTGGGTCGGTGGGCTCGTCTTCGAGGTCGGCTTGCCAGCGCACGGCGAAGGTGTGCTCAGCGAGTCCGACGACGTCGCCCACTTTCAGGGCGCGATGGTCCGTAACCCGATGGCCGTTGACGAAGACGCCGTTTCGTGAGCCGGCGTCTTGTAGCCACAGGGAGCCGCCGTCATACAACAGCCTGGCGTGGTAGCGAGAGACGCCATCATCGAGGATGACGATGTCGTTCTCGTTCGCCCGGCCGAGGTTGAGACCGCCCTCGGGGACGTGAAAGACCTGCCCTTGCAGAGTGCCGCTTGTGCACACGAGCACGGGTACGTCGGCCATGCTTCCTCCGTGGCGGGGAGTGTATCAGCCCTGAGGGCCGCCGTGCCACGAAGGGGGCGAGGTGGGGAGGTTCCTTGCCAGCGTGCGGCGCCCTAGATCGAGGTCCGGCGCCAGCCCCGTGAAGTGCTCGAAGGCCAGGGCTGCCTGGTGCAAGAGCATCGGTGTGCCGCGCTGGGTCGGGTGACCGGCGGCGCGCAGGACGTCGAGGTGTGGGGGCGCATCATCCCAGTAGTTCAGGTCTACCCAACCACAAGAAGGGTGTAAGGATTCTGCAGGCAAGCTGGACACGCGGGAACGCGCAGCGCCGGGCAACGCGTTGATCACCAGCCGGTAGGTCGCCGCGCGTTGGGCGAAGCCCACAGGATCGAGAGGGCACGCCTCTCCGGGGAGCTTCAGCTCATCGATCACGCGACGGGCTCGACTCTGGGAGCGGTTGTAGAGGTCGATGGACGCGACCCCTGCTCGATGCAGCGCGATCGCCGCAGCCCGCGCGGCCCCTCCCGCGCCGAGCACGGCGCACGTATGGCCTTGCAGGGACCACGGCGCCTCGGCCAGGGCGCACTGGAGCCCAGGAACATCGGTGTTGAAGCCCAAGGTGCGCCCCTCGCGTACCACCACGGTGTTGACGGCCCCGCACGCCTCGGCGGAGGGGTCGAGGGCGTCGAGGTGTGGCGCGGCAGCCACCTTGTGGGGCAGGGTCAGGTTGACGCCGGCCAGACCCAGGTCGAGAAGGGTTCGCCCGAGGTTGTCGAGGGCTCGCGGGGCGGGCAGGGCGACGTAGACTGCGTCGATGTCCAGCGCGCGAAACCAGGCGTTGTGCAGCGCAGGAGAGGGGCTGTGGGCGATCGGGTGCCCGATGAGCGCGAAGACGCGCGTCCTTCCTGAGGGGATCACGAGGAGGCCCTCAGCAGGTCGCGCGCCGCCTGCGCATCGTGTCGGATCTGCTCGACGAGCGCCGTGCGATCCTCGAAGCGGCGCTCGTCCCGGATCCGCCCGATGAAGTCGACTGCCAAGGTGGCGCCGTAAAGGTCCCCGTCGAAGTCGAAGAGGTGGACTTCGAGAGTGGGAGGGCCGCCGCCGAAGGTCGGTCGTGCGCCTAGGTTTGCGACCCCCTTCCGCACCGTCTGGTCTGCGAGCCGGACCCGCACGGCGTAGACGCCCTCTGCTGGAACGAGGGGGGTCTGGCTCTTGATGTTTGCGGTAGGAAAGCCCAGGTCCCTCCCGCGCGCGTCGCCCCGGACGACGGTGCCGACGACCCGATGGGGCCGCCCGAGCAAGGTGGAGGCTACGGCGACCTCGCCCCGCTGGAGCGCCTGTCGGATCCGCGAGCTGCTGACGGCCTCACCATCGAGTCTGTAGGCTTGGATCTGCTCGACCGGAGCGTCGAGGGCCTCGCGGAGGGTTCCGGCCGTTCCGCCTCGCCCCTTGCCAAAGCGAAAGTCCCAGCCGACCACCACCGCCACGGCACCCAGGCGGCGCCGCAGGATCTCTTCGGCGAACCAGCGGGCGTCGTGGGCGGCGTAGGCGAGCGTGAAGGGCTCGACGATGACGTGATCCACGCCCGCATCGAGCAGCATCGCGGTTCGGTCCTGGAGCCGCTGGATGCGCTGGATGGCGTTATCGGGGCGGAGCACGTCGCGGGGCGGAGGATCGAAGGTGAAGGCGCATGCGCGCGCTTGGTGGGCCGCCGCGAGGGTTCGCGTGCGGTCGAGCAGGGCGCGGTGCCCGAGGTGCACGCCGTCGAAGTTCCCGATGGTAACGACCGTCGGGGGGCCATCATCGGGCCATTGATGGGATCCGCGGAGGATCGGGGGCACGTGCACGGACGCCTCGTAGGAGAAGGACAGGGCGGAGTGCTAACCGTCTCTCGCGCGTCGGCGACCCAGGGGACTCGCACTCGAGCTCTCTGGCATGGTGATCTCGGATGGACTACGGTTCGGGAGTCTGAGGAGGTTGCATGCGCCGCTGGGTAGGCTCCATCGCCGTGGTCGCGCTAGGGCTCGTCGCCCTGGGGGCGGCGCCTGGGTTGGCGAGCGGGTTCATGGGCACCGACGCCCCCTCCCGGATTCCCGTGCCCGCCAGGGTTTTCTCCGCCACCTTCGAAGACGTGGGCGGGGTCGAGGTCACGGGTCGGAGGGTCACCTTCGACGGTGAGGTCTTCGTCCACGGTCGACTTGGCGAGGGGCAGGTCACCGTGCCCTTCGAGCAGATCCGCGAGGTCCGCTTCGAGGGGGCTGAGCAGAACAACCGCCGGATCGCCGTGATCCATCTTCACTCCCAGACAGACCCCGTCCGCGTCGTCATCAAGGACGATGCCCCCTGGTTCGCACGGGCGCGGTTCGGCAACTACAAGATCGAGTCGCGCGACCTCCGGCTCGTCCATCGGTTCGAGCTGCAAGAGCGGTGAGCCGTCATCGCCTGCTAGGCGCGGCCTGAGAGCTCGCGCGCGACCCGCTGCCCGACCTCGGGCACCTCGTCGAGAAGCCGAGTGACCAGATCGTCTGCCGTCAGCCCTTCGGCTTGGGCGTCGAAGTTCAGGCCGATCCGGTGGCGCAGGGCGGGGAGCGCCACGGTCCGAACATCGGCGAGGCTCACATGCTGTCGCCCCTGCATCAGGGCTTGTACCCGAGCGCCCAGGATCAAGGTCTGGGCTCCGCGGGGGCTGGCGCCGTAGCGAATGTAGGCCCGAGCGCTGCGAGTGCTGTGGTCGCCGGTGGGGTGACTCCCAAGGACCAGCCGCATGGCGTAGCGAACGATCTCGGGAGCGACCGCCACCTCACGCACGATCCGTCGGAGCTCCGCAAGATCGGCGGGAGCGAGGACTTGGCGGGCCTCTTGAGTCTGGTTGCCGGTGGTTCGCTCCATGATCTCTTCGAGGTCGGCTAGCGAAGGAAAGGGCACGTCGATCTTGTAGAAGAAGCGGTCGAGTTGCGCCTCGGGCAGAGGGTAGGTGCCCTCTTGCTCTAGGGGGTTCTGGGTGGCGAGGACGAAAAAGGGATGAGGCAGCGGGCGCCGCACCCCTGCGATGGTGACCTGATGTTCCTGCATGGCTTCGAGGAGCGCGGACTGGGTCTTGGGGGTGGCGCGGTTGATCTCGTCGGCGAGGAGAAGCTGGGTGAAGACGGGACCCTCGCGGAAGATCATGCGTCGTCCACCGTCGGGGCTGTCTTCGAGGATATGGGTGCCCAAGATGTCGGCGGGCATCAGGTCGGGAGTGAACTGGATACGCCGAAACTCCAAGTGGAGAGACTGGGCCAGCGTGCGAACCAGCAGGGTCTTGCCCAGGCCTGGCACCCCCTCGAGCAGTGCGTGCCCGCCCGCCACGAGGCAGGTGATCACGCCATCGACGACGGTCTGCTGGCCGACGAGGACTGTCCCGATCTCGGATCGTAGCTGGCTGACCTTCTCGGCGAAGGTCTTCAGGTCGTGGTCCATGCGGCTCACTCCATGCTGTCGAAGTAGTCTCGGATCGCAGCTCGGTAGCTCGGTGGGACCCGATCGTCCGCCAGGGCGCGCTCGGCGGCATCGACGTAGACATCCGGCACGTCGACCCGAGCGCGGCGCGCGTCTTCGCGGCCCGAGGTGAGCTTTCGACGCTCAGCATCGAAGGCCCCGCTCTGATCGACGCGACCCTCGACGCTGGTGATCAGGCCCTCGGCGCCTTCGAGCCGCTGTGGGTCGTAGTAGGACTCGAAGTCGTTGGCGATCTCTCCCTCAGTGCGGTCGGAGAGGCGGTTGTCGTCCTGGTGGCCCCCGACGGTATCGAAGGTTCCCTCGTCCTCCCAGGTGTGGCCGGTGCCTGCTTTGGCCGGCCCTGAGCTGTCCCCGGGCATCGGCGCGTCGAGGCCGGTACCCGGAGCGCCGCTCGCTTGCCCTTGACCCTCGCCCTCGGTGTCACCGCCGTCGGCGCTCCCCCCGTCGCACTCGCCGGCCTCGGCGTCAGGGTCGCCCCCCAAGCGCTGCCGGCTGGCCTCGAGGGCGCCGTTCGCCTTCTGGGACTTGGCCAACTTGTCGCGGTCTTGGCGGAGCCGCTCGGCAAGATCGCGGGCACCTCCGGCCTGATCCTTGAGGTCGCGAAGCTCATCAGCGGCTTGCTGAGCGGCCTCTTGGCCGGACTGTCCCGGACCGGCTTCGGCGGCCTCGGCGAGCTTGTCGGCTGCGGACTTCAGCGACTCGCCCGCCTGCTGGAGGGCGTCGTCGTGGGCGTCTTTCAGGGCCTCGGCCGCGCGCTCGAGCTGTTCTGCGAGGCGCTCCTGATCCGCGGAGCTGGCCTCTTCGAGCTGGTCCGCGAGGTTCTCGGCAGCCTGGGCCGCGGCGTCGAGGTCCTGATCTTGCAGCGCGTCGGCCATGTCGTTCAGGGGTTGTTGCAGGTCGTCGGAGAGCCCGCCTTCAGAGAGGGCCTCGGCCGCATCGCGCAGCGCCTTGAGGTCTTCGCGGCTCTCGCTGAGGCTGTCTTCGTAGCTCGCGAGGGCCTCTTGCAGGTCCCGCAGGCGCTCCTGGGCCTCGTCGGCCGTGATCTCGCCGTCGCGGAGTTTGTCGAGGATCTCATCGATCTCGTGCTGAAGGTCTTGGGGCAGGTCGTCTCGCACCTCGCTCAGGGACTCGGCCAGCCGCTCGGCCTCGGCTGAGAGGGGCGCGGGCGCGGGAGGTTGTAGGACGCGGTCGGGCAGCAAGAGGAGCAGGGCTGCGAGCGCCATGGCGAGCGGGAGCACCAGAGCGATGCGCGGGGCGCGGTGACGGAGGCCATGCTCGACGCGAGGCAGGTCGGCCACCCGCCGCTCGAGGTCGGCTCGCACCGAGTCTGGGGCCTTGCCCGCCTCTTCGAGATGCAGGAGGGTGACCAGGACCTCGTCGGTCCCGAGGGCTCGGTCGAGGAGCAGGGCCAGCTCGCGCGGCGCGAGGATGGGCCTGAGGCGACCGAGGAAGGCTCCGACGAGGCAAGACAGGACCAGCAGGAGGATGGCGGGCAGCCAGGGCGCGGGCAAGGCGTCGAGCCAGACCAGCCTCGACACGAGCAGGGTCGCCGCACCGAGCCCCACCCCGATCCAGGCCCCGTAGACCGCACCATAGAGGATGTTTCGCCTACGGATCCGGCGGCGAGCGGCGGTGATGAGGGGCAGGACGCTGGACATGGTGCCTTCGGCGAAGGGTTGCCTCCTCCTACCTCGATCGGTCAGGATCTGTCCAACGCGCACCCCAGCCTGCCCCATGATGTGACACATCGTGCTAGCCTTCGGCGCTCGGAGGTTTCATGAGACCCTTGCTCGCTCTCGCGGTGGCGCTCCTACTCGGTGGTTGCTCCAAGGCCATCGACAACTTCATGGTTCACAAGCCGATCAAGCAGGCCATGCTCATCCCGGACCTGCCCATGGTCTGCCAGTCTGCCAGCGCCAACGTCTCGATGGCAGCCGGTGCCCACATCCGCAAGCCACCTCGGCGCGCGCTGGCCATCCTCGAGACCACCGCCGCGGCGTGCAGCGAGCGCGAAGCCATGGCGCACCAGATCGACGCCGAGCGTGCGTGGGCCACCCTCGATGGTCCCCAGCGGGTGGCCGAGGTCACCGATGCCCGCGAGCGGGAGCGTCGCGCGCGGGCGACCACCGCGGGCCGCCTGAATCGAGCCTACGGGCATGTCGAGGCTCGCTTCGGTACAATCGGGGAGTCCTGCCCCAAGATGCGCAACGAAGAGGATGAACTCACCTATCTCTTGGGTTTGATCGCCGGAGCGGGTGCGCTGCTCCAGGATCAGGCCAGCGGAGGTTCTCAGGGCGTGACGACCGACCGGCTACAGCATGTCGCGCGAGGCGCAGCGTGCCTCGATGATCACCGTTGGTGGCACGTCCCGTCTGCCTTGCGGGCAGGGACCTGGGCTTCGGTCCCCGGAACCGCCCCCGAGGGGGTAGATCCTTGGGACGCGCTCGATCGAGCGGCAGCTTCGGGCGAAGAGCAGGGCATGCTCGTCGCCCGCGCCATCCAGGCGCAGCTCGCCGCCAACGCGGGCCGCACCGAGATCGTCGAGCGGGCGTTGACCAAGGCCTATGCCTCGAGCGAGCCCGCCGTCGCGGAGTATTTGATGCTCGACGTGAACGCGCGGGCCATCCTCCAGCATCAGCTCGACCTGCTCTGGGTCAAAGCGCGGGGCCACCGGAGCGTCGAGCCCGGCAAGCTCCCCGGCCGTCCCGGCCTGTCGAGCGCCCCTACCAACGACCCCTTCGGCGAAGATCCCTTCGGCGAAGATCCCTTTGCCAGCGGCGACGACTCCGCCCCTGGGCCCGACGACGCCGACCCACCTGACCCGGAGAACAACCCATGAAGACCCTGCTCCTCGCGCTCGCTGCGACCGCCCTCGGCGCGCTCCTCCCCGGCGCCGCCCTCGCGGAAACCCGGTCCATCTGCGCCTACGATCCGGGCGGAAGAACCGGAGAGTTCTCTCGGATCATGGAAGAGTTCAAGCTTCAGGCTTCAGGCTGGGGGGCCGAGATCGACATCCGGACCTACACCGACGAAGAGACGGCCGCCAAGGACTACGACGCCGGCAAGTGCGATGGGGTGGTCGCCACCGGGGTCCGTCTTCAGCGGTTCAATCGGTTCTCCTCAACGATCGAGGCGATCGGGGCCATCACGGAGTACGGCATCCTCAAGCAGCTCGTCGACAGCTTCGTGCGCTACCCCAGCGCTGCACGCAGGCTGCGCTCCGGCGCCCACGAGACCATCGGCGTGTTGCCAGCGGGGCTGGTTTTTTTGTACGTCCGTGATCGCGAGATCGACACCGTGGAAGAGCTGGCGGGCAAGCGGATCGCGACCATGGATTACGACCGCGCCGCCCCGGTGATGGTCAACCGTATCGGCGCGATCATGGTGCCTGCGGACCTCGGAACCTTCGGGCCCATGTTCAACAACGGCAACGTCGACGCCTGCTACATGTCGGCGATCGGCTACCGTCCCTTCGAGCTGTGGCGGGGCATGGACAACGGCGGGGGCGTGGTCGACCTGCCGCTGGCCATGGCCACCATCCAAGTGCTCGTGCGCCACGAGCGCTTCCCCGACGAGTTCGGCGCCAAGAGCCGCGAGTGGTTCGCCGGGCAGTTCGATCGGGCCCGCAAGGCCGTGCTCAAAGATCAGAACGGTATCGATGAAAAGTATTGGATCCGGATCCCCAAGGAGTCCCGTCCAGGCTTCGATGACCTCTTCTTGCAGAGCCGGATCGCCTTGCGCGATGAGCACAAGGCGTATGATGGGGCCATGCTCTCGGTGCTGCGCCGCTTGCGCTGTGCCCGAGACGGCGCGCGGTCGGAGTGCGCGGAGCAGAAGGAGTAGTCCCCGTTGAACGCCCCCCAGACCCCCGGTCCCCTCCGCGCCCTGACCGGGGTGGCGGCCGTTCTCGTCTTCTTCGCGCTCCTGGTCGCGCTCGGACTTGGGATCTCACCCAACGTCGATACGCAGCTCGTGCGCTTGGGCGAGAGGTTCTGGCCGGGCTACGCCAACGAACTGCGGCGCGATCCGCGGGAGCCCACCTGCGACCTCGAGGACCTCGACCGCAGGATCCAAGCCTGCCCCGACGCCGAGACCCCAGCAGCTCCGCCGCAAGGCGGTGAGGATCCCTTCGGTGGGGACGACCCCTTCGCAGAGCCCGGTGAGGGGGGCGGCGAGGCGGACCCCTTCGGTGGGGACGACCCCTTCGCAGAGCCCGGTGCGGAGGGCGGCGAGGCGGACCCCTTCGGTGGGGACGACCCCTTCGCAGAGCCCGGCGATGGCGCGGCAGAGGACGACCCCTTCGGCGGGGACGACCCCTTCGCGGAGCCCTCCGATGCCGCCGCCGCGGTCGCGGCGCCGACGGCCGCGGAGTGCTCCGGGCTCCGTGCCTTCCGCGACACCTGCGACCGACGCTGGTCCTCCTACAACACGATCGTTAGCCGCTTGACCCCGACCACCCGCGCCTACCGCACCGTCGAGGTCTTCATCGGCGATCTCGCCCGCTTCCCCTTCTGGAAGCACGTCCTGGTGCTCTTCGTCATGCTCGGGTCGATCTCGACCACGGTGTACCGCAAGCACATCGCCCTCCGGGAGCCTCGGACGCTCCTCGAACATCAGATCTCTCAGGGCGCGCAGCTCCTTAGTTTTCTCTTCTTGTTCGCGTCGAATATCGCGGACTATCAGGTGCAGATGGCCTCAGAGGCCGAGCGTGAGAACCCGGAGCTTCCTCTGATCTGGGCTGTGGGATTTGCGATCCTCGCGATCGTCAACCTCGTGCAGCTCGCGCGTCCAGGCGAGAAGTTCTCGGGTAAGGGGAGCGTAGCCCGTGGCTTCATGGTGGTGCCCCTCTTCGCGTACATGGCCATCGGAAGTGGGATCTACTTCGTGCTGATCGAGCAGCACTTCTCAGGTCAGGCGATCTACCTTCATAAGTTCCTGCAGGTGCCCAGCGTCTACCTGGGGATCGGCCTCTACATCTGGGCGGGCATGCTCTTTAGTCTGACCCGTTTCGCGCGGCTCACCTTCGGGGTCTTGCGCCCCCTGGGCTTGCCCCCGGTCTTGCTCGCGTGGCTGGTGGTGGTGCTCGCCGCGGTCCCCACCGCCTATTCCGGCGCCTCGGGAATCTTCGTGCTTGCGGCGGGCGCCGTGATCTTCACCCAGCTCCGAGATGCTGGCGCCACGTCGCGCATCTCTCTGGCGGCGACCGCGATGTCGGGGAGCCTCGGGGTGGTCCTGGCGCCGTGCCTGGTGGTGGTGCTCATCGCGACCCTCAACAACGAGGTCACGACCGCCGAGCTGTTCAACTCGGGTCTGTACGTCTTTGCGCTCAGCGCAGTGCTGGCCTTACTGGGTTTTCTCTGGCGGAACGATCAGCCCTTCCGCATGCCTGAGCTGGGCAAGGCGGGCCCCGAGATCGGTGGAGCCCTGCTCCGGCTGCTCCCCTTCGTCGGGATCGGGGCGGCGGTCATTCTGTTTTACGCCTTCATCCTTGGAACCGGGGTGACCGAGCACACCGCAATGTACGTGCTGCCTGCGGTCTTGCTCGCGGTGGTGATCTACGATCGAGTCTACGCGCCGGCCCAGCTCGGTGGGGTGCAGGTGCCCGAGCCCCAGGAGCGCCTCTGGAAGCCACTCGTCAGCGCAACGGCCGAGTCGAGCGAGCACATCGGGGCGCTGCTCATGCTCATGACGGCCTCGATCTGCCTCGGGGGTGTGGTCGAGCGCACGGAGCTGATGGAGCTCTTCCCCGCCTCGCTTGGGGGCCCGTACCTCACCATGGCGGTGCTGGTGATCGTGATGGTGCTCGTAGGCATGACCATGGACGCGCTGGGGGCGGTCGTCCTCGTCAGCGTCTCGGTGGCGAGCCTGGCCTACGACGCGGGGATCTCGGCGGTTCACTTCTGGATGATGGTGCTGGTGGCCTTCGAGTTGGGCTACCTCACCCCGCCGGTCGCCCTCAACCATCTGCTCGCGCGACAGGTGATCGGGGAGCCGAGCCACGTCGAAGATGACGACACCGAAGGTTTCTGGGCGCGACATGAGCACATCTGGCTGCCCATGCTCATCATGGCGGTCGCGCTGGTGATCGTCGCCTTCTTACCCTTCGCCTTCTATACGCCCGGCGCCGACGTCGCCCCCGATCCGGCCAGTGCAGGGCAGCTTATCGAGCAGTAATCGCGCTCACGACGGGCCGGGGTGCGGTCTCCTCTTCGCCGGATGGCGTCACGAGGCGTCACGAGGTCATTGGCGCTCAAGGCTCACGCGATTAAACTCCGCGAGCAGTTACCTACCGTTCGGTAAAGCTCATGAATCAGCCCGACGCGCAAGCCCTCCTCCGACTCCATGGAACCCGTCTCTTCGGTCTTCGAGGCTATGGATCGGTCTCGGTGCGCGAGCTCGTCGAGGCCGCCGGCGTCACCAAGCCGACCCTGTACTACTACTTCGGCAGCAAAGAGGGCCTCTTCCTCACGCTCGCCAACGAGCTGCTGAAGGAGCTCGACCAGATGGTCGCGGCCGCGGTGAGCTCACCCGGCCCACTCGCTCAGACCCTCGAACGTCTCCTGCTCCAGAATGTCGAGTTTGCGGCCGATAATCCTGACACGGTTCGCTTCCTCATGACCTGCCTGCATCAGGTCGATCACGGGCAACCTGCCATCGACATGATGAGCATCGACGCGACCTTCGTTCGGCACCTAGGCGGCGTCTTTGCCCAGGCGGTCGACCGGGGCGAACTGCGGGTCGACACCGATGTGCCCTTGGCGGTCATCAGCTTCCTTGGGATCGTGCGCGCATGGGGGCTCGCGGCCTTCCACGGCGCGCCCATCCCTCAAGACTTTCACAAGACGGTCGTCCGCCAATATCTGACCGGGATCACCGAACCATGACACTTCGATTGAGTACCCTTTGTTATTTGGCCCTCCTCTCGGCCTGCAGCGTCGACGGCACGGCCGCGAGCTCGGCTGAGCCCACGGAGCGCAGCGCGCCCAGCGACGGGGCTCGGGTCGAGGTGGCGGAGGTACAGCATGTACCCGCCGAGTTGCGGATGGGTCTCACCGGCGAGATCAAGGGTCTGCGCGACGCCAACCTGGCCAGTTCGCAAGGGGGCTTCGTTGAAGCGGTCTCGGTGCGAACGGGGGCTGAGGTTCGGAAGGGCCAGACCCTCATGACCGTCGACCGGCAGCTCCACGCCGCCGGCTACGCCCAGGCCAAAGCGCAGAGCGAGCTGGCTGCCGCGGAGTTTGCGCGCCTGCGCCGCATGGGCGACGCGGTCTCGGCCAGTCAGCTCCAGCAAGCCGAGACCCAGGCCAAGGTCACCGAGGCCGGGCTCGCTCAGGCGCGGGTCCAGCTCAGCCGCGCCTCCATCGTCGCTCCCTTCGACGGGGTGGTCAGCGCGGTCAACATCGAGGAGGGCGAGATCGCTCCTCCGGGGAACGGGCTGCTCCGCGTCGTCCAGCTCGACCCCGTGCGGGTCATGCTCGCGGTCTCCGACCGCGAGGTCGTGGCCCTCGAAGAAGACCTCCCGGTCGTCGTGACCGCCAGCGCCATCGGGCAGCAGCTCGAAGGGCGGATCCGGCAGATCAGCCCCGTGGGCGACGGGCGCACGCGCAGCTTCCAGGTCGAGGTCGAGGTCCCCAACCCCGATCGCAAGCTCCTTCCGGGCATGGTGGCGCGCGTCGAGCTCAGCCGCATGCTCGGCGAGCACATCGTGGTTCCGAGTGATTGGATCGTCTCGACCCCTGGGGGCTATGGCGTCTTCGTCGAAGTGGATGGCAGCGCCAAGTGGCGCCCGGTCGAACTGGGTCGGGTGCTCCGCAACCAGGTGGTTGTCGAAGGAGGACTGTCCCCGGGGGATGCCGTCATTATGGTCGGGCACCGCGAGCTCATCGACGGGGACTCGGTCCTCGTCAGCCGTCGAGGCGTGTGCTGCGATCGGGGGCGCGTACAGTACGAAGCTCTAGGGGGCAGTTAGATGTTCGGCCTCATCGTACGAAATGGCGCGCCGGTCTTCTTGATGGCCTTGGGGATCTTCCTCTTTGGGTTGGTGTCCTACATCACGCTGCCGCGCGAGTCGACCCCCGACGTCAAGGTGCCCTTCGTGATGGTGACCACCCCCTATGTGGGGGTCTCGCCGCGCGACGTCGAGTCTCTGGTCACCGTCCCCCTCGAGAACGAGCTGGCGGGGCTCAAGGGGCTCAAGCTCATGCGCAGCACGTCGGCCGAAGGGGTGAGCATCGTCTTTCTCGAGTTTGAGCCCGATGTGGTCATCGAAGACGCGATCCAGCAGGTACGCGATCGGGTCAATCGCTCCCGCCCCAAGCTGCCCGATGACGTGGAAGAGTCGCGCGTCCGTGAGCTCTCGTTCACCGACATCCCGGTCCTTATCGTCACGGTCGCGGGACCCTACGACGAGACGGTGCTCAAGCGGCTGGTCGAGGATCTCGAGGACGAGGTCGCGCGCATCCCAGGGGTGCTCGAGGCCGAGATCGCAGGGGGTACCGAGCGAGAGTTCCAGGTCTTGCTCGATCCGGGCAGGCTGGATCACTACGGGGTCTCCCTCGACGACGTGGTGAGCGCGCTCCATGGCGAGAACGTGAACATCCCCGGTGGCGATGTGCTCGTCGGCGACGCGAACCTGCTGGTCCGAACCCCCGCCGAGCTGGTCGAGTCCGAAGACATCGAGCGCGTGCCCCTGATCATCAAGGGGGGCTACCCTGTGCGGATCAAGGATGTGGGTAGAGTTCGCGACGGGATCGCCGATAGAACGACCTATGCTCGCATGAATGGGGAGCCTGCCGTCTCGCTTCGGGTCAAGAAGCGAACGGGGGCGAACATCATCGGGGTGGCGGACGCGGTCAAGGAGGTCGTGGCCGTCCAGGCCCAGTCCTGGCCCGAGAACGCAGAGTACCGGATCCTCGCGGATCAGTCTCGCAACATCTACGACATGGTCAAGGAGCTCCAGAACAACATCTTCACCGCGCTGCTCTTGGTGGTCGGGGTCATCCTCTTCTTCATGGGCTTCCGCAACAGCCTCTTCGTGGCCCTAGCCATTCCGCTGTCGATGTTCGTGAGCTTCTCGGTGCTCCAGGCGCTAGGTTTCACGCTAAATATGGTGGTCCTATTCAGTCTGATCCTAGCGCTCGGAATGCTGGTCGACAACGCGATCGTGGTGGTCGAGAACATCTACCGGCACCTGGAGCTCGGGAAGGGTCGATGGCGCGCGGCGGTGGATGGCACACGCGAGATGGCCATGCCGGTGGCGGCTTCGACCGCGACGACGGTGGCGGCCTTCTTCCCGATGGTCTTCTGGGGCGGCATCATGGGACAGTTCATGGGCTACCTACCCAAGACGGTCATCATCGTCCTTCTCGCCTCGCTGGCCGTGGCGCTCGTGATCCTTCCCGTCTTCACCAGCCGCCTCATGCGACCGCCCAAGCGAGATCACGCCGAGAAGGAGCTGACCTACGAACGAGCGGTGGAGCGCATGGAGCAGCGCGATCGCGAGCGCTTCGAGCAGCCCGGCCGCGTCATGTCTTGGTACAAGGAGCTCCTCTCGCTGTCGATCCGCTGGCGTTACCTCTCGCTCGCGACGGGGCTCCTCTCGCTGGTCCTCACCTTCGGCATCTACGCCGTCTTCAATCATGGGGTCGAGTTCTTCCCCTCGACGGAGCCGGACCGGGCGACGATCAACGTCCGCGCCGCCGATGGCACGGATCTCGACACGACCGATCGGATCGTGCGTCGCATCGAGGGCATGCTCGATCGGGTCGCCGATGTCGATGTCTACGTCAGTGAGGTCGGCGTCTCATCGGGCAACGGGGGAGCGCTGGTCGGCTCGTCTTCCTCTCCGCACTCCGCTCGCATCACGGTGGACTTCCTCTCCCACCCGGCCTCTGCACGGAGGGGTGAGGTTCCCCGATCGCGGAGCTCCGACGAGACGATCCTCGAGATCCGTGAAGCTGTCCGGGTGATCCCCGGCGCCGAGATCACGGTGGAGCGCCAAGAGATGGGGCCGCCGGTCGGAGATGACATCGAGGTCAAGGTCCGGGGCCGTGACTTCAACGAGGTCGGTGAGGTCGCGCAGCGCCTCCGTCGAGAGCTCAGCAAAATCGAAGGCGTAACCGGACTTCGAGACAACTACCGCGTCAATCGGCCCGAGCTGGCGCTCCGAGTGGATCGGGCCGCTGCCAAGCAGGTCGGCGTGAGCACCGGGCTCATCGGAAACACGGTGCGAACCGCCTTCAACGGAGCGGTGGCTACGGCCATTCGCGACGGTGACAAGGAGTATGACGTCGTCGTGCGGCTCGCGCCCGAGTTCACTCAGAACGTGCAGCAGGTTCTCTCGCTCAAGCTTCCAGGGCGACTGGAGCGGGATCCCGACATGTACGCCATCCCGCTCTCGACGGTGGCGCGGTACGAGCTCGCGGGCGGAACCGGCTCGGTCGCTCACCTCGACCAGGCCCTCACGGTGACCATTACCGGCGATGTGCTCGAAGGGTATGCGGTCTCGCAGAAGCAGGCAGAGGTCGTCCGGGCCATCGAGGCCTTCGACTTCCCTACGGGTATGAGCGGAGAGCTCGGGGGATCCTCCACCGAACAAGAGGAGGCGGCCTCCTTCTTGGCATGGGCCATGGGGGTGGCCGTCGTGCTCATCCTTCTCGTGCTCGTCGCGCAGTTCAACGACTTCGTACAGCCCATGATCATCCTGCTTACCGTCGTGCTCTCGCTCATCGGCGTGCTTTGGGGACTCCTGATTACGGGCACGCCTTTCGGCGTGATGATGACGGGCATCGGGGTGATCAGCCTCGCGGGGATCGTGGTGAACAATGCCATCGTCTTGCTCGACTATGTGCGACAGCTCCAGCGCGAAGGGCACTCGGTGCACGACAGCCTGGTGAGGGCGGGCATGACCCGTTTTCGTCCCGTCATGTTGACGGCGGCCACCACCATCCTGGGCCTCGTGCCGATGGCTTTGGGCATCGCCTTGGATCTCGATCTGTGGTGGGTTGGGGGCGTGGTGCCTCTGCCGACCCTCGGGCTGGTCCTGGGGAGCCAGTCTTCGGCCTTCTGGGGTCCCATGGCGGTGGCGGTGATCTTCGGTCTGGCCTTCGCGACCTTGCTCACCCTGGTCATGGTGCCGACCCTCTACAGCATCTACGACGACTTCCGGCGGCTCCTGCCGACCGAGCAGCGCCGGAAGGAGCTCGCCTCCCTCGCGGCCAAGATCGCCGCCCTCTCGCTCGGAGCATGGCTTCTCTTGCCGCCGTCCGCGCACGCCATCACCCTCGAGGAGGCCTGGCTGGCGGCGCAGCAAGCCAACCCAGATCTACGCATCGTCAGCGAGTCGACCTTTCAGGCAAGGAACCAGCGCCTCCAAGCCTGGGCCTTGATCCAGCCCAGGGTGTCGCTTCAAGGAAACTACAACTACTACAGCTATGGCGACGTGAAGCTCGACTTCGGAGAGTTTCTCGACGGCTTCCCCATCGACATCGAGTCGCCTGAGCCTACGATCGTTCAGCGAGGATCGAACTTCGATGGGGCGTTGGCTGTCAGCCAGCCCTTGTTCAACGGCATGGCGGTCCCTCTGCTCATAGGCGCCTACAAGCAGGCGGACGCCGCCACGCTCGATGAGCGTCGCACGAGCCAGCAGGTCCGGGCCGGGATCGCGCGGGCTTACTTCGGGCTGCTCTCGGCTCGTCAGGCCGTGGTGCTCTCCGAGAAAGCGGTCGAGACCGCCAAGAGTCAGCTCGATCTCGCGGAGCGTCAGGTCGGCGCGGGGCTCGCGACGCGCCGAGCGGAGCTCCAGGGTCGGCTGAGCGTCGCGCAGGCTGACCGGGATCTGCGGCGGGCGCAGGAGCAGCTCGTCGTGGCTCAGGAGTCCTTCACCAAGTTGACGGGTCTGCCGTCGAGCGTCGAGTTGGAGCAGGACTTCGACTTTCCGGTGCCTCAGACCCTCGACGACGCGCTGGAGCGAGCGCGCCGGCTGCGGCCCGATGTGCGCGCGTCTGAGCTTCGCGAAGATGTCGCGGGTCTGCAAGTCCGCGCCGAGGGGCTCGCCTGGCTTCCCGAGGTCGACGCGAACTGGACGGGGGTCGCGAACCAGACGCCGGGCTTCGCAGGCCAGACGACGTTCTGGATCGCGGGGCTGACCGCGCGCTGGAACCTCTGGGATGGAGGCGCACGTCTGGCGGCGATTCGAGCTGCCGCCAGTCAAGAGCGTCAGGCCCGCTGGCAGAACGAGAAGGTACGCCTGGACGTCGACGAGGAAGTGCGCACTGCTTGGGAGGCCTACGGCCGGGCCCGCGCTGCCGTCGAGGCGGTCCACGAGGAGGTGGCGTTGGCCGAGGACAGCCTGGATCTGGCCCGGCGGAGCTTCGAAGCGGAGACGGCGAACTTCCTGGAGGTCGAGCAGGCGGAGCTCGGGCTACGCAGCGCGGAGCTGACGCGGCTGAACGAGCAGACTGCCCTGTGGCTCGCAGCGGTGGACCTGTTGGTGGCGACCGGGGAGCTCTGATCGCTCTGCCGTCCTGCTTTCAGTAGACAGGCGCGCTGGGGGGCTCTACACTGTGGTCATCCCTTTTGGGTCGTCTTCGTCGCACCTCCTCGCGGCGTCGGTTTTTTGGAGGCTCGTGATGTTTCTTCGTCGGTTCTTCGGAGGCTCTTCCACCAGTACGTCCACCGCCGAGGCGGAGCGGACCGCCCCACGCACGGAGCGCTCCGCTCCTCAACCATCCAATGAAGAGCTCGCTGCGTCGGTCGGGCGGCAGCCCGTCGAGAGCGAGACCCCCATGCTCGATGCTCTGGGGGTCAGCGCCTCCCCTGACTTCGGGGATCAGCTGCTCGGGCGTCGTAGCTCGGGCCCGGCGGTCGAGGCGCTCCAGCAGGCGCTCAACCAGACCGGGGCTCGGCTCGCGGTCGATGGGCTCTTCGGCCCCGCCACGGAGCGCGCAGTCCGTGAGTTTCAGGCGGCGCGGGGGCTTCGGGTCGACGGGCTGGTCGGCCCGCAGACCAAGCAAGCGCTGAGCCGGCCCTCGGCGGCGCGCGCTGCGCCAGAACGCGAAGAGCCCTCCGAGGCAGCCGAGAGCCCGACCTGGGATCTGGGTCAGGGTTTGCTCCGCTCAGGCAGCCGGGGAGCCCACGTCCGGGCCTTGCAAGAGGCGCTGGTGCACCACGGGGCCTCGATCACGGTCGATGGCGTCTTCGGTCCGCAGACCCACGCGGCGGTCCGGGCCTTTCAGATCGGCAATGGTTTGAGTGTCGATGGCGTCGTCGGCGCCGAGACCCGAGGCCGCCTGCTTTCCTCGGCCGCCTCCCCCGTTCCCGCGCGGACCGAGGTCATCCCTGAGCCCCAGGCCGCCGCCGAGGCCCCCGTCGCCGTAGAGGCTCCGGTCGCGAGCGAGGCCCCGGTGGTGGAGCCCCCCGGAGGCCCCGCGCCGCAGCTGCTTCGCGCTGCGGGCCCCCCCTGGGACATGGGCACAGACCTGCTCGCCCACCGCTCCCAGGGCCCCGAGGTCGAGGCGCTTCAGCACGCGCTCAACCACTACGGCGCGGGCCTCGCGATCACGGGCTTCTACAACGACCAGACCCGACTGGCGATCGTCGAGTTCCAGGTCGCCAACGGCCTTCGTATCGACGGCCGGGTCGGGCCGCAGACCCGCGCGGCGCTCAACTCGGGCACGGCGCGCCGGATCGACGATCTCATCGAGGACCTCGAGCACGTCCAAGATCAGCTCCAAGAGGAGCAGTCCCACGAAGGCCGCGCGGATCGCGGGGAGGGGCTCGCAGGGGAGCGCGGGGCGCTGGCGGCCAAGTCTGCTCGGAATGAGTACCTGCGTGGCGTAGCGATCCACGGGGGCGGCACCTGGGAGACCAACGGCAGCAACCGGGGACCGCTAGTCGACGAATACATGCGGGCCAACTTCGCTAACCCAGCCGATCGGCACGCCTGGTGTGGCATGTTCGTGGGCTTCCAGTTCGAGAAGGCGGGCATTCGCACCGAGATGCTCCGCAACCTGGTGTTCTGGTCGGGCTACCGCCTGCATATCTTCTTCACCCAGGGCAAGTATATCGGCGGCCAAGCTGGCAACTGGTGGCAGCCGCACCAGACCACCGATCTACGTAGGCTCTCGGGCGACCGCCGTAAGGAAGCCATCGAGGCCTTCGGTCCCCGTCCGGGCGACATCGTCCTGTTCCGGCAGAACTTCAGCCATGTCGCTATCGTCAGCGACTACGATGCGCGCACCGGGACCCTCGAGCTGGTCGAGGGCAACCGGGGCGATCGGGTGCAGGCCACGGCCTACGACGAGGGGGATCAGCAGCTCACCTTCCTCGGCCGCTTCAACGATAGTGACTACGAGCCGGGTGGTAGCCCCGATCAGCAGCTCGTCGATGCTACGGACCGTCGGGTTCACCACGGCACCGCGGTCGGTGGTGTGCGCTGAGCGGATGGCGGGAACTGGCGCTGGCGACGGTGCTGATGGGGTGCAACCCCTTGGAGCTGCTACAGGAGCGACTGTCCTTCGGAGGGGAGGTGACCGTGCAAGAAGAGCCGCCGAACGCCGAGGTCTGCGCCGCGCGATGGGCGGATGATCCCTCCCCGACCGCTGCGCGCACCCAGGGCTGTATGCAGTGGTGGCTGAAGGTGGCGTACGGTACGGAGGATCCTGCGGAGCTCGACTTCGATCCCGAGGTAGGGCACCCTGAGGAGCGCGAGGTGACGGCCGCTCAGCTCGATCGAATGCGCGCGCACGTCCAGGCGATCTGCCCCGAGGGCGCCACGGCCCCCGCCCCGTGCGTGCGGGCGCGGCAATATTTCGAGGGGGCGGCGCGCCATCGGTTCAGGATTGGCCAGAGCGTGGACCTGCTCAGCTTCGAGCCCCAGCTCCGCAAGGTCCTGGCCGGGGAGCGGCTCACGGCGGATGATCTCGCGCCATATGGTGTCGCCCTCGACGCCGTCGTTCGTTGGCGGCTGGCGGCGGCCATTCGGGCGCGTCACGGCATCGTGCCCGAACATCCCGACCTCCAGCGCTTCTTGTTTGAGCCCGACGTGGTCGAGGGCGCAGACTCGCTGCCTCTCCCCCGCGTCGAGCCGGGGAGCGAGAGCGCCTTGACCGAGGCGGATCATCACAACCTCGCGATGCTCGTCGGTCCTTAGCAGGCTGCTGGGATCCTGGACTGAGCACGGTGCGGGGCCGTGAACCCCGGTCGAGACAGTAGGCGAGAGCCTGCTGAGATCCGGCGGCATTACGGAGGACGTGGCGAGGCCGGCTTCGCGGATCGGCCGCGGCCCCTATCGCCCAAGCTCCTGGCCCTGCGCCCAGCACCAGTGGTGAGCGAGTCGGCAGAAGTCGGCGGCGTGCTCCCGGAGCACATCGGCTGGGGTCGCGCGGCGGTTGCGCAGGCGGTGGGCGGTGAGGAGCACATGCAGCCAAGCCCTCGCGGCCTCGACAGGAGGATCGGCCGGTAAGACCAGGGGCGCCCACGCGCAGAAGCCGACGTCCTTGACGGGTACGAGCCGGGCGAGGACCATCGCACCGTCCCGGAGCTGGCCGAGCCCGGCGGCATGGTCCAGGGGGAGGGGGAGGGCAGGGCGCCGGTGCTCCGAGAGGCCAAGGAGATCTTGCATGCGCCACTGAGCTCCTTCGGCGTAGACGCGCCAGAGCCCCAGGGGGGCCCGAACCGCCGCCGTCACCGCCTCGCGGTCGCGCCGGGGAGGGGCCAGGCGCGCCCTACGCCAGACCTGCAGCGGGGGGTGCTCTGTAGGCTTGCCGGTCGCCCAGTGAGCCAGCGCGTAGACCGAGGTGAGTCGGTCGGAGATCACCTCGAAGGGGCCCAGCGCCGCGTCGGGGCCGAAGAGACCCGCCGCCGGATCGGCGTCGAGGGCGATCCGGGCGACGTGCTGTTCGGGGATCCGATATGGCCCGACCACGAGCGGTCGGGTGTCGACCCGGCCGTCCTGAAAGGCCACCTGGGCCCGCCGACACGCTGCTCGCAGCGCTTCGGGGTCGAGCGCACGCTCTCCGCGGAGGACCTCGGTGAGCAGGGTTTGAAGCGCCAAGGCGGCTTCTCGGTACTCGGCCTCAGGCACAGGTCGTGCGCTCGACAGGCTGTGCAGGTCCGCGTAGCCGAGGTCGTCATCGGGCCAGGTCTCGAACCAAGGGTCGCGAGGATCGTCGAGCAGGGGCCAGGCACCTTCGTCGACCCTCACTCCTGCCCCCCCTCGTAGCGGGCTGCGGCGGCGCGGAGGATCTGTGCGACGCGATCGCGAAGAGAGAGGGGATCGACCACCAGCGCATCGGCGCCGAAGGAGCAGATCCAGTTCACCAGCTCGATGGTGACGCCGACCTGCAGGCCCAGCTCGAGCCAGCCGTCGGGTCGGGTGCGGAAGGTCTGGGTGGGGTGCCAGACCCGCTCTCGGATATATCCGGTGACTTGGGGAGAGAAGGCGATGGCCACATGCTCCGGGGGCGCGGAGATGATCCCGAAGGCGTGGGCGATGTGGGCTCGGGGCTCCCACCCCGAGGGGGCCTCGAAGCGCTCGCTTCGGCGGCGCTTCATGTCGATGAAGCGCTCGAGGGCGTAGGTCTTGACCTGCCCATTCGCGACGTCGAAGCCGAAGAGGTACAGCCCTTGGCGATAGGTCGCGAGCGTGTAGGGGTGCAGCTCCTTTTCGCTGATCATGCCCCCGACCTTCTGGTAGCGCGCATCGACGGGATTGTTGTAGACGAGCGCGCTGATCACCTCATCGATGATCTCGCTCGATCGCTCCGTCCAGCGCTTGGTTGGCTCAGGCACCGCCACGAACTTCGTGTCGAGCTGGCGCGCGAGGTCGGCGTCGGCGCGGCTGATGGCGGGCTCGAGCCGCTCGATGGCGTCGGTGAGATCGGCCGCGAAGGACGTCCCATCCAAGAAGTTGAACAAGGTCCGACCGAAGTGGAGCGAGAGGACCTCGGCCAGCGAGAGCTGAACCCCGGTGCGCCTCCACTGCGCATCGATCGAGACGATCCTGGACTCTCCTCGACCGTCGTCTTGAATGGGGATGTCCATGTCTTTGAGATCGGAGAGGTACCGCCGGAGAGTGCGGGCGTCGAGATCGAAGCGCCTTGAGAGCTCCGAGGCGGCCACACCGCCCCGCCGGGACATGAGCTCGACCATCTTGACGAGCTTTTGGGCCTTATTCATGAGCGGTCCCTCGGGGTGGGCAGAAAATAATGGGGGCGTTGGGGAAGGCGGACATTTTTTGGCATGTCTTCAGGGCATGTTGAACACGTACAGGACGGGTGGGCCACCCCATCCGAACCATTCCTGAACACTTGACCAGTGAACAAATGTTCGGTAAGCTGTCGTCATAGCCAAGGAGCTCATCATGGACCCCGCGCTCATCGACACCCTCTACACCTTCGGCCTGCTGAGTCTCGTCCTCGCCGTCACCGCCGTCGGGATCGGCGCGCTCCCTTGGCGCTCCCAAGATCTGCGCGCATCGGTCGATGCCTGGTCCCATCTCTCGGAGCTCTCGGGTGGCATGGCCCGCTCGGGCGTCGCCGGGCTGCGGGTGGCCGCGGAGCGCGTGTGGGACCTCGGGGCTCGTCGGCCCAGCGCTGTGATGACCCGCACCCTCTCCTAAGCGAAACCTCTGGTGTGTCCCGGCGTCTGCCTGTGGTCAACGAGCCGTCGGTGCACAGTGCTCGCGCACGGAGGCGCATCGCGTCCGCTTCGCTTATGATGGGGCTCCCTCCAGCCCACACCGCCCATGCCCTCTCTCTTTGCGCCCGTCGAACGGATCGTCGAAAAGTACAAGCACGACGTGAACCGGCTCGCCGGTCCGGCGCTGCCCGATGCGCTCACGTCGGTCGAGGGTCACCTACGTCGGGCCTTACCGCCGGGGCTTCGAACCTTCCTGGAGCAGCACAACGGGGCCTCTCTGTTGCGCGGAGCGGTGCGGATCCGGGCGGCCTCCGCCATCGCCATCGCCGCGCCCGACCGAGACCAAGTGGTGCTCTTCGCCGAAGTGCAGGGGGAACAGTGGGCCTACGCCCCCGACGGTGTGGGCGGGACGGCCTTCGGGACCTGGACGGAGGGGCGTCTACGTCCCCAACACGCCACCTTCGGGGGGTGGCTCCGCGCCACCCTAGCGGTGACCGAGGCTCGGGTCACTCGGGATCGCGATCGGATCGCCTTGCGCCTCGAGGCTGACGCCGACGACCCTTACCAGCTCCTCGCAGCGGGGGAACGCGCCCTGGCGGCGGGCGATCCAGAGGGCGCCAAAGTGTCGCTCGAGCGAGCGACCTCGGCGGCGGGGACGGCGGTGGCGGCTTGGCACCGTCTCGGCGACGCCCTGGCGGTGGTCGATCGGTCCCGTGCCCGCGAGGCCTGGCTCCGCTCCTTCCGCATGGCCCGTCTTCCCCTCCCTTATCCTGGAGCGCCCGCCCTCGAGCCCGATGTCTTTCGTTCGATCGGCCCCGCCTTCGCGGATCCCGAAGACTACGAGCGAGAGCTGGATCGCTTCCTCGAAGAGCAGGCCTCCGACATACGGGATCAGGTAGAGCACGATCTCATGGTGGCGTGCGGGCGACAGGCGGCGCGGAGCCGGCTGCGCCATGGCCGTCGGATCGCGGCACGAGACGGGCTGCAGGCGCTCTTGGAGCGGTGTGCCCAGACCACCTCGGGCCAGATCCCGTGGGGGGCAGCGCTCGAGCTCGCGACCCTGCAGATCGAGCTCGGCCACCATGATCAGGCCGAAGCCCTCTTGCGTCGTGTACGACTCGAAGGTCCTCCGCGGCTGCGCGGCGAAGGGCTCCTTCGGGTCGCCGAGATCGCGACCTTACGCGACGAGCCCTGGGCCGAGGAGGTCCTCGATGAGGCCCTCGACCTCCTCGAAGATCCGCCCTCGGTCGCCTCTGCGCTAGCCCTGGCCGCGGAGCGAGCGCTGCGAGTCGCTCGACTCCCCGACGCCAAGGTCTGGCTCGATAGAGCCGAGTTGGCGGCCCGGCCGCTCGGGAGCCCTCCGACCCTGGCGCGCATCCACCTCTTGCGCGCGGATCTCGAAGCGGCCGCCCGCGACTTCGTTGCTGCCAAGGCCGCTATCGAGCGAGGTCTCGCCGAGCTGGCGCGCCAGGACCACGCGGAGCTGCGCTACCGCCTACGTCTCCGGCAGGCCGATCTGGCCATTCACACCGGCCAGGCCGAGAAGGCCTACGCCCATGCGCGCGCCGCGGTCGAAGGTTTTGCCCAGGCGCAGCTCCCCGTTCGCGAGGCCTGGGCCCTCCTTCGCCTGGCGCGGGTGGTGGAGCAGCCCGATCCGCTGCTGCGCGCTGCGCGCCGCCGCTTCGAAGAAGCGGACCTCGCCTCTGGCATCGCGGCGGTCGATGCGCTGTGGGGCGATCCGGGCCGCAGCCTGGACTGGCACCTTCAGCGCGCGACGGCCCATGCCCGCGCGCGCCACGATGCCCGTAGACCGCGCCCGCCCTGGACCCGGGCCGACGCCGAGCGGCCCGAGCGGCGCTTGGGGGCCCACCGCCGCGCGATCGCGGCCTGTGGCATCGATGTCGTCGAGACCCTCGGCCGCGAGCTCGATGCCTGCGCCCGCGCCATGGCCTCGGGGCGCACCCGCGCCGTCGACGCTCCGGTCTTGCGCTACGTCGCTGCCGTCGATCTTCTCGCGGGGCATCAGTCCTGGCGGGCAGCCCAGCTCCTCCTCGATCATCTGGTCCGTCAGCAAGTCACGGGCGCGGCTCGTCGAGCCTTGCAAGGGGCCGTGGCCCGCTCCCCCAACGCAGCCTTGGTCGATGGCTTGCTCAAGGCCATCGAGCAGCCCGACGACCACCCGGCCTCGATCGTCGCCGAAGCCGCCGAGGCCCTCGGCCTACGCCGCGAGGAGTCCGCGCTCAAGGCGCTGGTGGCGCTGGCGGATCAGCGGGCGCACCCCGTCAGCCGCAAGGCGGCGATCACCGCGCTCGCTCGGATCGGCGATCGTTCCGTCGTCGATGCGATCGTCCCGGCCCTCGAAGACCCCGTGCTCGAAGCGCCCGCCGCCCTCGCGCTGTTGATGCTCGGGGATCGCCGTGGGGTAGACTTTCACGCGAGGGCGCTCTCGAACGACCGCGTCCTGCTCACCGTCAGCCCCGGCGAGATCGTCGGCCGGTTCGGCGGGTCTACCCACCTCCTCCTGCTCGTCAACGCCGCTCGAGGTCAAGGCGAAGGCGCGCTCGGCGCGCTGCATGGTCTCGGCCTGCTGGGCGATCCTCGCGCGGTCCCGCGCCTGCTCGAGTGTCTCGATCGCCGTGATCGTCGGGTACAAGAGGTCGCCGCGGGGGCGCTGCAGATCCTCACAGGGCACCACGAGCAGCAGGATGATCCCGGCTGGAAGACACGCTGGAACCTTTGGTGGGAGCAGAACACCGACCGCTTCCCTGATGGGGTTCGCCACCGCGATGGTCATGTCTTTCAGGCGGGGCTGCTGCTCGCTCGCATGGAAGTCGATGATCCCTGGGTGCGGCGAACGGCCCACGATGAGCTGGTGATCACCACGGGGGTGAACATCCCCTTCGACGCCGATGGTCCCTGGCGTGTCCAGCAGGCACACCTGCGTGCCTGGCGTCAGTGGTGGGCGGCTGACGGTCGGCGGCTCAACCCCGGCGAGTGGTACCTCGATGGCCGGCCGGTGGTCTGAACCTTCCCGCGCCGCCTCAGTCGGGCTCGGCTAGCATCTCCACCATCGCTGCGTGGAGTCGGCCGTTGCTTGCGAGAGGACTGGGCTTGGAGCGATCGAGGTCCTGGCCCGTGGGATCGGTCACCCGCCCTCCCGCCTCTTCGACGAGCAGCCGCCCCGCAGCGACGTCCCAGGGTTCAAGGTTGTATTCCCAGTAGGCGTCAAGCTGGCCGGCGGCGACTCGGGCCAGATCTAGCGAGGCAGCCCCCGCGCGTCGGATCCCTCGGGTATGCAGGAGGGCGGCCCGCACGCGGGAGAGGTAGAGGTCGAGGTTCTCCCGTCGATCATAGGGAAACCCCGTCGCGAGGAGGGCTTGATCCAGGCTCGCTGTGTCCGAGACCCTGAGACGGCGCGTACCGAGCCAGGCCCCTTCGCCTCGGACGGCGGTGAAGGCCTGATCTCGGAGCGGATCGAGCACGACTCCAACCTGAGGGCGGCCCTCGATCTCAAGGGCAATACTGACGGCAAACCAAGGAAATCCATGTACGAAGTTCGTCGTGCCATCGAGGGGATCGACCACCCACCGGGTCGCAACCTGTTCCGCGCCGCCCGACTCTTCGCCCAGGACCGGGATCGAGGGGGTGTGGCGTGCGAGCACCTGTCGCACGGCCCGCTCGCAGGCGTGATCGACGCTGGTGACGAGGTTGACATCCCCCTTCTTGGCCAGGTCGAAGCGACGGCTGTGGTGGGCTTCGGCGAGGATTCGTCCTGCGGCCCGCGCGGCCTCGAGGGCGACGTCGAGGGTGGTCATGGCGAGTCCACGATCAGGGTGACGGGCCCCTCGTTCACGAGCGCCACCGACATGTCTGCGGCGAAGACGCCGGCCTGTACGCATGAGATCCCTTCGGCGCGCAGGGCGTCGAGGAAGCGCAGGTAGAGGGGTTCCGCCCGCTCGGGGGGGGCTGCGCCCACGAAGGAGGGCCGCCGCCCCTTCCGCACGTCCCCGTACAGGGTGAACTGAGAGATCGCCAGCACGCCGCCTTCGACGTCGAGGACGGAGCGGTTCATGCGGCCCGACTCATCGGGGAAGATCCGAAGTCCTGCGATCTTCTTTGCCATCCAGCCGATCTCGCGGTCGGAGTCCTCGGGTCCGACCCCGACCAGCACCAGGAGACCCCGCTCGATCGCGCCCACCACTTCGTCGTGGACTGTGACCGAAGCGCTGGAGACTCGCTGGACCACGACTCTCATGGGAGGAGGACCGTCACTCGCAAGTGATCAGCTGGCTACCCGCGTCGCAGACGCACTTCCGGTTGCCGGGTTCGATCAGACCTGCGCACACCGGCTTGCCTCCGGAGGTAAAGCCGCAGGTCTCGCCGTCGGAGGTGAGGTTGCGGAAGGTGATGCTGCCCCGATCGCTCATGTCAGAGCTGCTACCGTCGCCGCAGCGCATGGTCCCTTGTCCGGGCACGGTGAAGGTCACGCGCACAGGGCCACCGGGGGGAGGGGCGCTCGGAGTCGTCGAGCCGCCTCGGGTGGTGGTGCGGGTGGTGGTGCTCCGAGTGGGGCTGGACGTGGTGCGGGCGGGGGTGGAGGACCGAGTCGTGGTGCGGGTCGGCGGTGGAGGAGGTGGGGCCTTGGTCTTGGCTGGCGGTGGCTTAGGCTCGGGCTCAGGCTCAGGCTCAGGCTCCACCTCGGGCTCGACCTCTTGGATGGCGGTGTCGATCTTCTCGACGGGGGCACGGTCGGCCTCGTCGCGGGCGGCCGAGCTGCTGCGGTCGCTGCTGACGTCGGCAGACTCGGTGCTGCTCATCATGAACCAGGCCACGCCGCCGATGAGACCGCCGCCGCCGCAGAGGACCAGGAGGAGAACCACGACGACCGCGGCGATGATACCGATCTTGGCTCCACCCCCGCCGTCCTCGTCCTCGTCGTCGAAGCCGCCAGGCTGGGCGGCGATGGGACCCCCTGGGCCTGCGATGACCGGAGGGGGAGAAGCGGGGCCTGGCTGGCCGGCCACGGGTGGCGGGAACCCTGGTCCGGGCTGCGCAGGTGGCGGTCCTGGCTGTGCGGGGGGCGGGGGGGCGCCTGGGCCCGCGGCGGCAGGACCGGCGCCACGGCGCTGGGCTCCGCCTTCTTTTCGTTTGGGGCGCGGGGCATCGCCCTCGCCGCGGGCCATGGCCTCCATCTGATCGCGGGTCCAGAAAGAGGTCGCGGCCGCAGCGCTGGGCTTGAAGGCGGGGGCGTCGTCTTCGACGTCGAGGTCATCTTCGTCGTTCTCGGCTTCGAGCGCGGCCTTCATCTGTTCCTTGGACCAGAACGCGGTCGCCTGTCCCCCTTTGGCCCCGCCGCCACCGAAGCTGATGGCGCCCTTTTGGATCCCCGCTTCGCGCACCACGGGCCCGCCGAGGTCCTCCTCGGCGTCCTCGGGGGAGGGACGAACCGCCATGGCGGCGTCCCGTCGCTCGCCGCCGCCTTCGATGGCATCGGGGGACCAGGCGATCAGATCGGTGCCCTCGGCGTCCGTCGCGAAGGCGATGAAGGAGCGCCAGGCATCGTAGGCCGTCGGGCGTTGATCGGGGTCGAAGCTCATGAGCTTGGCGAGGAACCACTGGATGTCGCCCACCCACTCCTCGGGCATGTCGCCCCAGGGCAGCGCGATGACGGCGTCGATGACTGCGTCGTCGTGTCCGTCGGGGTCGTCGGGCAGGTCCACGAGGTCGCGAGGGGCGAGGAGGCGGTACGCCGCGTATCCGAGGCCGTAGAGGTCGGTGATGGGGCCGAGGATCTCTCCTTCGGGGGCCCAGCAGTCGCCGGGCTCGAGCCCGAAGCCCTCGAGGGAGACCGCTCCGGTATCGTCGATGAAAACATTGCGGGGGTGCACGTCGCCATGCGCCTCGCCATCTTGGTCGGCAATGTCGAGAATCTCACAGAGTGAGGCAATGATCTCGAGGGCGACCTTGAAGGGGGGCAGGCCGTCCTTGAGGATGGACTCGAGGTCTACTCCGATCGCGCGACCGTCGACCGCGTCGACCCCCCCATCGGCGCCGGCGGTACGGACGTAGTGGAACTCGCTCTCGCTCAATGTGCCTCCCTGGGGGCGGTCGGGTGGGCCAACTCGGGCGGGCGCCCGGTCTCAGACTATGCGATGTGACCACAACCGTGATGGTGATGCGCGCATGATTAGCACATCTAGGCGCACGGCGCCGATCTTCAACCCCAACTCCCGGTGGAGATCTCTCCTGCCTTGTGTGCTCTTGGTGGCGCGCTCGGCGAGGTCGTCCTGGTGCGCGGGAGTAGGCGAAGCGAGCGGTCTGGGGGTCGCGGTGAGATGGGGACCACCGGGGCTCCGTCTCAGCGAGAGAAGGGCGCGCTTCGCCGCGCGGCCCTACGGTCCGCCAAGGTGAGAACAAACGCGCTACGGTGCGCCCCTGGAGGTGAAGGGTGAGCGTCTTCCTGCCCAAAGGTACCCGTGACTTTCTGCCGGAGCAGATGCAAGTCCGGCTTCGTGCCATCGATACGATCCGTGCGGTCTTCGAGTCCTTCGGCTTTGAGCCCCTCGAGACCCCCGCCTTTGAGCGCATTGAGACGCTCTCGGGAAAATATGGTGAAGAAGCAGATAAACTTATGTTTCGGATCCACAAGCGTGGACGGTCCGCGAAGCCCGGCGAGTGTGATCTGGGGCTTCGATACGACCTGACCGTGCCGCTCGCCCGCGTCTTGGCGATGAACGCGGACCTGCGCCTGCCCTTTAAGCGCTGGCAGATCCAGCCGGTCTGGCGCGCGGAGCGTCCCCAGAAGGGTCGATTCCGTGAGTTCTGGCAGTGCGATGTCGACATCGCGGGCTCTCGCTCCCCCCTCGCCGACGCGGAGTGCATCGCGGTGGCGGACGCGGCGCTCCGGGCGCTCGGCTTCGAGGACTACACCATCCGGGTCAATGACCGCCGGATCCTCACCGAGCTGGCGCGAGAGGCGGGCGCTTCTTCTCTCCAAGAGGAGCTCTCTTTCCTCATCGCCCTCGACAAGCTCGACAAGATCGGCCTCGAGGGGGTCGAGCGAGAGCTCGTCGAGCGTGGCTTCGAGCCTGATAAGCTCGGCACTCTCTGGTCGGCCATCGCCGCGCCGCCCACCACCGAGGCCCTCCTCCAGACGCTCCAAGACGTCCTCTCCGGGGTCGGTCTCGAGGGGGTCGACACGCTCCGCACCGTGATCGCCGCCGCCGAGGCGATGGGGGTCGACCCAAGCCGCGTGCGGTTCGATCCGAGCCTCGCGCGGGGGGCGGACTACTACACCGGCCCGGTCTTCGAGGTCGCGGGCGATGACCCCAGCGTCGGCAGCGTCGCTGGCGGCGGGCGCTACGACGGCCTGGTCGGTCGACTCTCGGGGCGGGAGCTCCCTGCGGTCGGGGTCTCTCTAGGGCTCGAGCGACTGATCACCCTCCTCGAGGCTCGCGAGGACGCCGGCTCCATGGGGCCGGTCGCCGATCTCTTGATCACGGTCTTCGATGACGGGAGCGCGCCCGCCGCCTCCCGCGCGGCCACGGCGTTTCGCGCCGCGGGGGTCAAGACCGAACTCTATATTGGCGATGGGCGGCTCAAGGCCCAGCTCAAGCACGCGGATCGAAGGGGCTATGCCTGGATCGCCCTGATCGGTCCCGACGAGGCGAGCGCGGGCACTGTCACCCTCAAGAACCGCCGCACCTGGGAGAACACCACCCTCGATCTTCAGGCGGCGGTCAACAAGGTGAGCGCGGACCGACGTTGAGCCCTGCATTGGACGGCTCGGCCCAGCTGCGCTACCCTTGCGGTACCCATCCAGCCCCAGCCCCAGCCCCAGCCCCAGCCCCAGCCCCAGCCCCAGCCCTAGCCCCTCACC
>REDI01000027.1 GCA_007693595.1 Deltaproteobacteria bacterium | reverse complement strand
TGTGTCGCTGTCGGTGTCTGTGCCGGTGTCTGTGTCGGTGTCCGCGTCGGTGTCTGTGTCTGTGTCGGTGTCCGCGTCGGTGTCCACGGGGACACCGGATTCTGGCGCGGGCTCAGGGGAGCAGCCGGACGTGGTGGAGAACGCGACCAGCGCGACCAGTGGCAGCCCCATACCGACCACTCGACCGGACCACGTTGCGTACATTGCCTGCATTCAAGAGCCTATGACAGCCGACGTTCCAGAGCCTTTGAACGCAAGCGCTTCTGGAGGCCGATGGGGAAATGTGAGCCGTCGGGCTCGCGACAAAAGCGTACCCCATCTGGTGGGGCCTTGCACGGTTGAGGGTCCGCCAGCGGCATGGGGCCCATGCTCTATCAGTCCAGACAGTGGTCCGGGTCGATCGGGTGATCCGAGATGAGATCCCCGCCCGTGTTGACGACGTACTCATGGCAGACGAACCCGTCGAGTCCGTCGTGGCCGTCCCTTCCTGGCCCACCCTCGGAGCCTTCGGGGGCAAAGATCCACGGCTCGGGGGGTGAACCTCGCGCGCCTCCTTGTCCCCCTATGCCACCACCCGCGGCGTGGAGAGCTTCTGGAGGCGCCCAGACGGTGGCGTTGATGCGCAGCAGGCTGATCGAGGCGCCGCCGTTGCCCCCGTTGCCACCCGTACCGCCGGCGCCGTCGCCTCCGGCTCCGCCGACCGCCGATGAACCGAGAAAATCAATGGTCTGGGGGAGCGCGCCGGAGGTGCCGTTGCCTCCGACTCCACCTGCGCCTGCGTCGCCCCCTCGCCCAGCGTGGAGGGCGAGCGATTCGGCGTTCAAGTCCTCGGTGTCGATGAGCAGCATGGCGATGGAAGAGCCACCGCTCTGGCCGGCGGTGCCGGCGCCTCCGGCCCATCCGCCGCCGCCGCCGCCCACACGGAGGTAGGCCGTGTTTCTTGGGTCGTCTTCTATTGGAGGATCCCGCCGCTTATATACGACACCGGATCCCCCTCCTCCCCCGCCGTTTGCCGTATCCAAGACCTCCACCTCGGAGGCAAAGCAGAGGTGATCGATCCGGTTGCTCGTGAACTGAAGCCTCGGAAGGGAGGCCGGAGACGCCGTGTTGGCGGCCACTCCTCCCGCCCCGGCTGTCCCCAAAGAGTGACCTACCGTGGTCCAGTCACAGTGCGGGGTTCCGCCACCGCCGCCGTGGGTCGCGGACGGGGCCCCATCTTGACCGAACAGCTCTGAGCCTCCGGGGCACGCCCCCCCACCGGAGTCCCCTCCGTCGTTTCCGCCATGGCCTCCAGCGGCAAACCCAGATGCCACCCCCCCATCTAGGTAGCCGCCGTGTTGGCCGTCGCTGTCGCGGGTCTCTCCGTCAACCCCATCGAGGCCGTGAGAGCCCCCCCCCGCGATGATCTCGATCTGCTTGAGCTGCAGGCCTGGAGAGCTATGGACGAACGCTCCGATGTTAGGTACGCATCCTGCGTGTCCCGTGAGATCTTGGGTCTCGATGGAGAGGCCATAGATCGGCGTGGTTGTCTGGATGCCTCCAGCTATCAACCCCGGAGTCGACGAGACGCGAACCAGGCTATTGCCTGCCGAAGAATCATAGGATGGAGCCCTGAACTCGCCGTTGGTGGGGTCCCATTGGTCGGGGTCGAAGCGGCCGTAGACGTGGACCCCCTCGACGAGGGTCACCGTCTCGTCGGAGGCTAAGAGGTTGGAGCCCTCGACGAAGACGTCACAGGGTACCTGCTCGCCGTCGACCTCTAGTTCGCACTCGGCAGCCAGCGCGATGGCATGGGCGAGGGTGGGAGAGTCTGCGCCGGTGTGGACGTAGATCACGTGGGGCTCGCCAGCTTGGTTGAGGTACCGGTCAAAGCCGTCGCAGTGATGGTCGATCCCGTCGAAACCCGGCGCTTCTGCGGTGGGGACGTTGACCTGCTCGCAGCTCAGACCCGACGAGGTACACTGGACCGCCCCGATCCGGCATTGACCAAGAACATCGGGCACCTGGCAGGCGTCTCCGATGTGCACGGAGGCCGGGGACTCGTCGATGACTTCACCTGCCTCATCGAGGAGGACGATATCGTCGACCTCGTCGTCTCGAACCGCGAACTCGGAGCCTTCTTGGCCATCGCAAACGGGGAGCGTCGTATCGCTAGGCTCCGAGTCGGGATCGCCGGACCTGCAGGCTAGAGCCAAACTGAGTATGCCGATGCCCAGGACGAGGATCGGTCGCATGGGGGCGCGAGGAGCGACTCGATCGCTCGTAGGGCGAGACATCTGAGATCCCAGTGGGAGAGGTTCGAGCGAGCGGGCAACGCCATACCTGAGAAAAAACGACGTATCGTCTATATTCGCTCCAAGTACCTCCAAAGGGTACCTTTGCGCACGGCCGGGTGCAACCCCTAAACGCGACCGTGTGGGAGTCTGGCGTCTCTCCCCCCGGGCCCTCCTCGTCGCTCCCCGATTGGGAGCGAAGAGTCCTGACCTCAGTGTGCCACTACTGTCCACCCAGGTGTCCACCCGATCGGATCAGGCTCAGACCTCGTTCTGGATACCGTTCCGGAGCAGCGGGGAGAGTCCACCGGCATTCGGCTATCTGACGTTCAGGAGCCCCCTCACTCCATCGACGGCCCGCTGGCGCAGCAGCCCCCACGCGGGTCCAGCTCGCGAGCTCAGCATCTACCCGTCATCGGGAGCGGAGCGGGGCTTGTGTGATGTCTGGCGGACCCAGCCCAAGCCACGGCGGGTAAAAACAGTCGCCTTCTCGAGCCTCGGTCGCCGAAGCCCCGCACAGCAACACCGAGTGAGCCGCCCAGCTCGATGCCGATGTCGTGGCGAAGCGAAGGCGCTCGTATCGACGCCCTGAGCGCGGAGCGTGCCACGCGGGTAGACGCGATCAGTGCTGGCAGAACCGACCTGCAAGCCCTCGGACAACCTTGGACCTCCACGAAGGGTTGGGCGAGGCGGCGAGGCCATCCTGGCCGAGTTGAAGCAGCCCATCGAGCCCGGCAAGGACCATCGACGTGTAACGCCTCCCACCGTAGTCGCCTCAACTTCGGAGGTAAGGCACCGTAGTCGAGGGAACTTCGGAGGGCGCAAGTGCCCCAGCGCCGCCACCGGCGGAAGATCCGCCTTCGCTCTTCTCAAGTCTCGGCCAGCGACCCAACAGAGCCCTCGGGGTCCGAAGTTGACCGGCCTACGGTCCCCGAGGTCCGAAGTTGACCGGACTACGGTCCCCGAGGTCCGAAGTTGACTGGACTACGGTCCCCGAGGTCTGAAGTTGACTGGACTACGGTCCCCGAGCCCGCGTTCGACACCCCCACGCGCCCCGCCTCTACGAGAGTGAGGCTCGCGGGCACAGGATCGAGGTCCAGGTTCCAAACTGAGTCTGGATCGAACCGCCTTGCGGATACCTTGTCGGCATTGCAGGCTGTCCATGCACGGGGCGGGAGCGGATGCACATCCGGGTCGACAGGAAGCGGCTGAAGGACGGTACAGACCGCGGTTACGTGAGCCTCGCGCACAACGTCTGGGTCGAGGGGCCGATGGGAAAGAAGTGGGCGAAGCCAGTCATCTTCGCACGCCTGGGCGTGGAGGAGGACCTCGACGTCGAGATGCTACGGTCCGCCCGAGGTGCGTTCGACCGCTACCTGCAGAAGCGACTCGCCCGGGAGGGCGGCACCGAGGACACGGTGACCGAGGTGGTGGCGGAGACGCGGAAGCAGGCGCCTACGCTGAAGGTGCTGGCGTCTCGGGAGTACGGCCTTTGGGTGCTGGTCGAGGCGGCCTGGCGTTCGCTCGATCTGCACCAGAGCCTGAAGCGGATCGCTCGGAAGCACGATATCGCCTTCGACTTCGAGCGTGTCGTCTTCGGCATGGTGCGCAACCGGCTCGTGGACCCACAGTCCAAGCGCGCGCAACGACTGGCTCCGGGACTCCGCCTGGTTCCCCGAAGCAGAGGCGCGGGAGGTCCACCACTTCTACCGCGCCCTCGGCCTGCTCGAGGCGCACGAGGAGGAGCTGCTCGACGCGCTTCAGACGGGGGTGAGCGGGCAACTGTCTGCCGATGAGCTCGGCCTCCTTCTGCTGGATCCCACGTCGTGGTACTTCGAGAGCGACCTCGACGACGTCGAGCGCGCGAACCTCGCCGAGGAGTGGGATGGCGACGGGGAGCCGCCCTCCATGCCTCGGCCGCAGGTCGTCAACGAGCCCCCCCTGCGCATGCGCGGCCACTCCAAGGATCACCGCCCCGACAAGCCGCAGGTGGTGATCGGGATGGTCGGGACACGCGGCGGCCGCTTGCTGTCGGCGCAGGTATATGCTGGCAACCGGAGTGACCAGACGATCACCTGCGACCTCCTTGCACGGGTCCATCGGCAGGACGGTGGGCGACCCGAGGTGGAGGTCCCATCCGAGAGAGACCCGCCGATGCATCACCGCGCGGCCCGCCGCATCCGAGCACACGTCTTGATGTGCGCGATGGCCCTCGCCTGCCTGCAAGAGCTCGAGCACCGCACGGGGCGCCGCTTCACGGAGCTGGCTAAGCTGTTCGGGAGTGTTTAGGTCGTACAGCTCCAACAGGGCAGCAGCCGGTTCTGGCAGCGCGGAGAGTGGCCCGACGAGGCCCTGACGGGGCTCGACACGCTGTGCGTGGGGACCGTGGTTCTCGGGAGGTTGCGCGGGGTGCTGCGGGCGCGTGGTGGGGCCTGCGCATCGTCAGGCGAGCCCGTCGTGGCGGTCGGCTGCGGCTTGGGGTAGGGTTCTCGGGGTGTTGGATGATGCTGTTCCTAGGAAACCTCCAGCGATCCCTATCCGTGGCTCGATCGGTCGAAGCTCGCCATTGTTCCATCGATCCGCTTGGCGCTCACCCCGCATCAGGCCTGCGCTTGCCTCGCTCGTTGGCGCCCGTCGGCTAGCCGATCGTTGAGAGCCTAAGGTCTGGACCTTGCACCGCCGCGCGCGCCTGTACGACGGAGACGTCAGTCGCTCGCGTCGCTGCTCTCAACGAGAGCGTCCCACGCATCGTCCATCGCGCTCTCCGAGAGGAGGTAGACATAGGAGAGGCGAACGCTGTCCCCAGCCGCCAGTTCGTGACGCGTCGCTAGCGAGATGGCGTTATCAACAGAGAGGCTCTCACCCACCTCCTGCGTAAAGCCGAGACCGTCGTAGACGGCGCGGGCGTCGCGGTTTGCGAAACCTCCGTAGGTGACGACTGCTGGTTCCACGTCGCGTGCGGCCAGGGCCATGTAGCTCGCGCAGTTCGGCCCGAGAGACCCTGGTTGTTCGGCGGACACGAGCGCATGGTCGCTCGTGCCGAGCGGCGGGCGTTGGGAGACGATCGTGTTCAGGGTCTCAAAGCCGCAGCCGATGGTCTGGTTGTTGTCCGGATCGACGTTGCGCATGTAGTAGATCTCCAGATCTGCCGCGCTGATGTTGGTGAGCGTGACGTTCATGAGGACGAAGAGCCCTTCATGAAGGACGGTCGCCTCTTGCTCAACTTCGAGACTGTGAGGGGGCGTGCCGTTGCGCCAGGTCCCTCTCCAGACGATCCGAGCGCCGCCCCGCCCGCCCGGTCCAAGTCCCGCAGGCACACACTCGCTCTTGATGATCGCGCCTACGACCTCGGACATAAGTCCCGAAGCGTTGTTGTTCACGTTCCCGGTCCTGCCTTCTCCATCGACCCAGGTGATGCCCCAACCCTCTTCGGGTGTTCCGGCGAGGAGGAAGTCGCCGTGGAACTCGCCGGCCAACCAACCGGTCCGATGGGGGTCGGCGACCATCCCAAGCTCCCTGCCGCCCGAGCCGTCTGACCTGGGAGAGTAGCCTACGGGAGCGAGGCCAATGCTCCCGAAGGATCCGGTCAAGTTCAGGCCGATCTGGGTCAGCAGCGTCCGGGCGAAGGCGTCTCCCCCGATGACTTGCGCGTCGCACTCGTCTACGCAACCCGCGGGATCGACCGTAGCGCTGGGTGGCGTCTCGGGGCAGAGATCGTAGGCGTCGATGACTCCGTCCCCGTCGGAATCTCGAGCGCAGAACTCCTCGAAGCAGATGCCGCCGTCGCAGTCCTCAGGCGCACCGCACTCACGGCCGTCGTCGCAGGGCGGACACGAGCCTCCGCAGTCCACGTCGGTCTCGTCACCGTTTCGGACCTCGTCTACGCAGGTCGGCTCGGCGCAGATCTCCTCAACGCAGACGCCGCTGTCGCAGTCCTCGGGCGCAGCACAGTCGCTGCCGTCGTCGCAGGGCGGACACGAGCCTCCGCAGTCCACGTCGGTCTCGTCACCGTTTCGGACCTCGTCTACGCAGGTCGGCTCGGCGCAGATCTCCTCAACGCAGACGCCGCTGTCGCAGTCCTCGGGCGCAGCACAGTCGCTGCCGTCGTCGCAGGGCGGACACGAGCCTCCGCAGTCCACGTCGGTCTCGTCACCGTTTCGGACCTCGTCTACGCAGGTCGGCTCGGCGCAGATCTCCTCAACGCAGACGCCGCTGTCGCAGTCCTCGGGCGCAGCACACTCGCTACCATCGCTCGAGGTGGCTTGGCTCTCCGTGATCGCCGAATCGCTGGAGGGCTCATCGCTCGACCCTTCGGTCGCGGACGAGCTGCAGCCCACGGAGAGGAGGAGGCCCGAGAGACAAAGGAGCAGGGTTGGTCTCACAGGGATCCTCGGCCAGGAAGGGGACGGAAGACATCCAGCCAAGGGAAAGGTAACTTTTCTCCGTGCTCGCAGCAACACGACATGGCTTGTACCGAGCCTATGGGCGTCAATCGAGCTCCAACAGCGGGAGGTCGTCGAGGTCGAGCTCCAACAGCGGGAGGTCGTCGAGGTCGAGCTCCAACAGCGGGAGGTCGTCGAAGTCGAGCTCCAACAGCGGGAGGTCGTCGACGTGGGGCTGCCCACGAGTCCGCCACGGTGCCCACGCCTGCCCGATCCAGCGCGACGGGAAGACCACGGCCCGGCAGCCGGGGCAGCGCCCCGCCTCGACGCGGATCGGCCGACGACAAGACGGACACGGCCTCCGGGAACGACGGTCGATTCTCGCCGAGATAAGACGCGCCGACAGTGCGAGGGCACCGAATACGAGGGACAGGAGGACGACAACGGCGAGCGTCAGCGGAGGAAGGAAGGGTACGAGCAGCAGGATGCCGATGACGCCACCTGTCTCCATCACGGCGACGTACCACGATACGCCCAAGGAATGGGCGAAGGCCTGCAGCTTCTCACGGATAGGCCCCAGCCCCAGGTTGACGGCTACGGCGAACACGATGACCGGGAGCTGGACCCACCAGGGGTGCCCTGAGCGTTCGGCGACGGCGAGGGCGGCGCCGAGCTGAGCGGCATCGACGTCGATGTCGACCTCGATCGGCAACCCGGATGCTGCAAACAATGTGGCGACGGCCGCCGCAGACAATCCCCCGGCCATTCGTGTGAGCCTGGTCTCGGTGAAGATCTCGTCGAGTTCGGGTTGAAGGGTAGCGAGAACCTCCACGAACGCCGCGACGCCCCCCAGCACGAGCGCCGGCAGCGACACGGTCCACGACGCGAGGGGAGGTAGGGCGACCCATCCTACCAGGACCCCGCCCCCGAGGCCGAGCTGGACGAGGAAGAACGTCAGCGCCGGTCGGGACGCGGCGACCGCCGACGTCGAGATGACCTGCGCCACCAGCCACAAGACCGCGAGGATCATGGAGACCCCTGGCTTGGCGGAAGTAGAAACGAGGTAATGTCCTCGATCGATGGGATGGGCAGCCACCAAATCAACGCCGATGCCAGGGCGGCGATGGTGACGAGCCCGAAGGTCGTGACGATCAGCGCGCCGAGTGCAGTCACGGGGACCGCCCACTCCCAGAGGTCGAGGCCGGGTCTGTGCGCCTCGCGCTCCAGGCGGTTGCCGATCCAGAACAGGGCAAGTTCGACGTAGATCGCGGTACCGAGGAAGCCTATCACGATCGAGATGACGGTGTTGATACCAAGAAACGGTAGGAGGAGCACGTTGATGAGGAGCGTGATCATCGTCACCACGGCCATCACGAGCTTGAAGGACAACCGCGTGACGATCCGCCTTATGGGTGACAACCAGCCCAGAGGCTCCCTGATCAGTACAAAATGGGCAAGCGCGAGGCTCAAAGCCATCAACAGCGCGGGGACCAAGGGAATCATGCCGGTGACGCCCTGGGATAGGGCCGCGATCGCATAGATAGGCCATCTCCAACGCGCCGACCGTCGCCGGAGGTTGTGGGCGACGGAGTGATTGTCGATTCTCGCCGAGTCATGCACATCGCGGGCACAATGTGGACAGCTACCGCCGCGGAGCGCGAGGGAGGCGGGGATCTGCTCCGCGCAAGCGCTGCAGCGGCGGCGCTGTAGGAGTGCGCGGCCATGGAGCGCGGGGTCGGAGGTCAGCGCGGCGATGGGAACTCCTGGGGTGCGGGCCTGTCGCGGGCCCAGACAACGTGTTCCGTTGTGTCGAGACTACAAGATGGCGCCCAATACTGTCCACAATCCGCAGGACGACCCGGCCGCCAGCGTCGCGCACGAGGCTCCCAGCGAGCCTGCGGCTGAGCTCTCCGTCGAGCCGGCCACCGAGCCGGCCACCGAGCCGGCCACCGAGCCGTCACAGCCCTCCGCGAGGACCGAGGCCTGATCGAAGACTGCCCGCCTCTACACTCTCTCGGAGGAGGCGCACGCTCTTGAGCGCTCCGCAAGAGGCAAAGCCCACTCGCCCACGTCAGGCCCCGAGCCCGTCAACAAGGGTCGCGCTGGGTCTGGCCATGCGCTCGGCCGGGGGTACGGCCTCGATCTCGCCTACCTCTTTTGGGGGCTTGAGCGCAGAGCAGGTAGCATTTATCGTCGGGCAGCTGTCGGCGAGTGACGCTTGGAGTTCAGGCCGAAAAGGTGACGCTATGAGTCGTTCTGTTGTTATGCCCCTTGCATTGATGTTGACAGCCTGCCCCGGCGGTCGGGATCCGGCCCCCGTGTCATCGGAGCCGGCGCACTCGGAGCCACCGAGCTCCGACGCCTCGTCGTCAGGACTCCCCACCGACTCGGTCGTGAATGGCCCGGGTGGACTCCCGTTCGACCCCAATGACCCAGACGCGACCTTCTCCACGGTGCTGCGCGTCACGGATCGCGCGGGGCGCCAGATCGCGGGCCTCTCGGTCCTCGTCGGCGACAGCGCCGCGGAGGTCCGGGGCGATAGGGTCGAGATCCGCGAGGTGAGCCTGAGGGAGCCCCCTCGCGTCTTCGCTCGTGCACCAGGCTACATTCCGGGCAGTCTGTCGCTCGACCCCTCCAGAGCGCAGACGGGCTTTCATCTCCAGCTCCAGCAGGTCGACGTGTCGGTGGAGCTCGACGCTGCCCAGGGCGGGGCGGTCGGTCTTGCCGGCAGCAAGGCCTCCTTTCGAGCCGATAGCTTCGTGGATGCCTCGGGCGCGCCCTACGCGGGCAAGGTCAACATTCTCGCTCGGGCGCTCAACGTAGAGCGGGATCTCTTCTTTGAGGGCGAGCCCAAGCGGGTGCCCACCGAGCTCCTCCCGGAGCCCCTGCTGATCACCCAGGCGGCCGATGGGCGCTTGATCCCCTCTTTCCCGGTCGCCGCCATGCACGTCGGTCTGAGCGACGACTCGGGGGCCCCGGTCCAGCTCGCTCCGGGAAAGCCTGCCAGCGTGGACTTACACATTAGCGATCAGGTCGTTGCGGCCTTCTCCGAGGTGCTCTCGCCGGGCACCCGGCTCCCCGTGTCTTCGCGCGACCCCGAGACGGGGGCATGGCAGGTCGAGACCGATTGCACCATGGTCTATGTGGCGGGTGCGTGGACCTGTAAGGCCGAGATCGAGCACTTCTCCGACTACGCGGTGACCACCGAGTCCGAGAGCGGCATCGGCTGCCTTCGGATTGACGACATCGAGGTCATCGTTCACGAAGAGCGTGAGCTCGTCTGGAGAGAGCACGTGCTCGTGGGCTCAGCCGGCACCTCCGAGCTGCTCGCTCCCGCGCACTTCTCTGTCGAAGACGATCGGTTGGGCATGTGCGCCCTGGTCGAGGCGTCCACGAGCGACTGGCACCTGACCGCGACCTTGCAGCACGGTCCGGTCGGCAGCCCGGCATTGACGGAGCCCGATCCTTCCGAGCCGATCGAGCGTCACGCCTATCGTCTCGGTAGCCCGGATATCGGCGACCTCGACGCGATCACCCATTTTACCGAGCTCTGGACCGCCGATGGGTGTCGTAAGGTGTGCGCGGGGGTCGCGGGTCGCTCGGTCACCTTCCGTTCAAGCTGGTATCCCGAGTCAGACACCGACACGGAGCCCGAGACGAGCACCGAGCCCGAGGAGACCCTCCCCGTGCGGGCCGATGTCGACGGCGATGGCTACTTCGACGATCCAGGTTCTCCAGATCACGACTGCGATGACACCGATCCCACTATTCATCCGGGAGCCATCGAGATCTGCGGTGACGGCATCGACAATAACTGCGACGGCGAGATCGACGAGGGCTGCGGTGTAACCCCTGACTTCGGTGATGCCTGCCCGTGCTTCTCATTGGCGGACCTCGCCTTCGCCCGTTCCACCTTTGGGTCCTCGTCGTCGGCGTGCCTGGTGGGGGGCGGGGAGGAACACTTCTTCAGGGACCAAGCGTATGGGGCGGCGGCCGGCTTCTTCAGCGAGATCTCCGAAGACTATGGGGTGATATGGGCAGCATGGGACGACGAGTCGGGCCAGGCCTTCTGCGCCGCAGGCTGCCAAGAGACCGACGGCTCCGGTGCCTGTGTCGCGGAGGGCCTCGATCCTGCGACACCGCGAGAGATTACGGAGGCGGACTACAACGGCTGCATGGAGTACACCCTCGCCGCCTGTGAGGATCCCCCGGTTCCCACGGATCCAGATGAGGACTCGGACGGAGATGTAGATACCGATTCAGACACGGACACCGATTCAGACACGGACACCGATTCAGACACGGACACCGATCCGGGGGAGCCTCCGAGTATCGGCTGGGTCGAGCTCAGCCCTCCGGTGGTCTTCACCACCACAACGCTGGTGGCTACCCTTGGGGAGGTGTTCCACCCCAGCGGCCTCGACGTCGAGTTCAGCTACGAGTGGTACGTGGACGGTTGGAGTCTCGACATCCACGGCGCCACGCTGAGCGAAACCCATTTTGCCAAGGGGGACACCGTATGGGTCGAGGTCACCCCTCGCGACGCCTTCCTTGTCGGTTTGCCGGTCGAGAGCGAGCCCGTGATCGTGCAGAACACCCCACCGGAGGTGGACTCTGTCGCGGTGACCCCCGAAGAGCCGGTCGTCGGCGATGTCCTCGTGGCCATGGCCACCGTCCACGATGACGACGACGAGCCGGTCGGGCTGGCCTATGCATGGTGGGTCGATGGCTCGCTCGCGGAAGAGGGCGAGACGGACCTCGGGGTTCACACCGTCTCGTTCGATACCTCTCTCCTGGGGGCGGGCAGCACGGTCGAGCTCACCCTCCTCCCCTTCGATGCCGACGATCTGGGGGAGCCGGTGGCGGAGTTCTGGATCCTAGGGGAGCCGGTGGGGACCGATCCCGATCCCGATCCCGAGCCCGAGGAGGTCACCTGGGCGAGCGTGGCTCGGGGCGGGAGCTATGCTTGTGGCCTTACGGTCGAAGGCGAGATCTACTGCTGGGGCGCCAACGCGAGCGGCGAGCTCGGCAACGGCGAGTTCGGGGGCACCCACCTGTTCACCAAGGTCGTCGGGGATCCGAACTGGACCTCGGTGGCGGCCGGGGGGCAGACCACCTGTGCGACCGACGAGGAGGGCTTCGCCTACTGTTGGGGGCAGTATGTGGGCGATGGGACTGACGTGAATCGCGCTGTGCCGGTGGCGATCGACCTCGGTGAGCCGGTGCAGCAGATCGCGATCGGGGGCCAGCATGTCTGTGCGCTCACGCAGGGCAGCGGCAGCCTCTACTGTTGGGGAAGAAACACGGTTGGGACCATCGGCACCGGCACGACCGGCGGCGTAGAGCTGTCGCCGGTTCGGGTCTCGGAGGTGGGCGGCCGCTGGACCGATGTCGCAGCGGGCGGCTCCACCAGCTGTGCGCGAGCGGAGGAGGGGGATCTGTACTGCTGGGGCGAGGGGCGCCAAGGCCAGCGCGGCTCGGGCAGCTATACGTTCTCTGGAACCCCGGAGCCTGTCCACTCCGTGAGCAACGTGGGGCCCTTCTGGGTTGGGGGGAGCCACGCGTGTGCCGTCAGCGGCGACCCTCATGAGGGCGATCAGCTATTCTGCTGGGGTCAGAACACGTCGGGCGTCGTCTTTGGGCCGGGCTACGAATCGGAGTCGAGCACGGCCGAACCCTACCCGGTTGCCATCGAGGCCGAGTACCTCATGTCTGGGGGAGGCGCGGGGATCCGCTTCACCTGCGGTCTGAATCACGGCATCGTGCGTTGTTGGGGCGTGAACAACTCGGGCCAGCTTGGCTCCGGGGACACGGTGTCGTCGGCAGAGCCGGTGCGTGGACCCCTCGACGACACGATCGCCTCGATCAGCGCTTACGGCAGCGGGGCTTGCGCGGTCGACGCGGAGGGCGAAGCCTACTGTTGGGGGCAGAACGGCTCGGGGCAGAACGGGCATGGTAGCGACCAGCCCGAGGCTGTGGTGGTCGAGCTCACCTCCACCGAGCCCTTGTCAGGCGCCCATCCGTGGCTTGAGGGGCCGTGGACGTCCGTGTCTTCGAGCTGCGGCATCACCGCTTCGGGGTCGGCCTACTGCTGGGGTGGCCTAGAAGGCAACGGGTTCGTCGAGGCGCAGGATCGCCCCAGCTTGGTCGGAGGGGGCCTGCATGAGTGGGCGCACCTGAGCCGCGATGGGACCTCGGCGTGCGGCGTGACCACCGAAGGGGCGCTGAACTGCTGGGGCCAGTCCATGGGGTATCATGGATACTTGACCACCCGCTGGCCGAACCGCCTGCGCGAGGACGTGCTCTGGGCCCAGGTGAGCGTCGGGCCCACGAACCTGGCCTGTGCGCTCGCCGCCGATGGGCAGCCGTATTGCTGGGGCCGGCCGGGTTCCTGGTTGGGTCTCGGCTCGTTCGAGCCACAGGACGAGCCGGTCCGAGTCGAGATGGCGGAGCCCTTGGTGTCCTTGGAGACGGGTGAGTTCTTTACCTGCGGCATGACGACCGAAGGTCTCGCCTATTGCTGGGGCAACACCCCGAGCGGGTCGCGACCCACCCCCTCCCCACTCCATGGCTGGGCCTGGTCACAGCTCTCGGTCGGCAGGAGCCATGTCTGTGGCATCGAGGCCACGTCCAAGGCACTGTATTGCTGGGGCTCGAACGCTTCTGGCCAGCTCGGCATCGGCGCCGAAGGTGGATCGGAAGCAGAACCCCAGCTCGTCTCGGATACACAGGAGTGGGCAGAGGTCTCTGCGGTTCGAAACAACACGTGCGCGGTGACGGTCGAGGGCGAGGCGTACTGCTGGGGCGACAACGCTTTCGGTCAGGTCGGTGACGGAACGCTGGAGCCCGCCGTGTCTCCGGTCGGCGTCGCGGGGGAGATCGCGTGGGCGTCGGTGCGTGCAGGGGACACGGCCTGCGGATTGTCCACCGATGGGGAGATGTACTGCTGGGGCCAGAACCACACGGGGGCTGTCGGCGACGGAACCCGGTTCCTACGCGCGGAGCCAACGCCGGTGATGGAGGGGCAGGACCTTGTGCCGAGCGAGATCCCGACGGAGGTGCCCTCGGTGGCGTCGGTCACCTTGCCCCCGACGGTGAGCCATGAAGATGATCTCGAGTCGCAGATCGAAGTCTCTGGCCTTTCGCCCGACGATGCTTGGGTCTTTCTCCAAGTCCGAATGGAGAGCGAAGGAGCCAGCTCGGAATGGTATGAGATTGAGTTGTTCTCGCATTTTGTCGAAGAGAGTTATTCTGACTTTACGGTCAGGGTCCGCGCGATCCCCTACAACAACTACTTTATCGGGGAGCCTGTCGAGAGCGAGCTAGCGACTGTGCCGTCCTCCTTTGAGCTTCGCTCGGTCACGATCCACCCCTCCGAGCCGACCCTCGTGGACGTGCTCGAGGCCCAGGTCGACATTGAGGGCTCCTCGGAGGCGAGTTGGGATCTCTACTTCGAGTGGTATGTCAACGGCACGCCGTACGGTTTCGGCCCAGACCCCCTGTTCCCTCTAGAGGGCGTTGCGTCCGTCGGTGATGAGGTCATGGTTTTCGTCGAGGAGATGTTCTCGGGTGCGGTGGTCTATTCTGAGCCCGTCTTCGTCCTCCCGGCGGAGGGCGGCGATGGCGGAGGCGGCGGTGATGGTGACGCGGACACCGACGCGGACAGCGACGCCGACGCGGACACCGACGCGGACAGCGACGCGGACGCGGACGCCGACGCGGACGCCGACGCGGACAGCGACGCCGACAGCGACGCGGACGCGGACGCCGACGCGGACAGCGACGCCGACGGCCCAGACCTTGACGTGCTCGATCCTGAGCCGGTCTGGCGTCACGATGTGGATTATCAGCTCGCGGCTGGTGCCCACCACGCCTGCGCGATCTCGGTCGACTACGATCTGTATTGCTGGGGGGCCAACGACCATGGTCAGCTCGGAGATGGCACCCACGAAGACCGCCAGCATCCTACGCTCGTCAGAGGGGGGCATGCGTGGAGACAGGTTGTCGCCGGGGGCCATCACACCTGCGCGACGACTTTTGGAAGTGACGAAGAGGTCTATTGCTGGGGGGCCAATGACGAGGGCCAGCTCGGCAACGGCTCGACGGAGCCCTCCGCCGTGCCGGTCCCGATCCTGTGGTCGGGTGCTCCGACGACGGTGGTGGCCGGCGACGCCCACACTTGCCTGTCCACCGGCGCCGATGTGTACTGCTGGGGCGCCAACGACCGCGGCCAGGGCGGCGTGGGGACCGAGGTTCACCCGATCCCCACCCCGACCCGCGCCGAGCTGTCAGGAGTCTGGGTCGATGGGTTCGCCGCTGGGGCCAACCATACGTGCGTGCTTAGCGAGGCTGACGGCGTCTTGTGCTGGGGCGCCAACGATCTCGGTCAGCTCGGTCTCGGCGATGTCGAGGACAGGGGTGTGCCCACGAACGTGGACCTTCCTCCCTTCGTCTTCCCGCTCTTTATCTCCGCCGGGGGCGACAGCACCATCCTGGTCGGCGATGATGGCGGCCGTGCGGCCTGGGGCGCCAATGACAACGGCCAGCTCACCGATGAGTTCTTCAGCGACGCGGAACTCGAGCCCTTCGAGTTGGGGTGGAGCTATCCCTTTGCTGGCCTGTCCAAGCATTATTTGGGGGCGAGGCATACCTGTGTCGCCGATTACGACTACGCGGACCTCTACTGTGTTGGCAACAACGCCTTTGGCCAGCTCGGTCACGGCGACCGGATGGGTGGGTCCACCGAGCCCTGGTGGGATGAGGCGAATGCCTTCCTCTGGTGGGAGGAGGTCGGTCCGCACTACGGCCCGCTCGTCGCGCTCGGCGAAGCCTTCTCCTGCTCGGTCAGCGGCTCCGGCGAGCTTCGGTGCTGGGGCGACAACCGGCGCGGGCAGCTCGGGGACGGTACGGTCACTTCGCGGCACGCGCCGTCGGGGATCGCGTGGGTTCCCGGAAGCTCCAACCTCGATCTCGGCTGCCCTTGCTACACGCTCGGCGACCTGTGGGACCTCCTGGCCTTCTACCCCGGTGGGACCTGCGGTTCGGACCCCGACGGCTTCGATGCCGCCTTGGGCGAAGGCGTCTCCTTTGAGGGCCACCTCACCGCCGCGGCGCCCGGGGCTTGGATGCTGTCTCAACCCACCCCCCGACCCCGCCCCAGGGTCGATCGATCCCAGCCTGGC
>REDI01000034.1 GCA_007693595.1 Deltaproteobacteria bacterium | reverse complement strand
GTGTCGGTGTCCGTGTCGGTGTCCGTGTCGGTGTCGGTGTCGGTGTCCGTGTCCGACTCGGACGAGACGTCGCTCGACTCCTCCTCGGAACCGCCACACGCGGGAAGGAGAAGACCCAAGAAGGTTGCGAGGGGGATCACAAGGTAACTCTGATGCACGGCGCCTCCTGACGACGAGAGGATTCCCACCCAGAGCTACCGGAGACCACCTCCGCTGCCATCCAACCGATCTCTTACCGATCGATGCTATCTCGGTTTCCTCCTCACCTTGCCAGGCCCCCCGCCAGGTCTCGAGTCCAGGAGGCGACGAACCGGACCTCGGAACGCCCGCGCGGACACCGCTACACCTGCTCCGCCGGACCTGCTAGGCTCTGCGCCTGACCCGAGGTCCCCATGACGACATCCCCTTCCTCCTGGCCGCGCGTGCGAGTCGACGCCGCGACGGTCGCGGTCCGCACCGGCCGCGTGCGCAAGCGCAGCATCAAGAAAGATAGTAAGGAGCGCCTGCTTCGGCTGGCGCTCTCGATGATCGACCTGACGACTCTCGAGGGCATGGACACCCCGGGCAAGGTGCGATCCTTATGCAGCAAGGCCCGCCACCCCCATCCTGAGCGACCCGACCTTCCCTCCACTGCGGCGGTCTGCGTCTACCCGAACATGGTCCCTGTCGCGCGAAGCGCCTTGGGGTCCGAGAGCCCGGTCAAGATCGCCGCCGTCGCGACGAGCTTCCCCGCCGGCCAGTCCCCCCTCCCCCTCAAGCTCGACGAGGTGAGGCGCACGGTCGAGCTCGGCGCCGACGAGATCGACATGGTCATCGATCGCGGGGCCTTTCTGCGCGGGGACCACCAGGCGGTCTACGATGAGATCGCCGCCACCAAAGAAGCCTGCGGCCCCGCCCGGCTCAAGGTCATCCTCGAGACCGGCGAGCTTCAGACCCTCGACAACGTCGCGCTCGCCAGCCGGATCGCCATCGACGCTGGTGGCGACTTCATCAAGACCTCGACCGGAAAGATCAAACCCGCCGCCACCCTCGACGTCACCCTGGTCATGCTCGAAGCGATCCGCGAGCACTATCTGCGCACGGGCGTGATGGTCGGCATGAAGCCCGCCGGCGGCATCCGCGACGCCAAGCTCGCCCTGCACTATCTCGCGCTGGTCGCCGAGACCCTCGGTTCCGACTGGCTCGATCCGCACTGGTTCCGCTTCGGTGCCAGCAGCCTCGCCAACGACCTCCTCCGCCAGATCCTCCGTCGCGAAGACGGCCACTACCAGAGCCCGCGGCGCTTCAGCGTCGACTAGTCCTGAACCCGCAGCGCACCCGGAGTCCCCATGAGCCCCACCGAACAAGAGCGCCCGCGACTCAAGATCGCAGGCGCCCTCGACTTGGCCCCCTCCCCCGAGAGCTGCCCGGTCGGGGTCCCCGAACACATTGGCCACTTCATCGGAGGCCAGAAGGTCCCCGGCCGCGAAGAGGATCGCTACGACAACCTCGATCCGTCGACCGGCAAGGTGCTCAACACCGTCTCGACCGCGAACGAGTCCGAGGTCGATCGGGCGGTCAAGGCGGCTCGGGCCGCCCTGCAAGGTCCGTGGGGCAAAATGAGCGGTCTGGAACGGGGCAAGTACCTCTACCGGATCGCGCGTCGCATGCAGGAGCGCGGACGGGAGCTCGCTGCGGCTGAGACCCGCGACAACGGCAAGCCCATCCGCGAGACCCGTGACTTCGATATCCCCACCGCCGCCCACCACTTCTTCTACTACGCGGGCTGGGCCGACAAGCTCGACTATGCCCTTGCCGGCCGCAAGGGGCGCCCCGTCGGGGTCTGCGGGCAGGTCATCCCGTGGAACTTCCCGCTGCTGATGGCCTCTTGGAAGCTCGCCCCCGCGCTGGCCGCCGGAAACACCTGCGTTCTCAAGCCCTCCGAGACCACCCCCCTCACCGCCGCCCTGCTCGCCGACATCCTCCTCGAGGTCGACCTGCCCCCCGGCGTGATCAACTTCGTCAACGGCTTCGGCCAGACTGGCGCGGCCGTGCTCGGACACCCCGATGTCGACAAGGTCGCCTTCACCGGCTCCACGCCCGTGGGGCGTGCGATCATGCGAAGCATCGCGGGATCCGGCAAGAGCGCCACCATGGAGCTCGGCGGCAAAGGGGCGCAAATCATCTACGCCGACGCCGCGATCGACCAGGCAGTCGAAGGCATCATCAACGGCATCTTCTTCAACCAGGGCCACGTCTGCTGCGCGGGTAGCCGCTTGCTGGTCGAAGAGTCCATCGCCGAGGAGGTGCTCGAGAAGCTCAAGCTGCGGGTGCAGGCGCTCCGCATCGGCGCCCCCCTCGACAAGAACACCGACATCGGCGCGATCAACAGCAAAAAACAGCTCGACACCGTCAACCGCTACCTCGAGATCGGCGCCTCCGAAGCCGCGGAGGTCTGGCAGGGCTGTGCGAACGACCCCCCTGCTGAAGGCTACTGGGTCAAGCCGACCCTGCTGATCGGCGTCTCGCAGACCGACCGCGTCGTGCGCGAAGAGATCTTCGGCCCTGTGCTCTCGGTGCTCACCTTCCGTACCCCCGAAGAAGCGGTAAAGAAGGCGAACGACTCCGAGTACGGCCTGGCTTGCGGTGTCTGGTCTGAGAAGACCAGTCGCCTGTTCGAGACGGCCCACGCCCTCAACGCGGGGGTCGTGTGGGCCAACGGCTACAACCTCTTCGATCCCTCCTCGCCCTTCGGGGGCGTCCGCCACTCTGGCTTCGGCCGCGAGGGCGGCGTCCACGGGCTCCACCCCTACCTGCGCCTGGAGGCCTGATGCGCCTCGCCGTCCAAAAGACCCTCAAGATGTACCTCGGCGGGAAGTTCATTCGATCCGAGTCCGGCCGGGTGCTCCCTACTACCGCCAGCGATGGGACCCTCATGAACGTCTGTCGAGCCAGCCGCAAGGACCTCCGCGACGCGGTCGGGAACAACCGCTCCTCCCTTGGGGGATGGGCCGGTCGCACCGCCTACAACCGGGGCCAGATCCTCTATCGACTCGCCGAGATGCTCGAGGGACGGGCCTCGGCTCTACCTATCGAGCCCGCCCTGGCGGAGCAGGCCATCGACCGCGTGGTACACCACGCCGGCTGGGCCGACAAGATCAGTGCCACCCTGTCCACGCTCAACCCCGTCGCCTCGGCCTACGTCAACTACTCCATGGTCCGGCCGATGGGCGTGGTGGTCTCCTTCCCCGACCCCCGCGATGGGCTGCTCGGCCTGGTCGAGGCGACCTGCCAGATCCTCGTCATGGGCAACACCGGCACCCTGATCGTGCCCCTGGATCTCGCCGAGTTGGCCGTGGCCTACACCGAGGCCCTGCACACGAGCGATCTACCAGGTGGCGCCATCAACGTGCTCACCGGCGATATCGTCGAGCTGCTGCCGGTGGCGAACATCCATGACGACATCGACGCCATCGTCGTCTCCGGCGGGGCAGTCAGCGACGAGCAGTGGGCCGAGGCCCAGCGCGAGGGGGCGCAGGTGCTCCGACGCATGATCCGGTTCGCGGGCGCGAGCGTGCCGAGCGGCCCCGACGCCTTCGCCAAGCTGTGCGAGGTCAAGACCGTCTGGATGAGCGCGGGCGCCGAGATCCCCGCCGGCGGCTCCGCCTACTGATTAGGGCCGGCGTGCAGGGCGTCGCAGCCAAGCGTCGAGCGGGAGCAGCAGAGTGGCGATCAGCGCGAAGATCCACCCGATAGGTCTGGGCTGGCCCTGTGCGGCCGAAGGCTCTCCTACCGCCTCAGGATCCAGTCGGCCCCCCGAGGTCTGAGCGAGCTGGGTCGCGCCTTGGCCCGTGGTGCGGTCGAGCTCGAGCGGAGGCGGGGCGACGACCGCTTGGCGCGCGATCTCTCCCTCCTCGCTGTCGATGGCGATCTCGTGGGACGATCCAGGCTCGACCTCGGCGATCCCGATCCAGCGTCCCGGCTCGATCGGCCGGAGCTCCAAGGGGCGCGACTTCGGGCCGAGCAGCCGCGCGGAGATCCCCCCCTCGGCCAAGGCGAGCCCGTCGGGGCCGAGGCGCTGCACCTCGATCTTCATGCCGCGGACATGGGGGTGGACCTCGAGGGCGGCGCCGCGAGCGACCGGCGGTCGAAGGGCCCAGCGGGCGAGCTGGGCGACGAAGCGATGATAGTCATCGAAGCCAAGCCAGCGCCTTCCCCATCGCGGCCCCAGATCGGTGGACAACGAGGCGACGTGACCGAGCCCATACTGCCAGCTCGCGAGGATCGGCTTCTGACCTGCGGCGACCAGGGGGACCGTGGCGGTGGCCCGAGCGCGTACCTCGACATAGCCGAGGAAAGGGGGGGCCGAGCCGATTCGCACCCCCTCGAGGGCAGGATGAGGGTCTCTTGCCTTGACGTAGATCGCGCCGTCCTTGACCACGCTCCGCACGATCTGACGCGTCTCTTCGAGGTATAGCGCCCGCAGCTCTTCGGCCTCGCGGGTGATGTGGAAGCGACCGCCCCCGATCTCGGCGAGCTGGCGCAGGAAGGGCACGTCCTGATCGCGAGGGTCGCCGAGCGCGATGACGGAGAGGGTCACGCCCTTGCGGACCAGCCGCTCCGCCACTTGGTAGGAGTTCGGGCCGGGGCCCCAGCCAAACTCCATCCCCTTGACCTTCTCTTCGGCGTCTTGGGCGTCGGAGTAGAGGATGATGTGCTTGAGGGGCGTCTCGGATCGGGCGAGGGTCTGCTCGGCGGCGATGAGCGAGGTATAAACGTAGATCCCGCCCCCGCGCGGCTTGATGCTGCGGATCATCGCCGCCATCCGGGTGGGGTCCGTCGCGGGCTGGAGCGGCAGGACCCGATGGACCTCGGTGTTGACGGCCATCACCTCGATCTGGTCGCGAGCACGAAGGAGCCGCATCGAGGCCACGGTCGCCTCGTTCGCCAGCGCCATCTTCCGTTGCTGCCCGCTCCAGTCCCCCATGCTCGCGGAGTTGTCGATGACGTGAACCACCGTGATCGCCGGCTCGACGTCCTCGGCCTCCGGGGCGAGATCGAGCGGGAGCGCTCGGGCGATCGGGCTCGCCCCCCAACCGCCCAGCTCGTAGGTCTGATCACCGCCGAGGGTGATGAGGCCCCCCCCCGCTGAGACCCAGCGGCGCAAGGCGGAGAGGAAGGACTCGCTGAGGGGGGTGACGCCGCTGGATGAGATCGCGGCAGGCACATCGCCGATCACCACCAGATCGACCTCGGGGAGCTGGTCGGCCGTGGTGGCTCCCGGCGTGAGGTGGCGAACCTCAAAGCCCTGGCTGAGCAACACCGCCGCGATCCCGGAGTGCTCGCGCTCGCGCTCGGCGACGAGGAGCGCGACCGGCGGCGGCCCCACGGTCAGGCCGATGGTGCGCTCCTGGACGCGCCGGCCCTCGATCGCCAGGCGCGCCGTGAGGGTCCGCGGACCCGGTTCCACGTCGGCGGGCAGGGGATGGGCCAGGCGACGACGCGCGACACCCTCTGGAGGGAGGGCGGTGTCTTCGTCGAGGATGGGCTCGCCGTCGAGGAGGAGCTCGAGCCGAGCGCCGTCGATCGATCCACCTCGGAGGACCAAGCTGGCGTCGAGGGTCTCGCCGGCCCGCACCACGTCGCGCTCCAGCTCGAAAGATAGGATCCCAGGCTTCTCGGGGGGCGCGGGGATCGGGACCGCGTCGAGGGCGATCCCCAGGTCCCGCGCCTCACGCGCGGCGCGGTCGAGACCTCCGTGGGTGTCGCCCCCGTCGGTGACCACCACCACCCGCCCCCCGGCGCTGGGATCGATGATCGACAGGGAAAGCCCGACCGCTCCGGCCAGATCCGTACCCATCGCCGCCTCGGAGCGCTCCGGTCGTTCGAGCGACCACGGCTCGTCCGGCTGCACGGCGAGGACGGCGGCGCCGTCGGCCAGGACCAGGGCGCGGCGATGGCCCGAGGGCACGGAATGGGCCAGGGCCTCGATCCGCTCCATCGCCAGGTCGAGGCGCTCCTCATCGATGGAGGCCGATCGATCGAGCACGAAGACGTGCAGGGGGGCCTCTCCGGGCTGCTCGACGGTGGGACCGGCCAGGGCGAGTACGAGGGCGCATAGGAGGAGCCCTCGGACGAGGATAGCCGCCCCCTTGAGCGCCCCATGGCAGCGCCAGGGCCGCCAAGCGTCGAAGGCGACCGAGGCGACCACCAAGGCGAGCGCGAGCAAGATCCAGGGGGCCACGAAGCTCATGCGCGCCTCCTGCGCCAGTGACCCGCCGCTGCACTCAGCACCGTCTCAAGGAGCAGCGCGAGCAGGCCCAAGGCCACCAGGACCTCGACGAGCGAGGGGCCACCCGCCGCGACCTGCGACGTGAGGGTGGTCTGAGCAGGCTCCATTGGAGGCAGCACGTCGGGTGCCCCCACTGCGCTCGACGTGGCGACCTGAGCTCCCGAAGGAGCCGCGGCGTCGATGAGGTTGGCGAGCAGGTGCAGAAAGTCGACCCGCAGCGCCAGATCGGTCTGCGAGGGCCGAAAGCCCAAGGCGGTGACCCGCCCCTCACCGCGAGCGCCCGACACCATCAACGGGCCAGCCTCGGCCTCGACCAGGATCTCACCGCCCGGCGGTGCCACGATCAGGGTAGCGCTCGTGATCTGCACCTCGTCCAGGTCTACGAAGGCAAATCGTGGGTCGTCGAAGGCCCACCGGATCACTTGGGGCCGCTCCACCGAGTCGCCGACGGTGAGGCCGAGCGAGGTGGCCGCTCCCTCGCCGAAGGCGATCCAATGGGGTGCCTCGGGGAGATCGGCCGGCACCTCGACCACCCCTAGAGCCAGCCCCTCGAGCGTAGGAGCCGCCTCGGCATCCACCAGCCGCACCTCGACGCCCGGGTGGAGGCGCAAGGCCTTCGCCAGGAAGCCCTCTGGGCGGTCCGTGATCAGGCCCACCACGAGGGGCTCGCGGCGGGGAAGCTGGACGGTGGCGCGATCATCGACGGGGTTCGCGTCACGGTGATCGACGAGCGAGACCTCGATCCGTTCCCCATCGACGTCGAGACGACGCAAGGACCAGACGGTCTGCCCCTCGCGGGTCTCGACGCGGGCGGTGTCGGCCAAGCGACCATCGACGCGCAGGGCGAGATCGACCACCCGCGCGTGGTCCGCAGCGATCCCGACCTGGACCTCTAGCAGGCCCAGCCCGTCACCCCGGCGCGCCGTCAGCTCGGCGATGCCCACGTTCTCGCCGCTCCCCCCGAGGGCCTGAACCTCGGAGGCACACCGAGGAAGCTCGTGGCTCAGGGCACCATCGGCCAGCACGAACACGGCGTCGCGCTCCGGGTCGCGGCACAAGGCGTGGGCGAGGTCCAGGGCAGCGCCCAGTCCTCCTCCCCTGCCCTGGGGCGTGACCGACCGGATCGCTTGGATCGCCGCACCCCGATCGCTCGAGAGTCCGCGACGGACCTCAGCACGATCGGCGGCCTCGATCACTGCGACCTCGGTGGAGCGGGGCAGGTTCTCGACCCGCTGGGCGACCCGCTCCCTGGCTCGCGCGAACCGAGCTTCGGCCTCGCCTCGAGCCATGCGTGCCGAGCTCTCGACCACCACGACCACCCGGCCGGTAGGCCCCTCGCCACAGGAGAGCCCCGCCAAGCTCACCACGAGCGCCAGCAGGGCGAGCAGACTCAAGATCAGGGCCAGGGGCTCCCGTAGCTTGGGGAGCAACCGTCGCGCGCTGGCGCGAGCCGCCGCCGCCTTTAGCAGGATCACGCTGCTGACTCGACGCCTAGGGGCTCGGCGCCGAACCAGGAAGGCCGCGGCGAGGGGCAGCGCGAGCACGCTCAGCAGCAGGAAGAGCGGCGCGGCGAGACTCATCCCGCTCCCCCCCGGACGCTGCGCACGAGCCGCCCCTGACGCACGCTATCGAGGACGATCTCGCGCAGGGGGACCGTGGTAAAAGCAGGTACATAGTGGATGTTCAACCCGACACATCGGGTACGGAGTGCATAGAGGAAGTCGCTGAGTGCTCTCCGATAGGCCTTGAGCGAGGCCGGATCATCGCCGACCCGGACCTCCTCGCCCGTCTCGACGTCGATCGCCTCAAGCCCTTGGGAGAGATCGGGCTCCAGCTCGCTCCGGTCGAGCACGTGGAGCAAGACTGGGTGCCGACCGCTCGACGCCAAGGCCCGGAGCACCGCATGGCGCTCGTCGGGCTCGAACAGCATGTCCGAGAGCAGCACGCTGCGATCCACCCGACCCTTGTCGGTCAGGCTTCGCAGCGCACGCACCAGATCGGGGCTGCCCTCAGGGCTCGCCTGTTCAAGAGCATCGAGAAAGGAGGGGAAGGACCCTGCCTGGTAGCCGCGCAGGCTCACGCGAGCGCCAGCGGCCCCAGCGAGGACCAGCCTCACCTCGTCGCGAGCTTGAAGGCCCAGCATCGAGAGCACCGCGGCCAGGGTCGCCGCGTGATCCGCCTTGGGCGGATCTCCGATCTCCATCGAGGCGCTGCAGTCCACGCAGAGTCCGGCGCGCAGGTTGCGATCCTCATGGAAGAGCCGCACGAGCACGGTCCGCAAGCGCCGGTAGGCGCTCCAGTCGACCAGGCGCAGGTCATCGCCCGCACGGTAGGGGCGATGATCGGCGAACTCCATGCCCCGCCCTCGATAGGGGGACCGGCGATCGCCCGCCTGGCGCCCCACGGCGAGGCCGGGGATCGCGAGTCGAGCCCCCCCGAGCTGGGTGAGAAGGACACGGTCGACCTTCACCGCGCCGCCACCCGCGCCGGCCCGGCCGTCGAGATGCTCTCGAGCACCGTCTGCACGACCTGTTTGGGACCCACTCCCTCGAGCTCCGCCTCGAAAGCCAGCCCGATCCGATGCTGAAGGACCGCGAGGGCCACCGCGCGCAGATCCGCCTCGTCCACCCAGGGACGGCCCGACATCAGGGCCTCAGCCCGGCCGGCCAGCAGCATGGCCTGCATCGCGCGCGGGCTCGCGCCATAGCGGACGAAGCGCTTGACGATCGACGGGGCTTCGTGGTGATGGGGGTGGGTCGCGAGCACGAGCCGGGCCGCCAGATCGGCCACGTTCGACGCCACCACGACCTCGCGCACGAGGCGTTGGAGCCCGAGCAGGGTGGACCTCTGCATGACGGGGCGGATGTGGACCTGCCGCGTGCCGGTTGTCTGCATCCCGATCCGCTTTAGAACCTCGAAAGAGGGGTACGGCACGGTGAGCTTGAGCAGGAAGCGATCGAGCTGGGCCTCGGGTAAGGGGTAGGTGCCCTCCATCTCGATCGGGTTCTGCGTGGCGATGACCACGAAGGGCTCATCGAGGGCCAGTCGATCGCCCGCAACGGTCACCGCCTTCTCTTGCATGGCCTCGAGCAGCGCCGACTGGGTCTTGGGGGTGGCCCTGTTGATCTCGTCGGCGAGCACGATGTTCGAGAAGATAGGCCCCGGCTGAAAGACGAGCTGGCCGCGACCGCTGGCGTCTTCGAGGAGGGACTGGGTCCCCGTGATGTCGGCCGGCATCAGGTCCGGGGTGAACTGGATGCGCGAGAACTGGAGCTGGACCGCCTCGGCGAGCACCTTGACGAGGAGGGTCTTGCCGAGGCCGGGCTCCCCCTCGAGCAGCAGGTTGCCATTGCACAGCAGGCCCGTGATCACGCCGCGGACGAGCTCCTTCTGCCCGATGATGGCGCGTTGGATCTCGCCGGTGAGGATCGAGATCGCGCTCATCGCCTCGTCGATGCGATCTTGGGGAGGGGCGTCGGAGGGGTTCATGGCTGCTCCGTGGAGGGTTCGGGGCGGATCGCCTCGAAGTACTGCTGGATATAGTTGCGCCGGGTCAGGGGGACGGACCCGCGTCGGGTCGCGGCCTCGGCGATGGTCTGGTAGCGCTGGTGGACCTGGCCCCACGACATCGTGGAGCGCCCCTGGGCCTCGGCGGATCGGACCAGGTCTCCCATGGCGTCCGGGGCCCCGGTCCACTGAGCCCGAACCCAGTCCGCTGGGACCGCGTCGGGCTCGACCTCGGCGAAGGGCCCGTCGAGGGAGGCGCCCGTGCCCTCGCCCTGCCCTGCCCCTTCCCCTGGGGTCTCGGTCGAAGTGGAGACCTGGGAGCCTGAAGGGGCGCCACGACCTTCGCCCGCCTCACCCGCCTCGCCTGCCGGCGCCCCCTCGCCCGCGCCCCCGTCACCGCTCATCGGCGTGTCGGCGCTCGCAGCGCCCTCGCCGGCGGCCGTTCGGTCGGCCTCGCCCTCGCCCTCCTCGCGAGGGGCATCGCCGGACTCTGCGGCGACCGAGGGCTCCTGCGGGGCGAGTCCCTGACCCTCACGCAGCGCCTCGTCGGGATCGAGAGGCCCCGCGTCGGGCTCCCCTCCCTCGGAGGGAAGGTCGACCGGGCTAGGGGCCTCGCCCTCGCCCTCGGCCACCGCCGGGCCGTCCGCACCCGGCTTCTCGCGCCCTGCGCCGCGCCCCTCGGCGTCAGGATCCGAGGCGCCCTCGGCGCGCTCGAGCTGCTCGACCGCCTGCTGACGGGCCTTGTCGACGGCGTCGGAGGCCTGGTCGAGGGCCTTCGGACGCGGCTCGTACAAGGTCGGCTCGCCAAGCGCGGCCATCAGATCGGAGAGCGCCGAGAGGGTGCCGCTCCGATCGCCCCCAGCGAGCTGCTGCCCCGCGCGTTTTTTGGCGTCGGCCGCGCTGCTCTGGGAGGCCTCGCCTTCGGCCAACTCGCGCCCCAGGCGCCGCAGCTCCCCCTCGCTTCGCTCGCTCTCAACCCGCCGCAAGACCTCTTCGGCTAGCCGTCGGGCGCTCGCCGAGTCACCCTGCGCGAGCGCCTTGTCGAGCCCCCGCGCCACATGGGAGGAACGAGCCGCCGCCAAGGCCTTATCGCTGTAGATGGCACCCCGCTCCAGCCGATGCAGGGCCGAGCGCGCGCGATCGAGCTCGCCCGCCGCGACCTGCGCATCGTCTTGCTGGATGAGGGCGGCGCGGGCCGAATCGTGGGCCGCCAAGATCGCGGCCCTGGCGTTGGGATCCAGGCCCGGCTCTTCGCTGAGGGCATCGAGCTGCGCCACCGCACGCTCCAGCTCGTGGCGGACCTCGGGAGAGAAGCCGGCGCTGACCTCGGGGAGATCGCGACCGGGCCCGGGATTGGGCAGAGGGCCCACGACCGCTATGGCCAGCGCACCGGCGATCACCACCGCAGCGAGACCGAGCGCGGCGAAGGGGGGGAGGGGTAGATCGAGGGCTGGACGCCCCAGTGGCTCGAGCTGCGGGAGGGCGACCGAGGCGCGTCGAAGGACCGCGGCACGCTCCACCTCGCCCCCGACCGCTCGGTTCGCCTCGACGTCGACCGCCGTCCGAAGCAAGCCATGGGTCTGGGCCGAGCGGTCGAGCTCGATCGAGAGATCCGCCAGCTCGGGGCGCGGCGCGCGCAGGACCGCCCCGGCCACCACCGTGGCGAGCGCGAGAAAGCCGCATAGAATAGGGACGAAACGAAGCTCAGGCAGGAAGAGCGCGCTCACCACCGCCAGCGCACCGAGCAACGCCACCCCCCCGAGCACCCAGAGCGCCAAGCGGATCCCGGCGTTGCGGTGACGGTGCCCCGCCCAGCGCTCGAGGGTACTCGTGACAATGCCTTGCGCCATGGCCTCCCGCCCGCATCCTACTGTGGGCGCCAAGCCTAGCAGGATCCGGCCCCCCTCGTCGTCAAGAGAGGTCGGATCCGCCCCCCCGCTCCCCCGCGGGCTGCACCGGAGCGCCGCCTCGTGTAGCCTATCCTGCCTCGCCTACCGCATCGAAAGGAGCCTACCATGTCTGACCGCTTTCCCGTGCCCGACCGCGTCCGCCACGGTGCCTCAGGACCGATCCCCGATCTCGCGACGCACCGAGAGCTCTCGGCCCGCGCCATCGCCAACCCCAGCGGCTTCTGGCTCGATGAGGCCAAGGTTCGACTGGCGTGGCACACCGAGCCGACGCTGGGCCTGAAGGGCAGCTTCCACGACATTCAGGAGGGCCCGATCTCGTGGTTCGGTGATGGCGTCCTCAACGTCACGGAGTCCTGCCTGGACCGCCACCTCGACAGCCGGGGCGAGAAGGTCGCGATCCTGTGGGAAGGAGACGAGCCCAACGAGATCCGCCGGATCACCTACCGCGAGCTGCACGCCGAGGTCTGCAGGACCGCCAACGCACTACAGGAGCTCGGCGTCAAGCGGGGCGAGCGGGTGATCCTCTACATGGGCATGGTGCCCGAGGCTGCCATCGCCATGCTCGCCTGCGCCCGCCTGGGCGCCATCCACTCCGTCGTCTTCGGCGGCTTCTCCGCCGAGGCCCTGCGCGACCGGATCCGTGACTGCGGCGCTCAGGTCGTCATCACCCAAGACGAAGGCCGGCGCGGAGGCCGCTCCGTCCCCCTCAAAGCCGTGACAGACGCCGCCCTCGAGGGCGAGCGAGGCGTCGAAAAAGTCCTGGTCTTCCGCCGCACCGGCGGTGAGATCGACTGGACCGAGGGACGGGACGTCTGGTGGCACGAGGCCGTCGGCGAGGCTTCCGCGACGCACCAAGCCGTGCCGGTCGGCGCCGAAGATCCGCTCTTCATCCTCTACACGTCGGGCTCCACGGGCCGTCCCAAGGGCGTGGTACACACCTGCGCAGGCTACCTGGTCTGGACTTCGTTCACCCACGAGGCGGTCTTCGACCTGCGCGAGGGCGACGTCTACGCCTGCGTGGCCGACGTCGGCTGGATCACGGGCCACAGCTACATCGTCTACGGACCGCTCTGCAACGGCGCCACCACCCTCATGTTCGAGTCCACGCCCCTCTACCCCGACGCCGGCCGGTACTGGGACATGGTCGAACGTCACCGGATCAACATCCTCTACACCGCCCCCACCGCGATCCGCGCCTTAGCCGCAGCGGGCGATGCCTTCGTCGAGAAGTACGATCGATCCAGTCTGCGCGTGCTCGGCACCGTCGGCGAGCCCATCAACCCCGACGCCTGGAAGTGGTACGCACGCACCGTGGGCGAGGGTCGGTGTGCGGTGGTCGACACCTGGTGGCAGACCGAGACGGGCGGGCACATGATCACCCCCGTCGCTCCAGCCATCGCTGCCAAGCCTGGCAGCGCCACCCTGCCCCTGCCCGGCGTGATGCCGGTCCTGCTCGATGAGAGAGATCGGGTGATCCACGGCCCCGGCGAGGGGCGGCTCTGCCTCGAGATGCCCTGGCCCGGCATGGCGCGAACCGTCTGGGGCGACCACGCTCGCTACGTCTCGACCTACTTCGGGCTCTTTCCTGGCCGCTACTTCACCGGCGACGGCTGCCGGCGCGATGACGACGGCTACTACTGGATCACCGGCCGTGTCGACGACGTGATCAACGTCAGCGGGCACCGCATGGGCACCGCCGAGTTCGAGGCCGCCCTGAACAGCGTCGAAGAGGTCGCCGAGGCGGCCGTGGTCGGCTTCCCCCACCCGATCAAGGGGCAAGGGGTCTACGCCTACGTCGTGCTCCAGCCTGGCTTCTCCGGGTCCGTGGAGCTGGAGGCCGCGATGAACAAGACCTGCCGCGCCCAGATCGGTGCCCACGCCAAGGTCGATCTCTTCCAGGTGGTGCCAGGGCTGCCGAAGACCCGTTCGGGGAAGGTGATGCGGCGCATCCTGCGCAAGGTCGCCGAAGGCGAGCCCGAGAAGCTCGGCGATGTGAGCACGCTGGCGGACCCCTCGGTGGTTCAGGCGATCGTCGAGGGTGCCCGCACGCTCTGACACGAGCTTAACCTTCCGCGTCAGGCACTTCGTGCGGGAGACCCCTCCCCTGTGTTAGACTGCCGGGTCGCTAGACCACACCCTCGTCGAGAGATCGTGGAGAATCCCATGCGTGCCGCATCCATCGCCCTCCTCTCCTTCGTCGCCTCGGTCGGCTGCAGCGACTACAGCCTGACCGGACAAAACGCTGGCGACCGCCCCGGCAACACGAACGGTGGCGGCCACGTCGACGGCCCCGCGCCCGAGATTAAGCTCGATCCAGAGTCCTTCAGCTTCGGCTGGAGACAGGTCGACTGCCCCTCCGATCCGCGCTCCGTCAAGGTGACCAACATCGGCGACATGGAGCTTCGGGTCGACGAGATCCGATTGGCGGGGGCAGGCGCGGGCCACTTTAGCCTGTACGGCCAGCCCGAAGACCTGGCCCCAGGCAGCTCCTTCGAGTTCCAAGTCGGCTTCACGGCGCCCGCCTATCAAGACTACGAGGTCCAAGTCGAGATCGACAGCAACGATCCTCGCCGACCCACCGCCACGGTCGACGTGATGGGCAGCGGGGCCGACTACAGCACCAACGAAGAAGCCTGGGTCCAACCCGAGGTCGACTCGGTCGACGTGCTCTTCATCGTGGACAACTCCTGCTCGATGAGCGGCCTTCAGGATCAGCTCGGCTCTCGCTTTCGTAGCTTCATCGAAGCCTTTCATGCCATCGGGGCCGACTACCAGATCGGCGTCACCTCGACCGACATGGATGACCCCACCCACTCGGGACATCTGCTCGGGCCCAAGAAGATCATGACCGGAGACGACCCCGACGTGTACGATCTCTTCGTCGAGGCTGCCAGCCTGGGCACCTCTGGCTCCCCCGATGAGCGTGGAACCGACGCCGCCTACGCCGCGCTGACCGAGCCGCTCATCAGCGGCCCCAACGCCGGCTTGATCCGCGACGACGCCACGCTCTCCGTCATCATCCTGTCCGACGAAGACGACTACAGCCGCATGGAGACTCCCGACTTTATCTCTTGGTTCAACGCCTACAAGAGTGATCCCGACAAGAGCAGCTTCTCGGCGATCGTCGGCGATTGGCACGACACGCCTGGCGCGATCGGCTGCTCCAGCGGCGGCTTCCCCCCGGTCATGGCCGAGTCCGGCCGCCGATACATCATGGTGCAAGAGGCCACCGGCGGGGTCTTTCAGTCTATCTGCGAAGACGACTTCGACGCTGTGCTCACGCATATGGCCTATGGCAGCTCCGGCCTGCACATCGCCTTCGAGCTCGAGCGTGAGCCGATCACCATCGGCGGCATCACCGTCACGGTCGATGGCGTCGAGATCCCCCGGCACCCTGTCAACGGCTGGTACTACGACGCCCACGCCAACGCCGTCCGCTTCGCGCGGAGCGCGATCCCCGGTCCGGGCTCCGTCATCATCATCACCTACATGATGTCCGAAGACTGCTGATCGTTCGCGCCATCGCGCTCGCCCTCCTCGGCCCGACCTCCGCTCAGGCGAGCCCTCCTTCGGCAGCGCAGGCTCGTGCGCTCCTCGAGGACCTGCTCCAGCAGCTTGAGCAGGACGAGCTCGACGAGGAGTGGCTCTCGCAACGCCTGGCCCCAGCCGTCGCGACGAGCGGGCCCCAGCGCCCCCTGACCGAGCGCTGGCTCTCCGCGCTGGGGCCGGAGCGCCCAGTGGGGAGGGCACTTCGCGAGTCGGCGAGCCCCGTCGCGACCCTCTCGGGCCCCGACTACCAGCGCGTGCTGCTCGGCCCCCCACCCGCCTTGAGCGCCGTGGTCGTCGCGACCGATCGAGGCGTGGGCCTCCGCGAGCTGAGCCTCACCACCTGCGCTCTGTGCTCCGAGCCTGTCCGCTTCGTCACGGACCTGCTCGACGAGGTCCAGCGCCGAGGGCGGCTGCGCGCACGACTCGTGCCAGGCGTCGAGCTCGACGTCACCCGCGCCGCCGAGCGCTACGGGAGCGATTGGGTCGGTCTGCTCCAGCAGCGCAACCAGGCGGCGAGCTACTTGGACCGCGTCCTCCGCGGTGCGGAGGTCATCGCGGCTCGGGACCCCGTCGTTCACGTGCGCTACGCCGACGGCTTTGAAGATACCTGGGTCGTGCGGTGGTTCGAGGGTCGATGGCGCCTCTCCTACGACGACCTGGCTCCCGACAGCCCCTTGCGCCTCTCGAAAGCCGAGGCGAATCGCTGGCGCAACCTCTCCTCCATCCAGACCACGTCTCTTCAGCGCTATGCCCCGACTTTCGATGAGGTCGGTCGGGGTGCGGGGATCGACATCGGGTACAGCGCTGTCGAGGCATGGCCCGATCCGAAGGACGGCACCGTCCTGCTCCTGCTCATGGACCTGGACCGAATCATGAGCGGGATCGTGCGGGTCGACCCCGAGACCCGCGAGGTGGTGGAGCGATGGCCGGTTCGGCTCGTCGACAACCGGGCCCAGCTATCCCTGAGCGGCTGGGACACCGCCTGGCAAGGCGAACTCAGCGCCACCGGCGAGCAGCTCCTGGTGCGCGGACCGGGACGAACCTGGCTGCTCGACCTGGAGCCGCGCCGCGCTCGGCTCATCAACCGAGGTCAACCCTCTTGGGTGGGCTGGTCGAGTCAGCGAGCGCTGCTCTTCGCGCGTGCCGACGGGCTGTGGTCCTACACCGAGGGTGGCCCTCTGCAGCGGACCCCCGCGCCGACCCCGATCGTCGCGGCCTGGAAGGCGGGGCAGGAGGGCCACAGCGTCAGTGGTAACGGGGAGATCTTCGATCTGATCGAGCCCCGCACCACGGATCGCGTCTGCTGCGGCTACGTCACCGACGCCGCCGTCGAGCGATCGACCGGGCGTACCCTGGTGACCTGCGCGGAGCCTTGCGACGTGACCGGCGCCCTGATCGCGCCAGACAGAGATCCGATCGACCTGCCCGGAGCCGGGGCCGACCGCCCGGGTGCCTCCCTGAGCCCCGACGGCCGATGGCTCACGACGGGCCGCTCCAACCCACTCGGCAGCCTGCTGATCTGGAACGCCATCGACCGACGCCCCATCGCGAGGGTGCCGGTGAGCCCCGTGAGGGTCGCACGCTGGAGCGCCAGCGGCGAACAACTCCTGACCGTCGAGGCGAGCGGAAGAGTCGTCTGGTGGTCCCTCGAAGATCTGCTGACCGAGCACCACCTGTAGCGCCCCAGAAGGTCGCGCACAGCTCAGCGACGCAAGACCTCCAGCACGTCGCGGAGCGCCGTGTCGATCGGGGCGGGCTTGGGGATCCGGGCCTCGACGCGACCGCTGAAGATCTCGAGCAAGGCGTGATCGGTGCAAGCCGTATGGGCGAGCACCTTAGGGCGGTCCACGAGCCGATCGATCTCTTCGAGGAGGACGAGCCCCCCTAAGTGGTCGACCTTGTCTTGCAGGCGGGCCGCCCGTGGCCCGAGGACGCGGTTGGGGTGGTCGCCGAGGGGTATGAAGACGTCCATCACCACGAGGAGGAAGTTGTGCTCATGAAGGCGCTCGACCGCCTCGGTGACCGTGGTCGCGATCATGACCGGGCCGTCCACGACATCGCTCAGGATGTCGACGAGGATCTGCACGTTCTCGGGCTCGTCGTCGACGAAGAGGGCGCCGCTTGGATCCATGGGGCTCACCGGCGGAAGGCGTTGCGCTCGAAGTCCCACACACGGCGCACGGTCTGATCAGGCTCAACATCGACGGTGAACTGCTTGCGAGCCCCCCCCGCGACCGAGATCGTGACGAAGTGCTGCCCCGATGGGAGCTCGTAGTTGATCAGCGGCGAGCTGGGACTTGGGCGATTGACCAGCTTTCCATTGATGAAGATGTCGTACTCGGTGCCGTAGGGCTGCGCCGAAATCGTGACCTTGCCTACGCCCTTCGCCACCGGCTGGTCGGGGGGGGGAGGCGGCACCGCCTCGGGCTCGGGCTCTTCTTCGACCTCGACGATCCGTGGAGGCGGCTCCGTGCGATCGACCCGCACCACGACAGGAGCCTCGACAGGCTCGGGCTCGGGTTCGGGCTCTACGACGGGCTCGGGCGCGACACGAGCGGGGACCCTGGTCCGCGGCGCTGGGCGCTCGGTACGAGGGGGTGGCCGCGCGGGGGCGGGGCGGGCAGCGGGGGGCGGTTCGGGCTCGGGCTTGGCCGCTTCGGCGATCCGCTCGGTCACCACAGGATCGGGGACGATGAACTCCCCCTCGAGGTCCTCGATCTCGTCGAGGTCGAGGGTCAGGACTTCGGAGGCGTTCATGGTCCGAGACCAGAAGCTCGCGCCGATCACCACGCCGCCGATCGCGAGGGCCATCAGGATGACGAGCGCTGCCGCCCCCCAGAGCCAGCGAAGGTCCGACCCCTTCTTGGGCTTATGCGAGGGGACGAAGGAGCCATGACTCGGGGAGGAGGCCAGCCCCGGTCCGGGCAGAGACATGCGCCCTGGCTTGGAGGTGGCGCCGGTAGGCACGGGTCGCCCCTGGTCGAGGGCGTCGATGACCTTGTAGAAGCGCACCACCTCGTCGCGGGCCGTGATCGGATCCGGCAGGAGGGACGAGAGCGCACGACCAAAGTCGGCCGCGGAGGCGTAGCGAGCCGCAGGGTCGCGCTGGAGTGCACGAACGAGGACGCCGACGAGCGGGCCGTAGGCGGCGGGCAAGGTGGCCGCCATGCGGGCGGCGTGGTCATCGTCGAGCAGGCGTTTGATCTCGTCAGGCTTCTTCTTGCGGAACAAGGGTTGGCGAGAGGCCATCTCGTAGAGGATGGTCGCGAGGCCAAAGACATCGGCATTGGCGGCGATCTCGCGCCCAAAGGCCTGCTCGGGCGCCATGTAGCCCCACGTTCCGCGAACCGCCCCCGTTCGCTCGGCGAGAAGGTTTCCCTTGGAGATCCCGAAGTCGAGGATCTTGACGACGCCGTGAGGGTTGAGCATCAGGTTGCTGGGCTTGACGTCGCGGTGGACCAAGCCGAGGTGCACCCCGCGCTCATCGGTGGCCTGGTGCGCATAGTGCAGGCCATCGCAGGCCTGCCGACCGATCTCGGCGATGACGCCGATGGGGATCTCGAGGTCGGACCGCACGCAGAGCGAGACGATCTGCCTTAGCGTGATGCCCTCGACGTACTCCATGACGAGGAAGAAGTGCTCGCCGACCTGATCGAAGTCTTGGATCTGAACCAAGTTCTGATGGTGCATGTTCGCACCGAGGCGCGCTTCGTTCTTGAAGAGCTCCCGAAAGGTGTCGCTGTCGGCGTGCTCGGGCAAGATCAGCTTGACCGCCACCCTGGGCGCCACCCCCGCGAGGGACTCGCGGCGCGCTTCGTAGACCAGCGCCATGCCCCCCTTCGATAAGGGGCGCACGATGCGATACCGCCCGAGACGCTCGATCTTGGGGGGCTGTCTGGACTTGTCGACCGCGCCTGGCGCCATGCTTCACCGTTCCCAACGGACCCTGCGGCCGCCCGAAGGTTCCCCGAAGCCTAACCTACATCCGCCGAAGAGGCACGAGACCGAGCAGATCGAGACAAAGAGATAACGAACGTGCGACCGCATAGACCAGGCTGAGACGGCCCAACCGAACCTCGGCCGACAGGTCCTCATCGAGGACCCGACAAGCGCTGTAGAAGCTTGCGAACGCTCTAGCCAACGCGAAGACATGGGTCGCCAGCACGTTCGGCTTGGCCGCTTCGGTCGCGGCGATCACGACCTCGGGGGTCCGCACGACGAGGAGGGCCACCGCACGCGCCGTGTCGTGCGTGAGATCGGGAAGGCCCGGCACGAAGGTCTCGATGTCGAGGCCCGCCTTGCGAAAGATGCTGTGGCAGCGCGCGTTCGCATAGAGGAGGTACGGCGCCGTGTCACCCTCGATCGCCAGCATGCGCTCCCAGTCGAAGTGGATGTCGGTCGAAGGGTTCTGAGAGAGGTCGGTGATCTTCACCGCGCCGACCCCCACCGCCTCGGCGATCTCGGCCCGCTCGGACTCGGAGAGGTGAGCGCTCGCCTGGTCGACCACCGTGCGGGCATGGGCGACGGCCGTATCGAGCACGTCGACGAGGTTGAGCACCGTTCCCGCGCGAGTCGAGGCGACGCCTCCGTCGAGCTTGAGCATGCCATGGCCGATGTGCACGAACTCGACCTCGACCCCCAGCTTGCGACTCGCGGCGAAGACCTGCCGAAAGTGGAGCGCTTGCCGAACATCGGTCTCGTAGAGGACGCGCTCAGGCGCCCAGGTCTCGACGCGGTGCAGGACCGTCGCCAGATCGGTCGTGCCGTAGAGCGCGGCGCCGTCGGACTTCCGGATCAGCAGGGGGTTCTTGCTCAGCCCCTTGCCGTCAGAGGCGTCGAAGGGCACGATCACCGCACCTTGGTCATGCACCGCGATGCCCCGCTCGAGGAGGTCGTCGACCAAGCGCTGGAGACGGTCCCGATAATAGGACTCGCCCAGCACCACATCGAAAGAGACGCCCAGCCGCTCATAGACCCGATCGAACTCCTCGAGAGACACCCGGCAGAACTCTTGCCAGAGCGCGCGGCTCTTCGACTCTCCTTCTTGGAGCTTGACGGTCTCGGCGCGCGCCCGCTCGATCAGGTCCGGCTGCTCCTGAGCCGCTTCGCCAAAGGCCTGATAGAGGCGCTGGAGCTCCGCGACCGGATCCTCGGCATAAGCCGCATCATCGCGCCAGCGTTCCCAGGCCACGATCAGCTTGCCAAACTGCGTTCCCCAGTCCCCGATGTGGTTGTCGGCGATGACCTTCCAGCCAAGCACGCGATACATGCGGGTGATCGCATCGCCGATGATCGTGGATCGAAGGTGGCCGACGTGCATGCGCTTGGCGATGTTTGGGGAGCTGTAGTCGATCACCATGGTGCGGCCCGCCCCGACCTGGGGCACGCCGAGATCCGCCGCCACGGAGCGAGCCCTGAGGTTCTCCCCGAGCCAGGGATCGCTCAAAAAGACATTAACGAAGCCCGGTCCCGCCAGCTCGACCCGCGCGATCATCGGGTTGTCTCCGAGGCGCTCGACCAGGATCGCCGCCACCTCCCGGGGGGCCTTTCGCGCGATCTTGGCTAGCCGAAACGCCCAGTTACACTGGTAGTCCCCATGGCGGGGGTCGGCGGTCGGAACGAAGGGCTCCGCGACCGCGTCCGGTTCGACAAGCCCCGCTTGTACGGCGGCAGCGCGAATGCCTTCGGTGAGCAGCTCCGAGACCAGCTTCATGACGTCCTCCACAGGCCGGGCGGTCGTATCTCACGCCCACCACCTCGCCACCCCTCACAGGCCGACCAAGCCCCGGTTCCGAGGGAGACGAAACGCAACAAGTCAAAAAAAAACCCGAGTGCGCCTTGAGTTCTTGGCGGGATGGTCAAGTTTTTCATACACCGGGCGGCGAGTGCTGGGGGGATCGGTTAGACTCCACGCACCTGTCGGCACGGCCGACACGACTTGCCAGGGCCGGCGCCAATCCACAGTCCCCCCCCAGTACTTCCTACTGGTTTTGGCGTCGGCCCTCTGTCGTGTTGGCACGGACAGCGAGCCGCTGCCTGGGTATCCAGAGCAGCAGGGACGCGACGAGCCCGAGCCAGCCCGGCACCGAACCCGCCGCGCTCTGACAACCACGGGCGCGCACGCTCTCGGGCTCGATCACGTCCGCCAGCGCATCGGCGGGATCAGGGGCTTCGTAGGACAGCCAGTAGCGGAGGGGAAAGGTCTCGGTGCGCCAGAAGGGGCCGAGCTCGGGGGTCCAGGCGCCCACCACGACGTCCGCGCGCTGGTAGCCATGGAGGTCCGTTAAATCGAGGGTCGCGAACGGCCCCTCGAAGGGGATCGGCACATACTCGGGCTCCCCCACCGTGGGCGTGAGCACCACATGCCCGCCCCAGCGCGCCTCGCTACCATGCGTTCCTTGGGTCGTACCCCGGAGCATCAGGGTATACTCCCCATCGCGAGGCGCGAGCATCGAGAGTCGAACCGAGCCATACCGCTCGGGCTGGTGCTCGATGGGCACCTGCCGAGATCCGTCGAAGCCTAGCCGAGGCAGATCGGCCGCCACCAGATTGGCGCTCTCGGGGGTCTGGGCATAGGCGGCCAGGTTGCGCCGGTACTGCGCGCCGTTCGGGTAGTCCCAAGTCGCGTTGCGCGCGATGTGCTCCAGCCAGAGCTCGTCCAGGTCATACCCGCGGCCCTCGACCGCGATCCGAAGCGCTTCGAGTGGGTCATCCCCCCCGACCACAGGGATCTCCCAGGCCTCGATCAGAGGCTCCACCGTGCCCAAACGCTGCTGCAGGAAGAGCGGCCAGATGAAGGCGCCATACTGGTAGAGCTCTTCGAGCACCCCGTCGCGGGGGTAGCGGAAGAAGTTCAACGCCCGGTGGGGGTGGAAGGCGTAGCCGACCAGGAAGACATGGTAGCTCTGATTCTCTGGATAGATCGCCGCGCTAGCCCAGGTCGCGCTCGCCTCCCAGAACCAGGAGCCGACCCCTTGGGCCTCGTAGGTGTAGCGCTGAGTCGCTGACTGCACGGCGTGATAGAGCTCGTGAGAAGCGGTGATGTCTGCAAAGTCGGGGTTCTGCAAGGTCGCGGCGCTCACCACGATCATCGGCCAACCTTCCGAGTCCGCCGTGAAGTACCCCCCCGTCCCGTAGCCGGGTGGCGCACCGTCGCCTGTATCGCCGATATAGACGTTCAACCGATGCGTGTCCGTTCCGGCCGGGGGGGTGTGCCCCCACTCATCGACCTGCACGATCCACGACAGCTCAAGGGCATCGATCAATCGCTGACGAGCCTCGGGATCGGTCGGCTGCTCCTGACCGAACCGCACCACGAAGTGCTCAGAACGCAGCTCGCCCGGCACGCCGTAGGGATCGCGATCGAGCAGCTCTTGATTCGGCGGAGGCGGGTGGGTCGGCGGCCCAACCTGTGCGGGTGCCCAGAAGTGGGGGGTGCCACAGGCGGCGTCGAGGCCATCGGGCAGGGGGAGGTGCGCGAACGCGAAGCCAACGAACAAGAGCAACACAGGAGCGCCTCGGGGAAGGAACCGTGATCAGGCTAGACATGGAGGGACGCACGCGGTCTGCTCACGAGCCGAGAACCCGCCGCGCTCCTTCAGGCTAGCCGACCAACCGCCCCCCTGCACGATCAGTGACAAGGTTCAACGCCGAAGGAGCTCACGCGCGATGATCATGCGCTGGATCTGGCTCGTGCCCTCGTAGATCTGGAAGATCTTGCTGTCTCGCAGGAGCTTCTCGACCGGATACTCGGCATTGTAGCCATAACCACCGAAGATCTGCACCGCGTCGGAGGCGATCCGGTGGGCCGAGTCCGCCGCGAAGGCCTTGGCGATCGAGGCGTAATAGGTGTTCTGACGTCCCTCGTCGATCTCCCAGGCGGCGCGCCAGACCAGCAGCCGCGCGGCCTCGATGTCTCGAGCCATCTCGGCGATCATGAACTGCACCGCCTGGTGCGCCGCGATCGGCTTGCCGAAGGTCTTGCGCTCCTTGGCGTAGTCGATCGCGTGCTCCATGGCGGCCTGGGCGAGGCCGACCGCCGCCGCCGCGACCTGAGGTCGAGTATGGTCGAAGGCCTTCATCGCGAGGATCCAGCCATCCCCCTCGGTGCCGACCAGGTTCTCGGCGGGGACCTCGACCTCGGTAAACGTGATGCCGCGGGTATCGGAGCACCGCTGGCCGAGGTTCATCTCTTTCTTGCCGACCTCGACGCCGTCCCAGTCTTTCTCAACGATGAAGGCGGACATGCCGCGGTGCTTCTTGTCGGGATCGGTGTAGGCTACCACGAAGTACCAGTCGGCGACCCCCGCGTTGGTGATCCACATCTTGGAGCCGTTGAGGATCCACTTGTCGCCCTTCTTGACCGCGCGGGTGCGCATACCCGCGACGTCGGATCCTGCGCCGGGCTCGGTTACGGCGTAGGCCGCCATGCGGGGCTCTTCGGTCATGGGGGCGACATACTTGCGCTTGAGGGCGTCGGACGCTCCCATGATCACCGGCTGAAGCGCTAGGCCGTTGGCCTCCATGGCGGTGCCGATCCCCGTGCAGCCCCAAGCCAGCGCTTCGGCGACGAGCGCCCCATCCAGGGCCCCTAGGCCCATTCCACCGTACTCGGGCTCGATGTGGATATTGAGCAATCCGAGCTCGTGCGCCTTCCGGATAACCTCCCACGGATACTCCGCGGACTGGTCGTGATGCTCCGCTACAGGACGGATCTCGTTCTTCGCGAACTCCTTGGCGAGGTCCCAGATCTGCTGTTGCTCTTCGGTGAGGCCGAACCCGATCATAGCTATGCTCCTGTCGTGAGGGGTGAAGTAGGTAGCCCAGGGACTGCGCGAGGGCATCGCCTCAGCGCAGGATCAGGCGCTCAGGCCCAAGACCTTACGGGCCCGTGGGATATCTTGGGGTGGCACGAAGATCCGCGCGACGCGCTGCGCTTCGGCATATCGCTCGAAGACCCGCGTGGCCCGGTTCAGCGGGCGGACGGGCTCGGGGGCGGGCATTCCGGGTAGCTCCGGCTGCCGACGCACCTTGCCCGCGAGGGTGTCGACCACCATGATGCTGGGGGCCCGTTTGCGCTTCTGCCCATAGGCCTCATAGCGAGACAGTCGCCCGGTCGCTCCCGCGACGATGGGATCGATGCCCGCCTCGGTGAGAGCCGCCGCCTCCCCCGAGAGGTCGACCTGGGAAGGATCGCCGTGCACCTCGAGCAGACGTCGGTAGGGGCGACGCTCCACGATGCGGCGCGCCCATGGGGAGTCCGAAGCCCGCAGCGCGCTCAAGAGGTCGAGATCGTCCTGCCAAAGGTAGCGCTCGAGATCAGCCGAGAGCGCCCACTCGGTCTGAGGATCGGCGACCCACCTCCGAAGCAGCTCTTCGTAGATGACGCTCTTGTGGTGGAAATAGACCATGAGGAACATGTGGTGGCGCGCGATGAGGAAATCATCGAAGGCATAGAGCGCCCGCGCGTCGAGCCCCAGGTGCACGAGCCCTCCAACGGGCACCGCCCGAAGGTGCGCGATGAGCCACGGGACGTCGATCTGGCCGTACTTCGCGCCCGAAAAATAGGAGTCGCGCACCAGATAGTCCAGGCGATCGACGTCGAGCTCACTGCTGACGATCTGGGAGAGCACCCGACGGTAATCCAGATCGCCATCCACAAAGAAGTCATCGCCCGGATCGACCTCGGGCGAGATCAAGGCCGCCACGTGCCGAGCGCCGCACGGCGAGACCTGATGGATCCGCTCGTTGAGGCTCGTGTTCTCGAGAACAGCGATCGTGTAGTCTTCGTGGGTCGCCTTGCGGGACGTCGTCTGCGCGAGCCAGCGGCAGCCCAGATCAGACAACGGGGGCATGGCAAACTCGGTACAGTGCGAGAAGGGGCTGTGACCCAGGTCATGACAGAGGGCTGCAAGCCTCACGGCGGCCCGAAACCGGGCCCGCGCCCCTGGGCCCCGGAAGGACCAGCTGTCGAAGGCCGTATCGAAGGCCTTGCCGGCGAGGTGCATGACGCCGAGGCTGTGGCCGTAGCGGGTGTGCGTGGCGCTCGGGAACGCCATCGAGGAGAAGCCGGTAGCCCGCACGCCTCGCAACCTCTGGACGTAGGGGTGGTCGACGATCGCCCGCTCGCCCTCCTCGACCTGGATGGCTCCGACGATGGGATCCCGCACCTCCATGGGGGCTGCCTCCTGAAAGGGCCGCGACACGGAGGCCCAATCCGGTATAGCATCTGCCTGACATGAGACCCATCAAAGACATCGCCGACCTCCGCGAAGGCAACGTGCTGTACCACTCGGCCTTCGGCTTCGCCCAGGTGCGCGAGATCCGGCAGGCCGACGTCTGTGTACGCTGGGCCCAAGCCGACCGGAACCTCCCCGAGGTCATCTCCCGCGACACGCTCCGGCGCGTCTACACGGTCTGCCGCCCCGAGGGCTTCTTCGAGCGCGCGCTGCTCCACCCCTCCTCGCTGCAGGAGTTCCTTCAGGTCGAGCCTCTCGAAGCCCTCTCTCTGCTGCTCGGGGATCTGGCAGGGCCGCAGAGCCCTGACGACCTCCGCGAGTGGCTCGTCACCCTCGGACTCGTCACTCGCGAGGGCTACGATCGGTGGTGGAGCGCCACCGAAGCCCGCGCCCGACGCGACGCCCGGTTCCGGGAGAACAAGGGCATGATCTCCCTCAAGGCCGACAAGAAGGCCGGCAGCGCCGACCAACAGCTCGAAGATCCCCTGCTCTCCGCTGCTCAGCGGCTCGATCTGGCCTTGGAGTTGCGCGAGCGCATCGGCGAAGACGCCTTTCGCCAGCACGCGTGCACCGCCTGGCGTTCGGGGGGCTCTCAAGTCCGTGAGCTGGCCTTTCAGGCTCTCTCGAGCCATCCACCCAGCCAAGTGCTGAGCGCCCTGCTCGGCCCCGGCCCCGACAACGTCGAGGCCTTGATCCACCTCATGCGTCGATCGGGCTGGACCCCGGATCAGTTCGATGAGCCGGTGCTCGAGCAGCTCCTCGATCGCATCCGCGAGGGGGCGGAGCAGCCCGGACTGCTCGACGACGAGGGCCGCCTGGCCGCCGCCACAGCGCGCTGGTGGCCCGAAGGTGGGCTGCCCCTCATGGTCGAGCTCTCGGCGGAGCCCCGCACCCAGCGCCTCGTCGACGCGGCCCTCAATGCCCTGCCCCCCAACCGCGCCGAGGCGCTCCACCTCGCGATCCTCTCGAAGGCCATCGACGACTGCTTGCGGCCCGCGTCGCTCTGGCTGGGCTGGCGCCTGGTCGACAGCAGCCCGGAGCGGCCGAGCCAGATCGCCGATCGGGTCGAGGGCAACTACGCCCTCATCGCACGGTGGCTCCGCGAGAACATGCTCGACGACGACTTCGACGACCTCGAAGACGACCTCGAAGACGGCCCCTTGGTCACCATGGAAGTCGAGATGGTGCCCGTCGGCGATCAAGAGCCGATGTCCTTGGCCGATCTACCCACTCGCAGCGGCCGTACCATCCTGACCCTCGCCTGGTCGATGGTTCAGGCCCTCGCCGAAGCTCACGAACAAGGGCGCACGGTCAACCCCACCAAGCAGAGCTTCGTGCTCCAGACCGACGGCACCGTGCTTCTCCGCGACGGCGACCCCGACGCGAGCCATCGTCTCCGAGGGGAGTCGCCCTCTCCCCGGAGCGACGTCTACGCCACCGCCATCCTGCTGATCGAGTCGATGATCGGCCGCAACTGGCCCGGGAACATGCCCGGCGATCGCGTGGTCCCCTACCTGCGCTACATCATCGCGGATCTCCCCCCCTCCGTCCTGGGCCCCCTCGACGCGGCGGTTCACCCCGACCCCGACCGCCGACCGGCCGACGCCCTCGAGTGGCGCGCGCTCTGGAAGGCCTCCGCCACCGCCGAGACCGCGCGCCGGGCGTCCGACAGCTCCGCGGTCCGTCAGATCGTGGTCGGCTACGACACCCACATTGGCGTCATGAAGATGCTGAACACCCAGACCAACCAAGACGCCCTCGCCGTGAGCTCGCGCGGCGGCATGCACCTGCTGTGTGTCTGCGATGGGATCAGCACTGCCAACGCCGGCAGCGGCGATGTGGCGAGCGGGCTGACCACCAACGTCATCAGCGGACTGTGGGAGCAGAGCCTGCCTCAGCTGCGCGACGCCGACGACTTCACCGCCGAAGCCTTCATCGAGCGGGCGCTCGCGCTCGCGAACCGATCCGTGTGTCAGCAAGCCCTGCGCTACGCCGATGGCGACCTATCGGGCCGCGTTCCGATGGGCACCACCGTCGTGGTTGCCTTGGTCCGAGGGAGCCGTGTCCAGCTCGGCTGGCTGGGTGACAGCCGAGCCTATGTGGTCGGAAAGTACGGCGCGAGCCTGCTTACTGCCGACATGAACCAGGCTGCAGAGCGTCTCCGGCTGTGGCAGGGGGGGCATGAGCTGCGCTGGGATCCAGCGGGGTACGCCCTGATCGGCTACATCGGCCACTTCAACGAGGACTACCGAGACGAGCCCCTCCAGCCGCACCAACTCAGCTTCACCCTGCTCCCCGGCGAGCGACTCGTCCTCTGCTCCGACGGCATCACCGACTACATCGCGCAGCACCACCCCGCAGCCGCCTCGATCGTCTACCGAGCCTCGGCCGAGTCTCACCCCGCCGACGCGGCGGTCGCCCTCACCGCAGCCGCCAACCGCGGCGGAGGCGGCGACAACTGCAGCGTGATCGTCGCCACCCTGATTCCCAACCAAGACGACGTTACAGGGGATGTCCCGGAAGACGACTGAGCCGAACCTGGCCGACGTCCACCGGCGCCAGCCCTCCGAGGTCCCTTGACTGGCCTACTCGCCCTACCGTCTGGACACCCCATCGGCCCGTACACGGTCGAGCGAGAGATCGGTCGCGGAGCCACGGCCATCGCGCTGCTCGTGCGCGACGCCCACGGCGAGTCCTTCGCCGTCAAGGTCCGTAGGCGCGGCGTCCCTGCCGCAGACCGTCGATTTCTCCGCGAGTTCGAGGCCATGCGAGCTCTGCGGCTGCCCGGGGTGGTGAGGGTCTTCGAGGCCGGGCTGACCCAAGAGCTGGTCTGGTTCTCGATGGAGTTCGTCGACGGCCAGCCCTTCCTCGACGCTGCGAGAACTGCTGCGGATCCGGTCGATCGAGTCGATCGCGTGCTGGATCTGAGCTGCCAGCTCCTCGACGTACTGACGCGGCTTCACGGCTCGGGTCTGGCCCATCGCGACATCAAGCCGAGCAACGTGCTCGTCGATCAACGAGGTCGCGTCCAGCTTCTCGACTTCGGGATCGGGCGGTACTTCGACCATGTCGCCCGGTCTTCGGGCGAGAGTGAGGCCTTCGGGACCATGCCGTACATGGCTCCCGAGCAGCTCGCCGGGCTCCGAAGCGATGAGCGCGTCGACATCTTCGCGACCGGGCTGATGATCTACGAGGCGCTGACCGAGAACCGCTCTTCCCCTGCCAACCCCCTGGGCTGGGTGACCCGCACCTGCCTCGATCGCCTGCCTCCCCTCGCCGCGCGGAGCCCCCACGTACCCCGTCGGCTCTCGCGGGTGGTGGAGCGGCTGCTCGACGTCGATCCTCGGCAGCGGCTTAGCGCGCGCGAGGCGGCAGAGCGGCTCCGAAAGGTCAGGACCACCCAGGATAGCCAGGACTGGCCGGAGCCTCCCTTCGTCGATCCGGGAGCCTGGTGGGGGGAGCTTGAGGGGGCGCTGGGTCACCCCTCCGAGCCCTTCGTCTGGATCCTCGACGGGCCGGCCGGCAGCGGGCGACGCCGCGCCGTCGAGCAGCTTCAACGAAGTGGGTTGCTCCAAGGGATCCGCACGCTTCACCTCCGCTGCGACATCAGCACCCTCGGAGGCCCCATCGCCGAGACCCTCGAGACGGTGCTCGGTTCCGGGGAAGACGAGCTGTGGATCCGTCGGATCGTCGGCTCAGCCGCCGGGGCCCTACGCCAGATGTGGCCTCACCTCCCGCTCCCCCCCACCGAGGGTCGAGAGCCCGTGCCCACCCTCTCGAGGGTGGCCGAAGCCGCGGCCGAGGTGCTGTCGCGCGCCGCCACCGAGGTGGACCTCTTGCTCGTCGTCCACCAGCTGGAGCAGGTCGACCCTCTGTCCGCGAGGGCGCTCCACCGCCTCGCGGTGCTCTCCGACCGAGCCCTGGGCATGGTCCTCCTCCACGATCCCCGTTGGGCGACCGACCTCTCCGAGCAGGTGATGGGCGGCCTCGAAGCCCGTCAACACGCCCGGATCCTCAAGGTCCCCCCGCCCAGCGCCGACGCCGCCCGCGCGATCCGCGACGCCATCACCGATCGAGCCCCCGATCCCGCGCCCGACGCCACGCCTCAGCGCATCGTCGAACAGGCGTACGCAGCGCTTGCAGGGTGGCGGGACGAGACGTGGTCTCCCCCCGATGCCAAGCTGTGGCCCCTCGCGGTCTACGAGCCGATCCCCGAGCGGGTACTCACCGATCTCGTCGGCGACTCGGTCCTCGAGAGCCCTTGGATCCTTCGCACCGAGCATGGGGTCGAGCTTGGGGGAGCGACCGCGCGCAGGGCCGCGCGAAGCCGCCTAGCCGATCAAGCCGAGGCGGCTGGGGCCCTGGCGAAGGCGTGGGAGTCCGCCCTGGGCGCCTCCGCGAGCCCAGAGGCCTTAGCCCACCTCTATCTCCTCGCCGGCGACCTGGAGCGCGCCCGCAAGCCCTCGGCAAGGGCTGCTTTACGAGCACTCGGCGAGGGTCGCTACGCCGACGCCCGCCGCTGGCTCTTCCAGCACGACATCCTCCCCAGCCCCGCCGACGAGGTCCTCCCCTTCAACGTGGCCCTCGCCCGCGCCGAGGTGGCGCTGGTGACCGAGGCCGAGGAGCCTCGCGAGCTCCTCATCCAGGCCTGTGAGCGCGCCGCCACGACCGATATCGAGCGCGGCTGGGTTGCGATCCTCCAAGCGGCCTACGCCCTGAGGAGAGGCGAGGTCCGGCCTGCCCTGGTCTCAGCCCTGCGGATCGCCTCGCCGAGCCGCGCGCCCAGTCCGAGGGTGGCCGCCAGGGCGCTCATGCTCGCGACGCGGTGCCGACTGCGACTCGGGCAGACCACTGACGCCCACTCCCAGCTCACCCGCGCCGAGGCCCTGATCGCCGGCGGAGCCCCCACCTTCATGGAGGCCGGGCTCGCGCTGCTCCGGGGCGAGGTCCTGCTCGCTACCGAAGAGCTCGACGCAGCAGGGGCCCAGGCCGAGGCCCTCCTCCTTCGTGCGCGGCGCAAGAACCAGCTCCACGACGCGGCAAGCGCCGGCCTCCTGCTCTGTCGGGTGTTGCGACTGGTCGGGCGCCGAGGCCGCGCAGAGTCCCTCGCCCGCGCCGCCACCGCCGACGCGGCACGCACGGGCGATCTCGAGCTCGAAGCCGAGGCCCGCCTGAGCCTCGCCACCCTGCTGGTCGAACGGGGAGACGCCGCGGGGGCACGACCTCACCTCGACGACGCCATCCGGCGGCTGCGAAACCTGCACGCCGAGCACCTGCTCCCCAAGGCGCTGCGGGTCGTCCTGCAGGCCGCCATCGCCGAGTTCGATCCCCACGAGGCCGACGCCGCCCTCGCCGCCTACCGCCGCGCGCCCGACGCCGATCCCGAGATGGCCTCGGTGGTGGTCCGATGGTGGCGGATCCGGGGCGATGCCCAAGCCGCGCTCGGGGTCCCTGCGCCCCCACCTTCAAGCTGGGCCTATCTCGCCTGGCAGATCGAGCGCGCCAGGACCAACCTGTTGATCGGCGCCCTGCACGACGCGGTCCACGACGCGGGGCAAGCGCGGGTCGAAGCCCTAGAGCGAGGCTTTGACGAGCTGGAGCTCTACGCCCGGCTCATCGAACATGCCGCCTCCGACACCCAAGAGCAGATCTGGCATCACACGGCCCGCGAGGCGGCGTCGAGCCTCTGGACCGATCTATGCTTCGGAGCTCTGGAGCTCGACGCCCGGCGACGCGAGCGAGCCGGCGACACCGAGGGGGCGCGCACGATCTGGAGGGCGCTGCGCACCCGCTGCGAGGAGCTGGGGTACCGCCCCGGCTTCGAGGAGGCCAGCGCATGGCTCTCCGAGGGAACCTGATCGGACGGGTGGTGATCGGCCTCGCCGCCTTGCTGGCGGCGACGCTTATTATTTTGGTTGCGCGACCAATATCGGGCGACGACAACCTTCGGAAGCTAGACGGCACCGTGGTCGCCCAGGCCACCCTTGAGGGCGTCGCGCTCGGACCGACCGAGCTTCACCTGCCAGGGCTCCTCTCTCACGCCGACCTACCCCCGAACGCCCAGGTCGAGCTCTCGTGGGAGCTCGACATCCCCGCCGACACCCCCGAGGGCTGGGGGGTGTGGATCGAGCGTCCACTTTACGCCGCGGAGCTGTATGTCGACGATCGGCTGCTGGACCGGATCGGCGACATTCAGGGTCAGACCCGATCCGAACGGAGCCTTTTCGCCGCGGTGCCACCGTTGAACCACGGCACCCATGAGCTCCGGCTCATCCTGCAAGGCGACTACGGCAAGGGCGGCATCGTCGGCCGCATGGTTCACGGCCCCTTACCTGAGGTCTGGCGTCTCGCGACGCGGGTGGAGGCCGAGAAGGTCGCGCTGGTCCTCTTGCTCAGCGCGCTCGCCATCTTGCACCTGCTCCTGGCAAGCCGGCGCCAGCCTCGACTGTCTTACGCCTTCTTTGGCTTCTTCTGCCTCTCGCTCGCCGCCTACATCTTCCTTCGGACCGATCTCGCAGCCCTGCTCTTCCCCGACGCTCCGACCCCGCTGCGCCTGCGCCGCCTCATCACCGCCTGGATCGGTCCGTTGGGACTGGGTCTCGCCTCGACCTTCGAACGAAACAAGACCCCAGGCTGGGTGGTGGGCCTCACGGCTGCCGCAGGCACGCTATCCATCATCTCCCTGATACTTCCAATGGACTGGCTCCCCGTCCTCGAGGTGATCTTCGATGGCTTGCTCGTGGTCTCCGCAGGGCTGTTCTTCGTCATCTTGATCCCCATGGCCCTCCGAAACGTGCCTGGAGCGCCGTTGCTCGGCATGTCGACCATGGTGCCCCTGACCTGGGGCGCGGTCTCGGAGGTCCTCGTCACCAATGGCATCATCGGTGGGGGCTCCCACCTCTTGCCCACCGTCGCTGTCACCACGATCGGGATGGCCGCCTCTCTCATGCAGCGCGATGCCATCAACGCCGACCGGCTCGATCGGCTCGTGCACTCCAACGTCGACGCCATCCTCTGCGTCGATCGGGTGGGTCGTATCGTCGACACCAACAAGAGCGCTGATCAGCTCTTCGGCCCGCGCGGCAAGGGGGGCAACCTGCTGGAGTGGGTGGTCAGCGACGACCAGGTCCTCATCCGCGCCCACCTCGCCGCGAGCGAGAACCGCCCCGAGCGAGCGGAGTTTCGCCTTCGCGGGACCGACCGGATCCTCGAGTCCGTCGCCACGGAGCTCGACGATCAGAGTCTGATGCTCACCCTGCGTGACGTGACCAAGCGGCGCCGCCAAGACAAGGGCTTGCTCCAGGCCGCTCGCATGGAGACCCTCGCGGTGCTGGTGGGCGGCCTGGCGCACGACTTCAACAACAAGCTCGGCACGCTCCTGGCCCACGTCGGCTTCCTTCAGGCGACCTCTGGTGATCAGCCCAAGCTGCGGACGCGGCTGCAACGCATGGAGGTGACCATCGAGCGGGCCAGCCAACTCACCCGTGGGCTGCTCGCGCTGACCCGGGGCACGAGCGCGATCCTGGAGCCGACCTCGCTCTCCGGCGTCGTCGGAGCAGCCGTGGACCTGATCCGGCCCTCTTGGCCAGAGCGCGCCGACCTGATGGTGGACGTCTCCGAGGGGCTGCCCAAGATCGCTGGATCCCGGAGCGATCTGGAACAGGTCATCGTCAACTTGCTGGTCAACGCCCGCGACGCGGTCGGCTTGGCGGGCTCGGTGCGCATCATCGGGCGCCCCTTCACCACGTCGGGTGGGGCCCGTGGCGTGCTGCTCGCCATCGAAGACAGCGGACCTGGGGTGCCAGTGGAGCTACGCGACGAGGTCTTCACCCCCTTCTTCTCGACCAAGGAGCGGCAGGACGGCGCGGGGCTCGGGCTCGCCGTCGCGGCCCAGATCACCCGGGAGCACCACGGTCGGCTCTGGGTCGAGGACCGACCCGGCGGCGGCGCGCGCTTCTGCCTGGCCCTGCACGAGGCCGACCAGCTCGCCTCCATGCCCGAGGTCGACCCCTCAGGCCAGCGGCTGGTGCTGGTCGAAGACGAAGGGGCGCTCCGCGAGACCTGGGCCACCGCCCTACGAAAGCGAGGTTACGAGGTGATGGACTTCGGCGACGGGGCCAAGGCCGCAGACTACCTCGCCGAGAACCAGCCCGACGCCCTGCTCACGGATGTGCTCCTCCCAGGGCTGAACGGGCTCCAGCTCGCGAGCCTGTGTCGCGCGATCCACCCCGAGGTCCCAGTGGTCCTGATCAGTGGCTACATCCCCGAAGACACCCTGGAGCACGACCCGAGCATCTATCGGCTCGACAAGCCGATCCGAACCAGCCGGCTGCTCGCCACCGTCGCGCGAGTGCTCGGGGCCGGAGCCAACGGCGACGCGAGCCCCAACGGCTACCCCTTCCTCAGCCTCGAAGAGGTCACCTACGAGAGCGCCCACTGGGGCACCCCCTCGGAGCCTCCGCGCCCCCGCCGCGCATAGCCTCAGACTCAGCCCGGGATCGGGCACCACGCTCGGCGAGCTGGCACCGAGACCGCCCGCTCCTCCTCGACGATCCAGCCGGTGAGCTGCCCCCCATAGACACAGCCCGTGTCGAGCCCAAGGATCCAGGGCTGACCTTCCCGATCTCGACGGACGAAGCCCCGACGCGCGTCGTGACCGAAGATCACTGGAGGTCCTTCATAGAGCTCGTACCAGAACGGATCGTCGGGACGATCGCTGGGCCAACGCCGGAGCGTGAGATGGGTACCAGGGGCGGTCTTGGAGGGGTCACCGCTCGGATGGAGGGCCGCGTGGGTCACGAGGTACCGCCCCGCTCGCGACCACAGCGGCCAGTCCTCGATCGCCGGGAGCGCCCCAGGGGCCTCTCGCTCGAGTCGCGCGCAGAGCCCGAGCGCCCGGTCATCCTCGGGACGCTCCCCGGCACGCGCGTCGAGCAAGCGCTGATCGTGGTTCCCCCGCACCACCGCCGCGCGGCGTTCCTGGATGATCCTGAACACTCCGACCGGATCAGGCCCCTTGGTATAGACGTCGCCCACCAGCACGAGACGTTCGGGGCTCACTCGCTCTACGAGCTCGGCCAGCTCCTCGGCGCAGCCATGCACATCGCCAACGACGAGGGTGCTCACCGGCGACGACGAAGCAGCAGTGTCGCCGCCAACATCGCCAGCAGCCCTCCGCCGGATCCGGCAAGTCCAATGACGGCGCAGCCATCGCCCATGGTGTAGCCTCGAACCGAGCCATCACGGGTGTTGACCCACAGCTCATCGCGGCTGACGCCGCCGGGGCCGGTGAGCTCCAGCTCGACCCGATACTCCCCGTGCTCAGGGAAGGCGAGCCGGGGTTGCCAAGCCTGAACGGCGATCACCTGCTCGCCTTGCACGTCGAAGGCGCGCCACTCCACGCCGGTGTGACACCCGAAGACCCGCACGTTGGAGTCGTTGACGGTCTGAAAGACCAGGCCGCGGTAGCGCTCGATGTTGAAGTCGACGTCGGGCTCCCCGCAGGAGCGCACATAGCCGAAGCGCTCGTAGAGGGTCTCGAAGGCTCCGCACGTCTCGTGCTCGCCTTCCGCGATGGCGCGCAAGGTGTGGTTGCCGACCGTGGTGTAGGTGTGGCTCGCCGGGAGCCCCTCGCCCGAGGTCCCATCGCCCCAGGTCCACCGGGCCTGGTCGACGCGGGTTCGAGGCGCGGGCTCGATACCGCAGGACACCTCGAAGGGCACCACACCCCCTACTTCGTCGTCGAGGTCGAAGGCGGAGTCCTCGGTGGCGCAGTCGAAGGTGATCCAAGGGCCATACAACGCATCGAGGCCCTCGGCGTCGTCCTCGGTGGGCCGAAGGTTGGAGCAGGGGCGAGGAAGGATCCCCATGATGGCCTCGTCGTCGGTCGAGAAGCCGAGCCCGAGGCGCTGCCCGACAAAGAGCCCAAGACGACCCGAGAGGGCGAACTGGCCCTGACACTCCCCGGCGAGGATCGAGGCCTCGGAGATGTAGGGGTAGTCGGTGTTGATGACGAAGGCGCCGAGCCTCTCGCGGCGATAGTCCCGGCCCTCCCTGCGAAAGACGACCTCACCCGGAGGGTTGGCCCCCAGGCGAACCCAGGGCTGCCCCTGCGAACCCAGCGACTCGAAGTAGAGGTGCAGCTCCCCCTCGGGCACCTGGGTGGGATCGTCGAAGTCGCGCTCCCCCAAGAACTCCACCTCGATCCCACAAGAGGCGGCGCCCCAGGCGTCGAAGAGCGCGGTGAGGTCGGCGATGACCTCGGCCGAGGACATGCCCGGCACCTGGGGCTCGCTCTGCACGCTCCAGCGCAGGGGTTGATCCTGGGGCGCGAGCACCGAACCATTGTGCGACCACGCCAGGGCGGTCGTCGGGAGCAGGCAAGCAAGGAAGACGCCAAGTTGCAACGCGGACTCCAAAGACAGAACCGCCCTCAGCTTACTGCCTCTCCTGCGATCGTCAAGGGGGCGGGATGACCCCTCAGACAGCCTGGAGGGTGGGGCCACGCCAGCCCCGGACCGCTTGCCGCACCTGCTCAAGCCGGTCCTGGCCCCAGAAGATCTGGCCTCCCACTTGGAAGGTGGGGACCCCACAGGCGCCCGCCTGGTGTGCCCGCTCCGTGTTGGCGCGCAGCCGGGCCTTCACCGCCGGATCTTGGGTGGCCTCGATCAAGGCCGCACCGCTAAATCCTGCGTCATCGAGGATGTTCCTAAGCACCTCGGGCTGGCCGATGTTCAGGTTGTGAACCCAGGCCGCCTGGTAGATGGCGTGGGTCGCGTCGGGCTGGAGGAGGGCGACGCGGAGCGGCAGGACCGTGCGCAGCGGAAAGGCGGAGGGCATGGTGAAGGGGATGCCTCGGGTCGCCGCCTGCTCACGCATGTCACGGGCGAGGTAGGTCGCCTTGGCGGGTGCCATGGCGAGGAGCGGCACGTTGGGCGTACCTATCTGCGAGAACAAGGCGCCGAGCAAAATCGGCACGCGCTCCACCGTCGCCCACTCCGCCTCGGCCAGGGCGTCGATCTGCGCGTTGCCCAGGTAGGAGAACGGGCTCGAGAAGTCGTGAAAGAAGGTGATGGGCCTCGGCTCGCTCGAGGGGGCATACGGCGAGGGCGCGGGCCAGGAGCGCCCCAGGGCGGCGGCCACCAGCGGCAGGCGATCCGCCCCCCACCAAAACCTGTCGTGCCCCTCGCCGGACAGGCGCCAGATCGGCACGCCGAAGCCGCCGAGCTCCACCGCCTCTGCCGTGGTCCGAAACAGGGCCTCCTTCGCGGATGAAGACGTGGAGAGCGACGGGTCGACTCCATGGGCGAGCGCGATCTCAGACAGCACGGCGGGATCGGAGACGTCGCGGTGCTCGACCCAGTAGGCGCGGTACAGCGCGAGGCTCAACGCGGGGCGGATCGCCTCGGGACAAGCGACGAGCAGCCGCATCGCCCGCACCGTTCGCACGGGATGATGAGGGTGCCACGCCGCCTCGACCCCAAGCAGCTCGGCCTGACGCAGCATGTCGAGCAGGTTCAGCCGAGCCTTGGCAGGACTCATCGTGGCGGCGGGCTCCTGGGCGGTCCCCAGCGCCTTGAACACCCCGCCGAGCAAGATCGGGCACCAGCGCAGCTCGAGCTCCATCGCGTCGGCGAAGGCCTGGGCCTGGGTGGCGCCCAAGTAGGCGTAGGGGCACACGATGTCGTAGTACAGGGTCAGGACAGGCACCGATCCTCCTCGCCGATGCCTAAGGCCTAACCCACGCGCTTGACCCCATGCGCCCAGCCGGCCATGTTGGTAGGGTCGCCCCCTCCCACACCGCCCGAGGAGCCCATGGCCGACGCCTCGAACCGAACCCCGCGGGGAGCCCGCACCATCCGCCGCATCCTCGACGCCGCCGCCTCGTCCTTCGGCGAGCAAGGCTTCCGCGGCGCCTCGATGAGCGCAGTCGCCAAGGCCGCCGGGGTCTCGAAGGGGCTCCTGCACTACCACTTCAAAGACAAAGACGAGCTGCTCCTCGAGGCCCAGAAAGCAGCTTTTCGGCGCATTCACGACGCCTTCGTCGAGCGCTTCGAGCAGGGGGACGTCGGCATGGAGACCGCGCTAGAAGCTCTCGACGCCCTCTGGGAGAGCGTTCGCGAGATCCGAAGCTGGGCGCCCTTTCTGCTCGAGACCATGAGCCTCACCGCGCAATATGGTCCGATCCGCCGCCAGCTCGACGCCTTCTACGACGAGGTGATGGAGCTGCTCGAAGATGGCGTCCGTCGTGTCTTCACCGCCGACGTCGAGCGCATGACGCTGCCGCCGGATCGGCTCGCCCTCATCGTGCGCACCACCGTGCACGGTCTGGTCGTCGAGCTGGCCTACGCGCGCTCTCCCCAAGACCTCGAGCGGCTCGATCAGCTCTACCAAGACCTCCGATGGATCTTCTCGCAGGTCGCCCTCGACGGCCCTCCCCGACCCGAGCACGTCTCGTCCTGACCAGGAGCCCCATGCGCGTCTCGTCCTTGCTGCTGCTGGCGGCGTGCACCGCACCGCGCCCGATCCCCGAGCCGATCGTCAACGCCGGTCCTCCCCATAGCCAGGTTCGCAACTTGATCCTGTTCATCGGCGACGGCATGGGTCCCCAGCAGGTCGGCTTCCTCGACCTCTATGCTCGGCGCGCGCCGGGCTCCCCTTTCGCCTCGGGAGCACCGGCCATGATGCGCCTCGCCGAGCAGGGCATGTCGGGTTTCTCTGCGACGGATCCCGGCCGCGAGCTCGTCGTCGACTCCGCCTGCTCTGCGACCCAGCTCGCCTTGGGCCTGCCTTCGCTCTCCGAGGTGATCGGGCTCGACGTCCACGGAGAGCCCCAGCCGACGATCCTTCAGCGGGCCGAGGCGAAGGGGCTCTGGACGGGGCTGGTCAGCGACACCCGCCTCACCCACGCCACCCCCGCGAGCTTCGCCGCCCACCAGCCCCACCGATCCATGGAAGACGAGATCGCCGTTCAGATGCTCGCCTCCGGGGCCGAGGTCCTGCTCTCGGGCGGGCTGCGGCACTTCGCCCCCCAAGGCGGCGCCGATCTCAGCGAGCGGTATCCGATCCCCTACCCGACCACCGCCACCCGGCGCGATGAGCTGGACCTGCTGAAGCGGGCCGAGGAGCAGGGCTACCAGCTCGCCTTCGATCGCCAGAGCCTCCGCGAGAAGGCCCAGCCGGGCCAGAAGCTGCTCGGGCTCTTCGCCAGCTCGGGCATGACCGACGCCATCACCGTCCGCGAGAAGTTGGCGGCGACCGACGAGCCCACCCTGCGCGAGATGACGATCGCGGCCCTCGATGTGCTCGAGTCCAGCCCGGAGGGCTTCTTCCTAATGGTCGAGGGCGGCCAGATCGACTGGGCGGCCCACGCCAACGACACCGGCTGGATGCTGCACGAGCTGCTCCGCCTCGACGCGGCGGTCGACGCGGCGATGACCTGGGCGGCCGACCGCGACGACACGCTGATCGTGGTCACCGCCGACCACGAGACCGGGGGATTCGGGGTGTCCTATTCTATGTTCGAGCTGCCCGAACCCGTCGAGCTGCCCGGCGCGGGCTTCGCCGATCGACCCTACCAGCCAAGCTACGACTTCGGCAAGCCCGAGCGGCTCGACGCGATAGCCAACCAGAGACGCCCCCTCTTCGCCCTGCTCGACGAGCACGACGGCGGCACCGCCGAAGCGCTGGTCGCCTTGACCACCACAGACACCGCCTTCCCCCTGACCCTGACCGAAGCCCAGCGGGTGCTGTCGAGCCGCGACAACCCCCACCACCGCCCCGAAGGTCCCCAGTCTCGGCTACCCCAGACCATGCCCAACATCCAGGAGCTCGAGGCCTACTACCCTGCCGGCGAGCGAGCGCGGACCTCGCTCCTCGCGCGCACCATCGCGCATCGGCAAGGGGTGACCTGGGCGACGGGGACCCACACCCACACCCCGGTACCCGTGCTGGTCTGGGGCCCTGAGCCCGCGATGCGGCGCCTCACAGGCTGGCGGCACCACGCTGAGCTGGGTGCGCGCATGCAAGAGATCTTGCTCGACGACTGAGCGCGCGAGACGAGGCAGAAGGCAGCCACCGCCCCGGACCTCGCGAAGGCGGGTGACCTACGGATCGGGCTCGGTCACGACGACCGAGTCCTCGACGGCCTCACTGGCATCGTCGCCATCATCAGCCGTGACCACGCAGGTCCAAGTGTCTCCCGACGCGAGCACATCGCAGACCTCGTCGCCTTCATCGCCACAGACATCGCCTGCGGGAGGGTAGACACTCTCAAGCGGATCGTCTTCCTCTTCTAAAATCTCGGTGAAGACGAGAACCCTCGTGGCTGGATCGTCGCCCAAGTACCAAGCGAAGATGTAGTCGAACAGGTCTTCATCCGCATCGGTGCTCTCGTCGGTCACACTGCACGTAATCTGGGCCTCTGGCTCAGGATCCGTCGGAAGAAGCGCGATGCCGGGCGAGGTCGGCGCGCTGTTGTTGATGGTCACGCACAGCGGGCCGACCGCGTCGGAGGTGCGCAAGGTGTTGTCGACGGTGACCGTCACGCAGACCTCGTCGTCGCGGGCGAAGTTGTCTTCGCCAGCGAGGGTCGAGGTGTCGGTCGCGTCGGAGGTCTCGTTGCTCGAAGTGACCTCGGTTTCGCCAGGGTTCACCGTCCACGTGTAGCTGTAGGTAAAGTTCTCACCCTGACTGTTGGTGGCGGCCACGGAGACCGAAGCGACGCCGTTGGTGAACAGCTCCTGGGCGACGAAGGCTCCGGGTGAGGCCTCGACCAAGGTGGGGGTGAGATCCACGAGATCCACGGATGCCGAGGGTTGAGTCGGTGCCAGCGTGTCGGTGTCGTCGCGGACCGCGACCGTACAGGTGACCTGGGCATCGGCACTCACCGAGTCGGCAGAGAGTTCGGCGCTGGGGCTCGAGCCCCAGGCGGTCTGGACGTTCAGGCCGGCTGGATCGCTCGACCAAGTGAATCGGTACTCCAGCGAGTCCCCCGCAGGGATGTCGGGATCGGTCGCACCCGAGATCGAGCAAGTGACAGGATGATCGATGCCGTTGTGGGGTGCGTCGGCGGAGGTCACGGTGACCGTCGCAGCGCTCGCGTCGGGCGGAGAGTTCTGCACCGTCACACAGCCAAGATCCAGCGTGCTCGAGGTGCGGAAGGTGTTGTTGACCGTCGCCGTGAGACAGACCTGATTCTCTCGAACGAAGTTCCCGCTGTCGAAGGTGGAGCTCGGATCGCTCCCGCTCGGGCTGGCTGAGAAACCGTCGACCACGCTCCAGTTGTAGGTGTAGGTAAACGAGCCGCCCGCCGCGTTGCCAGCCTCGACCGTGACCGCTGCATCGGTATTGGTGAACAACGTCTGCCCCGCGAAGGTCCCGGGTGAGGCCTCGACCAAGGTGGGGGTGAGGTCGAGCAGCCCCAAGGTGCCCAGTGCCGAAGCCGTCTCGGTCGCGCCCTCGAAGTCCCGCGCCGTGATCGTGCAGGTGACATCGCCCGCGCTCGCCGAGTTTGCCGGCAAGGTGTCGGTGAGGCTCGTGGTCCAGCCCGAGTCGCGCGTCGCGGTGCCCGACCACTCGTATCGGTACTCGAGGGTCTGGTTGCCATCGGTGACATCGGGATCCGTAAAGCCGCTGGCCGTGCACACCGTGTCGCGGTCGATGCCGTTGTCGTCGACCGAAGCGACCGCAGCAGCGCCTCCAGAAGGCGGCGTGTTCTGGATAATGCGGCAGACGGGGTCCGCCTCGGTGGTAGCGCCGTCTCGGTCGGTGACCGAGACGGTGACGCAGAGCTCGTTGTCGCGCACGAACAGCGTGTTGTCGCTCAGCATATCGGAGGTGGTGTTCACGAGCTCGCTCACGTCTCGGACGACGTCCGAGCCGACCCGCCAGACGTAGGCGTACTCCATCTGATTGTTTGGACCATCGGGGTCGGTGGCCATGACGGTGACCTCGGGGGTGTCGAGGGTGCGGATCTCGGCGGAAAACGTCACGCTGCTGATCACAGGTGGCGCGTTGCCGATCTGGATCTCAGGCGAGGCCACGGGCCCGACCTCGGCCTCGTCTTGGTCGCGGATCCATGCCCTACAGCGCACGCGGTCGTTCGGAGACGTGTCGTTGAAGATCGCGCTGTCGGTTCCTGACAACCAGTCGTCGTCGACCGACCACTGATACCGGAAGAAGGTCTCGTCGCGCCCTTCCGTCTGGTCGATGTCGCCCCAGTCACCCGTGAGGGTGCAGGTGAGGTCCTGGTTGGCGCTGAAGGTGCCGGTAACGTTCGCGACGCCGGTGGTCGGGGGGGTGTTGGCAACGGTCGCGTCGTCGTCGGAGTCGACCTCGTCCCCCGTCTCGTCGCGGTCCTCGGGCGTGACCTCGCACGAGATCAGGTCCCCCTTGAAGAAGTTCGAAGACGCCAGCTCGACGCTGGCTGACGACTCGGTGCCCGTCGGATCCTCGTAGGAGTCCATGATCGTGAAGGGCGAGCCCTCGCCGGAGGGCGGCGTGATCGTCCAGACGAAGTTCCAGGTGCGATCGTCCTCATCGTCGGGGTCGTCCCAACCCATTGCGGTACAGGTAATGGCCTCGGTCGTCCGCGGGGCCAAGTTCGAGATCTCGACACGATCGATTTGGGGAGGCGTGTTCTGGACCACCGGCTCGTCCACGGCCACCGCGGGTGCCCCTTCGTCGAAGCCATCGAAGGGCACGACAAAGCAGGCGATCTCGTCGTCGCGGCGGATGTCTTCGCTCGAGAGAATGGCCTCGACCTCCGAGTCGGTAGACACGATGTCTTCCGTCAGGAGGAGCGTACCCGTCCCACGGGTGATCTCCCAGTGGAAGCGGTACTCTCGGGTGTCGCCTGAGTCGGGATCGGACCAGCCTGAGGCCGTGCAGCGCAGGTCGTCGAGCGTGGTGAGGTCTTCGAGGTCTTCGCCGTCGGCGCGAGTCAAAACCGCCGTCGTGAGGCTGGGCGCGGTATTGCCCACCGGCACCGCGCTGCTCAGGCGGGGGGTGCCACGCTCAATGTTGTCGAAGGGCGTGATCTCGCATCGGATCAGGTCGTCGCGCTGGAAGTTCCCCGCCGGATTGGAGAGCGAGCTGCTCGTAGCGCCCGGTACTTCGGACGATCCGACGAACCAACGATATTCCATGATAACGGGATCATCGTCGGCGTCGAAGGGTGACACGGCCTCGCAGGTGAAGGTGCCGTTGACACCCGCCCCCCCGGAGGGGCGCACGCGCGCACTGCCCAGAGTTGGAGGCGTGTTGATCGCCTGCACGACGTTGGAGAACTGCTCACTGGTCGCGCCGCTGGGAGAGGAGGTGCCGGTGACCCGAACGCGGATATCTTGACTGCGGCGGAAGTAGGGCTCGGCCGGAGCCGCGGGGTTGGTCAGGGTGGACCCGGTCTGACCCGTGACGGTCTGCCAGCCGGAGCCCCCGTTGACCTGCCACTCGTAGGACAGCGAGAAGGACTCGCCGTCGGGGTCGCTCGCGGTCACGTTGGAGACCAGGGTGTCGAGCGCCTGAGGCGAGACCGGCCCAATAAAGACATCGCTGAAGACCGGCGGGCTGTTCTGGATCGTCACCGAGGCGGTCTGGGTGGGGCTCTGCGCGATGCCGTCGCTCGCGAAGACCTCGACCTGTACGGTATGGCCCGCGACCAAGCCGCTCGAGACCGTGGACGCGGTGCTCAGCACGACGTCCGAGGTGAGATCCCGCCAGACGTAGTTCACCGTGAGAGGGTCCCCGTCGGCCTCGTCGGCGTCGAACAAGCCGTCGATCACCGCCGAGAGGGTGGTGGTGGAGTTGGCCGTGGGCGGATCGATACTGACCGATTCCAGCTCAGGCACGTAGTTCTCGACGATCGAGGGTTCGGAGCTGACCGTGGCCCCGACGTCATCGCCGTCGAAGGGCGTGACCGAACAGAACACCTCGTTGCCACGAACGAAGAAGCCGGGGTCGAGGCTGTCGGAAGGATCCGTGGTGATCACCTCGGGCAAGGGTTCGTCGCCGACCGTCCAGACGAAGCGGTACTCTCGGATGTCGTCGACGTCGGGGTCGTCCCACGAGGCGACCTCGCAGGTGAGGTTACTTTCGGTGGTGTCGAAGCTGTCGGGGTTGAGGGTGACCCCGCTGATGACCGGGAGGGTGTTGCCGACCTCGAGGGTGGCCGAGGTCTGGCTGTCGGTGCCTTCGTCGTCGTCGGTCGCGGTGACGGTGACCGTGACCGTGTCCCCCTTCCGGGTCTGGTTGGCCGGCAGGGTCGGGCTGTTGCCCCCCGCGGGGCTCCCGTTCACGCTCCACGCATACGAGAGGCTCGGGGTGCCTCCGTCGGGATCGTCGGCTTCAACCGTGGCCACGATCGGGTCGAGGGTGAGTGGGCTGTCGGGGGAGAGGTCGATGGACAGGATGCGCGGGGGGGAGTTCTGAATGGTGACCAGCGCGCTCTCGACGGGCTCGCCGGTACCGCCTGCGTCGTCGGAGGGGGTGACGGTGACGAAGACCTGCGCGCCCGGTGAATAGGCCGAGAGATCCAGGCTGGGCCCACCGCCCTCGGGCGAGCCGTTGACGTTCCACTCGTAAGAGAAGGTGATCGGATCGCCATCGGGGTCGTGGGCGTCGACGGGAGTCGCCACCAACACCTCGGTCGTGCGTGGCGAGGTGCTCGACAGGCTCACGCTCCCCAGGGTGGGTACGCTGTTGCCAACGGTGACCTCGGTGCTCGTCCGCGGCTCGCCATCGACCTCGTCGTCGAAGGGGGTGGCGGTGCAGGTGACCACGTCGTCGCGCCGAATACCGGAGGTGAGGGTCTGGCTCGTGCCTGCGCTCGACCCATTGATGCGCCAGCGGTAGCGATAGCGCTCCAGATCGATGCCCTCGGCGACCACCTGGTCCGGATCGCTCCACCCGCTGGTGTTGCAGCGGAGCGTGGTATCGGCGAGGACGTCGGCAGAGGGGCTGATCGAGGCCGCATCGATCCGAGGCGGGGTGTTCACCGAGTTCGCCGAGCTTGAGACGAGCGTTCCGCTCTGGGCATCGCCGTCGCTCACCTGGACTCGCACGCGAATATTCTGATTCTTCCTGAAGTCGGTCATGCCGACGAAGGAGGACGTGGTGGAGGTCGTGTCCGAATCGACCCGCGCGACATCGCCGTCGACGAGCCAGGTATAGGTGAACCGAAGGCCCGCATCCACATCGCGCTGGTCGATGTCCGACGCGACCGCCGTGGCCGTGATCGTCTCGGTGGCGGAGGGGCTCAGGTTGTCGAGGACGACGGACTCCATAACCGGGGGCGTGTTCGCGACGAAGCCGGAGACCGACTGTGCCGAGTCGCCTTCGAGCCCGAAGGAGTCGACCGGCGTGACGATGGCGTAGACCTCGTCGCCCTTCTGAAAGAACTCGCTGCTGAGCAGGTCGGAGGTCTGTCCAGAGACCACGCTCCCGTCGACGAACCAGGCGATGTTCAGCTCGACCTCATCGCCGTCCGCATCGAAGACCCCTTCAAAGGTTAGGGAGAGGGTCTCGCCCTCGCGGGGGCTCAGGCTCGAGAGCGACACGCCGCCGATCACGGGCGCCGTGTTGGCGCGCTGGATCGGGTCGGACAGCAAGGCATCGCCAAAGTCTTCGCCATCGTAAGGGGTGACCTCGCAGCGGATGTCGATGTCGCGCGGGGCGAAGCTGCCCTGGAGGGTGGCGGTGGTCGCCACCACCTCGCCGTCGGCGAGCCAACGGTAGCGGTAGCCGGGTGAGTCGCCGTCGGCGTCGGACCAACCGAGGGGAATGCAGGTGACCGAGGTCTCGGCGAAGAGCTCACTCTCGTTCAGGGCGACGTCGCTGATCTCGGGCAGGCTGTTCTGGACGATGAGGAAGGGCGAGAAGAGCTCCTCGCCATCGCTCTCGTCGTCGGAGGGTAGGACCGAGAGGCGCACCACATCGCCCTTGACGAAGTGCATGCTATCAAGGGTGCGACCTTCGGCCGATCCGATGACGTCGTCGTTGACCGTCCACGTATAGGTGACGATCACCTCGTCGCCGTCGGCGTCGAAGGTCTCGACGGTGGCGACGATGTCGTCGAAGGCGAAGGGGAGCTCAGGCTCGATGGTGAACTCGGTGATCTCGGGCTCGGAGTTGCGGATGGTGACCGGCTCACTCACCACGGGCTCGCCACGGTTGAAGAGGTCGTCGGGCGTGACCTCGACCCAGATGACGGTGTTCTTCTCGAACTCGTCGGAGGTGAGCTCGGGATCGGTCCCCAGGACGACCTGCTCGTCGGAGTCATCGAGGGTGTACCAGCGGTACTCCAAGACGACGTCGTCGCCATCGGGATCGACCAGGCCGATGATCGAGACGCCCAAGGTGTCGAGAGACGTGGGCTCTTCGACGTTGATCACCACCTCTTCGATGGAGGGAGGGGAGTTGCGGATAAAGATCGAGTCCGACTGTTCGGTATTACCCGTGTCCTGTCCATCGAAGGCGGTCGCTTCGCAAAAGACCTCATCATCTTTCTGGAAGAGGGGGGTGGGCAAGAAGCGCTCGGAAGAGGCTTCGATCCCGTTGACAAACCATCGGTAGCGGTAGCCCGGGGGATCATCGTCGATGTCTTCGAAGCCGACGCCGACGCACTCGAGCACGGTGTTGGTGAAGGCCACATCCGGCTCGATCGCCGCCGCCGTGAAGGTCGGCGGCGTGTTCAGGATGCGCAGCGGGAGGCTCCGCTCGGGCGCCCCGTCGACGAAGCCATCGTTGGGCGTGACCTCGACGACGATGTCGTCGCCCTTGACGAAGTTCGTGGAGGCGAGCTCATCGGTGACCGCCCCCCCGATCTCGGTGTCGTTACGGAACCACCGATAGCTCCAGGTGATCGTGTCGCCGTCTTCATCGAAGCCTTCGGGGACCGCCGTGAGATCGGTGGTGGTGAACGCCTCGACGGGCTCGATGGTGATCGAGACGACCTCGGGCGCAGAGTTGTCGATGCTGACCGAGGCGGTGGCGGGTTCGCCATCGTCGTCGCCATCATTCGGGGTGGCCTCGACGCTCCAGACATCACCCTTGGAGGTCAGGCCTTCGGGGAGCATGACCCCGATGTGCTCGGTGAGCTCGTCGTCCTTGAACCAGCGGTAGGTCCAGGTGATCGAATCGCCGTCGACATCCTGCGCGATGGGGACCGCGGTCAGCGCTTCGTTGGGCACGGGGATGGGGGGCGAGATGGTGACTTCGGCCCCTGAGGGGGGCGTGTTCTGAATGACCGTCGAGGCTTCGCCCGCCTGGCCTTCGCGGCCGCGCGAATCGAAGGGGGTGACCACGACGCGCCACTCTTGATCCTTGGCGGTAAGGCGCGCGCGCACCATGAGCTCGTCGTCGAGCTCGTCGAGCTCCACGCCGTCGCGGAGCCAGCGGATCTCGTAGCTGACGACGTCGCCACCGTCGGGATCTTCGGAGCGCGTAAGGAACTCGAGCTCGAGCTGGTCGAGCGTGGTCGGACCTTCGGGGTTGATCTGGACCACCGGAGCGACCGGAGGAGCGTTGCACCCGGCCAGGGCGGCGAGCATGAGGGCGGACCCGAGCGATAGCGAGAAGGGAGCGCGCATGTTCATGGGATCTGATCCTGAGCTGAGAGGCAGCGTGAGTCTACAGGACGCGTTGCCACACCGAAAGGTGGACCCGCGATGCATCGGTGACCAACATCGTATAATCAACCTTCACCCCCTGTCACGCCTGAACACCGGATGTCCTACGACCTCGCGATTCGTCCAGGCCGACGGTCCCAACCAAGGAGCCGAAGATGTCGACGCGATCCTGGGCCCTGCCCGACCCTGTGCACCAATGGATCTTGCAGACCACCGTCGAGGAGCCCGAGTCCCTCGCGCGCGTTCGGAAACAGACGGCGGCCATGCCGCAGTCCAACATGCAGATCTCTCCGGAACAAGGTGCTTTCATGGCCTGGTTGGTGCACACGCTCGGGGTCGCACGCGCTCTCGAGATCGGCACCTTCACCGGCTACAGCGCGCTGGTGACCGCGCTCGCCATGCCGCCCGAGGGGCGGCTTCTATGCTGTGATGTGAGCAGGGAATGGACGGACATCGCGCGAGCACACTGGCTCCGCGCGGGGGTCGAGCACAAGATCGAGCTCCAGCTCGGCCCCGCCCTCGACACGCTGGACCAGAGGCTGGCGCAGGGCGAGGAAGGCACCTATGACCTAGCCTTCATCGACGCCGACAAAGAGAACTACACCGCTTACTACGAGCGGTGCCTGAAGCTCGTGCGACCAGGGGGCGTGATCGCCCTCGACAACGCCCTGTGGAGCGGCAAGGTCGCCGACCCCTCCGCCACGGATCCCGACACGCGGGCGATCCGGGCGGTCGCGCAGCACGTCGCCGCGGATCCCCGCGTCCGATCCTCGCTCGTACCAATCGGAGACGGGCTCCTCCTCGCGACGCGACGGTGAGGGGTCGGCGCGCGAACCGGACCTTGGGCGCCGAGACGTCGCCCAGTCCGAGGTGAAACCTCAGTAGACGTCGCGGTGGTAGCGCCCCTGCTCCTCGAGGCCACGCAGCCAGGCCTGCGCCGCCGCCGCGTCGAGCCCGCCGTGCTCCCGCGCGACCTGAAGGAGAGCCTCGTGAACTCCGGGCGCCATACCTTTGGCGTCGCCACAGACGTAGAGGTGAGCCCCCCCTTCGATCCAGCGCCAAGCCTCAGCCCCCGCCTCGAGCAACTTGTGCTGGACGTAGACCTTGTGGTCCTGGTCGCGGGACCAGGCGAGGTCGAGCCGCGCGAGCCGGCCCCGCTCGAGCCAGGCCAGGAGCTCCTCGCGATACAGAAAGTCGGTCGACTCGTGCTGGTGCCCGAAGAAGAGCCAGCTCCGCCCTGAGGCATCGCGCGCATCGCGCTCCTGAAGGAAAGCGCGGAAGGGAGCCAGCCCGGTGCCCGGTCCGAACATGAGGATATCGACCTCGTCGCTCGGGAGGTGGAAGTCAGGGTTCGCCGCGAGGTAGAGCGGGATCTCACCGCCCTCGTCCAACCGATCGGCCATCCATACGCTCGCGACGCCCTCGCAGGGCCGACCCGCGCGCTCATAGCGCAAGGTCTCGACGAGAAACGCCACCTTGTCCCGGTCGACCAGGGGACTCGATGCCACGGAGTACAGGCGCGGGGGGAGCGGCTTGAGCTTGTCGACCAACGCTTGGGCCGAGAGCGAGGCGCTGGGATGATCGCGGAGCACATCGAGCAGGTAACGCTCGGCGAGGTAAGCCTTGATCGCCGGGCCTCCGTCTTGGAGAGCCTCCTGACCCGGCCCCTCCCTCTTCGCGAGCTCGCGCAGGAGGTCCACCGAGACCGACTGAAGGCACAGCCGGCGCGCCAGGGCGCCGCGGAGAGCCAAGGTGCGCCCCTTCACCTGGACCGAGGCCTCGGGATCGAGCCCGAGCTGTGCGAGGATGCCCTCGACCTCGGCAGGCGGGTTCTGCGGCAGCACCCCAAAGGAGTCCCCGCCCTGGAACGCGATCCCCGAGCCCGTGAGGTCGATCTCGTAATGGCGGGTCTCTTTGGCGGAGCCTTCTCGGCTCAACAGCCTGCTCTGGCTCACCCGCGCGAGGAAGGGGCGATCACGGCTCGGCGGGCCCGTGGCAGCGTCTACCGCCACGCCCGCGGGCGCTGCGGAAGAGGCTTGAACGGGCGCGGCCTTCTTGCCTCCAAACCAGCCCGAGACCTTCCCCCATAGTCCACCCGACTTGGCCGAAGGCTTGGCCGCGGGGGGCGGTGCGGCCTGACTGATGTCGAGATTCTCGCGCGCCCAGGCGAGCACCTGCTGCTTCCACTGGTCAAAGGGGACCTCGAAGTCCACATCGCAGTCCATGCGAGGCACGATACGCTCGCCGCCGAGCGCTCCGAGACGCTCGTCAAAATCTCTGCCGCACTGTGCGAAGTTCGGATAGCTCTTGTCGCCCAGCCCACAGACCGAGAACCGCACGCCCTCGATGGAGGGGGCGTCGGGCCCCTTGAGCAGCTCCATGAAGGTGAAGGCATTGTAGGGCGGATCACCGTTGCCGAACGTGCTGGTGACGATGAGGACCACGTCTTCGTCGCTGACGGACTCGTGCTCGTAATCATCCATGTCGGTCAGCTCGACCGACAGACCCAGCTTGCTCAGGTCCTCGACCAGCTCTTCGGCGCAACCTTCGGCGTTTCCGGTCTCGGTGCCGAAAAGCACTCGGATAGGAGGGGACATTCGAACTCCGGGGAACGAGCGGGACCACCGCTCCGACGTCAAGGCTGCGAGCTAACGCCGAAGCGCTCGGCACACCACGGGGTTGACCCTCGATGTGGCATAGGGGATTGGCGATGCCGTAAGGGAGGCTAGATTTCACAGCATGACCGACTCAACCCCTCCGCCCGAAGACTGGAGCGCGTGGCTCGACTGGAGCTCCTGGGCCCGCTGGCTCGACGACGGCGACGACGCCTCCTGGTCTTCGTGGCTCGCCGATCTCGCCACGGGGTGGCAGCCCCCCGCCCCCTCCCTACCCACGGTGCACGACGCCGATGCCTTCGTGGCCGACCGCCGCAGGAACAGCCTCCGAGAGGGCGCCTGGCCGACCGCTGCCGAGCGCCTGGTCCGTCGCGCCGAAGGGCCTTCCCCGATCGCGCTGATCTTCCTGCACGGCTTCGGCGCGACACGAGCTAGCGGGGAGCATGTGGTCGAGTCCCTCGCGGAGTCGATCGGAGCCAACTCCTACTATCCGCTGCTCCCTGGCCATGGACGCGATCCCGAAGCCCACGCCTCCGCCCCGGCCGAGGCTTACCTGGCCACCGCAGCCGAGGCGCTGGCGGTCGGCTGTGCAATCGGGGAGCGGGTGATCCTGGTAGGCAGCAGCACCGGCGGACTGCTGTCGTGCTGGCTCGCCGCCACCTATCCCGACAAGGTACACGCCATCCTCCTCGCCTCTCCCTTCTTCGGCTTCGCGGATCCCTCGGCGGCGGTGCTGCAGCTCCCCTTCGGCCTCGACGCGGTCGAGGCGGCGCTCGGCCCGGCACGCGACGCCCGCTTCGGCCCCGATCCCGAAGACCGACGCGTCGATGGCTATGAGGACCACTGGCTCGTCGAGCAACGCTACCGCGCGCTCTCACACCTGGAGCGCTTGCGAGGCTGGATCGCGCAGGCCTCCGTGCTCCAGCGCGTCCGCTGTCCCGCCCTGCTGCTCTACACCCCCGACGATCAGTCCGCCGACGTACCCGCTATGCACTGGGCCTTCGGCTGCTTTCAGCCTCACCCCCTCTCGCGCTTCGCTCCGATAGCGGACGGCCACCACATTCTGCTCTCGGCCTTTGTCCGAACCGATAAAGAAGCTATTTTGCACGAAATACAGTCCTTCGTGAGCGACACGCTCGTCATGCCGGGAGCGTGATCACGAAGCGCGCGCCTCCCGCTTCGGGATGCTCGAGCTCGATGTGCCCCTGGTGCGCCTCGACCACTTGCCTGGCGACCGCGAGCCCCAGACCGCTGCCTCGGATCTTGGTGGTCACGAAGGGGTCGAAGATCCGATCTCGAACGTGCGCGGGCACTCCTGGGCCCTGGTCTAGGACCTCGATCCGGGCATCCTCCGAGGTCACACAGACCGAGAGGGCGAGCGTCCCCCGACCCTCCATGGCCTGCGCTCCGTTGAGCAGCAGGTTGAGCAGCACGCCCTGAAGCTGTCCCGCGTCGACGAGGAGCTGGGCATCGGCGGGCTCGATCGAGACCTGAAGCTCGAGCTCGCTCCACTGGGGGTTCGCTTGAAGGAGCCCACACACCCCGTCGAGAAAGGAACGGACCGCGACCCGAGTCAAGGTCGGCGACCGAGGGCGGGCGAAGGTCAACAGCTCATCGACCATGGACGCGAGGTCACGCAAGCGCTGCAGCGCCATGTCGACGACCTTGCCCTCGGTGCTGTCCGAGGGCATGCGCTGGCCCAGGACCTGCAGTGCGCCGGAGATGCTCGCGAGCGGATTCTTCACTTCGTGGGCGACCACCGCCGCCATCTCGCCCAGCGCCTCGAGCTTCTCACGGCGAGCGAGCGACTCCTTGCTCGCGCGCAACTCGGAGAGCGTCTCACGCAGCGCGCGGGTCCGGTGGGCACGGTCCACCGCCACCGCCGCGAGATCGACCAGGCCTTCCGCCAGTCGCAGCTCCAGCCTGTCCGGCTGGCTGCCTGACCACAAGAGAACGACCGCTCCAAAGAGCCCGCCCGCGCTGACCAGAGGCAGGGTCGTGGTCTGTCCCGGGCCGGCGGCGCGCAAGACCCATCGCTCCAGCTCTTCATCGAGGCTCTCGATCTCGGGATCCGCCTCCAGCGAGAACCCCACCGAGGCCACGAGCACCGGCTCGCCCTGGTCCGAGGTCTCGACGACGACCGCTCCCTTGAGCTGACCCAGCCCGGCGAGGGCCTGAGCCAGACGCTCCAAGACCCTCCGGGGGGGCTCGTCGCCCTCGCTGGCCTCACGGCTGAAGGCGACGAGCACATCGATGGCGATCGCGGGCTTCATCGAATCTCCTTTGCTCGACCGAGCCCCTCGGGTATAGCGCGTCGGCGTCCTGAACCCTACGCGCCCGATACCCGATGTTCCCTGCCGCCGCGCCCGGGGGCGCCGTATCGGTTAGCCCCCCCCCGATCTGCCTGACCGAGGACCCCGATCATGCTCGATAGCGACCGCAGCCCCAAGCGCCTGAAGATGGACCCTCAAGAGGTCGAGCGAAGGCTGGCCTACTTCGAGATCACTCCGAGCGACCTCGAGCGCCTCGCCGCCCATCGCCCCTTCGCTGAGGCGCACATGGACGAGGTCGTCGAGCGCTTCTACGATCTCATCCTCAAACACCCTGAGACCGCCGCCTACATGGACGATCCCGAGCGCATGCGACGCCTCAAGCGGCTCCAGCGCAGCTACTTCCTCGGCCTCTTCGACGGCGTGATCGACACCGACTATGTGCACGATCGCCTCCGAGTCGGCAGCACCCATGAGCGCGTCGGCCTCCCCTTCAAGTGGTACATGGGCTCCTACAGCCGCTACTTGCTCATCTTGCTCGACCTCCTCCAGCAGAACTACGAGCCCGTCGAGGCGCACGAGATCTACCGCTCTCTGCAAAAGGTCGTCTTCTTCGACTCCACCCTGGCGATCGACGCCTACATGCTCGCTCAGCTCGATACCCTTTCGCGCCACCAAGCGGCCATCCGCGAGCTGTCGACGCCGGTGATCCTGGTTCACGACGGCGTCTTGCTGCTGCCCCTGGTCGGCACCATCGACAGCCTCAGGGCCCAGCAGATCATGGAGACGGTCCTCACCCGCATCACCGACCAGCAAGCGCGGGTGCTCATCCTCGACATCGCTGGCGTCCCCGTCGTCGATACCCAGGTCGCAGACTACCTGCTGAAGGCGACGGCAGCGGTGCGGCTTCTGGGAGCCCGCACGATCCTCACCGGGATCAGCCCGCAGGTCGCGCGCACCATGGTCGAGCTCGGCGTCGACATCTCCGCCATGGAGACGCGCAACAAGCTGTCGGATGGTATCGAGCTGGCCCTGCGTATCGTCGGGCGTCACATCGTCCGGAGCGATGTGTCATGAACCGTCCTAGCCCCGTGCCGATTCTACAGATCCGCGGAACCCTGATCGCAGCGCTTCAGGGCGAGCTATCAGACCGGGTTGCCGAACGCTTCCAGCAAGATGTGCTCGCCAGAATCGAGCGCACCGGCGCCCGAGGCTTGATGCTCGAGATCTCTTCTCTCGACATCGTCGACACCTACGTCGCGCGGGCGCTGGCCGATACCGCACAGATGGCGCGCCTCATGGGCACCCGGACCGTGATCGTGGGCATGCGCCCCGAGGTCGCGGCGACCCTGGTGCAAATGGGCTACCAACTCGACGGGATCGAAGCCGCGCTCAACGTCGATCACGGGCTCGAGCTTCTCGAACGTCTCTTCGCCGAGGAGACGTGATGGAGAGGGTGCTCGGGTCGACCGACATGTCCATCGTCTGCGAGCACGATGTGGTCTTGGTGCGACGACGAGTGCGGGATCTGGCCGAGCGGCACGGCTTCGATGTCTTCGCGACCGCGGCGATCACCACCGCCACCAGCGAGCTGTCGCGGAACGTGTGGACCCATGGCGGCGGGGGTCAGGTCCGCATCGAGGAGCTCCAGCGCGAAGAGGGTCATGGGCTACGCCTGACCTTCACCGACCAGGGACCCGGAATCGCCAATGTCCAGCGAGCCCTCTCCGGGGGCTACAGCAGCCGTCGCTCCCTCGGCCTCGGCCTGTCCGGGAGTCAGCGTCTGGTCGACGAGTTCGAGCTCAAGACTCAGGTCGACGTCGGGACCACGATCACCGTCGCGAAGTGGACCCGGTTCAGCCGCCGATGAGCCAGGTGATCGCGATGGACGACGGCGCGAGCGTCGCTCTGGCCCGGCGAGCGGTTCGGCTCCTGGGCGACCGCCACCAAGTGGCGGAGCACGAGGTGGAGCGCGCCGCGATCGTGGTCAGCGAGCTCGCCCACAACCAGCTCCGACACGCGCGCCTAGGCGAAGTCACCCTCGCCCCAATCACCCGAGGGGAGCACCGCGGGATCGAGATCACCGCCGTCGACGCGGGGGACGGCCTGGCCGATCCGGTGGAGGCGTTCGCGGGCGTCCCAAAGGCCGAAGGACCCGGGCTCGGGATCGGGCTGGCAGGGGTACGCAGGCTCGCGACCGAGCTCGACGTCGAGAGCCGCACCCTCGAGGGCGTTCGGATCCGCGCTCGCATCCTCCCCGAGCACACCCGCGCGGGTCCGAGCGTCGTCCTCTTCGGGCGCCCCCACCCCGAGGAGTCCCTCAGCGGAGACGACGCCGCGATCGTTCGCACAGAGACGCACCTCACCCTCATCCTCGCCGATGGTCTGGGTCACGGCCCCGAGGCCCGTAAGGCCGCCACGATCGCCTGCCGCTGCTGCACCCAACACGCCGACCTTCGACCCGATCAGGCCCTTCGCGAGTGCGACCTCTCGCTGCGCGGGAGCCGAGGCAGCGCGGTCGCGGTCGTCTCGGTCAACCTTCAGACCGACGCGGTCTCTGCGAGCATCGCGGGGAATGTTCGGGTCGGGCTGTACGGCCCGGACGGCGGGCAGCGCGTTCCCTACACCCCGAGCGTGCTCGGCCGAGGACGCGGCCGACCTCCCCAGCTCTCGACCTTCCCAAGACGGGGCCGGACCCTGGTCCTGTTCACCGACGGCCTGCCGGATCGCACGGATCCCAGCCTCGATCGCGCCGGGCTACTCGGCTGGCCGCTGGGCCTCGCCTGGCGGTTGCTGGACCGGCACCACAACGGCCGTGACGACGCGACCGTGCTGGCTATGCGCTGATCCAGGGCCTCTGCCTCGGTGCCCGCGGTCACGAAGTCCAGACCTACCAGACGCCGCGTCAGCCCTCTCCCCGTGGCAGCGTTACCATCTGTCCAGGAGGTCCCGATGCCACGACTACTCTTCTTGCTCCTGCTCGCGACAGGCGCCTGCGCCGGCGACTCGAGCGCCGCAGATCCCGCCCCCGCGCAGGGGAGTTCCCTGTCCCTGACCGAGCTGTCGATGACACGCCTCGACGGCGCGCCCCTCGAGGGCGAGGAGCTCGAGGGCTCCGTGGTGCTTGTGGTGAACGTGGCGAGCAAGTGTGGCTTTACCCCGCAGTACGAGGGCCTTCAGCGCCTTCACGACAAGTACCAGGCTCGCGGCCTTCGCGTGGTCGGAGTGCCGTGCAACCAGTTCGCGGGTCAGGAGCCCGGCGACGCCGAGAAGATCCAAGACTTCTGCAAGAAGAACTACGGCGTCGAGTTCACCATGCTCGAGAAGCAGGACGTCAATGGCAAGGACCGATCAGACCTCTACCGATTCCTCATCGACTCCGAGGTCGGAGCCGGCCGGCGCGTGAAATGGAACTTTGAGAAGTTCCTGGTCAACCGGAAGGGCGAGGTCGTCCATCGCTGGGGCAGCCGGACCAAGCCGGACGATCCAGAGCTCATCGAGGCCGTCGAGGCTCTGCTCTAGCGGTTCGCGCGACAGGAGCGAGGCAGGCTGTGAGAACCTCGAGACCGAGCTCAGAGGTCGTAGCTCACGCCCGTCAGCTCCTCGCTCATCGTCCAGAGTCGGGCTGCGAGCTCGCCATCGCGCGCCTTGGTGCTAGCCCCGACTCGGACCGGGGGGCCCGCGACCTCCATGATGCCCGAGGGCCCGTAGTAGTCCCCCCCCTGCACGTCGGGATCGACCGCCGCCCGCAAGGTCGGGAGCGCGCCATCGGCCGCCGACTGGGCGACGTTGCGGTTGAAGAAGCCCATCGCGCGATCCATGAGCTTACTCCCCTTGACTCGAGGGCCTACATGCTGAAGATCCGTGTCGGCATAGCCAGGGTGCGCCGCGACGCTGATCAGCCCGAGCTCCGCGGCGCGAAAGCGACGTTCGAGCTCAAAGGCGAAGAGAAGGTTAGCGAGCTTGCTCTGCCCGTAGGCCTTCCACTCCCCGTACCCTCGCGCGAGCTGGAGATCGTCGAAGTGCATGGAGCCCATGCGATGCGCCTGGCTCGAGATCGTCACGACCCGCTGCCCTTGGGAGCGCAGGAGGGGGAGCAGGAGACCCGTGAGCGCAAAATGCCCGAGGTGGTTGGTGCCAAGTTGCATCTCGAATCCCTGAGCCGTCTCGCGGCGGGGGATGGCCATGATGCCTGCGTTGTTGATGAGCACGTCGAGGTGATCGACGCGCTCGGCGGCCTCGTCCACGCAGCGCCGAACGCTGTCGAGATCGGAGAGATCGAGCGGCACGATCTGCAGGTCCGCAGAGGGGCTCTGCTCGAGGACGGAGGCCTTGGCCCGCGCTGCCTTCTCGAGGTTGCGGCAAGCCATGAGGATCCGCGCCCCTTGAGCGGCCAAGGGCCGAACCGCCTCGAGGCCGATCCCGCTGTTCGCCCCAGTGATCAAGAAGGTCTTGCCAGTCTGGTCGACGATGTCTGCGGTGGACCAAGCGTGCGTCTGTCGGGTCAAGGGGACCTCCTAGGCGGAGCGTAACCCGGATCGGCCAAGCTCCCTTGGCTGGCTGACTCAGGAGGACGATGAAGCCTTGCCGAGGCAGTCGTAGACGCACCGAGAGAGGGCGAGCGCCGTCGGGGAGCGAACCTGGGGGCGCAGGCGGTTCATGACGTAGGCGAAAGAGAGCTCTTCATCGGGATCGGCATAGCCGAGGCTCCCGCCGATCCCCGGGTGCCCAAACCAGCCTGGGCTCGGGCTAAACAAGCTGCTCTGCTCCTTGATGAAGCCCTGAGAGAAGCCGAGGGGCTTGCGCATGGTCTCGTCGACCTCGACCCAAGACTGAGGCTCGATCGGGCGGCGACAGGCCTCGGCCGAGAGGACGCGCACGCCGTCGAGCTCCCCGCCCTGCACCAACATCTGGTAGACGCGCGCGAGGCCTCGGGCGGAGGCGTGGGCGTTGGCCCAGGGCAGCTCCATGCGGCGCACGCGCGGCTGGTTGAAGTTCGCGAGCTTGGTGCCGCCCAGATCCTTGGGGTGACGAACCGCCCGAGAACCTGGAGAGCTACGACGGAAGAGCACGTTTCGGAAGAACCTCGACTCCATGGAGTCGCCGAAGAGCAGGGGCCCCCCCACCGCTTTGACCGCGCCGAGGGGGGGCAAGGTGACCAGCGTGGCGACCCGCTCATCGAGGGCCTCCGGCAGCCCGAGGTAGACATCGGCCCCGAGCGGGCCCGCGATCTCCGAGGCGAGCAGATCGCCGATGCTCCGCCCCGTGAGCTTCCGAACCGCCGCGCGGAGGAGCAACCCGAAGGTAATAGCGTGATAACCTTGCTTATCGCCAGGCTTCCACAAGGGCGCCTGAGCCTCGAGAGCTCGCTCCACCGGCTCCCAGGCCTCGAGATCCTCGAGGGTAATGGGGGTGTCGATCGCGACCATGCCCGAGGTGTGGTTGAGCACCTGACGCCAAGTGATCACCGCTTTGCCGTCGCCCGTGAACTCGGGCCAGACCTCGGAGATGGGGGCATCAAGATCGAGCTCGCCCCGATCTTGAAGCCAGAGGCAGACCGTGGCGACCATACCCTTGGTCACGCTAAAGACGTTGACCAGGGTGTCGTGAGTCCAAGGGCGGTCGTCATTGAGACCGAGGGTTCCCCCCGCTAGATCGATTACGATCTCGCCCTTGTGCCACACGCAGAGCGACGCCCCGACCTCGCCCTCGGTCTGGAAGTGTTCGCGAAACCGTTCGCCGACTGCGGCGAAACGCTCTGCGACGTGGCCCTCTACATTCGCCATGTGCTCCTCCAAGCGCAGGGGCTCTACCTATCGCTCCCTCCCTCTCCTCGCCCGTCGACGCGGGCCCTCCACGCGGGTTACCATCTCGGCATGCACACGATCCCCCTCCTACTACCCTCGCTGCTCAGCCTGCCCGCTTTCGCCAACGATGCCGAGATCGAGCGCCTCACCGAAGACATCGAAGCGCGCGCCGCCAAGGGGCAGTGGTCGGGCGTCGAGCGGATCTACAACGAGATCGACGCGCTCGACATCCCTTCGCCCGAGGTCCTCTACCTGGGCGCCCAAGCCGCCGCTCAAGCGGGCGATGCCCAGACAGCCTCTCGCCGGGCCATCTACGCCGAGCGGGGGCGCCAGGGCTCCACCGAAGGCATGTTCCAGCGGTACGTCTGGGAATACGGCCGCCTCGCCGTCCATCGACTCGATCGCTCCTGCATTCGCTTGTCTCCCCTCGAGCGTCCCTTCGACCCCGTGAAGTCGGCAGCGATCGACTTCGCCGCCCAAGAGCTCGAAGAGACCGGAGCCTTCTTCGGCATCCTCCCCAAGGGGTCCTACAATCTCGGCCCCTACCGCGTCGATATCACGGGTGGCCCCGGCGAAGTCGTGGTCTGGCGCGACCGGGGCGACTCCGACTGCTGAGCCTCGTTGCGACCGGGCGCGTCTCGACCTCACCGCACGAACTGCAGCCCTCCCTACCGCCAGACCGCGAGAGGTCTTTCCGAGGGACGCAGGCGTGCCCTATACTGTGGCCTCACGATTGGAGTCCCAATGACGCGTTCGATCTCCCTCGCTCTCCTCCTGGCTGCATGTAACGGTACGTCCACCCCTTCCCCCTCCCCCGATGAAGGCGAGAAGGCCGAGCAGGCCAAGGAAGCCCCCTCCGAGCCCGATCCGCTGCTCCTCTCGATGTTCAAGCCCCTCCCGTCCGACATGGCGACCGAAAAGCGTCCGATCACCGACGCGAAGGTCGACCTCGGGCGCATGCTCTACTACGAGCCGCGCCTCTCGAAGAACCACGACATCTCTTGCAACTCCTGCCACATGCTCGACAAGTGGGGCGTCGACAACGAGAAGACCTCGCCCGGTCACAAGGGCCAGCGCGGCGACCGCAACAGCCCGACCGTCTACAACGCAGCCCTGCACGTCGCGCAGTTCTGGGACGGGCGCGCCGAAGACGTCGAGGAACAGGCCAAGGGACCGATCCTCAACCCGGTCGAGATGGCCATGCTCGACGAGCCCACCGTCCTCGCGACCCTGAGCAGCATCCCCGACTACAAAGAGAAGTTCACCGCTGCCTTCCCCGACGATGACGATCCGATCTCCTACGAGAACCTCGCCATCGCCATCGGGGCCTTCGAGCGTACCCTCGTCACCCCCTCCAAGTGGGATGACTACCTCAAGGGCGACGCCTCGGCGCTCACCGAGGCCGAGGTCGAAGGCGCGAAGCTCTTCGTGCAGACCGGGTGCACCACCTGCCACCTGGGCGAGAACCTCGGTGGGAGCATGTTTCAGAAGGTCGGCCTGGTCAAGCCCTACGAGACCGATGATCGGGGTCGCTACGAGGTCACCGAGAAGGAGTCCGACAAGTACGTCTTCAAGGTGCCGAGCCTGCGCAACATCGCCAAGACCGCGCCTTACTTCCACGACGGGAGCGTCGAGAGCCTCCCCGAGGCGGTCAAGCTCATGGCGACCCACCAGCTCGGCAAGGAGCTCGCCGACGAAGACGTCGACAAGATCATCGTCTTCCTCAACGTGCTCACCGGAGATATCCCCGAGGACCACATCGCCAAGCCCGACCTGCCCGAGAGCGGTCCCGACACTCCCAAGCCCGACCCGTCCTGAGCACAGCCTCCTGCGCACGACCAGGCTGCCGCGGCACGACCGAGGCTACTCGCTGCTCGGCAGCACGCCGGCGAGCCAGTCTTGCCAGCCACCCTGTGTCACTTCGCCTTCGCCGGTATCAATGCGGGCCTTTGCCTGAAGGTCGTCGGCGAAGCGATCGAGCACCTGCCGCCGCTTCTTGGCCAGCTCTTGCGCGCGGAAAGCCTTGAAGAGGTCTTCCTCGGGTTCGTGCCGCTCCACGAGCCGCCCAACGAACCAGACCGGGCGATCGCCCTCGCTCGAGACGGGCTCGAGCACAGCGCCCAGCTCCGCGTCGGCCGCGCTCTGGACGAGGGTGGCCGGCGGATCCGCAGGCCGCGGGACGTATTCGCTGGCCGAGACCTGGTCGAGGGTCTGGAGCTGCGCGCCGATCTCGACCAGCAGATCGACGGGCGGAAGCTCCGTCCAGCCTTCCGCGATGGCGCGCGCCCGGGCTTCGGTCTGGGTGTTGAGGTAGACCTCGGCCGCGAGGGACTCCCGAGCCTCGGCGAACGGGACGACCGTGGCCTCCTGCCTATCCTCGACCTTGAAGATCGAGAGCCGATCGGGCTCGTCGAGGACCTGGGTGAGCTCGCCTACGGCGACCCCCTCGAGAAGCTCCCGGACCGCGGTCGTGAGGGCGCTGACCCGGCGGGCCCCCATGCGACCCCCTTCGCGGACAGTACCCGGATCTTCGGACCACCGGCGCGCCAGCGTGCCAAAGTCAGCCCCGGCGAGGAGCTCTTGGCGGATGGACTCGAGCCGCTCCTGGAGCGCATCAGACTCCTCGGTCACCCCCTTTTGGAGGCGAATCACCCGGAGCGTGACCTGCTCGGGCTTGTCGAAGCGGGAGGGGAGCAGCCGGTCGTAGGCTTGACGGAGGGTGTCGTCGTGCTCGTCGGCCCAAGTCAGCAGGGTCTGGGGATCGGGGGCGAGCGCTTGCTCGACCTGGGACGGCTCGATGCGCACGTATTCGAGTTTCATCGTCGAAGCGGTCTCTTCGAACTCAGCGCGCACCGCGGACTCATCGAGGGTGACCCCCAAGGTGACAGCCGCGCGGAGCTTGTCGCGGAGGATCTCGCGCCGGAGCACCTGCTCGAAGTCGGACTTCGAGCGACCGCTGTCCTTGATCGCGTCGTTGCGGAGCTGCTCGTTGAAGCGGCCCTTCTTGTCTTGATAGATCGGATCGTTGACGATGGCGTACTTGAGCTCGTTGGGTCCGACCTGAAAGCCGAGCCGCTTCGCCTCGCGAGCAAAGACCACGTCGGAGGCGATGCGCTGCTTGACCTCGTGGGCGATCCGCCGCTCATCGGCGTCGGAGAGGTTCTGATCGCGGGACTGATAGATGGCCTTGGTTTGGTCATATCGAGGGCCATACTCCGACATGAGAATGCGCTGCCCATCGACCTCGAGGGCCACGCGCACCTGCTCGCCCTGTGGAAGCGCATACCACCCGATGAACGCCACCACAATCAAGATGAGCACAATCTGCATGGGGGTGGAGTCCGTGCTCCCCCGCATCTTCTCCATGATCGACATCACGACCTCCGACGGCGCGCCCTATCGGGGCGGGGGCCGCAGTTCAACACCTTCCGCAGAACCCGCGAAATCGCACCCGTAGACGCCTGAAGGCCTGGGGCGCGATTCAGAGACGGACCGTTCCCGCAGGGTCAACCACCGGACCGCCACAGGGGAGCTTGGAGGTTGCCAGAGAGCTTGTTCCGTTCGTAGCGCTTCATGGCACGAGGCATCCACTCGCGCAGGGCTTCTTGTCGCCGCTCATGAGGCGGGTGGGTCGACATGAAGGCCGGTCCACTGGCCCCCCCCGTGAGCTCCGCCATGCGATCCCAGACGTCGACGGACTCTTCGGGTGGATAGCCGGCGTTCGCCATATACATGAGCCCGATCACATCGGCCTCGGTCTCGTGGCGACGCGAGAAGGGGAGCATGACCCCGACCGAGGCGCCGACGCCCAAGGCCCCGAAGATGAGCCCCTGCTGCTGAGGCGTGAGCCGACCGGACCCGCTCGCGGCGGCCTGCAGCACCCCCATGCCGCCGACGAGGGCCATATTCTGAGAGAGGCGCTCTGCCCCATGGTTCGCGGTGGCGTGGGCGACCTCGTGGCCCATGACGAAGGCCATCCCAGCCTCGTTCTCGAGGACGGGAAGGATACCCGTGTAGAACCCGATCTTTCCTCCAGGCAAGCACCATGCGTTGACCGTCGGATCGTCGATCATCGCGTACTCCCAGTTGAACTTGGGCTGATGGGCGACCTTACTCACGCGATCCCCGACGCGGTTGAGGGTCGTGTGGTTCTCGCCGGTGGTCTGAAGCCGCTTACCCTCGAGCATGGAGGCGAAAGAGTTCTCGCCCAGGCCGAGCATGACCTTGTTCGGGATCAGCCGGAGTTGCCGCCGGTTGGTGTAGGGAACCTTGTTGCACGCGGCGTAGACGGTGCCCGCCCCCATCGAGAGCAGAGCGAGCGCGACGATAGAATGTTTATACATGGAGACCTCCGGCCGCTGGCTGCGACGCCGTGCGTCTGCCTTCTATTCGATCCTCTTTGGTTCGTCAGCCCCATTGACGAGGATGGCGCGTCGAGGTACAGTCTTCTTCCCCATCCCCTCCCCCTCCCTCCCTCCTTTACCCATGATCTCCGCCGTCCTCGGCCTGTTTTCGCTCGACGTCGCCCTCGACCTCGGCTCGACCCGTACGCGCATCTACTTGCGTGGACGCGGACCTGTCGTGGATCAGCCGGCTGTGGTCTCGGTCAAGACCGACAGGCGGGGCGTGCGAAGCGTGCTGGCGGTCGGCGACGAGGCGGCCGCGATGCTCGGAAGGACGCCGCCCGACATCGCCGCCGTCCGCCCAGTCCGCGCCGGCACCATCGAGGACTACGAGGTAGCCGAGGCCCTGATGGTGCACCTGCTCCGGGGGCTGCACGGTCGAAACGGATGGATGAGTCCTAAGATGGTGGTGACCGTCCCCTGCGTGGCCGGCGAGATGGAGCGACGCGCGGTGCGCGAGTGCTGCGAGTCAGCGGGGGCTCGACAGGTTCACCTCGTCCCGAAGGCCTTGGCGGCCGCGCTCGGCGCGGGGCTGCCCGTGCGGGAGCCGAGCGGCCTCATGGTGGTCGACGTCGGCGGAGGTGGCACCGAAGTCAGCGTGCTCTCCCTCTCGGGCGTCGCCCACGCCCAGGTCGTGGCCGGAGGGGGGGAAGGCATGAATCTCGCGCTCATCGAGCACCTGCGACGTGAGTTCGGCCTGCTCATCGGAGAGACCTCGGCCCGCGAGCTCAAAGAGACGCTCGGGAGCGCGATGGGAGGCTCCGACGAGGAGCGGAGGACCGTGCGGGGCCGCGATCTGGTCACCGGCGTCCCGCGAGCCCAAGAGATCGCCGCCAGCGACGTCACCACCGCCCTCCGTCGCCCCATCGACGAGATCGCGGCGGGCATCCACGCCGCCCTCGAGGCCACGCCGCCGGAGCTCGCGAGCGATGTGGTGGAGCATGGGATCATCCTCGTCGGCGGCGGCGCGCACCTCAAGGAGCTCGACCGAGCCCTCGCCTCTCGCACCGGGCTTCCGGTCGTCGTCGCCGATGCACCGGAGCGAACCTGTATCGACGGTGCTGGCCGCGTGCTCGAGGAGCTGGACCTCTTGCAGGCCATGGCGAGCTGAGTCGCTCAGCCTCGAAGCGATGCCTCGAGGATGCACTCGACCAGGGCCTCGATGGCTCGGTCGCGGTCCGCGAAAGGACGAGCGCGTTCGCCGACTAGGATCACAGACTGGTCGAGCTGGCCCAGCACGTTGGCGAAGACCAGATCGCAGCCGGTACGTTCGCGCTGTGCCACGGCGATCTGGCAGAGCTCCTCGGGCTTGACCTCGGGGGATGCTGCTTTGAAGGTAACATAATAGCCCGATAACCCCCAAGCTCTAAGGTGATCGGCGATCTTGGGAGTGGGGCAGAGGCGGAGCAGGAGCTCGGACTGCTGACTGGGAAGCTTAGCCGACGATGACGAGGCGACCTCGTAATCGCCCACCGCGGCGGAGTGGACCACCGAGCCACCCGGATGAGCCCTCACCCAGATCTCCATGCGGGACATCAGATCGCGCGTGCTGCCATAGACCTCGGCCGGCAGCCCCGCGAGCTCGGCGCGCAAGGCAGCCTCGGGAGAGCCGAGCACGAGCACCTCGGCCCCTTGACGGGCGAGCTGCACACCGATCGACACCCCGGTCCGCCCCGAGGCGTTGGCGGTGAGCACCCGGATGGCGTCGACGGGGTTGCGAGTCGCACCCGCCGTGATCAGGACCGATCGGCTCATGGCGCGTGCTCGATTCGATAGACCTGGGTGCGCCACCAGGTATGACCCCGCTGGGCGAAGCGCTCGGTCAGCTCGTCGCGCTCGTCGAGAACGTCGACGACGGCCGGCGCGTACAGCGCGCGCACCTCGACCTCGGGTACGCTGTGGGGCGGCCCGTCCATGACGTCTGGGTCATAGGTGAAGGCGTTGAGCAGGATCCGCCATGGCGCGCGGAGCAGCGCCGGGAGCCGGGCGGCGTAGCGAGGGCGACGGGCGGGGTCCAGCGCGACGAGCGCCGCTCGATCCCAGCATCGGTCGACCGGGAAAGGGAGGTGCTCCGTCGTGACCTCGAAGAGGTCGCCCTGCAGGACCACGAGCTGCCCGGAACGATACCGGGTGATCGGCCCGAAGGACTCGATCTCGGGCTTGAGGCCGTGCTCCGTGAAGAGCTGCCGCACGGCGATCTCCGAGAGTTCCACGCCGACGGTCGGCACCCGCTCGGCCAGCCAGAGCAGATCCAGGGACTTGCCACAGAGCGGTACGAGCACCCCCGCTCCGTCGGTCAGGTCCTCCCCGTAGGCCAAGAGATCGGGGTGAACCTCGTCGCGATGAAAGCCGATCTGACCTTCGACCCATCGTTGCTTCCAAAAGTCTGCGTCCATATCGCCACCTCCAGGCACGCCCGGATCCTGTAGCGCATCTGGCACGCGGATCGAGCCCGCGCGGTGCGCCGAGGCCCCGTCACGAGGTCGAGGGGGCGGGGCCTGAGGGCCGGACCCGCCAGACCTCGACGGAGAGCCCCGCTCGCAGGAGCCGGTCGATCCAGATCCGCTGGGCATCACGCAGGCTGTCCCCTGGCCCCTTGACCTCGACCAGGCAGAGCTCGGGTCGAAGGGTCGAGGGGAAGGCGCCCTCGAGCCTGGCCCGAGGGCCCGGCAGCACGAGCAGGTCGGGGAGCCCGGCCGCCGCACGAAGCCCCTCTCGAAGCAAGGGGAGAAGCAGGGCGCGAAGCCCCTCAGGGCCGAGGGCCTGCGCGACCTCGACGAGCGAGTCGGCAGGTTCGAGCGCCATCGAGACCCCCGCGAGACGGACCCCCGCGTAGCGCTCGCAGGCCTCAGCAAGACGACAGGGAGCCCGACCCGCAGCGATCTCGTCGAGGACCTCGAAGATCCACCGAGGACGACGGCAGGAAAAGCGCGGTCCGCCCAGGTCCAGGGGGCCCGAGAGCCGAGGGACGGGGAGCGCGCCGGGGATGGGCGCGAACATCGCCTCGGCAAAGAGCAGCGCGAAGAGCGTGCGCACCAGCCCCCCCTCACAGCGCAGGGCACGGCGTCCATGAGCCAGGAGGTAGGCCGCCACCGCCCCCTCGACCAAGCGCTCCCGCCCCTCCACCCGCCAACGAGGTCGGCTCCCGCCACGAGCGGTCTGCATCAGATCGAGTCGACGCACCTTCGGCTCCCGAAGCGGGTGCTCGGGCGCCCAGGACCTTCGGATCGAACGAGCGATCCGCCGACCGGCCCGCGCGATGGCGAGGCGCCGGTCCGGTCGCGCCTCTTCGCGGCAGGCCGAGAGGTGGGCCAAGGCCTCCTCAGGACGTCCACTCCGCTCCATGTAGCGCGCACGCTGCACCGCGAGGGCGTCCGGCGAGAGCGCTGCACAGCGCTGTAGCCGATCCAGCCACCCGTCGGCTTCCTGGTAGTCCCCTCGCTTAGCCGCCGCCTCGGCGTGCTCCTGCACCACCCGGCAGAGCCGCCGCCGCAGCGACAACCCTCCCGGCGCCTCGCCTCGTCCCTCTCTCAGCGCCACCAAAGCGCCCTCAGGGCCGACCTCGCCTTGGCAAAGGGCCTCCCAGAGCGACTCCCAAGCGAGCAGGGCCTCGCGATCTTCGAAGAATACCGCCCCCTGGGTGGGGGGATAGGAGGGCCAAGCGAGGTACCCCAGGCGCTCGGCGACGAGCAGCCCACGGTCCGGACGCTTGCGCAGGGTCGCGAAGCGCTCGATCCGGTCCAGCAGCCGACGATGAGGCCAGCCGACCATCCGCGCTGGGGGGGCGAGAGGCTCGGCGTTGAGGAGCCTCTCGATCAACGCTTCTCTTCGACCGGAGCGCGGCAGTCCCCTCGCCTTGCAATAGGCCGAGAGGGTGGAACGCCGCGCTGCGGCGAGCCTCGCGGACCAGGGAGCTCCCTCCGTCAAGAGTCCCCGCTTCACCAAGACATCGCAGGCAAGGTGAGCGTCGGGCACCCCAGGCACGACCAGCTCATCGACCACGAAGGCGTCGCGCGCGCGACAAGACAAGCGCGCGAGCAGGCGACCGGGCGGTCCGTGGATCGAGGCCATCGCCGCAAGGATCGATCGCTCTCGCCGGGTACACAAGCGCGCCGCCCGCTCCATGCCGAGATCGAGGAGGAGATGCAGATCGGCGAGCGCGAGATCCTGATCCGCGACAGGCCCGGTCACGAGCGCGCCACCTCGACGGCGTCGACCACGCCTTCGCGACGGTCCAGGGGCAGATCCGACAGACGCTCCAGCACCTCGATCATTCGCTCGCCCACCCGTCGGACCCGCCGACGACCCGACACCGCGCCGAAGCCCGCGCTCACCACCGGGATGAACCGACCGACCCGTCCTACGACCATGAAGGTGGTCCGCCGAACCAGAGCGCGGGTCATGGCGACGCTCACATCGCGAGGCGCCCGCCGCGCCAGGATGGAGGGCAGATCGCTGAGACGCAGCCCCATGGGCCCGCCCTCGGGCAGGTCGACGTGCAGGCCAGCCGAGAGCGCTTGCTGCATGGCGAGCCGCCCCCGCTCAGACTCGGGGTCGAAGCCATAGACCACCGCGAGGCGCTGCGAGAGGCGAACGAGCGCGACGATCTGGGCGGCGATCTCGGGAGGCACCGAGAGCATGCCCCCCATCCCGGCCAGGCCCCCCAGAGCCGTGGCCCGATCCACCGACCGCGCCAGCACCCGCTCGGCGGTCTGACGCACCTGGGCGGGGTCCGGGGAAGGGGCGTGGGGATCGACGAAGGGCCATCCGCGGGTTCGAAGGAGCTCGCGCACCTTTGGAGCCGGCACGCTCACCGAGGCGTAAATGCCTTGGATCGCCAGCTCATCGGCACGACGTGATGCGGCGGCCGCCCCTTCGGTTACGCTGTCCCATACGCTCGACATGGGCTATCTCTAAGTCGCGTCTCCCCGGCGCGCATCTCTGGCGTTGCGCCTTCCCCGCAGGTGGGTATTCCCTCCGCCTCACTCCCCGCTTATCATCCCCTTCCTCCCTCCGGAGGTCCCCGTGGAAAAGATCATCGAAGCCTACCTGGTCGTGCCCGGTGCGGCCAGCGATATGAGCACCTTCGAGCTGCTGTTCGGCGGTGGCCCCATCGTGGTCGGCACCCTCTTGCTCCTCGTCTTCATGAGCATCGGCTGCTGGGCGATCATTCTCCTGAAGGGCGTCCAGTTCTTGCTGGCATCCAGCCGCTCCTCCCGCTTCCTCGACGCCTTCTGGAAGTCCAAGCGCCTCGACGAGGTCTACGACAACCTGGATAGCTACGGCAGCAGCCCCATCGCGACCGTCTTCAAGCAGGGCTACCAAGAGCTCCTGAAGGTCACCAAGGGGGGCCGAACGAAAGAAGGAGCCGCCGACAACCTCCAGCGTACCCTCCGCCGAGCCGCCGCCCACGAGATGACCTCGTTGGAGCGATGGATCGCCTTCCTCGCCACCACCGGCTCGACCGCCCCCTTCATCGGCCTCTTCGGAACGGTCTGGGGCATCTTGCAGGCCTTCAACAAGCTTGGCGCCGCGCAGCAGGCCACCATCCAGGTCGTCGGCCCCGACATCGCCCACGCCCTGATCGCCACCGCCGTCGGGCTGGTCGCGGCCATCCCTGCGGTCATGGGCTTCAACTACTTCAACACCCGCCTGCGGGTCATGCACACCGAGATGGACAACTTCTCGTCCGACTTCCTCAACATCGTCAAGCGACACCTGAACTAGCCCCCACGGAGGATCCTCATGGGCATGAGCTCCGGCGGCGGCCCTGGCAGCACGATGAGCGATATCAACGTCACCCCGTTGGTCGATGTGATGCTCGTGCTGCTCATCATCTTCATGATCACAGCCCCCCTGATGAACCAAGGGGTCGAGATCGATCTGCCCCGCGCCTCCGCGCAGCCTCTCGAGGGCGACGAAGACCAGCTCGTCCTGTCCATCGACAAGGATCTCAAGCACTATCTCAACGACAACGAGATCCCCGTCCGAGACCTCGAGTCCCGCCTCGCGGCCATCGCCCGCGAGGCCCCCGGGCAGCCCGTCTTCGTGCGGGCCGACGCCTCGATCGAGTATCGCTATGTCATCCGGGCCATGGCCGCCTTGAAGAACGCGGGAATGCCCAAGGTCGGCCTCGTGTCGAATCCAGGAGCCCTCGAAGGCATGGAGGACGAAGAGTGAGTCGGGCGCGCTCCAGCCTCAACCCCTGGTCTTGGACGGGAGATGCTCTGAGGCTAGGGCTGTGGATCGTCCCGTCGATCCTCGGTCATGTCTTCGTGCTCGGTGCGCTCACCCTCTTCTCGATGCTCCCGAGCTGCCAAGACGACGCGCTCGACCTCGACGACGTCATCGAGGTCAGCCTCGTCTCTCTGCCCAAGAGCGACAGCCGAATGGCTCAGATGGACGTCGCGCCCCCGGCCCCTCCGGCCCCGGTCGACCCCAAGGCCGCCGCCCCCCAAGAGGATCCAGGCGTGGCCGACATCGGCGAGGTCGAGCCCACCCCGACCACCCAGAGCGATCTGGTCGTACAAGACAAGACCCAGACCCCGGAGCCCAAGGGCGACCCCGACCGCGAGCGCCGAGACCGAGAGCGCCGCGAGGCCTTACGACGGCTCGCTCTCCAAGACCTCGACGCCCCGACCGGCGCCGAGGCCAGCGTCGCCTCGGACCCCGACAGCACCTCCGACGAGCGCATCGATCTCGGCGGGAGCGGGGCGGTCACCGACCCAGAGCTCGCGCGCTACGCCCAGCGCGTACGAGACCTCTTCATGAGCCGCTTCAACCCCCTCCCCACCATCGCCGAGAACAACCCCGACATCGAGGGGGTTCTCCGAGTCCGGTTCGATCTGGACTCCGGCCGAGTGACCTCGTGGGACTGGGTCAGCCGGAGCGGCAACCCCTCGTGGGATGGCGCCTCGGAGCGCGCGGTCGAGTCAGTCGACCGGGTGCCCTTGCCCCCCGACCGCCATCGCGACAAGTTCGTCAACGGATACCTAGTCCGATTCAACGCGAGATGACCCGTGAACCCAACCCGCCACCTCCGCGCCGCGCTGCGCTTCCTGGTCCTTGCCTTGCTCCTGATCGGCAGCTTGCCCGCCTTCGCGAGCAGCGGCTTTGTGATCGACGTCGGTCCCGGCCGCAAGGACTTCCCGCTCGGCCTCCCGTATTCCCAGGCCACCGGCGGGGAGTCCTCCGCCCGCGCGGTCTGGGAGTCGACCCGGCGGCATCTCGAGCTCACCGGCTACTTCCGGCTCATCGACCCTGACGCCACCATCGACACCGGCGGCCTGGAACCCGGCACCTTCTCGATGCAGGACTGGCGGACCGTGCGGGCGGCCGCCCTGGCCAAGACCGGCGTGCGGGCCGTCGGGGACGCCCTCTCGGCAGAGGTCTGGATCTACGATGTCAACTCTGGCGAGCGTCTGGCCGCCAAGCGCTTCGAGGGCAACGCCGGACAAGAGCGCGCCCTGGGGCAAGCCCTCGCCCGCGAGATCCTGCTGGCCCTCACCGGCGACCCCGGCTTCTTCGGGGCCCGGCTCACCGCCGTGCGCCAGCGCGGCAATAAAGAGATCGTCGTGCTCGACATCGACGGCCAGGGCACCGTACCCGTGACCCGAAACGGCTCCATCAACATCTCGCCCGCCTGGTCGCCCGATGGCCGCTCCATCGCATGGACCAGCTATCGTCGCGACAACCCCGACGCCTACATCAAGGACCTGCGCACCGGCCGCACCCGCGTCCTCTCCGCCGCCCAAGGGATCAACGTCGGCGCCACCTTCTCTCCCGATGGCTCGAAGGTCGCGCTCTCCCGGTCCGATGGAGCCCACGCAGACCTCTTCCTGCTCGACAGCGGCACGGGCAAGGTCCTTCGCCGGCTGACCCGTACTGGCGGAATCGACGTGGCCCCCAGCTTCAGCCCCGACGGCAAGCAGCTCGCCTTCTCGTCCGAGCGTTCGGGGGGCTCGCACATCTTCATCATGGATCTCGAGTCCGGCGAGACCCGTCGCGTGAGCCGACAGGGGAGCTTCAACACCGACCCGGCCTGGTCCCCCGATGGGCGTACCATCGCCTTTGTAGGCCGCGATCCGACCTTCGACATCTTCCTGCTCGACGTCGAGTCCGGCGTCACCCGGCGGATCACACAGAAGATGGGGAATAACGAGAACCCTGGCTGGAGCCCCGATGGGCGCTACCTGGTCTTCTCGAGCACCCGAACCGGCCGTAGCGAGCTGTGGCTCTCGACCGCCGACGGTCGCCATCAGGTCCAGCTCACCGAGGGCGGGGGCTACTTCCAGCCCTCCTTCTCGCCTGTGCGCTAACCGCGACAGGAAACCCACCCCTCTCTCTCGACCGCACCCCTCGAGTCCTCCATGCCCCTCGCCGCCATCGACATCGGAAGCAACTCCCTGCTGCTCACTATCGTAGACGATGCCGGCGAGGTGGTCGTCGACCTCGCCGAGGTTGTGGGCCTCGGGCGCGGCTTAGGGGATCAAGGCCTCTTTCGCCCTGATCGCATGGAAGCGGCCGAGGAGGTCCTGCGCGCCTATGTGGACCTGGCCCGAACCCACGGGATCCAGCCCTGGTCGATCAAGGCGGTCGCGACCAGCGCTGCGCGACGCTCCATGAACGCCTCGACCTTCTTCCGTAGGATCCAGCGCGACCTCGGGCTGAAGATCCGCATCATCACCGGCGACGAAGAAGCGAGGCTCACCTGGGCCGGCGCGCTTCGAGACCTGGAGCTCCCCGAGGGCCCCCTACTGGTCGTCGACCTCGGCGGTGGGAGCACCGAGCTCGTGTGCGGGACCCACCTCGCCACCTCGACCCGCGCCTCCCTCGAGGTCGGGAGCGTCCGGCTGACCGAGGCCTTTCTTCACGGCGATCTGGTGGACCCAAGCATGCTCTCGAAGGCGCGGAGTCACGTCGACAAGCTCCTGGCCCCCATCGACCTGCAACCGAGCCCTCGCACCGTCCTCGCCGTCGCGGGCACCGCGACCACCCTTCGGTGCATGGTGCTCGGCCTGCGCACCTACGAGCCCGACCTGGTGCACGGCGGCAAGCTCACCCGCGCCGACCTCGCCACCTTGATCGACCGCCTGCTTCCAGCCAACGCTTCCCAGCGGCGCGAGCTGGTGCCCACGTCGCCCGCGCGGGCCGACTACATGCTCGCCGGAGCGCTGATCTTGGACCGGGTGCTCGGCAAGGCGCGAAGACCTGCGATGGTCGTGAGCGATCGCGGGCTGCGCTTCGGACTGCTGGGGTGATCTTGCCAGCGACCATGCACGGGTTACGCCGCCGTGGTCAGCGGGAATAGCTCAGTTGGTAGAGCACGAGCTTCCCAAGCTCGGGGTCGCGGGTTCAAGTCCCGTTTCCCGCTCCATTTTCTCTCGTTCGTCGCCTGCGTGCAGGCCGAGGCGGTCGAGCGTGGACCCAAAGTGACGCGGCTACGGGGTGCGCGACGCGGTCGACCGAGGCATGCATAGGCCATGGGCCGTCGTCGACCGTCTCTGAAGATCTTGGCCGGGACCAGCCTGCTGCTCGTGCTGGTGCTCGCAGCCGCCGCGATCACGGTCCGAACGGCGTGGTTTGAGCGCTGGCTGGCAGCACAGGTGGCGCCCCGGATCGCAGAGCAAGTCCACGAGCGCGTCGAGATCGATCGGATCCGCCTGGCCTGGTGGCGCGCAGGGGTGACGGTCTTCGACCTTCAGATCCGCCACCACAAGACGGGGCTGCCCTTGGTGATCGTCGAGCGTGCGGAGGCGGATCTCGCGCTCCGTTCGGGCCGCGTGAAACTAGGCCGAGTCGCGCTGGTCCGGCCCGTCGTCCGGCTCGATCTCGACGAGCGGGGCCGCCTCGACGCCTTTCGGGCCCCCAAGCCGCGCACGGTCGGTCCGATGGAGGTCCCCTCTTCGCTGCCCTTCGAGCGAATCGAGCTGCACCAGGGCTCCTTCACCCTCGGTTTTCCCGAAGGCCACGTCAGGCTCACCCGACTCGACCTGGTCCCTCGGGCCGACGGAACGACGGACATCGAGGGACGGATCGACGTCACCTGGCGCGACTTCGCAGACCATGCCCCCATCGCCTGGTACGGAGCTGAGCTGGGCCCGGATCGGATCGGGCTTCCCCCCGCCCGTTTGCCCTTCGACAGCCTCGAGGTCGAGGCCTCGGCGATATGGCCCCTCGATGAGGAGATCAAGGCACGGGTCCAGATCTGGGGAGCGCTGGCCTCCTTCTCTGTGCTCTTGCCTCCACCGCGCTACCTCGGGGGGGCCGCCTCGATCGACGTGGAGGTCGGAGGCACCCTCGACGCTCCCCGCGCGGACGCCGTGGTGCAGATCGACGACCTCGCCTACGAGGCGCCCGGCATCGTCTGGCCCATCGTTCGCTATCGCGTGGACCAGATCCGGGCTGAGCTCACCGCCACGCCGAGCGAAGTGACCATCCACGAGCTCTTCGTCCACGAAGACGGTGGTGAGGTGTTCGCAACCGGCGTCCTCGCGAACGTCGACCGCGGCTTGGGCCCCGCCTGGGAGCTGACCCGGAGCGAGGTTCAAGCCGAGCATGTCAGCCTGGCCGCCATCCTCCGCGCCGCAGGCTCCGCCCCGAACCCCTGGGTGGACTTTCGAGGCGATGCCCAGGTCTCTCTCGAAGGGCCGCTCTCACCGCTGCTCCTCGAAGGCCCCTTCTTCGTTCAGGTCTCGGACTTCGAGGTGCGCCAAGGCCCGGTCGACCAGCTTGCCTCCGAGCTCAACCTCGCCATCCCCTACGCCGAGACCTCGGGCACCTTGTCGATCACCAAAGAGAACCTAACCCTCGACGCCCGGCGCTTCGTCAGCGCGCGCAACCGAGGGACGGTCCGGGCGTCGATCGGCTACAAGCCCCAAGGTCCCCTCGACCTCCAGATCGACCTCAGCCGCGCCGACCTCTCCGAGATCCGGCCCCTCGGCGGGAGCGCGATGTTCGGACGGGGGACCCTCAGGGGTCGGCTCTACGGGGACTTCAACGACCTGCGTGCCCGCGCCCATGGCAAGATGAGCGGCTTCGAGGTCGGGGGCCTGGCCTATGCCGACACCCTCGACGCCCAGATCCGCACGGATCTCAAGGTGCTGGAGCTCGACGAGGTGGTGGCGACCAAGGGATCGACGACCTACACCGGCCGCTTCGCCATGGACTTCATCCGACCAGGTCTACCCATGCAGACCGAGGTCGCGCTTCGGCGAGGGCGCATCGAGGATCTCCTCCGCGTCTTCCTCGACCTCGGCGATCGGGTGGTCGGCGAGGTCGATCGAGGCACGCTCTGGCTCGACGGACCGATCAACGACCTCGACGGAGAGGCCGACATGCTGCTGGCGGACGTCGGGCTGCTGTGCGAGCGCTTTCCGACCGGGCGGGCGCGGGGACGGCTGCACCAAGGCACCTTCACCCTCGATGAGCTCTCCGTCCGTCGAGGCTCCGAGGAGGGGCTCGACGTACGGGGCAGCGTCGGGCGCGGCTGGGCCCTCGACATGGTCGCGAGCGGAGAGCTGGAGCTGAGCACCCTCGACGCACTCCAAGAGGCCGGGCTGGATCTGGGCGGGCGCACCAGCCTCCTGTTCAAGCTCGACAACACCCTGCTCGATCCCGCACCCCACGGCAGGATCCGAGTCTGGAACACCCGGCTGGGCGAGGTGCAGCTCCCCGACAGCGTGGTCAACCTCCACACCCTCGACGGCGTGGTGCAGGGCCGCGGCGCGCTCCTCGACGAGAGCGTCAGCATCAGCCTCTCGGCCGGACTCTGGGGGGAGCAGCCCTACGACCTTCGCGCCCAGCTCGACGAGCTCCCCATCGATCTGCTCTACCCCGTCGCCGCCGACGGCCGGGCCATCGAGCTCCGCCTCTCGGGCGACGTGGTCGTGTCGGGTCATGGCGGCGAGACCCCCTCGCCGGTCGAGATCCTAGGCGTCTTTCCCCAAGCGCGCTTTCAATGGGGTGACCACCTGCTCGCCTCATCGCCCGAGAATCCCTGGCGACTCCAGGTCGAGGGAGACCGCTGGGAGCTGAAGGATGTAGAGCTCGCCGGGGGCCGGAGCCAGATCCGGCTCGTGGGATCGGGCGACGCCAACGCCGCGCTCCTCGACGGCACCGGCCAGCTCGACGCCGACCTCCTGCGAATGTTCGTCCCGGGGCTGGAGCGGGCCGACGGCACCCTCGACGTGGACTTCACCTCGCGCGGAGGCCGCTCCACCCGCATCGACCTCAGCCTCGACGCCGCCCTCCTTCGCCACGAGTCGGTCCCCTCGGCCTTCGAAGACCTGCACCTCGATGCCTTCCTGGGACCGGACCGCTTCGTGCTCACCCACTTCGCCTCGGATCTCGGGGGGGGCCGGGTCGTCGGCGATGCCCGTAGACTGCCCCGCCTGAGCGCAACCTTGCCCAGTCAGCCTGAGCGTCGCCCCCTCGGGGTCATCGAAGCCGAGGACTGGGTGCCCCAGCGCTTCGACCTACTCGCCAGCGCCGAGAACGTGCAGATGCAGTGGGTCGAGGACCTCCCCCCTGCCGTGGGCGACGCCAGGCTCGCCTTTGACGGCCCCGCCGATAATCTTCTCCTCCACGCCGACATCGGGGTCACCGAGATGGCCTTCACCGAGCGCATCGAGTGGGAGGAGTGGGTCGTCGCCCTCGAGGACTACCTGCTCGTCGAGGCGCCCCCCACCGACGAGCCCCCGTGGTTCGGCCTCGACATCAACATCCGGGCGGATCGGACGGTGCGGCTTCTCAACAACGTCAGCGATGCCACCGCTTCAGCCGATCTGAAGCTCAGCGGCACCACCAGCCGCATGGGCATGACGGGGCGGGTGCGGGTCGACGAGGGCATGGTCTTCGTCCAAGATCGAGCCTTCGATGTGCTCCGGGGGGAGCTGCGCTTCGACAATCCCTACGCCTGGGACCCCCTGCTGGACTTCGACCTGCGCACCGACATTCAGTCCCGCTCGCGGCAATATCGCATCAACTACCGGATCACCGGCCCATACTCCGCGTGGAACAGCCGCACCATGAGCGAGCCCCGGCTCCCACAGGCTGACATCAACGCCCTGCTCTGGTTCGGGGTCACCGCCGATGAACTCGAGGACATGGGAGAGCTCACCAGCGCCGTTGGGCTGGCCGCCGCCGACTTCGTGTTCAAGGACTTCGTCGCCAACGACTACCTGGGACTCGGACTACGCGACACCACCCTCTTCGACCGGCTGCCCCGCATCGAGATCAACACGGGGGTCAACCTGCGGGGCGAGTACAGCAGCGAGCCACGCGCCCTGATCCGGCAGCGGTGGAGCCCCACCCTCTCGACCCAGGCCGAGATCAACCTCGTCCGCGACGACCACTTCGCTCGCCTGGACTGGCGGGCCGAAGAGAGCCTGCTCCTCTCGAGCTGGTGGGCGAGCCGGCGACGAGAGGGGCTGCGCATTCCGGTCAGCGGGGCGCTCGGGGTCGATCTGCGCTGGGTGCTGGAGTTCGACTGAGCCGGTCCACGGGGCCTCGCCGTCCGCTGGGATGGTGGACCGACCGACAACACGGGAGGCCCAGGAACAAGCCGAGAGACGGGAGGGTTGCCCACGGACCGCTAGCTTCGCTTCCAGCCCGAAGCGTAGAGCATCCAGCGGACCGACCACGGAAAGAAGTGGTTCTGGATGTGGAAGAGGCGGAGCATGAGCGGCGTATAGACCCAGCGGCGCCCCCCCCGGATCGAGGCCACGATGCGGTCGGCGGTCTGTTCGGGGGTCAGGGTGCCGATGAGCTTGGAGAGCGCAGGCACTCGGTCCTCGCTGCCTGGGTTGTTGTCGAAATAAGGGCTGCTGACCTTGCCCACGACGAAGTGGCAGACCTCGACCCCCGTGCCCGCCACGTCGGCGCGCAGGCCCTCGGTAAAGCCCCGGAGCGCCCACCGCGACATGCTGTAGCCGGTCGCGCCAGGGAAGTTGACCAAGGCGGCTGGCGAGTTCACACAGAGAATGTGGCCGTGGCCCGCCGAGAGCATCGAAGGCAGGAAGGCGCGGGTCACCCAGAAGGCGGCGAGCGCAGGAGCCTGCATCATAGGCAGGAGCTCTTCGGGGGGGGTCTCGTCGACGGCCAGCCAGCGGCCTGCTCCCGCATTGTTGACGAGGATCTGCGGCTGGATCGCTTCGGCTTCGAGCGCGGAGGCCAGCTCGCCGATGGCGGTGGGGTCCGAGAGGTCACACGGCGCCACCCGAGCCCTTCCCCCAGCGGCTTCGACGCGCTCAGCGACGGCCTCCAGGGCGGACTCCGTGCGCGCGACCAGAACCACCAGCGAGGCCCCGGCCCGCGCCAAGGCGAGGGCCGTCGCAGCCCCGATCCCACCCGATGCACCCGTCACCAGCGCCACACGCCCTTCGATCTTCATCGATCCTCCGCGTCCCCCCCCTATCCCAGTTCCTGACACATCGGTACGTCGCTGGGGAGGTCGAGCGCGCCCGAAGGCTCGCTTCGGGCTACGCTGCGCACGTGCTGCACGCCCTGGCCCTGCTGCTCTTCTTCGCTCCCGCCCACGCCCAGGACGACGACGATCCGACCTGGTACGCGGGGCGGATGATCGCGTCCGTGGAGCTGGTCGCCGGGGCCGGCGCGCTGCGCGATGAGGATCTCCGGCCCCTCCTCCGCGCGACCGAAGACAAACCCCTGGATCCCGCCACCCTCCAGCTCGACCTGCGCACCCTCTTTCGCGTCACCCCCCTCTCTGCCGTCGAGGCCGAGGTCGAGCCCTGGCCGGTCTACGACCCGCGGATCGAGGAGCTCACCTTGGGGGTGAAGGTCCGCTATGTGATCTACAGGGCTCCCACGGTGGCCGGCGTGAGGGTTCAAGGCGACAGCACCCTCAGAAGAAGGCGGATCCTCACCGCAGCCCGCCTGGCGGAGGGGGATCCCTTCGAGCCCGATCAAGACGCGGACGCGGTCGAGGCTCGCTTGGAACGCTTCCTCAACGCCGAGGGCTACCCCGAGGCCCAGGTCGAGGTCGAGACCTTCTCCAAAGACCCTGCGGATCCGCTCGCCCTCGAGGTCTGGATCCGGATCGACGCCGGCCCCCCGCGCCTGCTCGAGAAGCTTCAGATCCGCGGTGTGCCTCAGGAGCTCAGCGAGCGCCGTGTGCGTCGCTGGGCACGCAAGGCAGGCCTGCGCGAGCCTCGCTCCTGGCCCTTCCGCGCCCGACCCGTCGCCGAGGACGCCCTGACTCGCGCCCGCTACCAGATCCGCCAGAAGCTCGCGCGGATCGGGGCCGGCCAGACCCTCGAGACCGTGGTGACCAGCCGTGGCGCTCAGTGGCTCACCGAGCAGGGCCTCCTCCCCCGTGGCGGCTGGGTCGAGGCGAACGTGCGCGTTGAGAGCCGCGATGTCAACGAAGGCAACCTCAGCGTCGAGATCGACATCGACGCGGGCAAGCGCCTGGTCCTCGATGCGCGAGGCATGCGAACCTCCGAGGCCCGCGACGCTCTGGGGGTCGATGAGCGGCTGCGCCTGACGCGCGGCTTCATGGAACAGGCCGAGGATCTCATCGAACACCACCTCGAGCAGCGCGGCTACCCGCTGGCCGAGGCCACCGTGCGCTTCGACGAGGGCGCGAAGACACGAACCCTGCGGGTGGACGTCGAGCCGGGCAAGCGCCATCGGCGCCGCCCCATCCGCTTCACGGGCAACGAGGCCCTATCGGAGACGCAGCTCCGAACGGTGATGAACCAAGCCTCTCCCGACATCATCCGTCGTCGTCGACTCACCCGACCGGCGCTGGAGCGTGGCCTCCAAGCCATCCGAGACATCTATCGCTCTGTCGGCCACGAAGAGGTCCGGTTCTCATACGGAGACCCAAGGCTCCAACCACGCTTTCCGGGGCTCAGCCTCGATCGCTCCCGACGGTGGCTCATCCAGGAGGTGAAGATCAACGAAGGTCCACGGACGACCCTTGAAGAGCTCGAGATCCGTGGCGCGGCAGACGCGGTCGACCTCAGCCACCTCGAACCCACCTTGAACAAGCTGCGAGGCGGGCCTCACTCCCCTCAGGCCTTGCAGGGCCTAGCCAACCAGATCGTCGAGACCCACCGAGAGGAAGGGTTTCTCGATGCGCGGGCAGAGATCGAGAGCGCGAGCACCGGCGAACGTACCTACCGCGCGCGGATCACGATCCGCCCCGAAGAGCAGGTCCTCCTTCGCTCCTTCGCGGTCCGAGGCAACCGGCGGGTGAGTAGCCGGTATCTGCGACGCACCCTCGCTCCCCCCGTCGGACGCCCCCTCGACACGCGCACCCTCGATGATCTTCGACAACGTCTGTACGATCTCGGCATGTTCGGCGGCGTCGAGCTCACCCTCGCGGGCGACGAAGTGACGCGCGACCTGATCGTCGATCTCCGAGAGCGAGAGCGGCACACCGTGGAAGCGGGCTTCGGCCTGGCCTCGGATCAGGGTGTGCGCGCTCTGGGACGCTGGACGGTACGAAACCTGCTGGGTTCCGCCGACAAGATCGACACCAACGCCCTGGTTGGGCTGAGGGTGGGCGCGAGCGGGCAAGGGCTGATCTTTCGCGCGCCAGAGTATCGGCTCGGTAGCATGTACACGGTCCCCCTCTCGCGAGAGTTCCAGTTCGCCCTGAACCTTGTCGGCCAAGAAGAGATCCAGGAGCGGAACTGGAGGCTGCTCCGAAGGGCGGTCGGTGTGCAGTGGTCGTACCAGCCCCGTCGAACGACCTTGCTTCAGCTCAGGACGCGACTGGAGCACCGACGCCTGAACGGCGCCGATCCTGGCGCGCTGCTCAAGGCCGATGTCTGGGCCGATCCTTCCCTACGCCTGCCCAGCACCCCCTCCGTCGACACCCGCGGCCGCCTGGTGGACCAGATCGAGTTCATCTGGCTCGACGACCACCGCGACAACCCCCTCCAGCCCACCCGAGGCGTGCTCGGGTCGACCCGTCTCGCCTTCTCGCCTCAGCTCCTCCAGCCGCGCTACGCTCAGCATCTCCGCGTCCCGCTGGTCTCGGCCGAGGCCCGCGCTGCCGCCGTCGTCCCCCTGGGTCCACTCTCGCTGCGCCTCAACGCCGAGGGCGGGCACCAGCGCGTCCTCAACCTCGGCAACATCGCCTCCTTCTCCGTCGATGGGCAGCCCGTCCCGCTGCCCGTCCCCGTCGAAGAGCGCTATCGCCTCGGCGGCACGGCGAGCCTGCGCGGCTTCCGGCGCGACGGGGTCGGCCCTCATCAACAGGTCCGACAGCTCGATCTCGCCTGGCCCGACGCCCTCGGGCCGACCGTCGCCAACACCTTGCGCACGGACGACTCCCGCTGGGTCCCCACCGGCGGCGACACCTTCGCCCGCGCCACCGCCGACCTGCTCATCCCCCTGCCCGTGCTGGGGCTGGCCGACTGGGAGGGCTACGATCTCGCGGTCTTCATCGACATCGGACAGACCTGGTTCTCCATCCCCTCCGCCGCCACCCCCCCCCGAGGCGACGCCCCATGGATCCGAGGCGCGGGAGGGGTGGGGCTTCGCGTCCTGACCCCGGTCGGTCCCCTCCAGACCGACCTGGCCTTCAACCCTCAGCCTCAGCGCGAGTGGTACGAGCCAATCGCCCGGCTTCACCTCTCGTTGGGCACCTTGTTCTGATCCAGCCCCCAGACGGGATACACCCCCGCCATGCGCAACCTGCTCCTCTCTCTGCTCCTCACCGCCTGTGTCCCTCGCCCCAACGTGCGCGAGATCGAGACCTGTGAGGCCTCCGATCCCAGCGTGGACTGCTGCACGACCGACGACTCCTGCCGCGGCTGGTTCGGAGACAGCTTCCGATACTGCGAGACTCCCGGCGCTGAGACAGGGCGCTGTGTAGAGTGCCGCTTCGACGAAGACTGTGACCTTGAGAGCCTCTGCCTCGAAGATCTCGACCATGGCTCGTGGTGCGCCCCCCTGACGGTGCTCGACCCCTAGTGGTGGCCAGCGAGACCGTGACGCACTAGCGCAACCGCGCATGCCTGAGCCCCCAGGGGGCCGACCCACGACTCTCGGAGGTTCCGATGCCCTTCATCGTGCTCTTTTTCCTCGTCCTTTGCCTCCTACCCACGAAAGCTCACGCGCAGGTCGTCAACGTCCTTCCAGTCCTAGGGCAAGAGTCTGAGGACGGCTTTCAGCTCGAGCTCGCCGGCGGCGGCTCCTACCTGACCGGAAACATCCCCTTCCTGACCTTCCGCGGAAACCTCCTGATGCGCTACCGCAAGGAGAGCCACATCATCACCTCGTCCTCGGCGGTAGAGTTCGGCCGAGGTTCAGGGGAGCCCTTCCTCAACCGACAAACGTCCCACCTACGCTATCAGTATGAGCTCGCCGATGAGCTGGTGGCGGAAGCCTACGGGCAGCTCACCAACGACCGAGTCTGGCGACTGAAGATCCGCGCGCTGACCGGCGCCGGGCTCCGCTTCGATCTGGTCGAGAAGGAAAAGGTCGAGCTCTTCGGCGGCCTCGGCTACATGCTCGAGCACGAGCGGCTGAGTACGGGCGAGGACTTCGGCGACAGCGGTCTTCGGCGACTGAACCATCGGCTTGGAAGCTACTTCATCCTCAACTGGAAGCCGGACGACCCCATCGCTCTTCAGCAGACGCTCTACTTTCAGCCGCGCGTCGACGCTCCGCTCGACCTTCGTCTGCTCTCGCTGAGCACCCTGGCCGTGCGGTTCAAAGAGAACCTCTCGCTCAACTTGAGCTTGCAGATCCTCTACAATACGTGGACGCCCGAGACGATCCTGCCGCTGGACACCACGACGCTCTACCAGATCAGCTGGTCGTTGTAGCGGCCCGCTCCTTGCGCTCGCGGAGCCAGTCGTCGACGAAGCGAACATACATGGTGTTGGACCGAAAGGCTTGGGTGTTGAGCAGCTCGAGCTGAAGCGGGATGGTCGTCTTGATGCCTTCGACGATGAACTCGTCGAGGGCGCCGAGGAGACGGCGGATCGCGTGCTCGCGATCGTCGCCCCGGACGATGAGCTTGCCGATGAGCGAGTCGTAGTAGGGCTGGATCATCGCGAGCTCGTGGGCCGCGCTGTCGACCCGAACTCCAGGCCCTCCGGGCTCGTGGTAGCCCGTGATTCGCCCCGGCGAAGGCAGGAAGGTCCAGGGGTCTTCGGCGTTGATCCGAACTTCGATGGCGTGCCCCCGAGACTGGATCTGCGCCTGCTCGACCGAGAGAGGCTCCCCGGCTGCCAGCCGGATCTGTTCGCGCACCAGATCGATGCCCATGACCTCTTCGGTGACCGGGTGTTCGACCTGGATCCGAGGGTTCACCTCGAGGAAGAAGAACTCATCGCCCTCGACGAGGAACTCGACCGTGCCCACCGTCTGGTAGCGGACCGCTCGAACCAGCTCCGCGGCCGCCTGCGCGATGCGATGCTCCAGATCCGCCGGAAGCCCTGCGGCGGGCGCCTCTTCGATGAGCTTCTGGTGTCGCCGCTGCATGGAACAGTCCCGCGTACCGACATGGATCGCGCCGCCTCGCCCGTCGCCGGCGACTTGGACCTCGACGTGGCGAGGGCGACGCAAGAAGCGCTCGATGAAGACCTGCCCGGATCCGAAGGACGCCAGCGCCTCGGACTGGGCGAGCCGAAAGGCGCGCTCCATCTCGTGCTCGGACTCGACCACCCGCATGCCCTTGCCACCCCCACCTGCGGCGGCCTTCATCATGACGGGAAAACCTGCGACACGGGCCGCCTCGAGCGCCTCTTCGACGGTCTCGACCGCCCCGGCGCTGCCCTCGAGGAGCGGAAGACCGGCCTGGCGGGCCGCCCGCTTGGCCGAGAGCTTGTCGCCGAACATGCGCAGGTGCTCGACCGACGGCCCGATGAAGGCGAGCCCCATCTGCCGAACCGCGGAAGCAAAGGTCGCATTCTCGGCAAGGAAGCCGTAGCCCGGATGGATGGCATCCGCGCCCGTGACCTCGGCGGCAGAGAGGACGCTGGGCTGGTGGAGATACGAGGCGGTGGCCGAAGCCGGTCCGATACAAACCGCTTCGTCGGCGAAGCGCACATGGAGCGCGTTCTCGTCGGCCTTGGAGTAGACCGCGACGGTCTCGATGCCAAGCTCGCGGCAGGTCCGAATGACGCGGAGGGCGATCTCTCCGCGATTGGCGATCAGGATCTTCTGAAACACGTCGTAGACCTAGTCGTAAAGTGCCCTTCGGAGCGTCTCGCTCAGGCGGGGCGGATCTTGAAGAGGGATTGGCCGAACTGAACGGGCTGCGCATTCTCGACGCAGATCTCGGTGACGACTCCGGCGACCTCGCACTCGATCTCGTTCATGAGCTTCATCGCCTCGACAATGCACAGGACCTGGCCCGCCTTGACGGTGGCGCCGACCTCGACGTAGGGCGGCGCGTCGGGGCTCGGCGCACGATAGAAGGTTCCGACCATGGGGGACTCGACCGCGACGCTGCCATCGTCGACCGGCTCGGCTTCGGTGGGCGTGGCGGGCGTCGAAGGGGCCAGGGCGGGCGCAGGCGCCGAAACCGGCGCGACCACGGCCGGGGCACCGAGCTGCAGATCGAGCTCCATCTCGCTGTCTTTGAAGTGAAAAGCATGTACGTCGTTGTCGCTGAGGAGCTTGAGCAGCGCCTCGATCTTTTCAAGATCCATTCGGAATCTCCCAGTCCGTTCATCGTGGCTGTCGGGGGAATGGCCCAGAGGTGTACCTCACCGAGGTCGAGGCGACCACCACGAGCAGCATTCATCGCATACAATGCTGATCGTCATCTCCCGCGAAGCGGCTGACGCACCCCCTGCGAACGGGGCGACTCACCCCAGCCTCTCGGGGCGCGGACCCTCGGCCGCCCGAACGCTCAGGAGGCCCGCAGGTAGCTGGCCAGCCCCAAGAGCCCCAGGCGATAGCTGTCGGCCCCAAAACCTTGGATCACGCCGACCGCGTGCTCAGCCAATAGGCTGCGGTGCCGGAAGGGCTCCCGCGAGTGCACATTGCTGAGGTGCACCTCGACGAAGGGCAGCCCCACCCCCGCCAGCGCGTCGCGGAGCGCGATGGAGGTGTGGGTGTAGGCCGCAGCGTTGACCACGGCGCCTCGCGCCCCCCAGAGCGCCGCCGAGTGCACCGCGTCGACGAGCTCCCCTTCGTGGTTGGACTGCACGGTCTGCAGCTCCGCCCCGACCGATCGCGCCTGCACCACGAGCTGCGCGTCAAGCTCTTCGAGCGTGGCGGAGCCGTAGATCTCGGGCTCCCGCATGCCGAGCAGGTTCAAGTTCGGTCCGTGCAGGACGAGGATGCGGATTAGACTCTGCCCGCTCATCGGAACCTCGGAAGGTTAAAGTTTGGTAGAGAGCCCCAGGGCGCTCCCCGAGAGGTCAGTCGTCGAGTCGAGGGGGGCGGTAGACCTGGGTGGCCTCTTCGTCGGGGTCGAACGCCTCACCCTGGTTGGAGGACTGGTGGGCCAGCTCCTCGGCGAGCTTGGCCAAAGCCTCGGGCGAGAAGACCTGGGTCGCCTCGTCGTCGATGTCGTCGTACTCCTCGTCGTCGGGAACCGACGAGGAGGAGCCCTCGGACTCGGAGCGAAGCTGCGCCGCCACGGCCTTGAGGTCCTCGGGTCGAAAGACCTGGGTGGCTTCGTCTTCGGCGAGGCCAGGAGCCGAGACCCGCTCCGTGGCGTGGACCGGACTGGAGGCGTCGGGATCGGTGGGCTGCTCGGTGGAGACGTCCTCGGCGAAAGGGTCGGCGGCTGGCGGGGGTCTGGAGAGCTGCGATGTCGGCATAATGAGCGGGCCCATCGGCCGATTGACCCAATACTCTTCGGAGAGATCCTCGACCCAGGGGCGAGGCTCAATCTGCTGCGCCCGGAGCTGCACCAGCCGCGCCTGGATCGCGACGTCGTCGGGGCGGTGAGCAAGGATCCGGCGCAAGACCCTGATGGCGAGATCGCATCGACCCATGTCGACATAGGCCTCGGCGCGGCTGGCGGTCAGAAAGGGATCGACACCGCGGGTCAGGGGGTCGGGGGCGGTCGCCTCGCTGCGATCGATGACGCCCTGGAGCTCTGGATCACTCCCTTCTTTCAGGAGCCGTCTTGCGAGCTCACTGGCCCTGACGAGCTCGCCCTTGCTCTCGAGGTACAGCGCCCATGCGCGCGAGAGAGAGGGGTCCTCCTCGAAGTCACTCGGGTCGAGGACCTCGGCAGCCGCACCGATGGCATCGTAACGCCCGATGTCCGCGGCCCAGCTCGCCAGCAAGCGCGCGTCGTCGGGGTTGTCTACCCCATGCTGAAGAGCGCGGAGCACCACGTCGACCGCACGATCGAGCTCGCCAGCAGCGGCCAGGGTTCGCGAGACGTGGGCGTAGGCCTCGTCGGCTGGCTCGTCCTCTAGGAACTCCAGCAGGATATCGATCTCGGGGTTCAGCGTACTCATGGCATCACTCTAGCGCCGATGCCGGGCAGGCAACAAGCGCGCCTAGCGTGGAACCAACCGGATCGATGCATCTGCAGCCTCGGTTGCGACCAGAACGCTGGCCGATCCGAAGCTCCCTCCCTCGACATCCAGACTGTCGACCACGAGAAATACCCGCGCAAGGCCTTCGTCGTCGGTCTGAAGCTCGGTGCGAACCGCGTCGGAAGGGTCGACGAGCATGGCGTAGTAATGGTCGCGGTACGCATCCCAGAAGAGCAGGCAGTCGACACACCACTCGGGAGGGAGCCTGACCAGCTCACCTTCGGTGAGGGCGGCGACGCCGAGCGGGGCGCGGACCTGGACGGAGACATCGGAACGGGGCTCACCGCTCGCGCTATCGTAGACCATGATGTCGACGGGGACGACCGCCCCAAGGCCGTCATCGACAGCGTTGAAGGCGTCATTCCAATGAAGCTCGACCGAGGCGGGCACCAAGAGGGTGTCGGCGTGCTCGTCGCTGTCGAGCGCGCATGCGCTGGCAGCGACCATGAGGCTAGCGAGGAGCAGGGGGCGGCTCATACGACCTCGAGGAGCAACTCGGAGAACTCAGGAAGGGAGAGGCGGACCAGGCGGCAGTCTGCCACATCGCCCACCACGGGCCACACCAACATATCCCCGTCACGCTTCTTGTCCAGCGACAGGGCCTCGATGACGTCGTGGATCTGGACGTCGGGCCAGGCGACGGGCAGGCCCAGAGCGCCGAGAACCCGCGCGATACGATCCGCCGTACCCAGTGTCGTAAGCCCCTTAAGCTCGGAGCAACGAGCCTCGGTGACCAAGCCGATGGCGACGGCTTCGCCGTGGCGAAAAGCCCGGTAGGAGGTCGCTCGCTCAAGGCCGTGCGCGACGGTGTGCCCCAGGTTGAGCACCGCGCGGATGCCCCCTTCGCGCTCGTCCTGGGCGACGATCTCGGCCTTGATGGCTACGGCACGCAGGATCAGGTCCGACAGGGGCTCGGGCCGCATGACGACCGACGCGCCGCTCCCTTCGAGGGTCGCGAAGAGCTCCGCATCGGCGATGATCGCCGCTTTGACCACCTCGGCCAGCCCCGCTCGCCGCTCCCGATCGGGCAAGGTGCTCAGCGTGGACAAGGCGGCCCACACCAGCGCCGGCTGATGGAAAGCGCCGATGAGGTTCTTGCCAAGACCGTGATCGACCCCGACCTTCCCCCCGACCGCGCTGTCGACCATCGCCAGGAGTGTAGTCGGGACCTGCACAAAGGAGAGCCCGCGCAAGGTCGTGGCCGCCGCGAACCCCGCGATGTCTCCAAGAACGCCCCCCCCGAGCGCGATCACAGGAACATCTCGGGTGACCCTCCGAGCGAGGAGCTCCTCGACACAGCGACTCCACGTGGAGAGATCCTTGTGCTCCTCGCCCGAGGGGAGCACGACGGGTTCGTCGACTTCAATCTGGGCTTCGACCAGCTCATGAACAACCTCATCCCCCCAGCGCGGACCGACCTGATCATCGGTGACGACCACGGCGCGGCGGGCGCGGGTCGTGCGCTTGACCGCCGCGCCGAAGCCTCGCAGATCGGGGCGGACCGCCACCGGGTAGCGGTGCAGCGGGACCGCGACGTGGACCTCGCCCGAGACGCGTAGGTAGTGCGCGATCTCGTCGACGACCTCGCGGGGGGGGGCGGCAGCGTCGACCACGCGGTCCACATCGAGGTACGCCCCCTTTCTCGCCTCGAACAGGGCGTGCACATCATCGCCCCAGAGCGGCCGCCCCACCCCTTGGCCGACGCGCTGCCGCAGCAGGTCGAGGGGCGCCTGGAGGCTCACGAGGACGTGGTGTCGGCGAAGCATGCGGCGGTGCCCCGGATCGGCGAAGACCCCGCCACCCGTCGCGAGGACCCTGGGCTCCCCATCATCGAGCTCCTTGAGCAGCGCCAGCTCCCGCGCTCGGAGCGCCGCCTCGCCCGCGCTCCGCACCTGGTCTGCGATCGGTCCGAAGCGCTCGGTGAGCACCGCATCGGTGTCGACGAAGGGCAGTCCGATTCGTTCGGCGAGCAAGGCGCCGATGGTCGACTTGCCCGCGCCCATGAACCCACCGAGCGCCACGGCTCGTCGTCTCGTGCTGGCGATCCACATGAGCGGAGCATAAGCTCTTCGCCCCGACTCCGCCCCGTACCTTCCAGCCCCCCGAGGGACCATGCGCCGCCTGCACATCCTCGAAGAGCGTGTCAAAGCCTATCTCTCAGAGATGGACCTCGACCCTAGCCAGTCCACCGACGGCCTCTACCTGTTCAAGTACGGCTCCACGGTCGTCATGATTACCCTCTTCGAGGAAGGCGAAGAGACCTTCTGCCGCTTCACCGCGATGGTCCTCAAAGACTTCCAGCCCAACCTCGAGCTGCTGCACCGCATCCTTCGCCTGAACGCTGAGGTCCTCTTCGGCGCCTTCCAGCTCATGGAAGACAGCACCCTCTCCTTCAGCGCCACCCTGCTCGGAAATAATCTGGACTACGACGAGTTCGAGAAGTCGCTCCGCTACGTCGCGCGAGTGAGCGACGACTACGACGATGAGCTTCAGCTCGTCGGCGGGGGCCTTCGCGTCGAGGATGTGCTGCAGGACGACGTCTGAGGCTTCCCAATCGAGGTCACCTCCGGTACGCTAAGGCGTAGCTCTGGAGCCTCCATGCCCTCGCCTCCTCTGCACATCCCTGCTGACCTCGACCTTGATCTGAGCAATGAGCTCACGATCGACCTCCGTTATCCAGGCTCAGTCACCCTGGAGCAGACCTTCGGTCGCCGGATCAGCGAGATCGACATCGGCGGCGACCTTGAGCTACGCCTTACGACGGTCCACGGAACCTGTCGTGCGGGTGGTTCCCTTCGGCTCAGCGGCAACGTCGACGCGGTCCACCTCCACGGCGCCGTGGTCGTGATCGAGGGTTCCTCGATCCGGGCTCGATCGATCTCGGCCTCAGAGCGCATCATCATCGGGCCGGGCGAGCTCAAGGTCGACGTGATCATCGCCCCCTACATCGAGATCCACCCCGAGGCCACCGGCCGCGTCACCGTGATCGAGTCTCACAATCAGCGCGGGCTGACCAAGATCAAGGGCGGCTTCAGCCTGAACGAATACGAAGACCTGTTCGGCGATGCGGACGCCTTCCTCGCTCAGCGCGGCGTGGCCCGGCTGCCCGGCGAGCAAGCCCCCACCCTCGACCTGGATCTCATTGAGCCCATCGAAGACGAGGACTCCGAAGACGCCGAGGTTGTGGTAGGGGTCGACGAGATCGCTACGAGGCGCCACAGCATGGAGCCCTCGCAGCAGCGTCAACAACAGGGCTACCCATCCACGGCGAGCCCCGGGCCGGTCGACACCTTCGAAGAGATCGAACCTGAGCTCGAGCTTGAGCCCGAGATCGCCGAGTTCCCCCCTGGCGCGCAGATCCAGATGCTCCAAGACCAGCCCGACCTCAACGAGTTCGAGGAGCTCGACGCGGTCGAGACGGTCGTCGCGCCACCCGATGTGCCGGAGCTCGAGCTCGAGCTCGAAGAGATCGTCGACGACCTCGACTCGGTCGAGCCTCAGGCGATCGAGGAGCTCGACGACGACTTCGACACCGTCGAACCTGAACCTCTAGAAGACGACCTGCAGACCGAAGAGATCGTCGACTTTGAAGAATCCGAAGACGACCTCGACACCGTCGATCCGGTCGAACTCGGCCTGGAGCTCGAGCTTATCCGTGATGGCGAAGGCGAGCCCTCGGCGCTGGGCGATCCCGATCGGATCACGAACACGCCCCACGCGCTCCCCCCCCGCGCCCCGACCCCGATGGTCAACCCGCCGCGAGAGCGCCGCCCTCCAAGCCCCGAGGTCGAGGCCTGGGCCTCGTCGATCCGAACCCAGATCTCCGAGCTTCGCGCCTGCTTCGACACCCCGCCCCAGCCCATCGAAGGCTTGTTGCAAGCCGCCGAAGAAGGGCCCGAAGCGGTGGAGCAGCTCTACATCCCCCTCTGGCTCGACCTCCTGCGCCACCATCGACAGCGTCAAGCTCCGGTGTCTCCTCGCGTGGCCCATGGATTCCGCGTGCTCAACGACCTCATCCTGGCCGGGCCCTGAACGCCCCTCCAAGGGGCATGCGCGCCCCGAGGGCTCCTACACCGCTCAGGCTTGACGATCTCTCCACGCAGCGCATCCTGCGCGACGGTGCTACCCTGCCGCTTGCTGGCGATAAGATCCATGTCCCGCCGGCACCGCCCTCGCATTCAGGCCCAGGAGCTTCCATGCGCCCGCTCGTCTCATGTCTGCTCGCCGCCGGCTTGGCGCTCGCGTCGGGCTGTAACGACTACGAGATGTTTCGCTTGGCCGGATTCGCCCAAGAAGACTTTAGCAACCGCGCTGACCTGCTCTTCTTAGCCGACAGCTCGCCTTCGATGTACCGCGAGGCGGGCTCGGTCGCCGCCAACTTCGACGCCTTCATCGAGCGCCTGATCAGTCCCTCCGGACTGGACCCCGACGAGACCTCGGCCGTGAGCCGCGCGACCGCCGACTATATCCTCAACGTCAGCAACCGCGGGGCGGTGGTCGACTTCCAGCTCGCCATGACCTCGATCGACATCTCCGAGCCGCCCGGCCCCGGCGACAACGGCGCCTTGTACGATGGCTCGGGGAGCAACATCCTCCGGCGAGCCGACCCCGACGTGGGCGATGCCTTTCGCTACCACCTACTGTGCGAGGCCACCTGCTACCTCGGCCCCAACGGCGGCCTCCCCAGCCAGTTCGACATCGGTCGCGACTCCTGGACCTGTGGGGACCCTCTGGATTCAGACGAGGTCTTCTACGAGTACAACGACTGCCTCTGTGGAGGCCGCGAAGTCTGGATGGGCAACTGCGGCAGCGGCCAAGAAGAGCCCCTCGAGGCCGCGCTGCTCGCCATGTGCCGCACCCTCGACCCCAGCGACTCTTCCGCCAACGTGCAGGAGCTACTCGACATCTGCGAGGAGCGCACCCCCTTCGATCGCGACGCCGACGGGCTCAGCAACGACGGCCTGCTGCGCGAGAACAGCACCCTGGTCGCGATCATCGTCACCGACGAAGGAGATGGCTCACGCCGCTTGACGCAGGGGGATCCCGATCCTCAGCCCTATCTCGACCTGTACCGCCGCTTCCCCACCCGCATGACCTGGGCGGTGATCGGGCCGAACACTGACCGATGCAACGGCTTCGGTGCGACCCGCTGGGGCACCGAGCGCTTCCACCGGCTGGTCGAGGCCACCAACGGCATGTACGACGACATCGAGACCGAGCCCGATGACGAGGGCAACTGCGACATCGAAGACTTCAGCCAGTCCTTCCGTCGCCTGGGCGAGCTGCTCGCCGGGCTGCTCGAGGCCTTCCCGCTGCAAGCCCTACCCGACGTCGAGACCATCCGAGTGTATGTCGATGGTCGACGGGTAGAGCAAGCGGCGGAGGTCCTCAACGAGACGGGGGGGTCGAGCTTCTCTGACGGCTGGAGCTACGACCCGACACAGAACGCCGTTCGCTTCCACGGCGACGCCGTGCCAGACTTCAGCGCCCGCGTTCGGATCTACTACCTCCCTCTCGAGGGCATGCCGCGCTCGCTGCCCTTCTGAACTCAACTCCCCACGGAGTGCCCACCCATGCGCATGCTCCCCGAAACCTTGCGTCAGCCCCTCCTGCTCGGGGCGGCCGCCGCCTGCCTCGCCCTCACCCCCGCGGCGGCGTTGGCCCAAGACACGATCGACATCGGCACCGTCCTCGACGACGACCGAGTCGTGGTGCAGCGCTTGCTCTACCCCACCAAAGACCGCACCGAGTTCGGGGCACACCTAGGGCTCATGCCCTTCGACGCCTTCCTCTTCACCCCGTCGATCCAGCTCAGCTTCGACAAGCACATCAACGAACGCACCTCGTTCAGCCTGCTCGTCGGCGGGGGCTACGGCCTGCAGAACGCCACCCTGCGGGAGCTGCAGAAGCCTTCCTTCGGCGCCATCCCCGATGCCTATCGCTACCTCAGCTCCGCGCTGGCAGGCGTCTCGTACGCCCCCATCTACGGCAAGCTGAACCTGGGAGGTGCGCGCATCCTGCACCACGATCTCTATGGCACCGCGAGGGCGGGTGTTACCCTTGAACAGTCGATCATCCCCGGCGGGGGCTTCGGGTTGTCACCAACCCTCTCCCTTGGGGTCGGATCTCGACTCTGGATCGCCGAGAACCTCGCCCTCCGAGTCGAGCTGCGCGACGACATCCTCATCCAGCGCCGCCAGCTCACGAGCAGCACGCACATCAAGCAGAACGTAGGGTTCACCTTCGGCTTGACCAAGTGGTCGGCCAAACCCCAGCGGAGGCGCTGATGCCGCGCTGGCTCATCTTTCCGGTCTTCCTGGGCCTCTTCGGACCCGTGCACCTCGCCGCAGCCTCCTCAGAGCCCTTCGCTCAGGTCGAAGAGGCGCTCAGCAAGGGTCAGAAGACCCAGGCGGCCGATGCGCTCCACGAGATCCTCAACGACGCGTCGAAGTCCGAGCTTCACGGGCAGGCCTGGGTCAAGCTCGCCGAGCTTCTTGAGAGCTTCGACATGCGCTATGCCGCCCTCTTGGCCTATGTCGAGGCCATTCGGGCCGACGCGAACGGGGTCAAGGACCACGTCGGCGCAGCCCTCGACTTGGCGGTAGAGCTAGGCGACGAACGCGCCCTGGGTCCAGTTTTGGCCGACAAGGTCGGGCTCGAGGTCGACGACGCCACCCGCAGCCGGATCGCCCTTCAGGCCGCACGGCACAACGCCCAAGACGGCAACTTCGGGGTGGCGCTCGGGGTGCTCATGCTCGTCAAGAACGACGACCCCTCCTACGCCGAGGCCGAGGCCCTTCGTGGGGTCGTGCTGGCTCAACAAGGCCGGTATAACGACGCCCTCGCGCCCTTGCTCACCGCCCAGGCTCTCGGCGAGAAGGCTGGCAAGGGCGCGCGCTTTCGCAACGTGAATACGCTCAACGTGGCGCGATCCTACTTCGGCGCCGAGAACTTTCCTCGCGCCGTCGAGTACTACGCCAAGGTCGAGCGCGAGAGCGACTTCTGGCCTCAGGCCTGGTTCGAGAAGGCCTGGGCTCACTTCCGCTACGAAGACATGAACGGCACGCTCGCCGCTCTGATGGTGCACGAGAGCCCCTTCTACCGGAGCTGGCACCTCCCCGAAGCCGATCTGCTCCGCGCCTTCGCCTACTTCAGCATGTGCAAGTTCAACGACGCGACCCGGTCCATCGATGAGTTCGAAGAGCACTACAAACCCATCCACGAGCAGCTCGTCACCGCGACCCAGGGCTACGACGCGGCGGCCGGCTGGAACGACGGGCTGGCAGCGACGCGGGGCGAGACCACCCGAGCGCCCTTCGGCGTCCTCCGGTCCTTTACCCGCGATGAGCGCTTCCTTGGCGCCCGCGACACCCTCGAGCGCGCCGACGACGAGTTGCTTCGACTGCAGAACGTCGCGACCCACCCCTTCAGCCAACGTGCGGTGGCCTTGGTTCAGGCCCGTCGCGAGGCCCTGATCGCGACCGAAGGAGCGCGGGTCGTGCAGCGGGTGGAGCAAGCCCGCGACGAGCTCAAGGACATGCTCACGAACATCCAGATCACCCGTGTGGACCTTCTACAGTTCGAAGCACAACAACTCGAGCGTGCCAGCCAGACCGGCGTGCTGGAGCAAGGCGATCGGATCGGCCGACTGCGCAAGATGCGCAAGCAGCGCGACGCCCGCGTCTGGCCATGGCAAGGGGAATACTGGGCTGACGAGGTCGGTTACTATCAGGTGCTTGCCCGCCCAGACTGCCCCGAGGACCTACGACCCTCCACCCAGGCCCGCTAGGACTCGCAGCCTGTTGGAAGACCCCGGTAGGGGTCTAGCGTCCCCGCCCAAACGGGATACATCTCACCGTCATGTATAGGACTACCCTCCCCAATGGGCTTCGGCTCGTCGTGCTGTCCCGGCCGGTCGGGTTAGCCGCGCTCTACCTCTGGATCGACGCGGGCAGCACCGACGAGCGCCCGGGCGAGCATGGCGCAGCGCACTTCCTCGAGCACATGCTCTTCAAAGGCACCGCGCGGCGGGGGGTGGGCGAGGCTGCGTCCGCCATCGAGGCCCTGGGCGGCGATCTGAACGCCTACACGACCCACGACAACACCGTCCTGCATGCCTCGGTCCTCGCAGAGGGGGCCGAGGTGGCGATGGATGTGCTCGCCGATATGGCGCGCCATAGCAGCCTCGACCCCAAGGAGCTCGCCTTGGAGCGCGACGTGGTCATCGAAGAGATCCGCGGCTACGACGCGATGGCTGAAGAGCAGCTTCACGAAGCGATGGGGGCCGCCGCCTACCCAGGCGATCCCTACGGACGCCCGATCGCCGGCACTATCGATGAGGTCAAGGGCCTGACTCCCGAGGACCTGCGCACCTTCTGGCGGCGAGAGTGGGGCGCGGATCGCGCGATCCTATCCGTCGTCGGCGAGGTCGATCCCGAGCGGGTGCTCGAGTGCTGCACACGCCTCTTCGGCGACTGGGCGCCGGCCGCGGCCCGGCGTTTTCCCCAGACCGCGTCCCGCGTCCCCGAGACCCAGCAGATCGTCGTCGATCCCAAGAAGCGACGAACGAGGCTGATCCAGTTCGCCTGGCCGACCGTCGCCGCCACCCACCCCGACGCCCCCGCCCTCGACCTGATCGCGCTGATCCTCTTCGACGGGCCCGGTGCCCTGATCCCCGAGAGGCTTGGGGACGAGGCGCTGATGGCTGAACCTTGGGGCGGCGCTGGGCATCGGCAGCGGGGGGGCACCGTGAACTTCGGCTTCGTTCCTCGGAAGGACCGCTCCAGGGCCGCCATCGCCCGCACCCTGGCGGTGCTGGCCGAGATCGTCGCCGAGGGCTTGCCCAGCGACGTCGTGGAGCGGGCCAAGGCTGGCATGGTGAGCGACTTCGTCTTCGCCTCCGAAACCGTGGACGGGATGGCCCACGAGCTGGCGCTGCACTGGGCCTGGTACGGCGACCCCACCGCGCGCGATGGTCAGCGCGAGCGCTACGCTGGGGTCACGACCCACGATCTCGACCGTGCGCTGCGCACCTACCTCACCCCCGAGCGCGCCATCGTCGGCTGTCACGATAAGACCCTCGACGCGCGCGCCCTCTCGCAGTCCATCCGCGTCGGTCTGGAGCACACCCCCCCCAAGCCCTGGCGAGCGCTCGATCTCACCCTCGAGAACGGAGTACGGCTCCGGGTCCGCCCCGAGGAGGGCCAAGGCGAGGTCGTCGCGATCACGATCTGCATCCTGGGTGGGATGCTCGCGGTCAAGCCCGCCCACGCCGGCATCGCCGAGGCCTGGGCCAGCCTCGTGACCGCAGGGGCCGACGGCATGAGCGCGGGAAGATACAGCTCGTGCGTCGATGCGACCGGGGGGGTGGTCTGGGGCGCGAGCGGCCGGGCGACCCTCGAGATCCACGGACGTTTCCCGCGCGATACCGCCGCGGAGGGCCTGGCGCTCACCTTGATGACCCTGTCCGATCCCGAGTGGGACCCCGACGTCTGGGAGCGTCAGCGCGACGAGCTGCTCCACGGCCTCGACAGCCTGCTTGAAGACCCCACGACCGTAGCCAACCACGCGATGTGGAAGGCCTTGTTCCCGGATCATCCTTGGGCGCTGGCCCCGGAGGGCTCCCGCACGACCCTCAAGAGGCTCCGCCCCGCCCTCATCGCGGAGCTCCACGACCGGCTCGTGCTCGGGAGCCGGGTCGTCGTCAGTGTCGCGGGGCCGCTGCCGAGCGGCCGAGTCGCCCACTTGGTGCGCGAGTGGCTCTCTCCCCTGCCCAAGAGTGGGCGCGCCTTCGTGCCGCCCAAGCCAGGCCCCCACCCCCCGGCCCAACGACTGCGGCGCACCGCGCTGTCCGAGCAGGCCTACGTCGGGGTGGGCGTCCGGGGACACCCCCTGGGTCACCCCGAGCAAGCCGCGGCTCAGGTCTTGATCACCTGGCTCTCGGCCCAGAGTGGACCGCTGTTCCTCGAGCTCCGCGAGAAGCTTGGCTTGGCGTACTCCGTAGGTGCCGACAGCGTCTCGTCCCTGGGAGCGGGTCTCGTCCACGTGGGCTTGGCCACCGATCCCGCCCGACTCAGCGAGGCCCGCAGAGCCTTGCACCGCTTGCTCGACCGGCTGATGGACACCCCCCCTTCCGACGACGAGCTCCGCCGCACCGTCCGCAGCCTCCACGGCGCGCGCGCCTCGGCCGCCCAGCAGGCCGGGCGACGCGCCTCCCGGCTCGCGCGGATCACGGCATTGGGCGTGGAGCAGGCTGTCGACCAGCTCCCCGCCGCCTGGGATCGCGTCACCCCATCCGACGTTCAAACGATCGCAGCGAAGTTCTTCGGCCAGCCCCGAACCACCGTAGAGGTCCGGCCCAGAGCATGAGCGCGCCGGACCAACCCTGGGGCGTCTACGTCCACGTGCCCTGGTGCATCCGTCGATGTCCGTACTGCGCCTTCTATGTCGAGGTCGACCGCGGAGAAGATCAGCGCCCCTACGTCGCCGCCCTCCAATCGGAGCTCGAGCTCCGACGGGTGGACTTCGAGTCCTTGGGCCCCCCATCGACCGTCTTCTTCGGTGGAGGCACGCCCTCGCGCCTGGATCCGCAGCTCCTCGCGCGCCTCGTGCAGGCTATCAGGCCGCGCCCCGGCGCCGAGATCTCTCTCGAAGCCAACCCTGAGGACCTCAGCGTCGAGCGACTGCAAGACCTCCGGCAGGCGGGCATCAACCGACTCTCTGTCGGGCTTCAGACCTTCCATCAGAACTTCGCCAGGATACTCAACCGCGCGAGCACCGTGGCGCGGGCTCGCGAGGCGATCAAGGCGGTTCAAGACGCGAAGTTTTCCTCCTACAGCGTCGACTTGATGTTCGCGCTGCCGGGCCAGAGCCTTGGCGATCTCGAGGTCGACCTCGACGCGATCGAAGAACTTCGTCCGCCGCATGTCTCGCTGTACGGCCTGACCTACGAGCCGGGCACACCCTTCGAGCGGGCGAGGGCGCGGGGCCGCTTCGTCGAGGCGAGCGAAGAGCTCTGGCGTGCGATGTACGATCGCATCGCCGAGCGCCTGCGGGCGATGGGGCTCCGCCGCTACGAGATCAGCAACTACGCGCTCCCCGGTCACGAGAGCCAGCACAACCAGCTCTACTGGCGCGATCATCCCTACCTCGGGCTCGGACCCTCTGCCCACAGCTACGCCCCGGATCGACAACGGTGGCACAACGTCGCCGATCTGAGCCGCTACCTTACTGTGGACGACCCCATCGCCGAGCGGGAGCGACCGAGCCTGCTCCAAGCCACGACCGATCGGCTGATCAGCGGACTCCGAGGGTTTGAGGGGATCGAGCTGCGCGCGATAGAGCGCTGGGGCGTCACCCTCGCCCGCTCCGAGATCGCTCGTCTGCGGTCCGCCGGGCTGCTCGCTTCCGATCCCGACCGGCTGATCCTGACCGACTCGGGGGTTCCCGTCGCAGACGCGATCGCCGCTCACCTCGCTTCGGCGGTGAGCATCGACGCGCCAACGCGTTAACACGCGGGCGTTCCGACCCATGAGCTAGGAGCCAAGGTGGCCCACCGCGATCTCTACAACGTCCTGGGCGTCTCCCGCGGCGCATCCCAAGACGACATCAAGAAAGCCTACCGAAAGCTCGCGCTTCAGTGGCACCCCGACCGCACCGGCAACGACGACGAAGCCTCCGGGCGCTTCAAGGAGGTCACCTACGCCTACAAGGTGCTCTCCGACCCCACCGAGCGCGCGCGGTACGACCGGCTGGGCCCGCTCTACACCCCCGACGGCCGCCCCCCCCGACCCGAGGACCTCAACGACACCGTCTCGAGCGTCGTCGGCCGCTGGTTCGGCCGAAAGAACGAAAAGAAGGGCGAAGACCTCCGCTACACCCTCACCCTCACCCTCGAAGAGGTCGCGAAGGGGAGCACCCGGCGCGTCGTGGTCCCCCGAAAGGCTCGGTGCTCCGCCTGCGGTGGCGACGGCGCCGCGCCGCAGGGCAAGGCGCTGTGCGAGATCTGCGACGGCACGGGCCGCACCAAGGGTCTTCTGTTGCGCACCGACTGCTTCCACTGCGACGGCAAGGGCTTCACCATCGTCGAGCCTTGCGGGGAGTGCCACGGCGAAGGCCGCGTGGAGCTCGAAGACAAGATCGACGTGAACGTGCCCGGCGGCGTCGCCACCGGCCAGAAGCTGCGGGTCTCGGGCAAGGGCAACGCGCCTCTGGGCGCCGGCGCGGTCGGCGATCTCTTCGTGATCGTCAACGTGGCGGACCACCCTCTCTTCGCGCGCCGAGGCGAGGATCTGGTGGTCGAGATGCCCACCACCTACGCCGAGCTCGCGCTCGGCGCAGACATCGACGTTCCCACCCTCGACGGCCGCACCACCATCCGCGTACCTCCGGGTACGCCCCCCGGTCGGATCTTCCGACTCGCCGGGCGCGGTCTGCCGCGGATCGGGCGATCCGGCCGAGGAGATCTACACCTCCAAGTCGTCCTTGAGGTCCCCGAGCAGCTCGCCGCCGATCAGCGCGACGCCCTCCAGAGCTGGTCCAGTTCCCTCGCCGAGGATGCCCACCCCCGTCGACGAAGCTTCGACGAAGCCGTGAGAGCACGCTGATGATCCTGCGAACCCTGGCCCTCTGCGCCGCCCTCTCTGCCTTGCCCCTGACCGCCTGGTCCACCCCTGGCGCCGACCTCGTCGGGGAGGTCTTCGAGCAGACCCAAGGGGACCGAGAGCAACGCATTCAGCAGCTCAAGAACCTGCTCAAGTCCGCCCCCTCCAGCGTGGCGCCGCTGATCGAGCTCTACCTGGCGGAGCAGCACCGACTGCTCGACGAGCAGCGACCCGCCAAGCGTCTCTTTCGCTCCGTGTCTCGCAGCAGCTCTGCCCTCTCGCGCGGGGGGGAGCTGGGCCTGGTGGTGCTCGACGGACTCCACGACCTCGACGACGAAGGAATGGCCCTGCTCCGTTCGGTGTCGGAAGCCGACCTGCCCGACAGCCTCAACGCCGAGCGCCACCTGCTCCTCGCCGCCGTCGCCGCCAAGGCCAACCAGGCGGGGCCCGCGGGCGAGCACAGCCGACAAGCCCTCCTCTTCGCTGCGAGCGATCCGTCCGTCGATCGTGATGTTCGCCGCCGACTCCAAAGGCTCCTCGAAGGCGAGCTCCCCCCGCTCGAGCCCGAGCCCGTCGATCACGTCGCCGCCATCGAGCGCGCCCTCGCCGAGGGCGACGCCGACAAGGTCAGCCTGCTGGCGGATCAGCTCCGGTCGATGGTCGAGCCCGGCTCCGACCTCTCTCTGTACCTTGACTATCTGACCCCACGAATGGGTGCAGCGCCGCTGAATCCCAAGCTCGTCGGAGTGCTCCTGCCCATGTCAGGCAAGTACCGGGGGGTGGGCGCCCAGATCAAGACCGCGATCGAGAAGGGCATCGAAGATGTGGGGCCGGGGATTAAGCTCCAGTTCGTCGACACCATGGACGGTGAGGACGCCACCGTGAAGCAGCTTGAGGAGCTGGTGCTGAAGCGAGGGGTCGGCATGGTGGTAGGCCCCCTGCGCTCCGAGCTCGCCGAGCCCGTCTCCGCCGCCGCGGAGGCGCTACGCGTTCCCATGATCGGCTTGCATCAAGACAGCACCGCCTCGGCGAACCGCGACTTCGTCTCCGACGGCATCGCGACCCCACGCGCCCAGATCCGCGCTTTGCTCGACTACGTCTTCGAGGATCGGGCCTTCGAGCGCTTCGCGATCTTCGCGCCCGACACGCCCTATGGCAACGCCGCCGCCGACCTCTTCGCCGAGGAGGTGAAGGAGCGGGGGGGTGAGATCATGGTCCGCGAGCACTACGCCGCCGATGAAGCCGATCTGATCCCCTACGCCAAGGCCCTGGGCCGCAAGGACTACGAGGCCCGGCGCGCCGAGTTCCGTGAGCTCAAAAGAGAGATCGAAGAAAAAGGCGGGGATCCCAAGCGGGCCGTGCTGCCCCCGGTCATCGACTACGACGCGATCTTCCTACCGGATAACCATCGCCGGATCCCGGTCGCCGCCGCGGGTTTGGCCTACGAAGAGTTCTCCATCGGCCAGTTCAAGCTCGACAAGGAGGTCGACCCTCTGCCCTTGCTCGGCCTGTCCGGCTGGAACAACGCCGAGCTGGTGACCTCGGGCGGCCCCTACGTCCGCGACAGCGTCTTCGTCGATGTCTGGCTGCCTTCTTCACCTGCTGCCGAGAGCTTCTCTAGGCGCTACGAAGCCCAGACCCGCCGCAAGCCGAACTCTCTCGAGGCGCAGGCCTTCACGGTCGGCCGGATCCTCGCCGCGCTAGGCAAGGTCCAGGTGGAAGATCGAACCGAGCTCCTCGAGGCCCTGCGCACCCTCGAAGGCGAGCCCAGCGCGACGGGCGGCCGACGGATCAGCCTCGCGGAGGATCGCGTCGATCACCTTCTTCGGATCCTCACCCTCGATAACGAAGGAATCCGCGAGATCGAACGCGTGCGGGTGCCGCCCCCAAGCGATCCCTGAACGGGACGACTTCGCCCGGTCCTGATATACTCCGTTTCTTCGGAGAGGAACCCCTGGAACCCCCCAGTCCCGACCCTGAGCCCGAGCCTTCGAGCGTCGAGTCACGCATCATCGCCGCGCTGCTTCGGCGCCTGCCATCCAGCCGCGTGCCGCTCAAGGTGCCGGTCGGAGACGACGCGGCGGTGCTAGGATCCGGCGAGGTCCTCACGACCGACCTGCTCATGGAGGGCGTGCACTTCAACGAACGCCTCTCGCCTGCCGATGTAGGGTACAAGGCGGTGGCCGTGAGCGTGAGCGATCTGGCGGCGATGGGGGCCCGCCCCACCTGGATGCTCCTCACCCTGGCCCTCGGCGAGGACCTGCCTTACGCCGAGGCGCTCGCTCAAGGGATCGCCGAGGCGTGCGAACAGTGGCAGATCAGCGTCGTGGGGGGCGACACGACAGGCACCCCAGGCCCAAGGGTCGTAGGGGTCGCGCTCGCTGGCCGCTGCCCCGGCCCGGTCCTCACCCGCAGCGCGGGGCGGGTAGGCGACCGGCTATGCCTCACCGGCACGCCAGGACTCGCGGCCCGAGGCTACCTCGACCCGACCCCTCCTGCGCGCGCCTTGCGCGCCCTCCGACGGCCCGCCCCTCGGCTGGCCTTCGCCCTGGAAGCAGCCCCGAAGCTCCACGCCGTCATGGATCTCTCCGACGGCCTCCTGCACGACCTTCCACGGCTCTGCCGCGCCAGCAACGTCGGCATCACGCTCGATCCGTCCTCTCTCCTCCGCGATCCTGATCTGGCGGGCGGGCGCTACGACCCTCGGACCCTCGCCCTGTGCGGCGGCGACGACTACGAGCTGCTCTTCAGCGCCGCCCCTCAGGCGCTCCCCGAGCTGCACGAGCTCGCTCATCGACACGGCATCGCCCTGCACGAGCTCGGGACGTTCCAGGCCGACCCCTCCGTCACGCTCACCGACGGTCCATGGCCTAGCCCGCCCTGGAGCCATCACCCCACCGGGGGGGCGAGGTGACGATGCTCGCCACCACCACCGGCCTCCCCTTGGCCGCCGCCGTCCTCCTGGCGGCTGGACTTCTCGTGCTCTCTTTCGTCTTCTCGGGCACCGAGACCGCGCTGTTCAGCCTTCAGAAGATCGACCGGCAGCGCCTCGAGTCGGCAGGGGGGCTCGGCGGACGGGTCGTCGGCTTGCTCCAGCGGCGCACGACCCTCATCGCGACCTTGCTCATCGGTAACGAGACGGTCAACGTCGCCTTCGCGAGCGTCGGCGCCAACCTCTTCGAGGGGCTGACCCCCTACCCCTGGCTCGACCCCTGGCTCAACATCGCGGTCGTTACCCCCTCGCTGGTCATGATCTCCGAGGTGACCCCCAAGATCATCGCGTTCCGATACAACGTGCTTTGGTCCAAGACTATCGCCTGGCCGCTGACACTCTTCTCCTGGCTGGTCTTCCCGCTTCGCGTCGTGCTCTCGGGTCTGGTCGGCCTGCTGGCCCGCGCCGCCCAGGTCCGACCCGGCGCGAGTGAAGATAGCCTTCGCCCCGCCGAGCTGATGGGGCTGCTCGATCAAGGCACCCTGGATGGCAGCGTCGAGCAGCAGGAGCGCGACATCGTCGAGGCCGTCTTCGACTTCGAAGAGCTGACGGTGGGTCGGATCAAGACCCCGCGGCCCGACGTCTTCTCGCTGGCCATCGACACCCCGTGGCCCGACCTGCTGAGCGCATGCCGCGAGCAGGGATACTCGCGGGTCCCCATCTACGAGAACGACCCCGACAACATCATCGGAGTGCTGCTGATCAAGGACGTGCTTCGCTTTCGTCACGCGCCCCCGACCTCCCCCGAGGCCGTCCGCGAGCTGCTCCTCCCGCCCGTCTTCGTTCCGCCCTCCAAGCCCGCCCAGGACATGCTGCGCTCCTTCATGGAGAAGTCCATCCACATGGCCTTCATCGTCGACGAGCATGGAACCCTGGTCGGGCTCGTGACCCTCGACGATCTACTCGCCGAGCTCTTCGGCGAGTTTCCCGACATCGACGACGAAGAAGACCTCGACGCGCAGGCCATCGGTCCCGGAGCTTGGGTCGTCGACGCGGGGATGGACCTCTCGGATTTCGCGGAAACCACGGGGATCCCGCTCCCCGAGGGGGACTACCACACCCTCGGCGGCTTCGTCTTCCACCACATCGGCCGCTTGCCCCACCGCGGAGACGCGATCACCCACGGCGGGGTGCGCTTTATCGTTCGGCGCATGGAGGGACGCCGCATCGAAGAGGTCCTGGTCCGCGGCGGGCCCGTGCTCGAGTCGGGAGAGGGGGACCCATGATCGCAACGCTCACGCTCCTGGGGGTCGGGATCGCGGTCTGCCTCATCGCCGAGGCCTTCTTCAGCGGATCCGAGATCGCCATGGTCAACGCCGATCGGCTGAAGCTCGCCACGATGTCCAACGAGGGCAACCATGGCGCGCGGCTAGCGCTCAAGCTCTTGTCTCGCGAGGATCTCTTGCTGGGCACCTGCCTCATCGGCACAAACCTCAGCACCGTCACCGGCGCGACCTTCGTCGTCACCATCATGACCACCCTCAACCTTGAGCTCGGCTTGCTGGCGGGGGTCGTGTATACCCCGCTCACCCTTGTCTTTGGCGAGAGTCTCCCGAAGACGATCTTCCAGCACCACGCGACCCGGATCGTGCCCTTCCTGGCTTACCCCCTGAACGTCGCCGAGACGCTCTTCTACCCCGCCCTGCTCCTCGTCGGGGCCTGGACGCGGCTGCTCGATCGACTCTTGGGCCCGAGCCAGGCCAAGCCGGTCAGTCGCGAGGAGATCGTCGATCTGCTCGGCGACGAGAGCCACACGAGCGATGGGGGCATCGCCGAGGAGGATCGACGACTGATCCGGCGAGTCTTCGAGATCTCCGAGACCCCCGTCGAAGAGGTGATGACTCCCCTCGTCGACGTGCAGGCCATGTCCCAAGAAGCGACCATCGCCGAGGCGGGCGCCATGGCGGTGACCAGCGGCTACAGCCGGCTTCCGATCTACCGGGATCGCGTCGACAACATCGTAGGGATCGTGCACGTAAGCGGCTTGCTCTTCGCCCCCGACCCCGATGGGCCCGTCGCCTCCCTGATGGAGCCCGCGATCTTCGTCCCGGAGTTCAAGCGGGTCGACCACCTCCTCACGGAGCTCCGGCAGCGGCGTGATCCCCTCGCCGTCGTGGTGGACGAGTACGGCGGAAGCGTCGGCATCGTAACGATCGAAGATCTGCTCGAAGAGATCCTCGGCGAGATCCGCGACGAGCGCGACGGAGCAGAGCCCCTGATCCAGCGGCTCGGGGAGCGGGAGTGGCGGGTGCCCGCGCGCGCCGAGATCGAGGAGGTCTCGGACGCCCTGGGCCTTCCCCTCCCCGAGGGGGACTACGAGACCATCGCAGGGCTGGTCCTCACCCGCACCGGCCGCATCCCCGTCAAAGGGGAGACCCTGAAAATCGAAGGGCTAACCCTGATCGTCGAGGAGTCGACTGATCGATCGATCGTGAGCCTCCGAGTCGTGACGCCCCTCGGGAGCCCTTAGCGGCCCCACGACTCAGCCCTTGTCGGGCACGAGGTCGTCGAGGGCGGGCTGGGGAGCACGGAGCGCGGGCATGGGGGCGGGCAGCCCCAGGCCCTCCGTCAGGAGGTGGATGAGGCCACTGTCAAAGAGCAACTCCGCCGCAGCGGCGCGCCCCTCGCCGACCGACAGCACCCAGCGCATCGCCGCGTCGGGGTGACGGTAGATGTGGATGGGAGGCGCGCCTTCGGTCTGGCTGTGAGGGAGGAGCTGGACGACCACCCGGTCTGCTACGCCCTCAGCCGAGAAGACCAGCTCGCGCTCGTCGCGACGGAGCGCGACGCGATCCTCGGCGCGGGTGACCTCGATGTGACCGACCGCCTCGCCGAAGTCCGCCAGTTCCGAGAGGAGCTTGTGTCGAGCCGCTCGGGCCTCGGCCTGCTGGCGCTCCAGCTCGACCTCGGCGGCCTCGCGCCCCCTCGCGACCTCGTCGAGGACGTGCTTGAACCGTCGCGCGAGCTCTTGAACCCTGTCATCCATAAAACCTCCAGAGAGTCGTTATCCGCTTCTCGGCTGGCATAGCACAGTCTGTACCACAGCGCCTCCCCAGGGGGGCCACGGTGAGCCCTCCACCGCCCCGACCCTGATGGCGCCCCGCCCCGGCGCGCAGCTCGACCCCTCGTCCACGTACCGATCGGCGCCCCTCTCACGAGCACAAGGGCTCCCATTGAGGCGCGCATCTTCTTAGAGTGAGGCCCGGTATCCAGACTGCGTACCCGGCTTGACGCGCCGTCGGTCGAGCTGGGTTCCAGCAAGCGCCTTGGACTGCTCGCGCGCATGTGCTAGCACTTTGTTCGAACGGGGGTCGCCTGAGGCGGGCTCAGCGGCCTGGCTCCCCAGCCCTTGCGAGAGGAAGAAACAACACATGGGAAGGGCGATCGGGATCGACCTGGGCACCACGAACTCGTGCGCGGCCCTGATAGAGGGCGGAAAGCCCAAGGTCATCACCTATAGGAACGGTCAGAAGACCATTCCTTCCGTCTTCGCCATTGACAAGTCGGGCAACCGGCTCGTCGGCGAAGAAGCGCAGGCACAAGCCAGCGCCAACCCTGACGCTACGGTGGCGGCCTCCAAGCGTCTGATCGGGCGGAACTATGGCTCCAAGCAAATGGAGTCCATGAAGCAGGTCTTCACCTACGAGCTCGTCGAAGGCGAGTCCTCCGAGGTCTTGATCAAGGTCAAAGACCAGGTCTTCACCCTCGAGCAGATCTCGGCGGCCATCCTCGCGCGGATCCGCGACAACGCCGAAGACGCGATCGGCGAGACCGTCGATCGCGCCGTCATCACGGTTCCCGCCTACTTCAACGACAAGCAGCGCCAAGCCGTTCGCTCCGCGGGCAAGCTGGCGGGCATCAAGGTGCTGCGGGTGCTCAATGAGCCCACGGCGGCAGCCCTCGCCTACGGCCTGGGCCGCACGCTCGACCAGACCGTGGCCATCTACGATCTCGGCGGCGGCACATTCGATATCTCGATTATCCGCATCAAAGACAAGATCTTCGAGGTCATCGCCACCGGCGGCGATACCTTCCTCGGCGGCGTCGACTTCGACGATCGGCTCATGCAGCACGTGCTGAGCACCTTCCTCGACAACACCGGCATCGACCTATCCTACGACCGATCGGCGGTCACACGGGTCCGGCAGTCCTCCGAGAAGGCAAAGATCAACCTCTCCTCTACGACCGAAGAAGAGATCTTCATCGAGCACATCTGCGACGACGACAACGGCAACCCCCTCGATCTCAAGCTACGCGTCACCCGCGAAGACCTCGAGAAGCTCACGGCTGACCTGGTGGAGCGCTCCATTCGTACCTGTGAGCGCATCCTCAAAGAAGCCAACAGCAACCGTGACCAGCTCGACGAGATCCTGCTCGTCGGTGGTCAGTCACGCATGCCGCTCGTGCGCCGCAAGGTCGAAGCCTTCCTCGGCCGCCCCCCGAGCCAGAAGGTCCACCCCGACGAAGCGGTCGGGATCGGGGCGGCGATCATGGCGCACAGCCTGGTCTCCCGGGGCGCCGACGCCGAGGTCACGCTCCTCGACGTACTGCCCATGGCGATCGGCATCAGCCGCAACGACGGCACCATGCACACCCTCTTCCCCAAGAACCAGCCTCTCCCCCACTTCGAGACCCGAACCCTGACCACGAGCAAGAACGAGCAGCGCTCGATCATGCTCAAGATCTACCAAGGCGAGTCCAAGCACGTGGCCGAGAACGAGCTCTTGGGCACCTTCGTCTTTCAGGGGTTGCGGCCGGCACCCAAGGGCGACGTCAAGGTCGAGGTCACCTTCGACATCGACTCCGAAGGCATCCTCAACCTCTCGGCCCGCGACACCGACACCGGCGAACTCGTCGAGTCGCGCATCAAGCTCGGCAAAGACGATGACGGCGGCAGCAAACGCCGCGTCAAGAAGAAGAAGAAGGACGAACCCGAGGCGCCCAAGCCCCCCCCCATGCCTCTCAACATGCCGACCTCTTCTCTCCGCGGCGGTCCCACCGAGGACGAGGCCGACGACAACGCGGACCGCGACGAGACCGCCCAGTCCGCCCCGGCGCGCGACGAGAGCACGGCAGAAGAGCATCGCAAGGCCGAAGAAGCCGCGCCGATCGCGCCCATCAAGCCCAAGCCCAGCGCGCAGCCGTCGAGCGACGACGCCCCCGGTTCGACCGCCCCCCAAAGCGCCCAGCCCCCAGCGCCCGAGAAGCTCGGCTTCTTCACCCGACTCTTCCGCTGGATCTTCGGCGGTAAGCGCTGAGACAATCCCCAGCACGACGCCCCCCATGCCTCTGTCCGACCTCGACCTAAGCCTTGAGCAGCAGGCCGCGAGGCTGGTGGTGGTGCTGGTGCAGCCGCAACACCCCGGCAACGTCGGTGCGTGCGCCAGAGCGATGGCGAACATGGGCCTCTACCGCCTTGTGCTGGTCGATCCTCCGTGCTTCGACCCCGAGCGCGCGCGGTGGATGGCCCCTGGGTGTGACCGTCTCATCGCGAACCTTCGGATCGTCGCGACCCTCGATGACGCCCTCCAAGGCTGTCATCGGGCCGTCGCCACCACCGCTCGACACCGTCGGGGCGATCAATCCATCCTCGACCCCGCGACCTTTGCCCAGCAGCACTGGTCCGACGACGACTCAGAGCACACGACCGCCTTGCTCTTCGGCCGCGAAGACTTTGGGCTGTCCAAGGAACACGTGGATCGCTGTCAGGCGGTCCTGCGGATCCCTACGCCCGAACACGCCAGTCTCAACCTGGGTCAGGCTGTGCTCGTCATCGCCCACGCATGGTTCGAGCGGGGTCGAGCCCTCGGGATCGAAGCGACCGGCCGCACCGTCGGCGGCCGCCGCGCCGCCCCCACCCGCGCGCTCGATCGATCCACCCTCGACGATCCCCTCGCCGACCTCTCCCAACTCACCGGGGTCACCGATGATCTGGTGAGGGTCCTGGCTCGGGTCGGCTACACCCGCGGAACCCCACCCGAGAAGGTCTGGCAGACCGCCATCGGCAGCCTGCAGCGGGCTCGGCTGACCGCCCGCCAGGCCAACGCCCTCCGCGGGATGGTGCGCAAGGTCGAGCTGGTGCTCGACCGGCCAGAGCTCCTCGACCCCGAGGACTGAGCCGTCCATCGCGACCCGCGACGCGACATGCCCGAAGGGAAGGCTACTGAGGACGAAGCCGAAGCACGGTTCCCCGCGCACCGACCGTCCAGACGTTGCGATCATCGGAGCCCGCGACCGCGTAGAGGTGGCTGCTGGTGTCGGCCGAGATGTCGGTCAAGGTGCCCTGCACCCCGCCCGAGGCGCTGGGGTTCCAACGGTAGACGGTTCCGTTGTTTCCGACCACAAAAGCGACGCCGCTCGGCGCCATCCAGACGTCTTGCAGGTTCACCTGGATCCGCTGGGAGTGCGCGATGAACTCGCGGCCATCCCACTGGAGCAGCGTACCGCCGTGGCCCACCACCACCAGGTGCTCGCCGTTGCCGTGGACGCCTCGGAGGTCGACGTTCGCCGGTGAGTCCACGGCGTACCAGATCCCCGACTCCCGGCGCACGATGGAGCCGCCGTCCCCGACGGCCCAAGCGTCGCCGTTGTCTTCGACAAACACGCTGCGGAGGTTGCCCCCCTGCCCCGTCTCGAAGGACCAGCTACCACCCTGGCGGCGGAAGATGCCCGTGCTGCTGACCGCGGTGAAGTCTTCGCCATCGCCATCGATGTCTTCCAGGTTGGCCGTTCCGAGAGCGGGATGATCCTGGAGAGCCCAGGTTCGGCCCGCGCGCTCGAAGACCGAGCCGACGTAGCCCACCGCGAGGAGCTGGGCGGTGGGTCCCGCGCCCGTGCCCCAGACCCCGGTCATGGCGACCGTGGACCCTGTGGTCATCGGCGAGGACAGGCCCGGAGCGACGTCCCAGGCTGTCCCTGAGTCGCCGATAATGAAAGCGCCCGTGCCTCCAACGTAGATCGCGTTCAGCGTGGCGCTGCTGCTCACGCTGAGGTCTTGCCAGTTCCCCGACTCCCCACCGCCAGTGCCACCACCTGGGCCCGGCTGGAAGTCGTCTCCGCCGCAGGCAATAGCCAGAAGACCTAGGTACATCCAACGCATTACATCCTCCACATCGAACGCGCCGCCACTGTAGTCTATGGGCGAGCGATCCGCCGCCCGCAAGTGTCACGTTCGCCGGTGGCCGTCAACCGTGAGCTTGATAGGCGCCGCAATCGCACCCCTGCTCGGAGCTCGTCATGGACAAGATCGTGGTCGCTGGAGGCCGTCCCCTCAACGGAGAGATCCAGACCTCAGGAGCCAAGAACGCCGCGCTCCCGATCCTGGTCGCGACCCTGCTGGCCCCTGGGGAGCACCGGATTACCAACCTTCCGAACCTCGTCGACATCTCATCTACCCTGTCGCTCCTGGGCCGGATCGGATGCCCGAGCCTCTTCCAAGCCGAGTCCACCCGCGTCGACACCACCCGCATCGCCTTCTCCGAAGCGCCCTACGACGTGGTTCGCAAGATGCGAGCTTCGGTCTTGGTGCTCGGGCCGCTGCTGGCCCGGCATGGCGCCTGCAAAGTCTCCTTGCCCGGCGGGTGCGCGATCGGCGTGCGCCCGATCGACCAGCACCTCAAGGGCCTCGAGGCCCTCGGCGCCCGCTTCGAGCTGAGCGGCGGCTACATCAACGGCCGGGCCGACGGCCTCCGCGGTGCCGAAATCAACCTCGACATGCCCACGGTGACCGGCACCGAGAACATCCTCATGGCCGCCACGCTGGCCGAGGGGACCTCCGTCATCCACAACGCGGCGCGTGAGCCAGAGATCGTCGATCTCGCCAACTTCTTGATCAGCCTCGGAGCCAGGATCGAAGGAGCCGGCACTTCAACCCTCACGATCCACGGGGTCCCTCGACTCTCACCCGCGAGCCGCCCCTACCGCGTCCTGCCCGACCGCATCGAGGCGGGCACCTACCTCTGCGCTGCTGCCATCGCCGGTGGCAACGTCACCGTGACCCGCTGCGAGCCCTCCACCCTGACCGCGGTGATCGACAAGCTGCGCGAAGCGGGCTGCGAGATCACCGTCGACGACGATCGCGTCACCTGCGCACGCACCGGCGAACTGCGGCCCTTCCATGTCGATACGCAGCCTCACCCAGGATTCCCGACCGATATGCAGGCCCAGCTCATGGCGGTGGCGTGCATCGCGAACGGAACCTCCACCTTCCGCGAGAACATCTTCGAGAACCGCTACATGCACGCCGCCGAGCTGCTCCGAATGGGCGCACGCATCGACGTCCAAGGACGGGTCGCGACCGTCCGGGGCGTGCCCTCGCTCACCGGAGCGTCGGTGATGGCCTCTGACCTACGGGCCTCGGCCGCTCTGGTGCTATCCGGCCTCGCGGCTCAGGGAGTCACCCAGGTGCTCCGGATCTATCACCTCGACCGGGGCTATGAGGACATGACGGCGAGACTGCGCGGGGTGGGGGCGTCGATCGCGCGCCTGGCAGACGACGCGGATGAGCAGGCGGTCCAAGCCTCGTTGCGCGAGACGCGCTGAAGCGGGTAAGCCTCCCTGACCGCACCCTCGTAGGCCCATGGCCAAGCTCCCCCGCCACACCATCGACGAGATCCGAGAGCGAACCGATCTGGTGTCGCTGGTGGAGCGGCACGTCAAGCTCAAGCAGCGGGGGAACAGCCACGTCGGCCTCTGCCCCTTTCACCAAGAGAAGACCCCGAGCTTTCACGTCGTCCCCCGAAAGGATCTCTACCACTGCTTCGGCTGCGGGGCGGCGGGCGACTGCTTCAAGTTTCTCATGGAGATCGAGGGCCTCTCCTTCATCGAGGCGGTGCGCGAGCTCGCCTCCTCCGCCGGCGTCACCCTCGAGGAGCGAGAGCTCACGCCTCAAGAGCGGCGGCACCTCGAGCAGCGGGCGAGCCGCTTCGAGGCGCTCGATAAGGCCAGCCGATTCTGGGAGGCCATCCTCCACACCCGCCCAGAGGGCAGCGAGGCGCGCGCCTATCTTCGCGATCGCGGGATCGATCAAGACACGGCCCGGACCTGGCGACTCGGGGTCGCGCCTCAAGGCTGGACCACCACCATCGATCGCCTACAGCGCGAAGGGCTCAGCCCACAGCTCCTGCTCGACGCGGGTATCGCCCGTAAGAGCCAGCGGGGGGACCGGATCTACGATGCCTTCCGGGAGCGGATCACCATCCCGATCACCGATGAACGGGGACGGATCATCGCGTTCGGGGCGCGCTTGCTACAGGGCGATGGGCCAAAGTACATCAACTCGGCAGAAGGCCCGACCTATCAGAAGTCCAAGATCTTGTTCGGCATGCATCAAGCACGACAGCCGATCCAGCGCGAAGGCCACGCGCTGCTGGTCGAAGGCTACTTCGACGTGATCTCCCTGCATCAGGCAGGCTTTCCCCAAGCGGTCGCCACCTGTGGCACCTCGCTCACCGACGACCACCTCGAGTCCCTCCGACGTCTCACCGATGACCTCATCGCCCTCTTCGACAGCGACGAGGCGGGGGCAAGAGCCGCGGAGCGCGCCTTGCCCCTCTGCTTCTCCGCAGGGATCGAGCCATGGCGACTCGAGCTGCCGGCCGCCAAGGATCCAGACGAGCTCATCCGCGAAGAAGGCCCGGAGGCCATGAAGCGCGCCCTGGCGGCTCGACGCCCCCTGCTCGACTGGGTCATCGAGCGGCGAATCACCGCCAACGGAGGTCGCGCCGCAGGAGAGAGCCTGACCGAAGAGATCGTCGAGCTGCTCGCCCTGACTGAGGGTGTCGACATCGTCGGGCGCGCAGCCGCGAGGCTCAAGGTCCACGTGCCCGTGCTGCAAGCCCGCGTCGATCAGGCTCGGCTGCGACGCCAACGCTCCAGGGGATCTTCAGCGCCTCAGACCGACCCCCCTGATCTCGACGAGGCCCCTCCAGAACCTCCCCCCTGGAAGCCCACCCGCGATCACGTGCACCTGCTCTGGCTCCTCGTCCACCACCAAGCCAGCGTTCACGCCTTGGCCCTGCGTCTCGGCCTCGCGAGCTGGCCCGAGCTCGAAGAGGCCGCCCCCCTGGTCTCGGCGCTGCTCCAAGGCACGCCCGTCGCCACCCTGGTCGACGAGTCCCCCTCCGATCTGCAGCGACGCATGTTGGTCCAGATCGCGGCGCGACAAGGGCTCTACACCGAAGTCCAGGCGCCGAGAGCTCTCGTCCACATCGCGCACCGCATGGTCGAGGCCCGCCTCGAGCACACGATCCGATCCCTCTCCGAGACCATCCGGGACGCCGTCCTTCGCCATGAGTGGCAGACTCAGCAAGCGGCGACCCGGCAACAGGTGGCGCTCCGAAACCTGCGCAATCAGCTCACCCGAGCCTTCCGGGCCGACGAGCCAGAGCCTTGGGCCAAGATCGCCGTCGAGGCGCTCCAGGCCACCTCGCCCGCCCCGACAGAACCCGAGTACTACGACAATTCCTGACATGCAATGCATATCTTGATTATCAATAAACTCCGCCTAAAAGCAAGACTATTCCACACTGAGACACACAGAAAAACGATACCGGCAAAGAGCTTGTCGCTCGACCCTGCCACAAGAGGTTGTCGAGGTCGATGGAGGAGGGTTAACGCGGCTCAGCAAGATCCGTGGAGTGAACCATCGCGCCGCCGTCTTGCCGTGTCGGTCGAGGCGTGCTCGGACCGGCACCTCCATCACGTGACGCAGGAGAAGCCGGTCCCATGACCATCAAGGACATCTCCGAGCTCCAGGAGCTCATCAACCTGGGTAAGAAGCGCGGCTACGTCACGTACGAAGAGATGCACCAGGCTCTCCCGAGCCAGTTGGTGCAGGCCAACCGCCTCGAAGACGTCATGATCCTCTTCTCCGACATGGAGATCGAGGTACGCAACGAAGCCCGTAAGCGCGCCGAGGCTCAGCGGGCCGGCCCCACCCAGACCGACGCCAACCGATCGACCGATCCCGTCCGCACTTACCTCCGAAAGATGGGCTCGGTCTCTCTCTTGTCGCGCGAAGGCGAGATCGAGATCGCCAAGCGCATCGAAGACGGCGAGACCACAGTCAAAGACATCGTGCTCACGAGCCAGCTCGCCGTCGCCTACATCGACCAGCTCATCGAACACGATGATGAGCGCGTCGCCAAGGCCACCCGATCCGGCAAGAAGCCCAAGCCCTTCAAGCTCCGCACGTACAACTTCAACCTGCGACAGGTGCGCGAGCGGGCCCAGACCCTCTACGATGCCTACGCCGAGGCCGAGGATGCTTGGCGGAAGGCCAAGTCCAAGCGCAAGCGGGAACAGCTCGCCGAGCCCCTCGAAGACGCCCGCGCAGAGCTCCTGACCTTCATGGAGCTCATCGACCTCACCAAGCTCCAGATCGCCGAGATCAGCGCGGATATTCAACAGGCCTGGACCCACGTCGCCAAGTCCGAGAAGGCCATCGAGCTCGTCGCGCGAGACGCGCGGCTCCCGGTCCGTGATCTGCGCCGCTCGATCCGCCAGGTCCGCCGGAACGGCGACACCGCGGGGCGCGAGGTTATCGAGCGCACAGGCATCCCCGAGGAGCGCTGGAAAGAGTTCGACAGCCGCGTCCGGCGCGAGCTGCGCAAGATCCGCAAGATCGAGAAGCGGGTGGGCATGGGCCGCGAAGAGCTCGCCACCGCCGCACAGGAGCTCAAGCGGGGCGAAGCCATCGCCGAGCAGGCCAAGTGCGAGCTGGTCGAAGCCAACCTGCGCCTCGTCGTGAGCATCGCCAAGAAATACACCAACCGCGGGCTGCAGTTCCTCGACCTCATCCAAGAGGGCAACATCGGCCTCATGAAGGCCGTCGAAAAGTTCGAGTATCGGCGTGGCTACAAGTTCTCGACCTACGCCACTTGGTGGATCCGCCAGGCCATCACTCGGGCGATCGCCGATCAGGCCCGGACCATCCGCATCCCCGTGCACATGATCGAGACCATCAACAAGCTCGGTCGCACCCAGCGTCAGCTCATCCAGGATCTCGGCCGCGAGCCCACGCCCGACGAGATCGCCGAGAAGATGGAGATCCCCGTGGATCGGGTGCACCGCATCCTCAAGATCTCCAAGGAGCCGATTAGCCTCGAGACCCCCATCGGCGAAGAAGAAGACAGCCACCTCGGCGACTTCATCGAAGACAAGAACACCCCCTCTCCCGACGAGAACGTAGTCACCAACGCCCTCAACGAGGCGACGAACAAGATGCTCGCCACCTTGAGCCCCCGCGAGGAGCGCGTGCTGCGCCTTCGGTTCGGCATCGGTCAGCATCAGGACCACACCCTCGAAGAGGTCGGTCAAGACTTCGACGTCACCCGTGAGCGAATCCGCCAGATCGAAGCCAAGGCGCTGCGAAAGCTACGTCACCCGAGCCGGTCTAAGCGGCTCCGGGCCTTTATCGAGCCTTAATCATCGTTTAGGGCAAAGAGGCTGGGCCCATCCCCCGAGCGCCGCGCTGGCTCGCGAGCGATCGTCGAGCGTATCGGGGGCCGAGGGCTCACCAGCTCCCAGTATTGCCCATACTCAGCCAGGGCTCCTGGGCTGGTCGCGGCTCACCCTTCTGAAGCAGCTCGACCGAGATCCCATCGGGGCTGCGCACAAAGGCCATGCGGCCGTCGCGGGGTGGGCGGTTGATCACCACGCCGCCGGCTTGAAGTCGCTCGCAGGCGGCGTAGATGTCGTCGACTTCGAAAGCCAGGTGCCCAAAGTTTCGCCCCTGGCTGTATGCCTCTTCTTGGCCCCAGTTGTACGTGAGCTCGATCTCAGCGGGATCGCCGGGCGCGCCCGTGCTGAGAAAGACGAGCGTGAACTCGCCCTTGGGGACCTCCTTGCGACGGACCTCCACCAGCCCGAGCAGCTCGCAGAAGAAGTGCAGGGCGGCATCCAGATCACGCACGCGGATCATGCTGTGTAGAAATCGCACATCGGCTCCGTGGTGGAGAGGGGATCAGCGCGCCTGGGAGACGGCCCGTGCGTCGGGACCTTCGGACGCGCTCGACTCCTTAACCGCTGGGGGATAGGCCCCGCCGGCTTCGGTGACGGGCGCTAGGTGGGCCGGGCCATGCAGCCAGCGCTCGACGAAGGGGTGAACCACGACGTGCAGGAGCACGCCCGCTGCGAGAGCCACGATCCAGGGGTGGACCAGCCCAAGGATCGCATGCGGGAGCAGGCCCACCCCAGCGGCCCCCACCACCAGTGCGATCGCCATGCCCACCCCCCGCCAGAGCGCGTGCCAGCGGCCGGAGCGCTGACGATAGATCAACACGAAGAGGGCGACGAGGGCGACGGTGTGGGCGGCGATCGCGACGAAGGACAGGTCGTGGCTGTGGTCATGGTCGACGAGACCCAGCGAGCCGAGGGCGAGCCCGTCAGCGAACTGATGGACGAGCAGCCCTGCGAAGGCGATCTCGAGCCCGAAGCGACCCTGACCTTGCAGTCGACGCGCCCCCAGCTCGACCACGAGGGGCAAGACGAAGGCGAGGGCCACGACACCGATCGCGATCCACCCCAGCTCGTGCATGGCCTCGGGGATGAGCTGGACGAACACCGCGAGCAAGGCCGCGAGAGCCGCCAGCAGCGACGCGGGGCGGACCGCCCGGACCCCGACCCCCAAGCCCACGGCGATGCCGAGCGCGACCGACACGAGCGAGAGAAGGAGGGGAAGAAGCAAACCTGGTCCAGGGTCGAGGGGGATCAGAGGGCCTGGACCCGGCAGAGGCCCTCGCCGTTAAAGTGGGATGCCCGCGCGAGGCTGTAGCGGATGAACGCATAGAGGTCATCGACCTGTACGCCCGCCGTCTCGTAGCCCGCCTCGAGGACCGAGACCGCCGCGAGCTCTTCGATGGTCACATCTCCGTCACCATCCGCGTCAGCGAGAGCGATCGCCGAAAACGCCAGGGGCGACTCTTCGGTGCGGAGGGTGTTCCAGAAGACGTGGTCGATGTGCATGGTGACCTGCGCCCTGGCCACGCCATCGGGCGGGATCGCCACGCCATCGGTCCGGTCCTCGCCGTTGCGACACTCGGTGTTGCGGGTGGGGTTGTCAAAGCCCCATGCAAAAGTCACGGTGGTCTCGCCATCGGTCGCGGAGCCCGCGAGGTGGTGCGCCCAGCCCTGCTCGTGCATGAGGGCTACGACATCGGCATCGACCTGGCCGACGACGCCGTGCTCGAGCGAGGGCACGACCATGTCAAAGCCCACGCGGTAGCGCTCCGCCGGCAGCACCCGAACGTCGAGGGGGGCGGGCTCAGGCCACTCGGTCCAGTCGATCACCCACGCGGTGTCGACCACCTCGACCTCGGACTCCCGGGCACGATCCGAGAGCGCGAAGCGCGCGGGGGCGGAGATGAAGTGATCGAGGGTGATGTCCCAGCCGTCGGTCTGGCTGGCACGGTAGCCAACCGTGGCGGCTTCTTCGCCCCAGGCGACGATCCGTACCTCGCCACTGTCTTGACCACAAGCCAGACCCAGCAGCACAACCACGACCCATCTCTTCACGTCACCACCTCCAAGCCTCGACCCCTATTACAATTGAGGTGCAATTGCAAGGGGCAGGGCCGCGCGCGAGGACTGATGCAACTCGATTGCGTCCAAATCGGCTCCCACTTATACGCGCGCGATGCGCCAGCCCTTCGCCATCGCGACCCTCCTGGGGCTCGCCACTCCCTTGCCCGCTCTGTCCTCAGCTCCCGCGGCGGTCGAAGAGGCCGAATCCGAACCCCCATCGCGAGGCGAGGCCCCCGAGGAGTCTCCCCCAGAGGTCCACGACACGCCCGGTGTCGAGCCCACCCATGACTCGAAACCGGACGGACCTTCGCTCGTGCCGCACCGCCACGACCCGGACGAGCCCTTCCCCGACCACGCAGATGCAGACTGGAAGATCACCGTCGAGGGTCGCCCACCGGATCTACGCGCCGCCGGCGACGTGCGCATCGACGTGCCCGAAGCTCAAGCGGTCCATACTCAAGACATCGAGAACACGCTCTCGATGGCCCCCGGCCTCTTCATGACCCGCCCCGGCGGCGAGGGGGCGCCGATGCAGATATTTCTGCGTGGCTTCGACGCGCGACACGGCCAGGACGTGGCTTTTCGCGTCGACGGGATGCCGGTCAACCAGGTTGGCAACCCCCACGGGCATGGACTGGTCGACCTCCGCCTCGCTCCCCCCGAGGCGCTGGCCGCCATCGAGGTCCGACCCGGCGCGGCAGACCCTTCCCAGGGAGACTTCGCGGTCGCGGGATCGCTGGATATGGAGCTCGGCCTGTCCGAGCCCGGCCTGCTCGCGGGCCTGACCGTCGGGTCCTTCAACACCGTCCGCGGCGTGCTCGGCTGGCGGCACCCCGAGGAACGGGGGACCTTCCTGGTGGGTGAGCTCTATCGCACCTCGGGCTATGGGCAGTCCCGCGGCGGTATGAGGGGCTCGGTGCTCGGCCGAGTCGAGCGCGGAAAATTCCGTCTCACCGGCGGGATCGCCGGAAGCGACTTCAGCCACGCGGGCCTGATCCGTCGGATCGACGTCGAGGAGGACCGCCAAGACTTCTTCGACACCAACGATCCGGGTCAGGGCATGGGGGGCACCGTCGGCTGGGCCGTGGGGCGCTTCCGCGAAGAGATCGACCGCACCGAGCTCATCCTGCGAGCGAGCGCCAGCCGAAGGGACTCCTGGGTTCGGTACAACTACACTGGCTTTCTCACCGACGATCGGCGCCCCGGCGAGTCCCCCCACCCCCAGCGCGGAGACCTGTTGGAGCAGCGTATGGCGTCCACCACGGTCCACCTCGACGGCACCGTCCGACGCGATCTGGACCTCTCCGACGCGGTGGGGGCTCGCATCGAGGGCGGGATCTGGGCTCGCTACGACGATGTCGACGCGAGCAGCGTGCGACTGCGTGCCGTCGACCACGTATCCTACCGCACCGAGCTCGATCTCGGTCTTCGGCAGACCGATCTGGCCTTGTGGGCGGGCGGTCAGATCGACACAGGGCGCCTCACGGCCCGTCTGGGAGGGCGGGCCCAGGCCTTCCACTACGCCCTGCACGACCACTGTGCGGCCCTCGATTTGTGGTTCCCCGGCGCGGTGACGGACGACGTGAACTGCCCTCGCCTGGACCGGAACGGGGTGCGCCGCACAGACGCCTTCAGCGCCGCCTCCGGCCTGGGCCTGGCTCCGCGGGGTAGCCTCTCCTATGAAGTCGCACCCGGACACAAGCTGATCTCGGGCGGAGGCCGCGGCTTCCGATCCATCGAGGCGACCTCCCTCTCCGAAGGCGAGCGCGCGCCCTTCGGCGATCTCTGGACGGTGGACCTGGGTTGGCACGGGGTGACCAGCCGCGAGCGTCTCTTCACGAGCCATCGCGTCGTCGGCTTCGTCACGGCTGTGGCGCGCGATCTAGTCTTCGACGAGGATCTCGGCACCAACATCCTCGGCGGCCCCTCCACCCGCGCCGGAATGACCGTGATCAGCGAGATCCACCACGGCCCCTTCCGCGCCCACACCTCGATCACGGCTACCTATGCCGTCTACGGCGAGGAGCTGCCCCCTTCCTTCAGCCGCACCCGCTATGACCGCGAACCAGGCCAACTCATCCCCTACGTCCCGCCGGTGATCGCGCGCTCCGATCTGACCTATACGTGGAAGCTCGGCGAGCTGGGCCTGCGCCACGGACTCGCGGGCAGCTTCATCGGCCCTCGCCCTCTCCCGCTCTCGGCGTGGGCCGAGCCGGTCTTCACCCTCGACGCGGGTACCGAGCTCCGCCTGGGGGCTGTCGAGGTCGGCCTCGCGATCACCAACGTGCTCGACGCCCGCTACGCGCTGGCTGAATACAACTACGCCTCGTGGTTCCCCCAGACGAGTGGCACCGGCTTTCCGACCCGCTTGCCCACCCGGCAGATCAGCCCCGGCCCGCCACGGGCGATCATGGTCAACCTCACGCTTCACCCCGACGCGGCTCGGTAGCCCGAAGGAGTCCCGCATGCGCCTGCTCCCGCTCCTCCTCTTCGCTGCCTGCACCACCGCGACGGGGGGTCGACAGGTGGCCATCTCCGCCGAGGTCCACGTCGACGCCGAGGTCACGGAGCGCGGCGGCGAGCCCGTCATCGCCTTCTCGCCGGAGGGGACCGAGGCGGAGATCGTGCTCACCCGCGCCGAGCTCGCGGTCGGTCCGCTCTACCTGTGGACCCTACCTCCGGATCTGGATGGCGAGAACTGGGCCAGCCACCTCGGGCCCGCCCGCGCGTGGGCCACCGATCAGGTGAACCCTGGCAAGCTCGTCGGCGAGGTGCCTCACCAGGTGCGCGTCGACTTCCTGGCCGATCCGATCGTGCCCCTCGGCCCCGGAACCGCCATCGAGGGCGAGGCGCGCAGCGCTGACGTCTGGCTTGAGCCCGCCGGCGCCGAGCCTACCCTGCGGGTCGAGGGCGAGGTGCACGAGATCGATCAGATCCTACCCTTCCGCGCCGAGATCACGTGGCGCACCCCTTGGCTCGACGAAGAGGGGGGGGTGAACGCGACCCTGCTTCGACGGGTACGCGGGCTACCCACCGAGCTGAGCCTGACGGACGATCAGGTGATCGCCGTGGGGATAGACCCTCGCGCCTGGTTCGACCTCGCCTTCGTCGACACCCTGCCCGACGTACCGGCCGACGAGGACGCTCGACGCACCCTGCGACCCCAGGACCGGGCCGGGCGGGCCCTCGAGACCCGCATCCGCCTGCTCGGCTCCCAAGGTCCATGGGCGGTACGCGAGGCCGAGCTCTGAGCGAGACCTCCCCCCGAGCGACTCGAAGGGTCGGAGGCGGCCGAGGCGGACGCCACGACGGCTCGGGCCGCTGGGATCGCTCCGCGGGCGCGTGCAAGCTCGTGGTCCGTCGCGGTTCCAGGCGGTAGAGGAGCGGCAGGACGCGCGGCGATAGACTGCGTCTCCCCGAGTCGCCGACACCCCGGAGTCGCTCTTGTTTCAGCTCATGAACACCCTTCGGCAAGCCAGCCTCACCGCGGATGCCGTCTGCTTCGCTCGCGCCCTGGAGCACCTTCGTCCGCCCGAGGCGCGGGTGATCGACGACCCCTATGCCCAGCTCTTCCTGCACCGGCCCAGCCGCGCGCTGCTGAGGGCGGCGGCCCGCGCGCCAACCACCCGAGAAGCGCTTCGAGCCTCGTCTTTCGGGCTCGATATGGCTGCGGTCATCACCGCCAGACACCGATGGATCGACGACCAGCTCTTGGCCGCCCTCCCCGAGGTGGGTCAGGTCCTAATCCTCGGGGCAGGCTACGACAGCCGCGCGTGGCGCCTGCGCGCCCCCCTACAGAACCGACCCCTGGTCGAGCTCGACCATCCCGCCACCGCCGCACGGAAGGTCCGCCTCTCTAAGCGGGCCGGTCTCGAGCCTGCCCCTTCACTCCCCGCCGACCTCGCCCGAGAGCCGCTGATCGAGGTCCTCACCGCCGGTCCCCTCGACGGGTCGATCCCGACCTTCATCATCTGGGAGGGCGTGAGCATGTACCTGCCCCGCGAAGCGGTGACGACCACCTTGCGCGCCTTGCGCGCCTGGGCTGCGCCGGGCTCCAAGATCTGTATGGATCTCTGGATCCCCGCCTCGGGCTTGATCGGGATCGGCGCCAGGGCCAGCCAGGTCGGACTCAAGGTGCTGGGGGAGCCGCTTCGCTTTCAGATCGAGCAAGGCGAGGTCGGCGATCTCTTCTCGGCCTGCGGCTTCACCCTCACCGCCCAGTCCAGCGCACACGAGGTCGCCGCGCGGTTCGGCGAAGGCGCACCGCCGGTTCTGGCGCTGGCGCTAGGGACCTCGACCGAAGCTAGGCCTTAGGAGTCCAGCGCCAGACCTCCCGTCGCGCGACTCGTCCGCGAGCTCTCCGGCGTTGCCTCGCGGTCGTTCCAGTCCCTCCGCGGTGGACCCGGGCCGGACGAGACCGCCCGTCTCCACAATCCAAGATCTCTGATAAGTTGAGAAGCCCCAAATCACACCAACTACCCGATACCACGATGAACACGCTCAGCCCCCCTCGCCCTCCGGTCTACAACCGATACACCACAGCCCTCGCCCGGCTCGTCACGGGGGCCTCGCTCGCAGGCGCCCTCGTTGGATGTGGCCCGGGGCCTGACGAAACCTACGTCACAGCCGTCATCGGTCGATCAGGCGGAACGATCGAGCACCCTTCCGCCTACGTCGAGGTGCCCGCGGGGGCCTTGGAGTCCGATGTGACCCTCGTCGTCACGGATCTGGGCCCGCCCGACGCCTCCGACGCCCTCAGCCCCCTGCTCGCCTTCGCGCCCCATGGCCTGAGCTTTCTCGTACCCGTCACGGTCGGTATCGCAGTGGACCAACCCGACGCCAGCATCTGGTGGTCGCAGAGCCGCGAGGACTTCTCCGTGGTCCAGACCGAGGTGGAGGATGGCTTCGCCACGACCACCACCGCCTCCTTCAGCTACGCCTTCGCCGCCGAGCGCGTAGATCTCGAGTCCGAGTCCGACACGAGCACAGGGACCGGGGTGGATAGCGCCTCGACCACCGAAACAGCGACCGATGCTACACCGCTGCTACCCTTCGCCGTCGAGCTGGTCTGGACCTCCGAGGTCGACCTCGACCTTCACCTGCTCTACAACTCCGAAGAGCTCTTCGAGCGACCTGGCGATGCCTGTTTCTGCAACCCCGAGCCCGAGTGGGGCCCTCCTGGCCCCCAAGGAAACCCCGAGTTCTATGGGAACTCTACGGCGTTGGGGCCCGAGATCATCGACCTTCCGACCCCCGTCGAGGGCAACTACGAGATCCGCGTCCATCGGATGGTCGGTCATGAGGACACGGAGGCGAGGGTTCGGTTCTACGTCGACGGGGAGATCCAGGAGAGCTTCAACACCCCCATGAACACCGACGGCGACGTCTGGCGCGTCGCGCGGTTCTCCTACCCAGGCGGCGTCCTCACGCCCATCGACAGCATGGAGCATACAAGCCTGACAGACTGCTTCGACCCGTGAGCGATCTTGAAGAGGATCTTCTACCCCGCCTCAGGCGTAGGGGGCTCGAGCTCATCGCTCGGCGTCCGGTCTCGGCTCCTTGATGAGGGGGGCGACCTCGATCACGGCGCGCTCCACGCCGAGGGCGGCCAGGTTGTCGCGGAGGCGCTGACGAACGGGCTCGACCGGCACCTCGGCGCGGATCCGAGCCGCCACGAGAGGGCTGCGCCCATCCAGGCTCCAGATCCTGAGCTCTTCGACGGAGGAGATCCCCGGATCGTTCTGAACCACCGCGCGCAGCGCCGCGATGTCGAGCCCGCGGGGAGGCAGCTCAAGCAGGACCCTTCCGGCATCCCAGAGCACCCTCACCGCGCCGATCAGCACGAGGGTCGCGATGAAGAGCGAGACCACCACGTCGGCTTCAGCGACGCCGAACCAGAGGAAGCCCGCGGCGATCATGGCGCCGACCGAGCCCAGGGCGTCGGCGAGCATGTGGAGTAGCGCCGCGCGGAGGTTCAGGTTGTTCTTCCCTGCTCGCCAGAGGAACCAGGCGCCGATCAGGTTGATGGTCAGCCCGAGTCCCCCCACGGCGAAGACCGGCAAGGGAGGCACCTCGGGCACGCCTTCGCTCAGCCGCTCGACCGCCTCGATCACGATGAAGCTCACCGCGACGAGCAAGCCGATGCCGTTGAGGAAAGCCCCAAAGACCTCGGCCCGACCCCAGCCCCAGGTCCCCGGCGGTGCCGCGCGCACCGCGAGGCTGGCCGCCGCGAGGGCCACCGATAGAGCGGCGACGTCCGAGAAGGAGTGGGCCGCATCCGAGAGCAGCGCCAGCGATCCCGTGAGCGCACCGACCACGATCTGAACCAAGAGGTAGGCCCCCACCAAGCCGAGCGACACGAGCAAGGCGGTGCGCGGCTTCATGCCCGGCGGCGCGTGGACATGCGCACCGAACCCATGGTCGTGGCCGCAGCCAGGGCCATGGGTTCGGGGGTGTCCGTGATCGTGATCGTGACTCACAAGGGCTCCAAGCGAGGATCGCTCGTCGGCGCACCGACTCGACCCTCTACCCCTCAGCCGAGCATCATGGGCAGGCAGCAGCAAGCCCCAAAGCCAATGACCGACAACAGGAGCACCGCGCCGACCGCGACGCCGGCCACGATCAAGATCTTGTTGGGCCCGCCTGCCTGACCACCGCCGATCGCGCCGCCCTCAGAGGCCGGAGCGGTGAGACCCTTGGGGACCTCTTCCGTCGGGTCTTCGACCTCCCCAAAGCCGGTCGGCTCGGACGCAGGTTCGGGAAGGTCGCCCTCCCAAGGGTCCGGTCGCGGGATGTGGGGAAGCTCCCGAGGCTCGAAGGCACCCGTGAGGTGCTCCAGATAGGCGGCGTGGTGCGGCGTGACGTCCAAGACGAGCTCGGGCCACGGCTCACCGAGGATCTCGGCCTGCTCTGCCTCGGTGAGCGCGTCGAAGTCGATGGGCGTCATGTCGGGCTGGGAGGCGATCTCGGCCTTGGCTACGAAGCCCAACGAGAGCTTCTGGGCGAGGGCGAAGTCTTGGGGGAGCGTGTCGCCCGAAGGAACCATCTCACCTCCAATATACTTCGTAATCTGACGCTCCTTCGGGTCGAAGAGCCGCAGCACCTCGCGCTCGATCGTCCACGAGAGCTTTGAGGGTTCGAGGGTCCGGGGCGAAGCCATCGTGCTGGTAGGGGCCAGAGGGCTCATCAGCAGCAAGAACCCAGCCGCCGGGAGCTGCTCGGCGTCGAGATCGACCAGCTTGGGGCCTCCGGGGGGCAGGCTGATCGTGAATCGCGCCACATCGGCCTCGACCGTCGCCCGGAGGATCCTTGGCTGCATCCGGCGGATCATGTCACCGACCTTGAGCTTGGCGCCCAAACGCTTGCCCGGGATCAGCTCCGCCAGCCCGATCTTTCCTTCGAACTGCTTGGACGAGGAGGAGCCGTGGCTGCCGTTGCTGGCGGTGAGCAGGTAGATGTTCTCTCCCGCGATGTAAAGGAAGCCCGGCTGCATCGAGCTGTCCCACTTTCCTTGGTACAGCACGACCCGCCCGTCGAGGTCTTGCAGCTCTTCGGGCTTGAAGGTGCCTTCCCGCTCATCCACACATCGGTAGGAGCTGCCGCTGTAGGCCGCTGCGCGGATGACGGTCGGCACATCGGGCACCCCGAACAGAGCACCAGGTAGGGCGACGAAGGCTTCGGGCACCGGCGCGTTGGGATCGATCTGCCCAGGGTGGATCGGGGGGTGGTCCTGGAAGGCATACCCCAGATCATACGCGCGGCTATCGAAGGACTGACCCAGGTTGAAGTGCTCGATCCACGCGGGATCGGTCACCGTGATCTCAACCTTGGCCTTGATCCAGTCTTCGGGGCCCTCCCCATCGGAGGAGCCGGCGACGACCGAGGTCGAGACCATCTCAATGAAGCCTTTCGCATACTTCTCGACCCAACTCCGGTCCATCAGATCGTCGAAGCTCAGCTCCGCGTTGAGCGCGGCCTCGCCGTCGTCGCGGGCGCCCTCGTGCAGAAGCATGAGCGCGAAGCCTGGGTTCTCAGAGACATAGTTAGAGTCCGGATGCACGACCTCTACCAATAACGATACGATATTGGTCTGGATTTCAGATACCTTGACGCGATAGAGATCGGAGCCCATGAGCCTGTCCGTGACGAGAGGGTGACGTGGCGCGCCAACCGCGGCGCCGTCCCCAGGCCTTAGCGGCACCCCTCGAAGCGGTCAAACCCTCCGGGCCCCGATGAGCGAGCCGAGAAAGCCCCAGGCTGCGAGCTCGCCGAGTTGGGAGCGCAAGGGGCAGGCGCTCGCGGCGATGAGTCCGATGGAGGCCGATCGAAGCCACGTCTTCTGGAACGAGCAGGACGACCTTCTTCCCCTCCGTTCCTGGACCCCCTGCACGTCCACGCGGGCGCGATACAGACTCCAGCACGTTGGTTGAGGGGTGATCCCGACCCCAGGTGTGCCCCGCAGGTTCAGCACAGACGAAGGCATGACGCGCCACACCGAGGAGAGCGGCGCGTCTTCTGGCTCGGCCTGGGTGTCGTGAGGACCGCTCGACCGCCCCGCGCGCCCACAGGGCGTGCACCCCCGAGGTCCCCGTGCGCATTCTGCTCGTCGACAACTACGACAGCTATACCTTCAACGTCGCCCACCTCTTCGCGAGCGTCGCGGGCGTCGCGCCCGAGGTGGTGCGCAACGATGCCTGGGACCTCGACGACGTTCAGCGCTTCGACCCCGATGTCGTCGTGATCTCGCCGGGCCCAGGTCGCCCTGGAACACCCCGAGACCTCGGCCTCTCAGCCCGGATCCTGGCGGAGCTCGACCGCCCCATCTTCGGGATCTGTCTGGGGCATCAAGGACTGATCTGGCAGCTCGGTGGCGCGATCAGGCGAGGTGCACAGCCCATGCATGGGCGCATCACCCCCCTGCTGCACGACGCCCTGGGGATCTTCTCCGGCCTTCCTCAAGGCTTGCCCGTCGTGCGCTACCACAGCCTCGTCGCCCAGGAGCCCCTGCCCTCGGACCTCCACGTCAGCGCGCGCGATCCGCAGGGTGCGGTCATGGCCGTCCGGGAGCTCGGCCGGCTCCGGGTCGGGGTCCAGTTTCACCCGGAGTCCATCGGAACGCCCCATGGCGCCCAGATGGTCGAGGCCTTCCTGCGCCTCACCGGGCGCGCTCGCCTTCACGCGGTCCCCGCACCGGCCGCCGCTCGCCCACCAGCTCCCAAAGGGCGGCCCCTTCGCCTCGCGATGCGCCGTCTGGAGACCCCCCTCGACCCCGAGGCCGCCTTCCTCCACGCCTTCGCGGGCCGACACGGCGCCTTCTGGCTCGACAGCAGCGGCCGACAAGGCGCGAACCCCTCGCGGTTCAGCCTGATCGGGGCGGGTGACGGCGATCTTGGGCATATCCTACGGTTTCACCGCGGCGATGGTGCGACGACGCAGCGCCCTGGTCAGCCCCCTGAGCCCCTTCTTGGCTCCATCTGGGACTACCTCCGCCTCCCGCGCGTGCGCGCCTCCTCGCCCCCCGTCCCCTTCTCTTTTCGCGGAGGCTGGGTCGGATACCTCGGCCACGAGTCCCGCGAGGATCCCCCTCCCCCGCCGGCCTCCTCTGGCGTCCCCGACCTCGCCTTGGTCTTCTGCGATCGCTTCGCCGCCATCGATCACGACACCGGCCAGGCCTGGATCGGCGTGGTGGTGCCCGAGGATGCCGATCCGCGCCCCGCCCTGTACGACCTGGCGCACCGACTGAGCGATCCGCCTCCACCTCGTCCCTCGACCCCTCCCGAGCCCGGCGCGCTCCGCCCTGAGCTGCCTCGATCGTCCTACCTCGACAAGATCCGCAGGGCCCAGGAAGCCCTTATCGAGGGCGAGAGCTACGAGATCTGCCTGACCCAACGTCTCCGTGGACCCCGGCTGCGCGACCCTCTCAGCGCGTATCGTCGGCTGCGCACCGCCAACCCCGCACCCTTCGGCGCCTTCCTCGAGCTCGAAGACCTCACGATCCTCTCCTCCTCCCCCGAGCTCTTCCTCTCCGCCAACGCCACGGGTCTGCTGACCGCCAGACCCATCAAGGGCACCACCGCCCGTCAGGCCGATCCGAGCGATGACGATCGGGCCGCCCACGCCCTGGCCACCTCCGAGAAGGAGCGCGCCGAGAACTTGATGATCGTCGACCTGATCCGTCATGATCTCGGTCGCGTCTGCACCTGGGGTAGCGTCGAGGTCCCGAGCTTGATGGCCGTCGAGCGCTTCGCCACCGTACATCAGCTCGTGAGCACCATCCAAGGTCAGCTCCGCCCCGACGCCGACGTCTGGGACGCCCTCCTCGCCGCCTTCCCTCCCGGCTCCATGACCGGCGCGCCCAAGCACCGCACCCTCGAGATCCTCGACCATCTGGAGCCCTCACCCCGCGGCCCCTACGGCGGCGCGCTCGGCTGGATCTCCTTCGACGGCGCCGCAGAGCTCGCGGTGGTGATCCGCACCGCCGTCCTCACCGAGCAGGCCACCGAAGTCGGTGTTGGAGGAGCGATTACCTCCTTATCGTGCCCCGAGGCCGAGTGGCGCGAGGCCTGCCTCAAGGGCGAGGTCTTGCAGGCCGCGCTATTTCGCGGTGAACCAGACCGCTCTGACTGAAACATTCGTATGTTTCAGTTGGGCCGCCTGTGGCGCTCTATCCTAGAGAGTTAGCTTGGCACATCGCTTGCAAATACATCGACAGCACCTTTCGGCTCTCAGGAGTACCCCATGAAGATCGAGACCTTCTTCGACCCCGCCACTTGGACGCTCACCTATGTCGTCTACGACGAGGAGACCCGCGACGCGGTCGTCATCGACCCCGTGCTCGACTATGATCCTCTGGCGGTCTCTACGAACACCGCCTCGAACGAGCGCGTCGCCTCCTTCCTCGACGAGCACGAGCTCACGCTACACGCCATCCTCGAGACTCACGCCCACGCCGACCATCTCTCGGGCTCTCAGTGGCTCAAGGAGCGCTACGGTGCGCCCGTGATGATCGGCGAGCACATCCAGACCGTCCAAGAGACCTTCAAGGGCGTGTTCAACCTACCCGAACCGTTCAAGACCGACGGCAGCCAGTTCGAGCGCCTCGTCCGCGACGGCGAGACCCTCGACGCGGGCTCTCTCAAGATCAAGGTGATCCACACCCCAGGCCACACCCCAGCCTGCGTGAGCTACCTCATCGACGACGCGGTGTTCACCGGCGATGCGCTGTTCATGCCCGACTTCGGCACCGGGCGCTGCGACTTCCCCGCCGGCAGCGCCGAGGACCTGTACGAGAGCATTCACGAAAAGCTCTACCACCTGCCCGATGAGACCCGCGTCTTCGTAGGTCACGACTACATGCCCAACGGCCGCGAGCTCAAGTTTGAGACCACGATCGGCGAGAGCAAGCAGAAGAACATTCAGCTCCCCGCGGGCCGCTCCCGCGAGGACTTCGTGAAGTTCAGGTCGGAGAGGGACAAGACCCTGCGTCCGCCCAACCTGATCTTCCAGTCGGTGCAGGTGAACATCGACGCGGGGCACCTCCCGGAGGCGGATACGAACGGGATCCGGTACTTGCGGATGCCGATGAATATCTTCGGCTAGCCCCGCCGAGCGTTCACCCGCCACGCCTTCGTCGGAGAGCTTCGGCGAAAGAGGACGTGCGCGCTGTAGCCATCACCACCGCCGTCACCGTGTCGTCCTTGCCCCAAGGAGCGCTTTACACTACCTTGTACCGTATGCGAGGTGGTGATGGATCCATGGCGTTGGCCCCCGGCTACCGCGGCGCTGCTCGCCCTCGCCGCCTGTGGGAGCCACCAGGAGCCCTTCCACAGAGATCCTTTCTTCGAAGGCTATGACCTCGTCGGCCGCGTGCTCTTCAAGACGAGTCCCGATCTCGAAGCGTCTCGCCCATCCATCCCGCGCGCATACGCTTGCGACTTCGAGGTCTACCTTCGAGGCACCGGCCGCGAAGAGAGCCCGCAGGATCTGGAGTGGCGCTACGACTACGAGAGCTTCATCCAGGAGGACCGCTCGAGCCAGAGCTGCGAGCTCAGCCCTACCCACGCCGTGTACGCTCTGCTGACAGGCGAGACCTTCGAGCGGGGCGAGCTCGATCTCATGCGGGCCCTCAACACCGACAGCGACGGACTCGGCCTGATCACCACGCTCTACACGGGTCATGGACCCGTCTACGTCGGCGTGTCCTTCGCCGAGGCCTTCCCCGACATGGACTTCGACTATGACGGCGGAAGGCTGAGCTCGGCGGGACCCATCGCGTTTGATCTCGAGTACGACATCGAGCGCAACCTCGAGGTCGACCTCTCACTTCAGCTCCTGGTCGGGGAAGATGGCGAGACCGTGACTGGGACCTCTTCATACCTACGGGCCGAAGACGGCTCGTCCCAGTGCGACATCCAGACCACCTTGCAGGGCCGCAAGGATCGGCCATCCAACGAACGGACCGTGTTCACGCTCCGCAGCGAGCTAGGCCACGACCACAGCACCGAGGATTGCACCGACATCTCTAAGCTCTACGCCCTTCACCCTGACTATGAGCCGCAGGAGTTTGAGCTGACCTACCGGCATCTCGAACAAGACTTCTTGATCCGACGAGGCGACCACACCATCCTCCTTCACCGAAGAACCCACGAGCTCCGAGAGGGCCTGTGGACCTTCGACCTCGCGATGGGTCCCGTCGTGACCGTTCCACAGTCCGAGCGCATCGTGTTGGAGCGAGAGCTGGAGCTGATCCGCAACGATGCCTACGGAGGCTGGGAGCCCTGACCCTGGACCAAGCTAGATCCTCTGGATCGGGCCCACCTCAGAGCGGGCGAGGCCGCGGCGCGACGGGTTGAAAAACCTGAGGAGTTCCGCCCGGTCCATCGTTGCTGAAGTCATCCCCCCGTGGCGGATGGCGTCTATGTCCAAAGATCAGGGTTCCCAGCTTCAGCACCGAGCTCGAGATGGGGACTGGGCTGGAGCTCATCGTGGGGGTCGGCGCCTGGATGGCGGCTCAGCTCAGCGCGTAGGGAGCGGAGCTCGGCGTGGGGATGCGCGGCGCCGCAGAAGCCTCGCTCAAGACCGAGATCCACGGAGGGGGGCTCCTGCGTGGAGAGAAAGGCAAGCTCGGTCAGGACGCCGAGCAGCTCTCGCAGATGATCGACGTCCTCCAGAGTGGCTTCTGCTGCGCGAACGACACCGATGCGATCTTGGTCATCGCCCGCCATGCCCACGCGCGCGCGATCCTCCCCCAGGTCGTCCGTGGCTACAAAGGAGGGCTGAAGCGACTGACCGGCAGTATCTCCAAGGTTTTCGGTCGAGGGCGCAAGCAGGACCACTGCGATGAGCTCGTGACCCTGTCCGGCCTGGAGGATCGCAGCCGCTCGATCAACCTCGTGGAAGCCTACGAGGAAGAGACGCAGCAGGGCCACCCCGCCGTCTGGGTACAGATCCTGATGGCCTTGACCTTCGTGAGCCAAAACCCACGGCCCTACGTCGGCAAGACGTGGGCGCAGCTCAAGCCCGCCAGCTGGGAGCGGCCGCCCAGGGAGTGGCGCACAGCCCCCTTGGATTTTCAGCACGCGATGGGCGCGGCCATCTTAGGGCCAGGCCGCGACCAGTGGGCTCTGCTCTGGCAGGACGCGGAGGCGGAGCGAGGGGCCATCGCGTGCTCCGAGAGGCTCTCTACATGGCCGAGAGGCAGGCCCCCGCGTACCGAACACTGACCCCGTTGGAGGCTGCGACGCAGCGATTACTATAGGTATGACCATCGCAGCCACAGACAGGATCATAGATGTGCATACACACCTCGGGGCGAACGACGCACTCCCCCACGCCTCCGCAGTCCCCCGAAGATCGCTCGCAATACTCGTTGGCGAGCTCATCGCAATCACTGTTCATGCGACACCCCTCCAGCAAGCAAGTCTCGTCTTCAGAGGTGCTGAACCCCGCGGCCTGAGCCTCGCAGACATTGGAGTAGGCTTCACCGTCACAACCACAGACCGGCTGCTCCGCTTCACCGCAGTCGGTGGGACGGGGCTCGCACACGCCGTCCGCATCGCATGGCGCGTCGCAGTAGGTCTCGTCGTCGCAGGCCAGGGTGTCGGAGCAGCGGCGTTGGCAGGTGACCTGGGTCGCCAAGACCGGGGCCCCGTCGACCACGCCCGAACCGTCTAGGACGAGACAACGCTGAGGGGGATCGGTGGGCTCCGCGAAGACCTCGACCTCGAAGGAGGCCTGATCCGAGAGCTCCACCGGAAAGGTGAAGTCCCCGTTTCGGGTGAGGTCGAGCTCGTGTGCATCGTTGAGCCGCAGGGTCAGGGTCGAACCGTCGATCAGCCCCTCGAGCGTACCGCCGACCGCATAGGCGTTCGTCTCGCAGAGGACGCGGAGGTCATCTACATCCTCCGAGCCGATCTGACCTTGCGCCCCCGCCACGACACAGGTCTGGGAAGGCGCTTCGGGGGCCTGGTAGACCGAGACCGCAAAGGTCGAGCCAGGGCGCAGGGGTTCCTGAAAGACGAAGTCGGTCGCGCCCACAGGGACCGAGAGGCGCTGTTCCCCTTCGTTCAGCTCCAACACCAGGCCCTCGCCGGCGAGCCCCTCGACGGAGCCCCCTAGCGTGACGGCCGACGAGGTTTCGGTGCCCGAGCTGCCAGCGCCCTCACTCGAGGACGGATCGCAGGAGCACGCGAGGACCAGGGGCAGAAAGGAAAGGACAAAGAGAGAAGGGCGTAGCAATGGAGCCTCCGGCGGCACCCCTTAACCGCTCCCGTCCCCGTCGTCGCCGTTGTTCGCGGGGCCCCAAAGACCCCAATGACGCCGCGTGCCCCTCATGAAAGACCCCATCTCAGCGGACCAAGATCGACAGCTCGTCGACCTGTAGGTAGGAATCCGCACCCCCACCCTCAACCTCGAAGTCGTTTACCTCCCAGGTGATGCGGGAGCGCTCTCGCCCGAGCTCCCGCCAACCCCAGGCCTCGGAGCGACCGGTCGTGAGTTCGACGTTATGGCCCCACTCACCGCCCTCTTTGATGGGCAACTCATTTTGAGCCCCAAACAAGACCGCCCCCTGGCAGGGCGGCGGGCCGCTCATGCTGTGCGCCCACTCGGCAGGGACCGTGTCCTTGCCCATGTGCGTCGCCTCGAAGCTGCCCTCCCAGGCGGTGAAGGTGAACGGAAGGTCCAGGTTCGCGCGCACCACCACCGTCCGACAGGCATCGCCGGCGAAGTCCGACGGGCGCGTCGGCCGCAACCAGAACGTGTCCCCCTCGAAGCCCGCGCTCCACGCCCCGTCGGGGCTGCCGAGGCCTACGAGCGAGAAGCTGACCCACTCCCGCTCCGCGACCAGCTTACCCGTCAGGGCGGTGTACCCCCCGTCCGCCCGCATCTCGCACCACGCCTCGTAGGACTCCTCGCCGTCGGCGAGCCAGTAGTCTGCGCTCTCGCCCCCGCTGTCGTGAAACACGTCGTCGCAGGAACGCGCCGGACAGGCCGGGCCCGTGCCACGAAGACCCTCGTCCACCTCCCCCTCGCAAGGGTTCGCCTTGCCGTCGCAGCGCTGCGCCGCCCCAGGATAGACCCAAGGGTCCTCATCGTCGCAGTCCCCGGGCTGCGAGACCCAGCCGTTCGACACCTCGCTGTCCAACGGCAGGCACCCCTGCTCTTCTTCCTCCAGCACGCCCCAGCCGTCCCCGTCGCGATCCGGATAGCGCGTCACCTGCTCCGCCTCGGAGTCCGCCACCCCGTCGCAGTTGTTGTCGACCCCGTTGCACTGGTCGTCCGGCGCCCCGGGGTGCACGCTCGCGTCGCTGTCGTCGCAGTCCTCGGCGTTGCTCACGTACCCCGTGGGCGCAACGCAGGCGCGCACGCTCTCGTCCGCATGACCGTACCCGTCGCCGTCGCCGTCGAGCCAGAACTCCTGCTCCGAAGACGGCGCACAGGCCTCCGAGCTCCCGCTCGAAAGCGCAGCAGACGAGACCGGATCAGCCCCCCCGCACGACACCAGCGCGAGCGCCACGCATCGGGGAACCCAAAGAACGCGCTGGCGCCGTGTGCTACTCATGAAAGCCCCCATCTCAGCGGACCAAGATCGACAGCTCGTCGACCTGTAGGTAGGAATCCGCACCCCCACCCTCAACCTCGAAGTCGTTTACCTCCCAGGTGATGCGGGAGCGCTCTCGCCCGAGCTCCCGCCAACCCCAGGCCTCGGAGCGACCGGTCGTGAGTTCGACGTTATGGCCCCACTCACCGCCCTCTTTGATGGGCAACTCATTTTGAGCCCCAAACAAGACCGCCCCCTGGCAGGGCGGCGGGCCGCTCATGCTGTGCGCCCACTCGGCAGGGACCGTGTCCTTGCCCATGTGCGTCGCCTCGAAGCTGCCCTCCCAGGCGGTGAAGGTGAACGGAAGGTCCAGGTTCGCGCGCACCACCACCGTCCGACAGGCATCGCCGGCGAAGTCCGACGGGCGCGTCGGCCGCAACCAGAACGTGTCCCCCTCGAAGCCCGCGCTCCACGCCCCGTCGGGGCTGCCGAGGCCTACGAGCGAGAAGCTGACCCACTCCCGCTCCGCGACCAGCTTACCCGTCAGGGCGGTGTACCCCCCGTCCGCCCGCATCTCGCACCACGCCTCGTAGGACTCCTCGCCGTCGGCGAGCCAGTAGTCTGCGCTCTCGCCCCCGCTGTCGTGAAACACGTCGTCGCAGGAACGCGCCGGACAGGCCGGGCCCGTGCCACGAAGACCCTCGTCCACCTCCCCCTCGCAAGGGTTCGCCTTGCCGTCGCAGCGCTGCGCCGCCCCAGGATAGACCCAAGGGTCCTCATCGTCGCAGTCCCCGGGCTGCGAGACCCAGCCGTTCGACACCTCGCTGTCCAACGGCAGGCACCCCTGCTCTTCTTCCTCCAGCACGCCCCAGCCGTCCCCGTCGCGATCCGGATAGCGCGTCACCTGCTCCGCCTCGGAGTCCGCCACCCCGTCGCAGTTGTTGTCGACCCCGTTGCACTGGTCGTCCGGCGCCCCGGGGTGCACGCTCGCGTCGCTGTCGTCGCAGTCCTCGGCGTTGCTCACGTACCCCGTGGGCGCAACGCAGGCGCGCACGCTCTCGTCCGCATGACCGTACCCGTCGCCGTCGCCGTCGAGCCAGAA
>REDI01000067.1 GCA_007693595.1 Deltaproteobacteria bacterium | reverse complement strand
CTGCGTTCTAGCGAGATCTGTGGTGCACGGTGCGCGCGGGGCTGTCGAAGGCAGGCTTAGAGCTTCCAATCACTTCTCCGGCGAGTCTTGCTACCGTCATGTTGTCGTCAAAGCCGGGTAATGAGTACAGTGAAACCCGCTTAAGATTGGATAAAGAAGTCTGATTTATTGACTCTTGAACCAGATTAAGTCGTTCTGAAAGCTTAGTGGTAGACCACCCCTCCGGCACCTCACCCGACATAGCCCAACTCCTTCAAGAACCCCATCATCTTGCCCTCCGCCGCATCACGCTCGGCCATCAGCTCCTGCAGCTTGGCCACCTCGGCCTTCACGTCGATCGGCGGGGGCGGTGGGTCGGTCTGCACATACCGGGTCAGGTTCAGGTTGTAGTCGTTGTCTTTGATCTCCTTGAGCTCGACCACCCGACAGAACAGGTCCTGGTCTACGAAGTCGTGCACCGCCTGGGCGAGCCGGTCGACGTTCTCGTCAGACAAGGTGTTCTGGTTCTTGCCCTCCACAAAGTCCTTGTCGCCGTTGACGATCAGCACCTTGCCCTTGCGGTCCTTTGGCTTGTCCCGATGCAGGAACAGCACCGCGGCTGGGATGCCGGTGCCGTAGAACAGGTTGGGCCCGAGCCCGACCACCGCCTCGATGAGGTCGTCGGTGAGCATGCCCTCGCGGATCGTGCCCTCTCTGCCGCCCCGGAACAGCACCCCGTGAGGCACGACCACCGCCATGCGGCCACCGGACTTGAGCGAGGCGACCATGTGCTGCACAAAGGCCAGATCTCCGTAGGACTTGGGAGGGCAGCCGTAGGTATCGCGGCCGAAGGGATCGCCCTTGCTCCACACCTTGTGGCCCCAGGACTTCAGCGAGAAGGGGGGATTGGCGAGCACGAGGTCGAAGCGCTTGACCGTCTTGTCGCTCGCGAGGTGCTTGGGATCGATCAGGGTGTCGCCTCGCTCGATGAACGCATCGTCGATGTCGTGCAGGAACAGCGACATCTTGCAGATGGCCCAGGTGTTGAGGTTCTTCTCTTGGCCGTAGAGGGTGAGCGACTTGGGGTTGAGGCCCTTGCGCTCCATGTAGTGGGTCGCCTCGAGCAGCATGCCGCCCGAGCCGCAGGTCGGGTCGTAGACGGTCAGGCCCTCCTGGGGTTGCAGGATCTCGACCATCAGCTTGACGATCTGCTTGGGGGTGTAGAACTCCCCGCCCTTCTTGCCCGCGTCGTCGGCGAACTGGGCGATCAGGTACTCATAGGCATCGCCGAGCATGGTCGAGGGCACGTCGGCCTTGCGCAGACGGTGCACCTCGAAGTGCTGGAGCAGGGCGTCGAGCAGGGCATCGGGGAACCGCTCCCGGTTGGCAAAGTCCACGTCCTGGAACACGCCCTTGAGCCGGGGGTTGGCGTCTTCGATGGCGCGGAAGGCGGTGTTCAGCTGTTCTCCAATGCCTACCGACACGTCCCGCGTTGTTCGAGGCAGTCGCTTGCCCTTGTCGTCGACAGGGTAGGGGTCCGGGTCGGGCCGAGGCTCCTTTGACCACATGTACCCCCAAGGAATGTCGAAGCGATGCTCCTCGGAGTCAGCGGCCAGCTCCTCGTCGTCGTACTCCGCGAGCCGCTCCTCGTACTCCTCTTGCCAGACGTCGTTGAGCCGCTTGTAGAACAGCAGCCCGAAGATGTAGTGCTTGTAGTCGCTGGAGTCGATCGACCCCCGGAGGATGTCGGCAGCACCCCAGAGGTGCCGTTCGAGTTCGGGGAGGGTGAGCTTGGGCATTGGGGGGGACCTCGGGCGTGCTAGCGGGGAAGGGGAGCGTGGCACCTGCTCACGAGCAGATCAACCTGTACCTCATCGGGGAGCGTGCGCCCTGCAGAACGGGCGGGGCAGCGGGGGCGGGGGAGCGCGTGGGCTGGTCTACCTGGGAGCGACGACCGGTGCTCGGAGCGCCTCGTCGTGCTCGCGAGCGACGGGCCTGTGCCTGGACAGGACGCCCGTGGTGTTCAGCGAAAAGCTCGTGCGGTGACCCGCCATGTGTCCCTCCCCTTGGGTTGTGGCTGTATTCTTGCCGGAGGAGGTCGGGGGCGTCAAGGGGGGCGAGCTCTGCGCTCAAGCCTCAGGCGAGCGGCGAAGGATGGCGCGTCCCGGCACCGCGTGACGCGGGTGCGCGGTCGTGGCATCATGTCGGCGAAGAACGCCACACCTGTTCCCAGTCGCCCAGCCCCGCGAGCCCCTGGCCGACGCCCTCATCCGTCGGTGCCGCCACGCACCGAAGATCGTCTCCAGCTACGTCGATGCCCTCGGAGCGCTGTCATGAACGCCCACTACCGGCTCATCCACTTCACGCCGGACCCCTTCGCGGGGACCCGGTTCCCGCTGGGTGCGGTGGTGTCGGACGAACACGGCGACGTTCGCGTGGCGCGGGCGGAGTGGCTCCCGTCTACGAGCTGTCTCGGCGATCGCAGCCTCGCCGTGGTGGTGCAGCAGCTTCACAAGCGACTGGATACCGTGGAGTCTGCCGAGCGTTTGCCTAGCGCCTTCGGCCCCTACGCGACCCTGGCTGAGCGCCGCGAGGTGCCGAGAGGGGTGGACGACGCGGTGGCCTGGGTCCAGGCCATGCTCTCGCGGTCGACAGCCGCAGAGGGTAGGGTCCGCACCCCTCGCGGCAGCAACCGCTCCACCCTTGGCTACCGTTTCTTCGAGACCTGGGGCGTGGATCGGTACGTGCGAAAGACCTTCAAGCCCCGCCATGACTGCGGCGGGTGGCTGAGCGGTCACGGCGCTGGCCTCCCCTAGGTCACTCACTGGGTCCAGGGGCAGGGCCGTGCGCTGTTGATGGAGCCAGTCATCCCGAGCCGCCAACAGCTTGAGCAGGACCTGAAGGAGATCGCCACCAAGTTCGGGGCCTATCAGTACGCGCTGGAGCAGACAGGCAACGGCCGCACGGGCAAGCTCATCGCCTACCTGACCGGCGGGGGCCACTCGGATCAACGAACCGAGGCGAAGGAGACCCTGGACGCGTTCGCAGATGTGGTGGTGGACACCGCGGACGACGCCGCGCGGCAGCGTTTCGTGGAGACCATCCGGCAGGTGGGCGGCGAAGCCGAGCTGGTGCAGGAGCAGGTGCTGGAGTCCTGCCCCGCTGACATTGAGCTACCGGAAGAGTTCGGAGAAGGAAGGATACAGGAACGTCTTTGACGTTCCTGGTTAGCCTCTGAAACCACGGCGGCGCTTACTGAACCACGTCTTATGCTCCTCGCTCTAGCCGGGCAGCGTCGACCGCCCCCCTGACGAGCCGTCGCGACCAAAGGTGAGGCCCACTCCGCGTCAGATCGTGTCGTCTGTCGGCTCGACGGCAGAGCCCATGGGGTCGAGGTCCACCCACTGGCGAAGGAGCAGGGGGTGACGCCACACCAGACTCGCCAGCGCATCGGCTCCTGCCATTCCTCGCTCTTCCATGGGGCTGGGCGGCACGTCGGCGAGCTTGGCCTCGACCTCCGATGCGAAGGACTCCAGGTTGGAGTCAGTGTCAGGATCGGCAGTCAGCAGGTGCACGACCCCAGCGTCGGTAATCTCTTCGCGGTACCAGCGACTCCATAGATCCTCGGGCGGGCACCAGAGCTGAAGTGCGACTTCGGAGACAACATTCGGCGATGCTTTGGTGCGACCGGGAAGAAAGGTCTCCCACAGCTCACGAAGGACCTCACCGCTCCAGCGGACATGCCATGCGATGCAGAGGGTCAAGAGTAGAGAGCCTTCGTCGGTGAAGCGGTGGGAAGAACGATCGTCGACGTCCCCCGACCATACCGCCGCAAGCTCCCCTGCGGTACGCCCATCGAGCGGCATCAGCGCGCGATGCCACGTAGAGGGCCCCGGAAGCCCCATCGCTCGCCGCAGGTAGAGGCGCTCCAAGATCTGAGAGACCAGATCGCTGGCGACGTCTAGCCGTTCGGCGTGCTGGAGGACCTCGACGATCACCACAAGCTCGGCGACCACGTCGTCCGTAACAGGGGCACGGAGGCCCGCTGCGGCCGACGTGGTGACGAGGCTCTCTAAGGCTTTGACGAGCAGAACGACGTGTTCAGGGCGACCTAAGTCGCGAGCCAGACGCGCCGCCGCCGCCACCCTGCCGGCCATCCACCACGAGCGGATCGGGTAGTCCACGACCTCGGAGTGGCCAAGCTGGGCCAGACCGTCGACCACACCGTCGACGGATCCGAGCGCTTCGGCGATCGATACCCAGATATCAACCAATTGATGGGCCAGGAGTTCGAGGCCCTCACGGACCCTCGTCCACTTGGGGTGCTGGGCAGAGAGGGCTACGACCCCGCATAGACAGCGTTCAACGATAGAGGCCAGCTCAAGCCACGGAGGGTCATCGGCCGTTCGCACGACGCGTTCAGCCAAGGCAGTGAACAGAGTGACCTCGGCCACCGCGCGCGCCGCCTGGGACTTCTTCTTGAGATCGAAACCTCTCTGGGGCTCCGAAGTACCAACCGGCAGCCAGTGGGCGAGGGCGAACGCCAATCGACGCATCAGATCCGAGTGTTGACGCGCGCCGACCTCGGCCTCTCGGGCGTAAACTCTCAGTCCATCGAGCACGAGGGAGACAAAGGGCTGTACGCCGGGGGGAAAGATAGAGGTCGGGTCCTCCCCTTCGCTGCCGAGGGCAACGCATGCCTGGTCCACGAGGCTCTCGGCATCCCACCACTCGAAACGATTGCCGTCCGCCTCGAAGGCGTTTCGCCATCTTTCACGCATAGGGGCGAGGTGCTCTGCCTCAAAGTTGCCGTTATGAACAACAACGGTGGTCGTAGTAAACGGTGCATCCTTGGGGATACCCAGCACCCATCGGTCCTGTTCATCCGGTCGACTGAGGATCCGAGAGAGGTCCGGAGCTAGGTCAGACTTGTCGTAGGCGTTCTTGGTCGTGAGGTTGCCTTGCTTGAGGGTGAATCTGAACAAGCGAGGCACGTCTCCGTCGCAGGTGCAAGAGAAGAGATCCACGCCACCTTGGGCGTAGCCCACGTTGCTACTTCGCTTGGGACCATCGTAGCGATACGCCGGCACCAATACGCGATGGCCCTGGGCCTGCAGCAGCCAAGTCAGGAGCGTCCCGAGGTCTTGTCGATTGTGGGGAGCGTCCCTGGACTGCTCCCGCTCGGCAAGGGAGCGAATATAGAGATCGAGCTGGCGAGAGAGCGGCGAGCTCATGGATCCCCTCGCTCTGCGTTGACCTGCTGCGTCAGGGCCCAGCGCTGCAGTGCTGCACCGACAGGATCAAAGCTGTCCCGTGCCGGATACTCGGCCTCGACGCCCAGACGCGTGAAGGGCTGGACCTCCGTGGATCGGCCATCGCCGCGATCGATCTGTACGCCCTCGCCGCGCGCAACCGGCACTCTAGAGAACAGTGCATGGAGTGGATGCACTCCAGAGATCCGATCGCGATCTTGGGCACGGCGCATCCGGGCCTGGAACAACCGGTTGAAGTCCGCAGCACAGGGATGGGCAAAGAGGGAGCTTGGCACGCGACGTCGAGCGTCGACGCTCGCTTCGCGCCGGGCGATAGCCTGCTCCAGCTGCGCTAAGCTAGGGTCTGAGTCTTTGCCCAGTGCTCTGCGGCAGGCAGCCGCAGCGGAGCGGGTCGCACCTGGAAAGGTGTCGAGGCCGACGGTTGCGATGGCCTCGATGAGGTCGGGACGGATCGACGGCCGCGCCACGGCCCAAGAGGCGATCCGCTCGATGGTGTGGGAGGTGCACCACGGCGATCCCAGCCAACGAAGGGCGGCAACCCGAACAGCACCGTCGGGTACATCCTCAACCGAGAGGTCGCCCTGGAGATGAACGTGAGACAGGTGGCGTAGGGCGATGTTCCCCATCCACGGACTAGGCTCTGCCGCCCACGTCACCAACCACGCGGCTAGACGATCGCGAAGCACGCCCACAGTTAGCGGGAGAACTTGACCGATCTCTCGCTGCTTGAGGAACGGGTCCGAGCTCCACATCGCCAACCACGTCTTCAGCACCCGCTCGATGCGGGGAGTACCCGTGCGCGCCAGCTTCGCGAGAAACCCATCCCAGCCAAGCCGTGCCGTCGTCGGCTCAAGATGTTTGAGCAGATCGAAGGCGACCTCTGCAACCTCCGCCCCCACTGCCCGATCGGCAGCCAAGCCCAAGCCCGCCGCCCCGAGCGTCTGCGCGAGCGCGCCCGCATCTGCTGAGCGCTGGTCTTCGAACTGGGCGGGTGGCTCAAGGTCGAGGATCTTCCGCACAAGGCGAAGGGTGCCCAGCGGCCGCTCGCGCGCCACGCCGAACAGGGCTCGGAGGGCAGCGGATCTGAACGCCCACGCTCGGCGGGAGGTCCAAGCGATGAGCGCATCGCCGCGGGTCTCAAGGCTCGTACCCTCGGGCCAGGCGTAGAACACCAACTGGGTCGCTGGCCAAACCTCGTCGGGGCCCTCGGCCTGGTCGGACAACGCGGCGACCACATCGTCACGCCACGACCTATCCCACTGACAAGCCAGCGCATCGCGCGCCAACCTGGAGACGACGGTCGCGGGCAATGATGACATGGGAGGGGTCCGGGCGCACCACCCCTCGACCAGGTCGCGGGCCTGGTTCACGTGGCGTTCTACCCACCTCCTGAGCTCCTCGTACAGCAGGCCGGCACCCATGTCGCCGGCGGCGAAGGCGTCGACGCGGCTCAGCATGACGACGGCCTCTTCGGGCGGCATGTCGAGGGATGGCAACGCTGTGAGGGCCGCGCGCCACACATCCCACTCGTCGAGGCGCTCCCAGAGTGCGCTGCGGTTCGAGCTTGACCAGGTGGGAAGGGCTGCTCGGGCTACACGCTCAGACAAGGCGAGCGGCACACTGCGTCGAGCTCCCTCCCCGTGGCCCTGGGTGGCCTCGCTCGCCCCATGGTGGGGCGATGTTGTCCAGAGAGTGTCGAAGTAGATCGACAGAAGCTCGAGCTCTCTCGCCCATTCACTTGGCTCATCAGCCATGTACACTGCGATCTGGTCAGAGAGCGTGTCGAGATTGGAGGACCAGATCTCAGGGTTCCACGGCGAGGGCGTGAGTGCGATAAGGATCTGCTCACCGAGGGCCTCGGATCGTGGGACATCCACGTCCGGCTCCCGAGCCTGACGCATCTTGTTCAGGAAACCTGCGATCCGTTCGGCGAGCTCGGCACTAGACATCCCGCGGTCCTTCGATCGACCTGAGCGGTCGCTCGCCCACTTGCTTGACGGGGAGGCCGAGCACCCCCGCCGCGATCGACCGCGTGAGGCGCTGATATTGGTCGGCGAGTCCGCTGGGCCGGGCGAGCAAGAGCTCGCCGAGAAGAGGGACCTCGGGATCATGCTCGAGCACGTGATAGAGGTCGTCGGCACGCAGGCCCGGCGCTCGCCGACGCGCGCTCTTGAACGCATACTCGACAGAGGGACGCAGACGTTCGAGGACCATGTGCACTCGGGCGCTCACTCGATCCCAAGTGGCACGGCGGGCCCCGGCCAGGGCCGGGAGCGCATCGGGATCTCGCAAGATGTCCCTGAATTCGATCTCAGGAGGAGCGCCCATCCAGTCGCGGGAAGGGACCGGACTGAGCGCCAGGAGCAGAGTCGGCGGATAGCCTTCGCGAAAGACGTGATGCACGATCTGGTCTAGGACTACTGCCATCCCTGCGACGTTCTGCTCATTCAGCCCGCACACCGCGACGACCGCATCTGGCAGCTCGACGGTACACACACCCGCCACGTCTGCCAGCCCCGTACGACTGTCCAGCAGTACGACGTCGGGCTTGATCTGGTTCTGAAGCTGGTGAATCAAGAACTTGAACACCTTGGCCTGAGGCTGGCTAGGGTCTTGCAACAGCGATGGAATCCTATGCGAAAGCTCTGTAGGTCGCGTGCCGGCAGGCATGAGCCAGAGGGTTCCCTTGCCCTCCTGTGCGACTGGGCGCAGACAGTCTTTGAGCGACACCGGATTATTGGTCACCCAGCCGAGTAGGAGGTCGGAAACCCCTGAGCCCTTCCAGGCGCTCTCACCGCCCGTGGCCGCGGTCCGCCCCAGCCCCGGAGCCTCAAGGTCGAGGTCCACCATGACCACCCGCTGGCCCATGCTAGCGAGGGCGTGGGCCACATTGATCAACGCCAGCGAGCGCCCAACCCCTCCTTTAAAGCTGTAGAAGGTCACGATCTTCATGACGCCGGCCTAAGGAAGGGGATCTTCTCTGGCCGCTCTGCTTCGAAAGATTCTAGCTCAGGTGAGGGTGAAAAGTCTTGGTTGATCGGAGAGTTCGCCGCGATCAGCGAGCGCACGACCTCGGAGCGGGTCTGGTCGCGCTGCACTGCGAGCGCCTCCAAGCGCTCCACATCATCAGGATCCATACGGATCTGCACGCGCTCCGTGAACCGCCGCCGCGGACCAGGCGGTCGGGAGTCGGGGAAGGGCTCACCATGTGTCTCAAGCCAGGCCTCCGCTGCGAGCTTGGCGTTGACCTTGGCCAATGCGGAGTTCTCGAACTGGGTTGAGTCAGAGCCAAATTCCGCTTCGCAACTGTCACAAGACCACAGCCAACCGTCGAAGCTCACAGAGCGCTCTCCCCGACGAACCCTTCGAGAAACCTGAATCGCTCGGGTCGGACCACCGCAGTCAATACAAGGCGGAGGAGATGGAAGTTCGGTGTCACTCATTCTCGATGTTCCTTGAAACTAAGGATCTTAAAACCCTGTCGCTCGGCGAACTTGATGTAGATGTCGCTCTCCTCATCGGGATGCAGGCCGAAGAAGACATGCTGGTCCCCAGCCGGCGGCTTTTCGGCGTCCATCGTTTTCACGTAGTCGTCGACTTCAAGCTCCATCAAGACCTCACGAATGGCTCGGTCTTCACTAATTCCAATCTCGTCATCACGATCAAATACGGCGGCTGCACTAAAACTGACTCCGCTAGGACTGCGACAAGCGTCGCGAAGGCGGCGCAAGAGAGCCCTGACCTCCCCCTTAGAGAGTTCCCGATCTGCCATGCCTGACGCCCCCCCCTAACTCGTGTGTACAAGTTGTCGCCACCGAGTTCTGTCTCCCATGGATAACAGCTCGCAAACGTCCCACTCAACCTATAGCCGGCGAGATCGCCTTGCACCCGGTAAGGGACCCTTTCACAGAGTCCGCCTGCTCCAGAGCCTCGCCGGTCGCCTGACCCCGCTGTCCCGCAAGCGGCGCAAGGGTCAGCGTGTCAAGCGCCACCGGATCGGTTCCATGCGGAACTTTCGAAGTACCCACCGCACCGACAGCTCTTCGTCCGACGGATCTGGCGTGCACCTACACCCGTCGATCAAGATCCACCCGAGGTCGGGACCGGGCAAGGCGATCGCGATCCCCTCTCCGGTGCCTGGCCCTGCGACGAAGACGTGCAGCAACGAGCGATCGAGCTGCTCAAGCTCGTCTAGATCCGAGGCTACCGGCCGGTCCAAGAGCCCATCCAACCCGCTCCTGGAGCCTCGCCACTCACCCTCTCCACCCGGTCGAGCAGCCGCACCAACACCACGACCGGGGTGCAGCGACGGTAGAGCTGAGCCGCCTCGTCGTAGCGCCCAAGCCAGCTCAGCGTTCGGGCGCGCTCCCAGAGCTGCTCGCTCTGGCGCACGTCTTGATCCTCCCACTCCTCGGCGCCCAGGGACCCGCTGCGCGCCAGGTGGTGCACCTTCTCGGACCAGAACCGCAGGCCTGCGAGGCCCTTGGCTCGCTCCGGCTCGTCCACGCCATCGACCATCTTGCACGCGGCGGCCAGCGAGTGGTGCTGCTGTATCACGTCTTGGGTGTCGTCGACCTCTCTCGGATGGCCCTGCCGGAGCGCATCTCGCAGTCCATCGAGGACGGACTCGGACCAGCGCGCCGAGCCATCCGCCTGCTCATACCCGACACAGGCCGTGAACAGATCGAGGTCGGGGTGGTCGGCGGGCAGCTCGAGGGCTCGCAGGACGGCCTCGACGGGGAGAGGGCGACGGAGTCGACTGACCCGCGCGAGCGCGGAGAGGAGGGGGGCGCACCGCTCGTGGCTGGTGGCGAGTGCGACCAGGGCCTCCACGTGGGGTCGGGGCTGGAGGCCGCTTCGGGCCAGGTCGCGTTCGACGCGATCCAGGTCGTCTCCCAACGCGATCCGACCGACCGCCAGCCGGCAGACGATCGGGGAGACACGCTCGTACCGTTGGCAGCGCTTGCGAACGGAGAACGCGGCGGATTCGTAGTTCTCGTCCCTCCAGGTGATCCGGTCCTCCAGCTTCTCCCACTCGACCCACGGGGTGTTCAAGTGCACCGGAGCCGCGTCGACCCTGGTGCCAAGCGCACCGATGAGGACCACCTGGGCCTTCTGCTTGGCCCCTAGCAGGGCGCCGAGTCAGGTCTCGGCGTGGTCCTTGAAGCCGCTGGCGTCGGGTTCGCGGTAAGTGGTGGCCCAGGTGTTGTGCAAACGAACGAACACGGGCTCCCCTCGCTCGGAGAGCTGCTGCTGCATCCAGTCGAGGCGTTCGCGCAGGGTGCCCTCCGGCTGGTCGGCGGCCCCCGTCAGCGCCATGACCTGCAGCAGCGCGTCGCCGACCATGTCGGGATGCCGAGGGCCGAGGATGTCCAGGAGATGTTTATCGGCCAAGGTGCGTCCGATCACACTGCGCCCGCTCGCCGCTCCGGCGTCGACGTGGATGCGCAACGCTCCGTCGCTCAGGTGCCGCCGGACCTCTTCGATCGCGCCGTCGATGATGCGCTGGCGGTAGACTGGGGGCACGTCGAATCCGTGGTAGGAGGGCGGGCTCAGGGGCGGCGGAGCGCCACTCAGCGGTGCCGAGTCTCGCGCCCCGTGCCCACAAGCTACCGCCGGTTGGCCGTGGTGTGCAACGTAACCGGTGGGCGAGCGGGGTGGTGGTGCGGAGGGCTCGGCCCCAGGGGGTCCCTTCGGCTTGTCAGCTGCCGCGCAATACCTCCATCGCCACCGCGCCGCGCCAGCGCCCCTGCCGATCGAACGCACCGACCCACAGCGGCTCCTCGGGTCGCGCGCCCTTAGGTGGCCCGACCTCCACCGCTCGGCTCGCGAGCGGAACGGCCAAGTCCTTGACTTGGAACACCTGATTCCACTCGTCTTGCGTGACCTCGCTCCGGCTGCCGATGGCGCGGTAGCCGCGAAGCTTCATGCCGTTGCAGAGGACGGTGTAGGCCGCGACGTCGGTGGCGAGCTGGTCGATGATCACCTCGAGGTTGTCGCTGACGACCACGATGGCCTCGCCACGGGCCCGCGAACGCTCGATGGCGCGGAGGCTGCCGCTGCGCAGGCTACCGGCGAGGTGGGCCTTGCGGTAGGCCTCGCCGAGGATGTGCATAAGGGCATGGGGAGCGTCACGTTGCCACTCAGGTCATGTGGGTCGGCGGTGCCAAGAACCACTTTGACGTTTCGTGATCCGGCGATGCTCTCCTGGCTAGGAGGCAACTTGAAGTAGCCATCTTGGCGCCAAGGACCGCGCCCCTCGGGTTGGGGGTGGTCCTGTTCAGCCTTGCCTTGACGCGACTCTGCAGCCATAATGAAGGAGGTCTGACCTCGGTCCAGAACCGGCAGTAGGACTACCCGGGCCCAGCGAGAGCTGGGCCCTTTCTGGTTGCTACTACAGCCTCACGATGCCCTGGGGATCGCTCCTAGAGGCCTGCTTGCATAGAATGGGGCCCAGCCGGTCGAAGTAGTTTCGTGCTCCTTTTCGCTTCACGTAGCCACAAGGGCTGAGCTTCTGAAACAAGAAGTAGGCGTTGACGTCGGCGAGCTGGATGAAGTAGCTGTGCAAAGAGTCCCGATGAACAGGGTCTTCGACGAGTGTGTTGATCATGAGGTTCCTACTGCCCATGCCGTAGCTGCTCGGAACCGGGTTGAACCTTCTCATGCGCCTTGTCATGGCTCTCAGTTTCTTTTCGTCGGTTCGATCGACGATGAGCAGGCCCATGTCGGTCGCGTTCGCTGGTCCCGGAAAGTTCAGGTGCGAGATGGTGTTATGAAAGCGCTGAACCAAGGCCTTCCAGGAGAAGTCGAAGACATCGAAACCAGGGGACCGAACCGACTTGTCTAGCGCAATGTTGATGACGTTGACGTCCGGTAGGCTGGCCTGGAAGTCAAGCACATCTCGGAGTAACCGGAGTCTCATCGACTTAGGGATTCTCGCAAGTTCTCTAGGTTTGTGCAGGAAATGGGCTGCGTGGATCTCTTCTCTGAGCTTCAGTCCGTATTCGGAGCGCAGGTGTCTTCGAAACGCGATGATCGCGTCGAGGGTCTGTTGCCAGCGCAGCTCGTGCACAACCAAGCCGCTAAGGCAGAAGTGATCGCACGGGCTGCCGTTTAGGCCGATGTCTCCGCTTTCGTCTACGTAGAGCAAGAACACGTTGGTCTCCCCCGCTGCTGTGAAGGCCTACTACGCTCTATTCTCCGGTGACGAACCGATCCAACGTGCAGTTGAGATGGGTTGAACCACGTCTCATGCTCTTCGCTCTAGCCTGCCAGCGTCGACGGCCCTCGCCTTGCCGCCCACACCGCCTCGGTGACGCGTGTACGGCTGCCGCGTCCGCCAAGGCTAGGTTGGAACCCGCAGGTGCTCCCTGTCTCGGTTGTGCGTCATGCGCCCCCCTTCGCTGCAACGAAGCCCGTCTAGGACCGCATCCCGCGCCGCTCCGACAGCGCACGGACCAGACCGGCGGTGTCGATCTTGGTGCGGTCGTCGAGCAGCGCGTCCTTGGCGGCCTGCTCGCAAGCGCGGGTCAGATCGGCGTGGCTCAGGCCCTCGCTGGCCGACGCTGCTTCCGTCCACGCCACACCGTAGGTGTCGAGCAGGGCGAGGCGGTCCTGCATCACGGCCGTGGCGATCTCGGGCGATGGGAGGTCGTACTCGAAGACCACGTCGAAGCGGCGGAACAGCGCCTCGTCCAGCAGGCCGACGTGGTTGGTGGCTCCGAGGAGCAGGCTCTCGGAGGCGTCTTGCTCGATGAACTGCAAGAAGGAGTTCAGCACACGCCGGATCTCGCCCACGTCGTTGCCACCTCCACGTTGGCTACCGAGTGCGTCGAACTCGTCGAACAGGTAGACCCCGCGTGTCGCGGCGATCGCATCGAACACGACCCGGAGCTTGGCTGCTTTTTCCCCGAGGAACCGTGTGATGAGGGCGTGGAGCTGAATGGTGAATAGGGGGAGCCCGAGCTCGCCAGCCAGGGCCGAGGCCGTCATGGTCTTGCCCGTGCCTGGGGGGCCGATGAGGAGGAGCTTGCGCTGGGGTTCGAAGCCGTGGCTCAGGAGGTGCTCGCGCCGTCGCTGCTCGCGCACGACGCGATGGAGTCGACGCTCGAGGTCGTCCGAGAGGGCCATGTCAGCTAGGCGGGTCTTCGGGTAGGCAACGGTGAGCAGTCCTGCGAGCTCGCCGCGAGGCTGGGCGATGGGCACGACGGGTAGCGTACGAGCCACGTCGGCCTTGGCGGCGCGTTCCTTGGCTTGGTCCACGAGGTCGCGGAGTTCCTTGGCCATACGCCCGTGCCCCGAGCGCGCCGCCTGCGCAGCCACCTGCAGGGCCACGGCGTAGAACCGCGTGTCATCGCCTTCGGCATGACTGCGGATCAGTGCCTTGAGCTGGTCGGCCTTAGCCATCGAAGCCCTCCAAGGGGTCGCGGGTTGCCTTCACTGCGGCGAGCGCGCCCCTCGGCGCCATCTTGACACGTCGGGGCTCCCGCTTCACGCGACGTCGTCTCGCTAGCCTTGTCGATGCTAGCGCTCAGCGGGACAGAGGGCGCGCCCCGTGCCCACGAGCTACCGCCGGTTGGCCGTGGTGCGCAACTCGCGTGGCGGACGCGGGGGTGGGGCTCGACGGGGACCGGCTTCGTCAAGACTCAGAGCCGTGCCCCGATCGCGAGGTCCTCTCTCGCATCAACGCCGGTCAGGCCGAGCGGCTCTCGTGGGATCGTGCGAAGGTCTGAAGCTCGGAGGCGCGGCGAACATTCTGGATCGGCGTCTACCCCCTCTCCATGCGCGGTTAACTAAATACGTCTACTTGACGTCAACAACATCAGGCTCTATTTAGTCAATATGACGCCACGGGCCCCCAAGCACGACCGAGCGCACGCTCAGGTGGTAGATCGCCTCGCCGACCTGCTCGACCAAGCTCCGGTCGACGTCAGGGAGTACCACCAAGGCCCAGACCTCATCGTCTCTTTTCCGCATCACACCTTCGTGATTGAGTACAAGTCTTCCGCACGCGTCGCCGTCATCGCCTCCGCGCTTCGGACCCTCAACGATGCCGACCCGACGCACCACCCCCTCGTCGCTGTGCCATACATGGGCGAGGCCGGCGCCGGCCTGTGTGCCCAGGCTGGCGTGGACTGGCTCGACCTGTCGGGCAACGCCCACATCGTGGGACCGGGGCTGCGGATCTTGGTCGAAGGCCGCCCCAACGCCTTCCTGAGCGCGGGCAGGCCCCGCAGCGCCTTCGCGCCAAAGAGCGCGCGCATCACGAGGTGGCTGCTGGAGCACCCGGCCCAGGCCTTCTCCCAGCGCGACCTGTCCGCTGCCACACAGGTAGACCCGGGCTTCACCAGCCGCATCGTCCACCGCCTGCTCGATGACGAGCTGGTCGAACGCGACGCGGAGGGCCGCATCGCCGTATCGCGTCCCTCACTCCTGCTCGATGCCTGGGCCGAGGACTACGACTTCGAGCGCCACCAGGTGGTCCCAGGCGTCGTCGCTGCGCGGTCCGGCACGGAGCTGGTCCGGCGACTCGCCGAGCCTCTCGCCAGGGCGCAAGCCCGACATGCCTTCACGGGTCTGGCTGCGGCCTGGCTCTACACGCGCTTCGCCGGGTTTCGACTCGCGACGGTCTACCTGCCCGATGGTGTCTCCGAGAGCCTCCAGCGCGATCTCGGCTTTCGGAACACCGATCGCGGGGCCAACACCTGGCTGGTCGTGCCGGACGACGAGGGCGTGGTCCACGGCGCGGCCGAGGTCGACGGCGTTCGCTGCGTCCACCCGGTTCAGGCCTGGCTCGACCTGAAGCACCACCCTGAGCGGGCGGCGGAGGCCGCGGAGAGGCTGCGTGCTGAGCGCCTTGGATGGGCGACATGACCAAGCCCACGACGCGCGAAGGCTACCGGCCCGAACACGTGGAGCAGGTGCGGGCGACCTGTCTTTATGTCGCGACTTTTCTCGGTGATCTCCGTGATGACCTGGTCGTGATCGGCGGTCTCGTGCCGTCCCTCATCATCGACCAAGGCGACTTGCCAGAGGGTGCCGATACCCACGTCGGGACGATGGACCTCGACGTCGGACTCACTGTCGCCCTCTTGGACGGGGGGCGCTATCGCGAGCTCACCGAGCGCCTGCGCTATGCGGGCTTCGAGCCAGACACCAACCTGGCCGGCAACCTCACACGACAACGCTGGCGCCTACGCGATCTCCCCGCCCTGACGATGGACTTCCTCATCCCGCCAAGCCGGGAAGGCGATCGCGGAGGTCGGATCCGACACATTGAGGCTGACTTCGCTGCCCTGATCGCGCCGGGGCTGTCGCTGGCCTTCCGCGATCGCGTTCAGGTACACCTCGATGGCCGGACCATCCGCGGAGAGCGTGCCGCGCGTCAGCTCTGGGTCTGTGGACCTGGCGCGTATGTCGTGCTGAAGGCCCTCGCGTTCGACCTGCGCGGCGAGAACAAGGACGCCTACGACCTCTTCTACGTGCTACGCAACTATGGGCGCGGACCCCTAGATGTAGCCACCGCGCTGCGCCCGCTGCTCGGCGCCCCAGAGGCCGACGAAGCGGTCGCGATTCTCCAGCGGGACTTCATCGAGCTCGACGGAATCGGCGCTCGTCGCGTGGCCGCTTTCCTCTCGGGCGGCATAGACGAGGCCATTCAAGCCGATGTCGTGGCCTTCGTTGGGGAGTTGCTCGAGTATCTTGGCAACCTCGGAGGCTGACCTCTGACTCCGCAGCGGCGACCACGAAAAACGGTCGGTCGACCTCGTCTCGCCGCCCGAGCTGAGGGCCGGTCTGGTGCAGATGTTCGAGCCGATCTCCGGGAAATAGGGAGACCACCGCGAGCCTAAGCGGGGCAGCGGCGGCTGGGGAGCGCGTGGGCTGGCCTACCTGGGCCTGCCTTCGACAGCCCCGCGCGCACCGTGCACCACAGATCTCGCTAGAACGCAG
>REDI01000066.1 GCA_007693595.1 Deltaproteobacteria bacterium | reverse complement strand
GAGAGACCGAAAGGCCGCAACTCAGCGGACTACGGTCCGAGGACACCGCAACTCAACAGACTACGGTGGGGCTCGACGCGGCCGGACTGACACCTGCGTTCGCACGATCGGGGATCAAGTCAGACGGCTCCTGACCCTCGTGGGCGTCGCCGGGTAGGCAAGCTCTCGCGCGAAGGCTGTTTGCCTCGGGTGAGCTGGACTCGAGGGCTAGCGCCTCGACCTCGACCGGGGCGTTCCGCTGGGGCGCGACCGACGCTCCCTCGGGCCTGGCGCGGGACCCGAGACCCTCCGCGGGACGTCCTACCGATCTCGTACACCTCATGGCTCGCGGCGCGAGCGTGAAGTATTCCCAACCAGAGCCAGAGCGTTGGTTCTTCATGTTGAGTCGCGGAGGTTGTCATGCGTTCATCCCTTATTCTTCTCGCCCTGGGTGGGACTCTTGTCGGCACGTCGGCCCACGCGGGCGTCATCGAATACACCGACATCGACGGGGCTCGTGCGGCCGCCTGGACCAGTCAGCCGTGCGAAGCCCTCGAGGCGTCGAAGGACCTGAAGGCTGAGTGTGTCGACAGCCTCGACGGCGTCAGCAAGACAGCCATCGGCCCAGGCGGTGGCATCCTGATCGCCAGAGCCGGCGCCTACTCCTTCGAGGTCAACCCCAAGACGGGCCACGTGAGCCGCGTCCTTGCCGACACGCGCGGCACAGTCAAGGAGCGGGTGTTTGTAGTCGGGCTCAAGCTTCCTCCCGGCCGCCGGCTGCAGACCCTGGTCTCTGGGCGCATCGAGAAGACGGTCTCGGCCGAGGCGCTGGTCTCCACCTCGGTCGAGGCCTACGGCGCAAGGCTCGTGCTCAGCTACGTTGTCGGGCGAAGCAGCTCGGACTACGACACCTTTGAACTATCTTTTGACGTGGAGACGCTCGAGGCCCGGACGGAGCCACCGCCCCGAAACCTGAGCTGGTACACCGCGCCCCCGACGTACTGGAACTGAGCGATCTCGGCTCGAGACCCCTCCTCGCCCGCGACGCCTCGATGGCCCGCGGGCTCAGTCGTTCGGAGAGAGCGTTGATCGCACACCCCTACCACCTGATCTTCATCCACGTGCCGAAGTGTGCCGGCATGAGCGTCGAGGAGGCGCTCGGCGGGCTGCCGCGCGGGCAACGCAACGAGCAGCACGCGACCGCCTCGGAGCTCTCTGAGCGCTACCCCGAGGAGTGGGAGGCCTATCATCGGTTTGCGATCGTGCGGCACCCGGTCGCTCGCTGCCGTTCGTTCACCGCTTTTTATCGTCGCTTCGATCCCCTATGGCGCCGGCACCTCGGCGAGATCGAAGATGAGCTGCTGCTCCGAGATCTGCTCTTTAGCTCCAATATGCTCACGCGCTTCAGCGCTCACCGCATGCTGTCGGGCGACGAGGAGATCCTCAAGTTTGAGGAGCTGAACCAGGCCTGGCCGGTCTTCGCGGCCGAGCATGGCCTGCCGCGGGTGCTCCCTCAGCGCAACCGTTCTCCGAGCTCACCCCCTCCGATGTCGCCTGTGGTCCCCCACCTCGTCGCCGCCATCTTCCCCGAGGACTTCGACCGATTTGGATACCCCCGCCCTGAGCGCGCCGAGGAGCTATCCTTGGCCGATCGCGGGACGCTGTGCTGGGCGGAGCTGCACGCATGGGCGGTCCGCCTGCCAGCCCGTTGGTCCGTCGATGCGGCCCGTGCCGCCGAGGCCTGGCTCGCGGACTGGCGTGCGCGGCTCCCCGATCCGGGCTGGATCGCACGCTACGACGACCTCGTCACAGCGCGTCCCCCGGATCTCACCGGGGACCAGGCCGTCAAGGTGTGGGTGGAGGAGCTACACGAAGACGTGAACCGCGCGCTCGGCAAGCGGCTGTGGCAGCCGTGGCAGGCCTAGCCACCCGTTAGGGGGTGGCGAGAGATCCTCAGCGCATTGTCCCCTTCTGTCCCGCCGTGAGCCTCGGGGCCGCAGCGGGATCTGGGGCCATCCAGTAGAGCCCCCGCTCCTGGAGCTTCCGGCCCCGAAGCCCGGCGTGACCCGCCGCCCTCAAGATTTGGGGCCCCTGCTCCGACGGGTCTGCTAGTCTCCGGCAGCCGTCCTTCGGCAGGCGTTCCACTCTTGATGCACGGGGCCCTCATGACTCTCCGATTCCACCCGGCGCTCCTCTACGCTGCGCTCTCCGCCCCGTTCGCTCTAGCCGGCCCGGCCACGATCACCCCCGACGCGCCCCACCTCGAGAGCTGGCTCGGCATGACGCTGCACGACGTGCCGAAGCGTGGCGGGGGCAAGGCCGCGGTGCGACGTCTCGCCGAAGCTGACGCCGCCTTCGCCACGGGCGACCCGGACGCGACCCTGCACCACCTGCGCGCCGCGATCGACGCGCTCCCCGACCAGGCGCCCGCCTGTGGCGTACACGGCGCCTTGCGAACCCTCGAGATCCGCCTCGCCTCCCTGACCGAGGGGTCGCCGACCGGCCCGGCCCTCCGTGAGCTGAACACGCGCTGCCTGAGCAGCGAGGTCCAGCGCGATCAGGAGCTCGCACAGCGGTACCTTCGCACCATCGATCGGATCCGCGTCGCGCTCGGTGTCGACGCCTCCGACCTCGACGCGGAGCTCGACAGCCCGGCCAAGCGACGCGCGATCTACGAGCGCGCCCAGGAGCTCGCGGCCGACCTGCCCGAGGGGGCCGCCCTGCAGATCCGCGCCCTCGCGGACGCGCTGCTCATGGTCCATCCGGGGAGCGAAGACCCCTGCGACCAGGAGACGCCCGACGAAGCGCATCGGGCCTTCGAAGCGCTCAGCGCTGACTTCGAGCAGGCGGGGCGCACCGACCGCGTCATGTGGCTCGCCCTTGGTCGCCTGCCCGCGGCTGGACGCATCGACGCCTCCCGACTCGCGCCACTTCTCAGCCTCGTCGAGCGCGAGGAGTATAGGTGGCTGCTGGATCAAGCCCTCCTGAAGAGCTTTACCAAGTCGGCTTTCGCGAGCGCGCCCGATCATCCGAGCCGGATCCGGTGGTGCGATGAGGTCGGCGCCGCGATAGACCGCGTAGATCATCGTGACTCAAGCGTGTCGACGAACGCGAGCCTGGCGCGGGTGAGCCTGATTGGTCTGACCCGCTGTCCTGAGCCCGAGCGCTGGCAGCACAGAGCAGAAGCGAGTTTTCGTCGTGCCGCCCAAGGAGACGCGATCCCCTTCCTCCAGGCGGCCTTACACCACTTCGCTCCCCTCGTGTTTGGCCTGTTTGGGGGCCAACCCCAGGCTGTCGCTCAGTTCCGCCACTTCGTCAGGCTCGCCGACGATCTGCGCGACGAGCTGGGCGACAGCCCCGACGATCGCATGGTCCGCGCGAGCCTCGGCGTCACCATCCACGCCGTCGAGGAGTTCCTCCTGGGACAAGAGGGGGCGCTCCTCACGGCCCTGCGCGAGTCGAGCTCCGAGCTGAACGAGTCCCTGGAGTCTGGTCGTCGCACGCGGCGTGGTCTGGCGCGAGAGCTGCCCGCAGCCCATATCGCCGCCAACCTACTGCTCGTCGGCTACAGCCATCTCGTGGAGAAACCGGAGATCTCTAAGGAGGCCCTCGCCAACTTCGAGGCGACCGTCGAGCGCGATCTCTCGACCTGGCTCAGGGCCCACGGCGCCCGGGCTCATGTTCAGGCCTTGCGGCGCTTAGGTCGGGCGGGTGAGGCGCTCCTTGCTAAGGAACTCAGCGACGATCCCAGCGATGCCGTCGAGTGGATCGAGCTCGCGAGTACGCCGGGTCGACGCGAGGCTCGCTGGTGGAGGCTCGGCCTCGAGGCGGGCAGGGTGCTCGCCTGGGACGCCCTGGGGATGCTCGTTCACGAGAGCCATCCCGAGGTCCTCGACCGCGCACTCAGCCGATCCGACGTGATCCTCACCCGCCTCGTGCCAGCCCTCATCGAGGACTTCGAGCTCGACAGCGCGCGCTGGGAGCTGCTGCACCTGGCGCCCGCGATCCACCGCGCGGCCCTTTGGGGTATGAGCGGTCGCGAGTCGGACGAGCTCTTCCTCGCGCCCGCCGACGCGCTAATGACGGCAGCCATGCAGAACCTGTCGGAGCACACCCGCGGCGCGGGGCCCCAAGACCTGGGTCACTTCGCCTTGGTGCGTGACCTGCTGGATGTGGTCGCTGAATACGGCTTTGCCCGCCTCGAGGAGGGGGACGCCGGCCCTGAGCTGGTGCTTCGGTTGGCGGACCGGGCCCAAAGCTACCCTCCGCTCCTCCGGTCGATGACCAGACTGATCCTCGGACGAGCCCTGAGGGCCTCTGACCCGGAGCGCGCTGTGGAGCTCTTTCAGGTCCCCGAACAGGACCGCGACGAGCGCGAGCTCTCCGTCCTGGTCCCCGTATTGGACCTGTTCTACGCCGACGCCCTCCTCGAAGCTCCCGGCCAGGAACGCCAGGCGCTCGTGGCCATCGATCGGGTGATCGCCAGCGGCGCGCGACACCGATCGTGCGGTCTTCGCCATCCAGGGGAGGCCGTGCGACCCGCGCGGGCACACCTCTTGGCGCGGCTGGGGCAGACCGAAGAGGCCCTCGAAGAGATCCGCGCCTATCTCGAGGACGTCGACGCCGAACGGTCGACCGGCGAGGGCGTGTCCGACTGTGAGATCAAGGCCTCCGTGGGCAACCTGTCCATGCAGGCGAAGGTGGAGTTTCACCTCCTCAGCCAATGGGTGCGCACCGGCGAGTCGGGAACTTTCAACGCGGGCATGGGGTTCTCGGATCGCCCCCAGACCACCGAGTCGACGAGCTGTCGACTTCGATGGACTGAGGGGGTGCGGCACGACCTGGTCGCACACGCTCACCTCTTTAGGGCCGCCCTTCACTATCGCGACGGGCACCCCCAGCGCGCCATGCGCGACGCTCACGCTGCGCTGACGTCGGTACTTCGACTTCAGAGTGGGTTCCCAGCCACCTTGGGCGAGCGAGGGACCGCCGCGATCGGGGACTCGAAGGAAAACCTCGACATCGGCATGCTCGCCTGGGTCTCGACCCTCGCCGCCCTTCATGCTGCCCCGATGACGGCCGACAACCTTCGCACCGGAGCGCTAAATGCCCTCACCGAGCGGGAGCTGAGCTGGGAGGACGTGCTCGACGACGCTCCCCCCGTCGCTCTGCGCGGGCTCGGGTTCGAAGACCTCGCGCCTGTGGTTCGACGTTGGAGCCAACTCACCGACGCGACATCCTCCGGGAATATCGCCGCGACCTTGCAAGAGGCGGGCCCCTCGCTGCCGCACCCCGACTACCCAGAAGTCTTGGAAATCCTGCTCCTACAGTCGAACTCAGAGGTCCCACAGGCCCAGATCGACGAACGCATCCGCGCGATGTCTCCGAGCGCCGATCCCCACGCCCGACGTCTCCAGCGCTTGCTGTCCGCCGTGCTCAACGAGGACCGCGAGCAGATCGAAGCCTCCGCCCGCGACCTGTCCAACGATGGCCGCCACGAAGAGGTCGCGCTGGTCTTGGCGCTTCACGCCCACGCCCTTCGACGATCTGGCAGCCCGCAGCCCGCCATCGCCCAACTCGAGCTCGCCCGTGATCTGCTCCCCCCCCAGACCTCCTCGATGCTGCTTGTCTGGTTGCTCCAGCAGTCGCTGGCTCACGATCCCACGGCGATCGAGCGGCCGGGCTGGACATCCCGCTTCGTCGAGATCGCCGACGGTCAGCGCGGGGCCATCGACGTGCCGCTCGAGCACATGATCCTCCATACCATCGCCTTCGACGCCCTCTCTCGGCGCGACTACCCGGCGGCCCGGCGATTCCTCGCGCGGTTCACGGAGCTTCACCGGGCGGTAGCCTCCCCGAGCCCAGCGGAGGTCCTCCCCCTTCGGACCATCCTGTTCGCCATCGACGCGGCCCGCGGCGAGCCGGACCTCGAAGAGATCCGTGCGATGCAGCTCATCGCTTCTCAAGAACAAGGGGTAGACCCGGCTATTGGCTATGCGATCAAGGCCCTGAGCGAGCGGTGCCACGATGCGGACGCGTGTGCGCAGATCAGCCTTCAGCTCCTGACCAACATCAACTGAGGCCCCTCCATCCGCGCAAGATGCGCACGGAGGCGGGTCGCAGGAGCCCGTCCAGCGCGCGCCCGCTCGTCCCAAGGGGTCCGCTTCTCACCCGACGTGCGCTCACGGGTTACCGAGAGTCATGTCCAAGAAGCCGAGCCACACCCAGGACCTTCGAGCCACGACCCAGCTCGTGGTCGACGCGACAACGGGGGTCACCGAGGTCGTAGAGGCGATGCACACGACCATCGCCAGTGGTCCTGCGATCCTCGGATCGCCGCTCCAAGGGCCGGTCACCCGCCTCAACGGGCTCACCTACGGAATGATCCGGGGGGTCACCCGGGGTGTGGGCGCGGGTATCGACGCGGCGCTCGCAGGGGTCGGTGCGGTCCTCGGAGATCGCGACGTCAGCCCCCTCCTGCAGCGCATCGAACGCGAAGCTCTGGTGGCAGCGGTCAACGGCGTGGTCGGCGATCACCTGCTTGCGACGGCCAATCCCCTGGCGATCACGATGCGCTTTCGGCGGGAGGGCTATCCGCTCGTCCTCACCCGGGACGCCTTGGCCGCCGCCTACCCCCAGGCCTCGTCGGAGGTCGTGGTGCTCGTCCACGGCTCCTGTATGAGCGACGTGCAGTGGCGCCGAAACGGACACCACCACGGAGAGTCGCTCGCGCGGGATCACGGGGTCTCCGTCGTGTCGCTCCACTACAACAGCGGGCTCCACATCTCGACCAACGGGGCCGCCTTCGACACGCTGCTCGACGCCCTGTACGCGGCCTGGCCGGTCCCGCTCACCGGCTTGACGCTGCTCGGCCATAGCATGGGAGGGCTGGTGGCTCGGAGTGCCTGCGCCGTCGCGTCGCCCGAAGGGTGGCGCGCCTCCCTTCAGCGCCTAATCACGCTGGGAACCCCTCACCACGGCGCGCCGCTCGAGCGCGTGGGCAACCTGGTCGAGCGGCTGCTCGGGAGCACCCGGTACAGCGCCTCCCTCGCCAGGCTCGCCCAGCTCCGCAGCGCAGGCGTGACCGATCTGCGCCACGCCAACCTCATCGACGCCCACTGGCAGGGCGAGGATCGCTTCGCCTATACCGGCTGGCGGCCTCCTTTTCTTCCGAGCGGGCCTCCCCCCAAGGCCCACCGTGAGCCCGTCCCTCTCCCCACGGGGGTCGCCTGCTTCGCGGCGGCGGGCTCCCTCTCACCCGAGCCGACAGACCGGCCCCGCAGCGATGGGCTGGTGCCGGTCGACAGCGCGTTGGGGCAGCATCTCGAGCCTTCCCTGAGCCTGAACTTCCCTCCCGAGCGCCGATGGGTCGGCCATGGCATAGGTCACCTCGATCTGCTCGATGATCCTCGCGTCTATGAGCGTATCCGTGACTGGATGGTCCCCTCCGAGCAGCTCCGCCGGCCCTGAGGGGACAGTCCTCATTCTGGAGTCGTTCGACTCAGGGGATTCACCCAGGTTCAACATTGGTTCGGGCGTTTCGCGGCGACACAGGGAGCGGGACTATCGGTCGCGGCGCATCTCGATCTCGTCCTCGGCGGTCCGCTTGAGGTACTGCAGCTGCTCGTCGGTCATGTCGAGGATCTGGTCCGAGACGGACTTGCACTGTATGGGGAAGAGGTCGTGCGACTGCGTGCCCAGGTAGCTTCCGGTCGACATAGCGAGCAGGAGGGCTACCCCCGCCAGCGCAAGATCGAAGGAACGGAGCATCTGGCCTTCCTTCGGTCGGATCGCCCATGCGCTCAAGAGCCCCGCGCCGAGAGGGATCAGCCCGAAGAGCCAGCCTATGGGGGCGATGGGAGCGGCGGTGGCCACTCCGCCCGCGTACATGATCGCCTTGAGTGAAGGGGGAGCGGTCGCGACGGACCGAAAGACCATGACCAGCTCCATGCCGTAGATGGCCAACCCGAACAGACCGGCGACGAGGAATCCGGCGAGGCCGAGTCCGGAGCGGAGGAGTGCCAGGCGCTGGAGGTGCTCTTCGTCGCTGCGCGGGGCTCGGATGGAGCTGAGGAGCACAGGCACCGTCCCGAAGAAGGCGACCAGGACGATAAGGGCCGCGGAAACGAATATCGGCCCGAAAAGAACTTCGAGATCGACGCTCACCACCACGCCGATCGCTGCAAGAATCAGCCCCAGCGCGCCTCCCAGAACGCCCAACGATGCCCCCCGGAGGTTGAGCTGAGGTTGGGGGCCAGGACGAACCACGGCGGGGAGGGCGGCGCTGAACCCGAACACCAGGAAGCCGAGGGAGGCCAATAGCGCGGAGAGATAGCTCCGGTCAAGGCCAGCGAGAGCCCGCCCGCGATCATGGTCTGGCGGAACTCCGGGGGCGCCGTGGCGACCGCCATGTTCATCTCGAACTGACCGCTGTATGTCGCGGCCAGCCCAAGCACGAGCAGGACGAGCAAGGCGGGCCACATGACAGTCGGCGGTGTTCTGGCTCGGAAAAAGGCAAGGATGAAAGGGATGGTGAGGGCTAACAGCAGGCTTAGGCCGCCCCACAAAAGCAGCGCAACACTGAAGCCTCCAGCTTCGAATAGGGTGCTGATGAATGTATCGATGGGCAACGCGCTCTCCATAGCCACGATTTTTTCGTTCTACCTCAGGTGAGAACAGAAGAACAGCCCGAGCCTCGGCGCTGGCTGATTTAACTTCCGTTGTTTCATGGCCGGTATGGGACCGTAGTCCACTGAGTTGCGGTCGGTGGGGACCGTAGTCCATTGAGTTGCGGTCGGTGGAGACCGTAGTGCGTTGAGTTGCGGTTCGAGGTCGCCAGACGGTGGAGGCTTATGCTTCATAAGGCACGTTTCTCCGTAAGAAGACTGCGGAGACGCCTTCCCTGGGCGCGGAGAGCCGCAACTCAGGCGACTACGGTCCGCTGGGGCCGCAACTCAGGCGACTACGGTCCGCTGGGGCCGCAACTCAGGCGACTACGGTCGGTCGCGTCGGGCTCGCCTTGTTCGGAGAGGCCCTTGCGTGTGCCGAAGCAAGGGGAACCGGCGGTCCATCAGGACGCGCTCGATCCGCGTCGCGAGCACGTTTTCGAGCGGGCCTGCGCCCTCGACGGTCCGCTTTCCGACATCGAGCTCCGCGGCGATCTGTGCGTGCGTTCGATCCGTAAAGGTTCGGGCTGCTCGGATCAGCAGTGTTCGCTCAGCCGATCGGCGGCGCAGGTCTTGGTCCGTGCATCGGCTCAGTGCGCTGACCGCAGCGATCACCGCGCCGAGGGTCGGAGGCTGGTTCGAGCCGTAGGGGAGCAAGCTGCCTTGGACGCTCACCGAAGGGTCGGAGCTGACGTACTCGTGGAACTGGGCTGGATCGCGCTTGGTCGGCGCCATCGGTCGAAGGGCGAGCCCGACGAGGTCGCGATGGGTCGAGAGCGGCCAGCTCAGCGGGTCGTCGACCCATCCGGCGCGGCAGGGGTTGAGGTGCACGTATCGGATGTTGCGGGCGACCTTCTGCGTTCCGAGGATCTCGCCGGTGTCGGACAGGGGTAGCCAGAGGCGCCCCTTCGTCCCCAAGCGGTGGTTCATCCAGCGCGCGTGAGAGGACATGGCGCCCTGGATCTTGCGCTGGATCCGTGCGGGCCCTAGTACGTGGAGGTGGTCGGGCATGATGCAGAGGATCGTGCCGGGGATCGCGGCCAAGAGGCGGCGCCAGAGGTGTATCCCCTCCTCCCAGGTGGAGAAGAGCAGGCGACCCTCGACAGCGTGTGCGGCGAAGTGTCTCATGCGATGCGTCCCTGCACGGATCGTGCCTGCTCGTAGTGTAGATTCTATCGTCGCTGGAGCGTCGCGTGACAGACGGTCGTCAGACGTTCGTCGACGGGGTGGGCAGGTCCGGCCGGTCTCTGGGCATCGACCCTGGATGGCGAGGGGCGACGCCCGTGGGTGGCGCTGGCCAGGGCCATCCCTCCGAAGATCGCGGCGAGTCCGAAGGGGAGTTGGCGACGATCCATGATCGGATCTCGTTCAGCGGAGAGTGGTGGTCCTGGTCGTTCTTAGGATCGTGGTGGACGGTGCTGCACTCTGCGCCGAGGCGCTGTCTCTTGCTGGCGCCTTGGCCGCGTCCAGGGAGCCCCACCCTTGGGCCGGAACGCTCGCCTGGCGTCCACGTTTAGCACACGGCTCTGGGTCCGCGAATGGCGGGTCTGGAGCTCAACGCGCGAGGTAGGGCTCGCCTGGGCTGAAGCCAGCACGCGCCGTGGCGCGGGACGACGAGATCAGCCTATCGAGAAGGTGAGCTCGCATTCCCTACAGCGATCGGCCTGTTGATAGAGGCCCCTGTTCACCTCGACGGCGTCCTGGTCCGAGGCGACTCTCATGCCGAAGGCGGCCTGCCGCATGAGCTCGGAGAGAGAGCCTACCCACTGCCCGTCGAGCGAAGTCCCCGTGCCCTTGATGACGTGTGGGCCGCTCCAGGATGGCAGGTAGAGGTTGAACAGCTCGTCTGACAGCATGCTCCACGGGGCGCTGGCGGTACCGACCTCCTGGGCCCAGCTCAGGACGTTCTCTGCATGCTCGCCGCTCAGCTCTTCGATGGCCGGATCCGAGCCAGGGTCGATGCTGAAGACGCGTCCGTCGATGACCTCGAAGAAGGACGTGCTACCTATCTTCGCTAGCGAAAGTAGCGCATCGAGGCGCTCGTCTAGCGTGAAGTCTCGCGGTAGCCGGCCTTCGATCCCAACACCCCATGCCGCGCCCATCGGTCCTCCTGGAAGGTCTTCCCAATATCGGTGTCCAAAAGGCCTATCGACGCAACCACTCGCGCGCAACGTCGGCTCCCCGGAACGCGTCCTCGACGCGGGGAGGTCGCCCGACAGCTTCTTAGCGGTAGCGGTGGCGCTCGATGAAGTGAGCACCCGCAAGGAAGACGAGGGTGAAGCTCGCGACGAAGAGGCCGATGACGAACCAAGCGACGGCCTCGCTGCGGACGCCGGAGCGGCTGAGCTGAAGCACGAAGAGGCTCTGGCCGCCGAAGACCACGAGGAGGAGCACAGGCAGCGCGACGCCCCACCAGCGGTGGAGGAAGGGGTCGGGGAAGGCGCGACCGGGGCGGCCGCCGTGGCCACCCGTGCGGGGTGGCTCGAAGTCGTGACCGCCATCATCGCCATCGATGGGCGGGATCTCGAGGTCGACATGATCGAGCTCCCAGGAGCGCTCCTGATCCATCGATGACCTTCCTTGTGGGTGCGGTGACCTCGGGCCCGGATCGTAACCGACCCCAGCGCCGCTTGCCGACAGTGCAAGGCATCGCCAGGTCACAGCCCGGTCCTCCGTCCCCCTCTTGACCGGGTGTTTTGCACCACGCGCGCACCGCGGCGCGCCGGAAGCCGCGTAACCACGGAGGGGTTCTAGCCAAGGATCGCTGCTTGTGCGCGTAGTCGCGGGGCTCTCGCCTAATGATTCGCTAGAACCCCTATTAACGGTGTCAAGAACCTTCACGTTTTGCCGGTCTACCCGCTGCTGACCGCTTTTTTAACGGCGCGGGGGCTTGTGCAACGGGGGCCACAGTTGGTAGCCAGAGGGCGGCGCACGAGAGCGTGTGTCTTAACCCGTCAGGTGGCCCCACTCCGGAGGATACAGTCATGAACAAGAAGGAGCTCGTCGCGAGTCTTGCCTCGCGCACTGGACTTACTCAGAGCAAGTGCTCAGAGATCGTCAACTCACTTTTCGATGGAGATCAAGGCATCATCGCCAGTGAGCTAGCCGGCGGTGGCAAGGTCTCACTGCCCGGCTTTGGCACCTTCGCGACCAAGGTGCGCCCGGCGCGTCAGGGCACGAACCCGGCGACCCAGGAGCCGATGCAGATCCCCGAGCGCACCATGCCGCAGTTCCGCGCGGGTCGGAACCTCAAGCTGAAGGTCCGCGGCTGAGTCGCGGTGCTCCGGTGCACGCTTCGCAGCGCGCATCGGAGGGCGCAGGCCCCCGCGGGCTCTACTGCTCGGCCTGTTCCCCCCCTCGCTGGTGCCTCTCTCGAGAGGCGCCAGCGTTCGCCCCCCGGCACAGGTCCCCTGTGCTAGGCTGAGGTCCTTCCCAGGAGGTCGCCTGTGCGGACATCGGCGCTGCTCATCGGTCTGGTCTTTTCTGCCAGTGTTTCCCACGCCTCGGACTGCGAGGCGCCCTATACCATCGATGACCTCTTGGGTGACCTGAACACCGCCGAGTTCGCCGCGCAAGACGGAGACAACGATACGGCGGTTCAAGCTGCGCGTAGGCTTCAGGACGGCCTAGGCTGTCTGCAAGAGCGCTTGATGCCTGCGATCGTCGGCCGGACCTACCGCACCATCGGCGCCGGGCTTATCGTCGGCGGCGACGAGGACCGGGGCAGCGAGTGGTTCCGCACCGCCATCGAGGTCGATCCCCTCTTCGACTTCGGTATCGAAGAGTTCCCTGACGACCATCCTGTTCGCATCGTCTTCAACAAGATCAAGCAAGAGCCACAGGGCGCCGATCCCGAGTCCGTCTCGCGCCCCTTCCGTGAGGGTAAGCACTTCCTCGATGGGCGGAACTTGAGTTCGCCTCAAGCTCAACCGGGTCGTCCCCACCTCTTCCAACGAGACCACGAAGGCGTCAAGAGCTGGCTCATCGAAGGGGCCGCCTTCCCAGAAGAGGCGCTGGTCGACGAAGCCGCCGCCCTCGCCGCGGCCAAGAAGGAAGAGAAGAAGAAGGATAAGAAGAAAGCGCCAACGTCTCGCGACGATGGGGCTCTCGCGGTCGGTCGCACCCGGCCGCCCGAGAAGATCCCCCTCATCATCGGCGGCGCCGTCGTCACCTTGGGATCTGCCGCCATGTTCGGTGGAGCGATCCTGACCCGGCAGCGGTTCGAAGACATCAAGGACAGCGAAGACGACCTCCGAAGCGCACGGGTGATGACCAATCGGCTGCACATGGGCTCGATCGCACTCTTTGCGGTAGGCGCAGGCACGACCACCTGGGGAGTAATCATCGACAACGGCACTCCGATGCCTCATATCAGCGTCAAGTTCTAAGGAGTTCGGGAACCGTCCCTTCATCGGGCTTGCACCCGAGGGGATCTCCTTCGTCGCGCTGCCGACGTCGTGGCTCGATGTGCGGGAAGTCGTCTTCGGATGTTCAAGTCTTGTGGTGCGTCGGTCCAAGAGCCAGCTAGCGGGCGTGCTGAGTTTGGCGGGGAGTGCTAAGGGGGCGTGCTCGGGGTGTAGCGCAGTCTGGTAGCGCACCTGCTTTGGGAGCAGGGGGCCGCAGGTTCGAATCCTGCCACCCCGACCATTCAGAACAAGCCCCCTCGGATTCGTCCGGGGGGGCTTCGTCGTTGGGGGTCCCGTCCGGCCGAGAAGCCAGGAAGTCGAAGGGGTTTCGCCACTCGACTTCGATGTCGGTACCCGTCAGGATCGAGTTCGAGAAGAGCACATCGAGGAGTTCGCGCTGCTGGAGCGCCGGTCGCTCAGAGAGCAGGTCGTAGGCGTTGTTTGCGAGTTCTAGAAGCGCGATGCCCTGATCGAGGTTCCGGGCGCTCACCTGGGTCAGCCGCTCGATGTCCTTGGCGGCCTGGGTCCGCAGGCGCTCCCAGGCCGTGCGCTTCTCGCGGAAGTAGTCGTCGGTGATGCGGCCCTCGAGCTTCTCCTCGTAGGCGGCGTCGATGAGGCGGCCGTACTTCTCGACCCGCGCCTGGGCCTCGACCATGCGCCCGCGCACGTCCTCCTCGATGATGCCGCGCTGCTCCTTCAGGGAGCGCGTCAGGGCCTCCCGCACCTCGTCGGGCATGCGCAGGAGCGCGACGTGGGCCAGGAACGCCTCGCTGATCTTCTCCTCGCGGACGTAGCGGTGCCCGTCGCACGCCTTGGCGCACCGGTAGTAGGTGTAGGTCTCCTTCTTCCGCTCGGCGGTGATGGCGGACCCGCAGTGCCCGCAGGTCATCATCCCGGTGAAGGCGAACTCGCGGCGCTGCGGGCGCGTGTACGGGTGGCCGTCGAGGCGGGCCTGGACCCGCTCGAACAGCTCCCAGGGGATGAGCCGGGGGTCGCGTCCCTCGTAGAGCTCGCCGCCCCACCAGAAGCGCCCGCCGTACAGCGGGTTCCGGAGCACGCTGTGGACGACGCTGGGCGAGATCTTGCCGCCGCGCTTGCCCCGGAGGCCCTGCTCGTTGGCGTACTTGGCGAGGCGCGACACCGACCAGTCGCCGGTGTCGTAGAGCTCGAACAGGTTGCGGATCATCAACGCGCGCTCGGGGTCGGGCACGATGTAGCTGCGGCCGGCCTCGCGGCGGTTGAGGTACCCGATGGGCGCGGAGCTCGGCCAGTGGCCCTCCGCGGCCTTGTGGTTCATCCCCTTGCGGACTTCCTCGGAGAGATTGTCGACGTAGTTCTTCGCCATGAGCACCTTGATGCCGTGGACGAACTTCTCGGACGACCGGGAATCGTCCGAGAGCACCACCCCCTCCTTGACGAGGTGGACGTCGGCCTTGATGCCGTCGACCGAGACCCAGTCCTTGAGGTTGCGGTAGAGGCGGTCGGTCTTCTCGACGAGAATCGCGGGCGGGTTGGGACGCTTCTTCCGCAGGAAGGTCAGCATGCGGTTGAAGTGCGTGCGCCCGGTGCGCTTGGCGGTCTCGACGTCGGTGAACTCCTCGACGACGTCGAAGTTGTTCTCGGCGGCGTAGGCGCGCAGCAGGTCGAGCTGGGCGGGGATCGAGTAGCCCTCCCGCTCCTGCTCGCGTGAGGAGACGCGGGCGTAGATGACGGCCTTGCGGGCGGGGCTTGCGGAGGACGAACGGGGCGTGGCGCGGCGACGGGCGCCACGACGCGAGGGGCGACGGGGCATGCCGAGATCTCCTGGCTACTGAACGGGTGAACAGGGTATGAGGGATGTTGACGTAATCCCGCTTCTCCTGCCACCCCCGCCAGGGGTTGACGCTCATGTGCCCCGTGGGAAGTGCAGACGCAACCAGGAGTTCACCCGCCACCTTCCGCCCCTCGGAGCCCACCCCATGAGCACCCTCCGCCTGCCACGGTTCGCCGTGCCCGCCATCCTCAAGTCCATCGACCTCTCCGCCCTCGTCGATCTTCTGCGCCAGGAAGGCGGTGACTACGTCGGCGACGTTGTCGACCTCGACGCCGCGCCCGACGCCTTCGACTACGACGAGCTCGCCCTGCTGCTGGCGAACCCGCGCGACGGCTACCCCGACCGCCTGGCCGACGCGCTGCACCACATCCACGAGGTCGCCGACGAGCAGGGGCTGGAAGCGATGCTGGACCGCATGCAGGCCCAGGGGATCCACCTCGACGTGGAGCCGCTGGATCCGACGCCGGCCGATCTGGCGGTGCGCCTGTGGCTGCTGGACCCGGACCTGGTCGAGACGACGCACGCGGAGAAGTTCATCAGCCGGCCCAAGTCCTTCGAGTCGTGGCTGGGCACGGGCAATGGGCGTGACCGGCTGCCCCCGCCGTCCGACCCGAAGCTCCGCGCCCTCGAGGCGGCCTTCGACGACTACTTCGAGAAGCGGAAGCGGGGCCGGCACAGCCGCGTGTTCGTGTTCACGCGCCCCGAGGCCACCTACTTCCTGATCCGCCACGGCATGCCGATGGACCGCCGCGGCATCATCAAGGATGGCCAGTCCACGAGCAGCTTCGAGCGGCCCGAGAAGCACGACGTGGTGAGCTACTGGCCCGCGTGTGACGAGCTGCGGGTGAACGCCTCCACCAAGGGCGAGAAGGACCTGTACCGGCGGCAGATCGGCAAGCACGTCTTCGGCAACGAGGACTACTTCCCCGACAACGGCACCGGGAAGTTCACGCTCCAGCCGCTCGTCGACCTCGGGCGGGACGCGCTCGCCTGCGACGACATCGAGGGTATCGATGCGATCACGCTCCAGGAGGTGAAGCTGTTCCACGGGGGCAACGCGGCCGAGGTGGTGACCCGGCGCGCGGTGGGCGGCGACCTGTTCGCGGTGCTGGAGGCGCAGGGGCGCGACCTGCCTCGGGCTCCGTTCCAGGCGAGCTTCCGCGTGACGTTCACCGGAGCCAAGACCGCCCGCACGGTGCGGATCAAGGCCCCCAACGTGGCGATGTACACCCGCGAGTCCGACGAGGACGTCGTGTCGCGCTGGCTCACGGCGCGCGGCTTCGTGCAGGACACGGCGGGTGATGAGCAGGCCGCTTGACCCGCTGTGGCGGCTCCTCGACGAGCAGGCCGATCCGGCGCACCCCGTAGAGGGCTGGCGTCGAGCGCTCGGCGATGCGTTCGAGGTGGCCGAGCCCTGGCTGAGGGCCGCACAAGGACGGGCGACCACCTGGCCCTGCGGGCTGCCCGGTGGCGTGGGATGCCTGCGTCGTGTCGTCGAGCACGCGCCCGATCACGTCGTGGCCGTGTGCGGCGACGAGCCGCCCCGGTGCAGCCGAGTGGAGGTCGCGCGGACGGACCTCGCGCTGCGCCGTATCCACACAGCCCCGGCATCTACCGGGCACCGCCGCGCCGGGTGACCTGAT
>REDI01000024.1 GCA_007693595.1 Deltaproteobacteria bacterium | reverse complement strand
TTTCGGTGTCCGTGTCCGTGTCGGTGTCGGTGTCGGTGTCGGTGTCGGTGTCGGTGTCTGCCTCTTCCGTCCAAGGACCTACCGGAAGACCACAATCCGCTTCTTCACCGGGCGCGCCTGGAAAGACGTCGAAGCGCGTGTCGTCGCAGTCGAGGCTGTTCGAGACGAAGTCTTCGGGCTGGTCGCAAGCTTGGATGGAGATCTCCGGGTCCCCGAACCCATCGCCGTCTCCGTCGAAGTACCAGACGCTGTGACAGTGGGCCTCGCACACGAACCGCTGGGTGGAAGTGCACTCGCGATCGCTCCAGCGGCCGCCGCCAAGCGACAACAGGCCGGAGTTCAGGGTCACGCAGTCCTCCGAGGCTCCGAGCAAGCCGCCGTTGTTGGGCTGCCCAGCAGCCCAGTTCGTGTACACTGGCTCGGTGCCGTTGATCCACAGGAAGCGATCTTCGACCTCCAAGTCGTTCAACCCGATCCACCAGTTTCCAGCGATCAAGGCACGAGTCTGCAAGTAGATGAAGGAGTTCTCGGCCGCGGAGTCGATCTGGGCAAGATCTCGCCCTGCGAGCTCGCAGGTCACCTGGGCGGCCGACCACGAGCGTGTGGCGTCGCAGAACAGGTACGACGACGTCGCGTCGGAGACCGTAGGACAGTCGCAGACGCCATCGTCGTCTACAAGGCCAGAGCAGTTGTTGTCTACGCCATCGCAGAGCTCTTCTGCATCGGGGTTGATGAAGGGGTCCCTGTCATCGCAGTCATCACCGTTCTCTACGTATCCTTCGGGCGGCTCACAGAGGTCCGCTGAGATTACGCTGTTCGGATCACCAAAGCCATCGCCATCATGATCCAGCCAGAACAGGCCTAGGGTCGTTCCCTCGTCGTCGCACTCGAGAGAGTCCTCGGCGCGCGCCAGCATTGCCAATGTCAAAAGCAGCCACATGTCGTCCTCCTGTGTCGTCGCGGTCAGGCTACTCCTGAGGATCAGCTAATGCAATGGCCTAAGCTATTTTCCTAAGCCATTTCCTTATATTTTGAATATAAAATGCTTTTTACCTTATCTATTAGCCACCTTTTACTCTCAGGTATCTTTGCGATTGAGTCCATAGCGTCTGCTGGAACCGGACCATCGCTCGGGCACGCGTGAGCGATGGGGTTGGCAGCAAGTACCCTCTCTCCACGCACGAGCCTCAAGACCTCCGCCAGAGAGGCCTTCGCGCTCCCCTCCTCTGGGGAACCCCGTCACAAGGCCACCCCCAGGCCCTCCGGCGACGCGCCAGCGAGGATCCACGCGAGTTGGCTCGAGCGGCGCCCTCCAGCGCGGAGTCCCCGGAGCTTGGCGTCCCTGGAAGAACGCAACGCCTCGCCTCGGGAGGAGTGGGGCGACGAAGCCCGATCCAAGGACACGAGCCTCGACCTGCGGCTTCTACCCTACTCGGCCCACTTTAGGATCACGAACTCGACCCGACGGTTCTTCTCCCATGCTTCGGGCACTTCCCGAGGATCAACCGGACGGGAGAACCCGAAGCCCTCGCTGACCAAGCGAGAGGGATCGATCCCCTTGCCGATCAGGTAGTCTCGGACACTTGAGGCTCGCCTTCGACTCAGGTCGAAGTTGTACTCACGCCCACCGCGGGTGTCGGTGTGCCCCTCGATCCGCACGACGAGGATATCGTCGCGCTCTTCGATGGCCGCTGCGACGTCGTCGAGGAGCGGGTAGCTCTCTGGCTTGATCGTAGCTTTAGCCGTATCGAAATACACCTTCTCCAAGATCTCGATGCGCTCCTGAGTCACCTTCACCTTGATGGGACGGAGCTGCACGGTCATCGACGTGGTCTCAGAGGCCTCGATCTCTGCCTCGAGGCGAGCCGCCGCGTAGCCTTCGCTCGATACGGTCACCACGTGCGCTCCGGGCTCGATCTCGATGGTGGCGACACCCTTTCGGAAGCTCCGCACGTCCGCGTCGCTAAGACGCACCTGACCATCGAGGGGCACCCCATCGATGTCCTTAACCGTAAGCTCCAAGGTACCAAAGACCGCAGGCATGGGCTGGAGGACGACCTCTTCTCGGACCGGCGGGCCTGGGGGGACCTGGATGGTTGAGAGATGGGGGAGATAGCCGTCTGCCACAACATCGAGCTCGTGGGTCCCAGGCATGAGTTCAAGGGAGACCGGACCCGCATCCGTCGACCACGACTCTCCCTCGATCGTGAGCCGCGCGGATGCCACGGGATGCCGATCCACGTCGACAGTAGACACCTCCACCACCGTGAAGGGCTCAGGGCAGCCGTCCGCGTCCTGCCAGCCGTCGAAGTCTTCGGGCTCGAGCGGGCAGTCGTCATCGCTGTCCAGGATCCCATCGCCGTCGCTGTCTTTCGCGGGCCGGGGCTGCCAACCGATCGCGAGCACGGCCCTCGACGTAGGAGCGCCGATGCCTGGTGTCAGACCACGTCCGACGCCACCCCGCAAGGTCCACCCCCTTCCCAGATGGCCCCAGCCTCCGACCAACGCCTCGATCGGAACGCCGGCCAGTGAGTTGAGCCCCGCAAAGCTGGCCTGGCCCCCGACGTCGAGCGAGATTCCCGCCCCCTCAGACAAGGCGTAGCCCGCCCCCGTCCGAAAGATGAAGCCTGGCCCCACCGATGAGTTCGGAAGGTCCACACCGGGCCCGCCCCGCGCGCCTAGGTTCGCTGCCAATAAGAGTGGGCCGACCTCCCCATCGAGGATGGCCGAGAACTCAAAACCAACCCCCGGTGCGCCGAGCGGCGCGTCGATGGTCGCCGTCGGAAAGGACACCCGCGAAGCGAAGGCCAGGCCCAAGGGTCCCTCCGCCCTCTCGACGACCGTCCCTCGAATGTCCACCGCCATGTCGCCGAGGCCCGCCACTTGCCCAACTCCATCGCCGCTCGCATAAGCGATGATCGGAACATAGCCTCCGATCCGCAGCCGCCCGTAGCTGTACCCGCCCATGAACTCAGCCTGGGCGACGTCTTGAAGGACGCTGGAAAAGCTCGACCCCTGACGCAAGACCATGGGGTCTCGCTGATAGCCAAGCATCATCCGAGCGCTCGGCCCCTGATCGACCACCCCAGTGTCATCCGTCCAGAGCGTGCGTTCCGAGTCGATGGAGGGGCGAAAGGTCTGCACGTTCATCGGGGGGAGGTCCGACGCACCATCCTGTGCGAGAGCCAAGAGCGAGAGGAAAAGGACGATCATGAGCTTCTCCGACGGAACAGAACGAGACCCGCCAAGGCGAGCAACCAGGCAGCGCTCGGCGAGCTCTCCGTAGCGCACCCACCGCACTGGGCGGTTCCGCCCCAGTACTCACCCGGCTCCAGATCATCGGTCTGGGAGCCGTCCGCGTCGCTGTCCGCGTCCGCGTCCGCGTCGCTGTCCGCATCCGTGTCCGTGTCGGTGTCGGTGTCAGTGTCCGCGTCCGCGTCGCTGTCGGTGTCCGCGTCCGTGTCGCTGTCGGTGTCTGCGTCGCTGTCGGTGTCCGCGTCGGTGTCCGCGTCC
>REDI01000085.1 GCA_007693595.1 Deltaproteobacteria bacterium | reverse complement strand
ACACGGACACGGACAGCGACACGGACACGGACACGGACACGGACACGGACACCGATCCAGGGCTCGATCCACCCGAATGGGTGTCGATCCGGGTCGGAGATCTCGGGACCTGCTCCCCCCTGAGCCCCTGTGGCGGGGACCTGCCTGGGACCTGGGACATCTCCGTTGGTTGCCTCGAGTTGGACTTCTCTGAGATCGAGAGCAGCTGTACCGGGGCGACCGTCACCGATACCGAGGGACGGGCACGAGGAAGGGTCGTATTCGGCGAGAGCTGGGTCGAGCGCGCAGCCGAGATCGAAGTTCGCTTATTCGTGAACTTGCCCTTCCTCTGCACCTTCGGTGCGGACTGCGAAGTGGTCGAAGAGCTCGTGGAGGATTCGACAGGGCTCGAGGCTAGCTGTGTCGAAGATGGCTTTCGAGGATGTGACTGCGCTATCGTGAGCGCGAGCGAGATCCACGATGAGGACCTCTACACCGTCGAAGGGGCCGAGATCATCTCGGCCACCTCTGGAAAGCGGTGGGCCTACTGCGTCGACGGCGGCCGCTTCACCTACGAAGACGTCTCGCCCGAGGGTGAGCTCGAGCCGGGGATCTTCACCCTGGGTAGGGTAGACTGAACGGCCTTCGTTCCGCTTCATTCCATCGTGAGGGCAGACGTGATGAAGAAGCTGACTTTGGTCTTTGTGTTTAGCCTGGGGCTCACGGGTCGAGCTTCCGCAAAGGATCAACGGCTCGTGCAGCTCTGTTTTCAGGACCCGTCGGGAGAGATCGTCCGAACGGCGAGCTTCATCCACGCCGAGAACCAGGAGCGGCTTAGAGTCAATGTCGAGACGGGATGCTTGTCTTTTCAGACCATCTTCATCTCGGATGGTCGCGAGGATCTGCTGATGAGCCCTGGTGCGGTATTTCGCGGGACCTATGCCGCACCGGGGTACTCCATGGGCCAGGTCGAGCTCACGGTGCATCGGAAGAAGCGCAAGAACGACCATGTGCTCACGCTTGCTCCCCTCAACGTCCCCATCCCTGCGGGACGACCGACCTCCATCGAACACAGCGCGGATGAGTACGCAGACCAGGCTTGGTCAGCGTTGGAGAAGGGGGATTATGATCAGGTAGATCGGGCCGCGCGTCGGGCGATCGAACGAAGCGCCAACGATCTCGAAGGGGACGATCTCCATGCACGGGTCATGGCCCTGCACGACGTGATGATGGTCGCGGCCTACCGCAACTGGAAACATCTGTCTGAGAAGCTCACAGGTGGGCCGTACTTCGATACCTTGGCGGTGGAGCGGAGTCGGGCGCGTCAGCACCTTCGTCGTATGGCCGAGGCGCGCTTGAAGGCTGGGCGGGTCGAGGCCTACGACTCCGAGCTGGCCTTGGAGCTGTGCAAAGTCTCGGCTAGCCAGCCGGATCGGTGTCAGTGAGCGGGGGGCGGCGGGGTAGACGCCTCGGAGGTCCCTGGCGGCGGGCGCCCACCACGACGTGCGCGCCGGCCTCTCCTCCTCATGGTCTCAGGCGGGAGCGGCGTGACGACGGAAGCGCTAGGGAGAGGGAGAGCCTCGCGTCGTTCCGAGTCTCACCGACCTCAGCGCTGGAGCCAAGCGTGAGAGCCTTCTTCCCCGTCCCGATCCTCCTAGGCCTGGCGGCGTGTTGGTCTACCGACCCACCCGAGGTGTCGATCGAGCTCTCGGAGCCCCCCGCTCGACCGCTGGAGCCGTCCGAGCGCTCCCTCGATGTCGCCAAGCCGGAGCCCGACGCCCCGCCTCGGGTCGGCGGCCCCACCCGCGCTGATCCCCCTGCTGCCCCTTCGAGTGCTTCCCCTCGGCAAGGCACAGTCCCGACCCAGGAGGCGCCAGCGAGGATCGCGGAGGCGCGGCCGGGCTCGGTGCGGGCCGCGCTCGACGACCCTACAGAGTTCATCCGAACGCTCCGGGCCGTGCCGGTCAACGGCGCGAGCGGACAGCCCGAGGGCTTCCGGATCTCGGGGATCCAGAGAGGGACGCTACCCCACCGACTCGGCTTTCGCTCCGGTGATGTCGTGATGGCCATCGACGAACGACCTGTTCGGAACTTGGCCGAGGTCATGAGCATCGTCCAGCGGCTCGAAGATCCCTCTGTCTCAAAGGTGGCTGTCAAGATCCGACGCGAACGGGCCGAGCGTGTGGTCGTCGTCGACTTGAACGAGCCGGCGCCCTGACCCACGCTCCCGTCGGCCCGGTCCGGACCCCTGAAGGATGGCTAGCCGGCCTTGGCGATGGGCTCGGCCACTCCGAGCTCCGCGGCGGGGTCGTCGCCTGTCCAGAGGTTGCCCTGGACCATCTGCCCCCACATGCGCAGGTCGCTCGCCAGCGACATGACAGGGTACTCGAACGTGGCGGGGCGGTTCTTCTCGTGGCCGAAGTGTCCACGCCACGCGCAGCCGTAGGCGAAGGCCACTCCGGCCGGGAAGAGCACAGGGCTCGCCAGGGTCGGCAGCGCGATCATGCCGGCGACGTGAAGCAGGGAGCGCCTCTTGGGCTCGGCCTTGCTCACGGCGCGGCGCCCGATCGCGACGAAGCCCGCCATGGCGGCCGGGAAGAGCACGGGGCTTATGGCCGCGCTCGCAGCACAGGCGGCGAGGAAGCCCGTGGTGCCTACGAAGTGGAGCCGGCGACTGTGTGCGTTGCGGTGCTCCGAGAGGTAGTACGGCCAGAAGGCCTGCAGATCGGGGAAGCGGTCAGCCATGGAAACCTCCGGGCGAGGGAGCGTAACCCGCCGCCGTTCCCGCTGCAGCCGTGAGCCTGTAGGACGGTCTACCGGCGAACGGCGCTGAAGGGGAACTCGGTGGTGCAGCGACCTTCGAGGTTATGGAACTCACAATCGCCATCGCATCGGATATCTACCCGAACGATCCCTTCGAAGGTACTTGACGAGGTCCAGTCCCCTTCGAAGGTGTCCCGAAACTCCACGTAGGTCCTCGAGTCGATGAACCAGTCGGCGAACGCTTCAGGGCAGCTGAAGCCAAGGGTGTAGCTCAGGGTGCACTGAAATCCATAGGCGTAGATGTCGTTCTCGATCTCCATGGAGCCGGGATGGATGTCAACGTACCAAGGCTCTGTGCTATAGAGTTCGTATAGGCACCGGGGATCTGTGGGTGGAGAGTAGGTTAATGCGTACTCTCCGCTCAACGGCTGGAAGATGACCTCCGCGTCGGAGTCTTCGATCAGGCCCGCGTCGCACGTTGGCTCCGAGGGGTGGAGCAGCGCCATGGCGTCGAGGCCGCTCTGACAGGCGCGCTCGCACTCTTCGTCGCTCCCGTTGCCCCAGCAGGCTCCATCTTCGCCGTAGGTCGCTTCGGTCTGCGCGAGGAGCGTAGGCTCGGTCTCGGCGATGCAGTCGAGGTAGGACTCGCAGTAGAAGCGGTCTGGATTGCCGCTGAAGAGACCCAGGCAGCCGAGGAAGGCAGGAACGAGAGAGATGAGGAGGATACGATGCATGATTGGCTCCGTTCAGTTGGGGATACAACGGCGGCCATCTATCCAGATCCATGACCTCTGGTCAAGGAAAAAACATACTATAACGGGCGTTATGACCTAACGCTTGTTAGGTGATGGGCGAGTGGGAGGCGTGCCTTGTCCTCTCGGGACCGAGGGGTCCCCTGATCGCGCGTCCACGGCGCGGATCGATCAGTCCTCTTGGACCTCCAGCATAAAGTCGAAGACCTCGTCCATCACGGCCTCTCGGTCTTCTGGGCTGAGATCTGGCTCATCGAGGATCGAATAGATCTCCCGGAACTCCAGGCTGGCCTCAATCTCGCGGATCCGCCTATCCAGGACCAGGGCGCCCTCGCTGTCGTCGGGGAGCTCTTCGCGCAGCCGCTCGGCTTCGGCGAGCTGCTCCGACAGCGACGGACTCTCGGGTGGTGGCTCTTTGGGAGGGGCGTTGACGGGATGCCGGAAGGAGTTTTCCGAGAGGTCGCAGGGCGCGATCAGCTCCATCTGAACGGTCCCCCCTGGGGTCGGACCGGGGATCAACCGCGACACCGAGCACTCGAGTCGGTCCTCGGAGGGTAGGACGACGAGGTGGCACTGAGGCATGGCGACCGCGCGCGACAGGACCAGGCGCCCCTCATCAAGCACGCCCTTCTCGCCGCAGACCCTCGCGAGGTTGCCGTGCATGGGCTCGCCGTCGTCGGTCTTGATGGTGAGTTCGATCGTGCCGAACTCGACCGGCTCGATGTGGCAGCGGACCTGCTCGCCCCACGCCTGCGCGGCCCACCGGACATGGAACGAAGGGACGATCAAGGCCAGAGGGTTGTTGCGATCCATGATGGAGATCAGCTTCGAGCCTTCGAGCTCGTCTACGACCGCGCTGAAGACCCGCTGGTCGTCGATCCACAGGATCTCTTCTCCGAAGGCGGGTCCGTCTTCGATGGAGTCCGGCAGGGGGCAACTCACCGCGACCCGCTGGAGGTGAGCGGCCAGGCTCGCGTGTACGTTGGCTGCGGAGTGGGGGTGTTCGGTCTCGGCGGGTTCCGTTGCGGGGGGTGCGGGCTCGGCGCGCGGCGCGCGCTGGAGCGCTTGTCGCTCCGTGCGGGGGCCGGGAGAGGCCATGGGCTCCGAGAGGGCCGGTGCGGGATCGCTGTGGGTGGGCAGGGTCGAAGAGGACAGCGCGTAGAGGATCGCCACCAGCGCGAGGGCGACGATCAGCGAAGTCAGGATCCGTTTTAGGTTGGACTTCATGCGCTCAATCTAGCAGGGATGACACGTGGAGTCCGGCACGGAGCACCTCGGTTTGGACGGACCCCACCCCGAGAAGGCCCCGATGAGGCAGCTCGCAGCCGTGGCTGGGCGACCCAGGCCGGAGCAGCTGCTTCGCCTTCACCAGACTTGACGTGGAGCGCCAACGTCAGAACATCAGCTAGTTCTCGCCGGCCTTGAGCGTGACGTCGACGATCTCGTCCAACACGGCCTCCTGATCCTCTGGGCTGATCTCGGGCTCGTCGAGGATCGAGTAGATCTCTTCGATCTCTAGGCTGACTCGGAGCTCCTGGATCCAACGGTCGAGCAGCTTGGCCCCATCGCTGTCGTCGGGGAGCTCGTCGCGCAGGCGCTCCGCCTCGACAAGCTGATCCGAGCGCTTCGGCGCCTTGGGGGGCCGCTCCTTCGGCGGGGCGTTGACCGGCTGGAGGATGGAGTGTTCCGAACCGTCACAAGGCGCGGTCAGCGACATCTCGAGGGTCTCACCGGGCTCCGGTCCTGGGATCACCCGCGAGACAGCGCAGTCCGGACGCTCCTTTGAGGGCAGGACGATGAGGTGGCACTCCGTCATCGCGACGGCGCGCGTCAGGATCAGACGCCCTCGCTCGAGCTGGCCCCGCTCGGCGCAGGACGTTGCGAAGTTGCCGTGCAGAGGCTCGCCTTCTTCGGTCTTGATGGTGAGCTCCACCGTGCCGAACTCGACGGGCTCGATGTGGCAGGGGACTTGCTCTCCCCACGCCTTCGCGGCCCACCGGAGATGAAACGAGGCGACGAGGGAGTCGGGGTCGTCGGGATCGTTGATGGAGATCACCTTGGAGCCTTCGAGCTCGTCGACGACTGCGCTTACGGTACGCTGTGCGTCGATCCAGAGGAGCTCGGCTCCGAAGGGGATCCCGTCGTCGATGGAGTCCGGGAGGGGGCAGATCACCGCGACCCGATTGAGGTAGGCGGCCAGGCTCGCGTGCACGGTGGCGGCGGTGGGGGGGGCGTCGTCGGTGAGGGGGTCGTCGGGCTCGGCGGAGGCAGGCTCGGCCCGCGGCTCGTCCGGGAGCGCGGGTCTCTCCGGCGGAGGGGAGGGAGAGGCGTTGGGCTCCGAGAGGGCCGGCGCGGGGTCGCTGCCGGTGGGCAGGGTCGGAGAGGACAGCACATAGAAGATGGCCACCAACGCGAGGGCCACGACCAACGAACTCAGCAACCAAGACCGTCTCGATCTCATATCTCAGCGTATCACAAGCGCAGCGCTCGACCCGTGCCAAACTCTGCTCCCAAGCCAACCGCATTTTCCAACCACCGAAACCATGGGCCCTGCCTGTCCAGGACATCTCTCCGGTCGCGGGGACAGGGCGAGGGGCCCATGGGCCCGCCTCGCCCTGTCCCGGGCACCTCGCCCCCTTACGCGATCGCCTCCCGTAGCGCGCCCAGCATCGCCCCGAACCCCGGATACGAGACCGCCTCGCAGCCCGCCCCGTCGACGGTGATCTCGCTCTTGGCCCCCAGGCCGAGCACCGAAAAGGCCATGTAGACCCTGTGGTCGTGCTCACTCTGGATCAACGTCTCTGAAGGGCCAAGCTCGGCCTTGCCGACGATCTGCGCTCCATCAGGTCGTTCCTCGGCACTCAGCCCGAGCTGGCGCAGGCCGCGGACCATGGCGGCGATCCGGTCGCACTCCTTGTGGCGGAGGCTCGGGGCCCCCCTCAGCACCGTCGTCCCCTCGGTGCGGGCGGCTAGGGCGCAGAGCGCGGGGAAGAGATCGGGGGTCGCTCCAAGATCGATCGCGCCGGGCGCCACCCGCTCGCGCGGCTCGAGCCGCACCTCGTCGCTCGCGACCTCGACCTCGAGCCCGAAGCGGCGCATGATCTCGACGATCGCCCGATCACCCTGAACGCTGTCGGCGCGCAACCCCCTCAGCCGCACCGGCTGCCCAGCGATCGCCCCCCCCACGAGCGGGAAGGCCGCGGTCGACCAGTCCCCCTCGACGGTGAAGGAGGCGGCGCGTGGACGCTGCCCCCCCGGGATCGTGAAGCGCAGCCCCCCCGCCTCTTCGGTCATGCCCAGCTCCAACCCGAAGGCAGCGGCCGTCTGGCGCGTGAGGTCGAGGTAGGGACGGGAGGAGATGGGCGCCTCTAAGAAGAGTTGGCTCGAAGCGTGGAGCAGCGGCAACGCGAGGAGCAGGCCCGAGGCGTACTGGCTGCTCCCCTTGCTCGGCAGGCTGATCCGACCGGCTCGGATGGGCCCACGGACGATCACCGGCGCTCGCCCACCTTCGCTTCGCACCCGCGCACCCAATGACTCCAAGGCGGCGAGAAGCGTCGCGTTGGGTCGCCCCCGCAGCGAGGCATCGCCGGTGAGCGTGCTCGACCCTTCCAACCGGGCCACCTGAGCCAGCATGAGCCGAAGCGTAGTGCCGGAGTTGCCACAGTCGAGCGCCGCGTCGGTCGGATGAAGGTCACGGATCGGCTCGAAGAGTATGTCGTCGCCTTCCCGCTGTGTACGGGCGCCCAGCGCCTCCAACACCCCCAACGTCGACAGGCAATCCGCCCCGATCAAGGGGTTGCTCACTCGGCACGGTCCCGACGAGAGCGCGCCCAGCAGGAGCGCTCGGTGGGTCAGGCTCTTGCTGCCTGGGATCGCGACGGAGACCGTCACGCGGCCCCTCGGAGGGCTTGGATGCTCCTTCCGATCGAGGTCCCGATGGTCTGCACTTGCTTGACCATCTCGGCGAACTGCTCTGGCAAGAGGGCCTGTTGGCCGTCGGAGAGGGCGTGGGCGGGGTTGGGGTGCGTCTCGACGATGATGCCGTCGGCGCCCGCAGCGACGGCAGCTCGGGCCATGGGGGTGACGAGCTCACGGCGGCCGGTCGCGTGGGAGGGGTCGGCGAGGACGGGGAGGTGCGAGAGGGTGCGCACATGAGCGATGGCGCCCAGATCCATGACGTTGCGGGTCGAGCTGTCGAAGCTTCGGATCCCTCGTTCACAAAGGATGACCTGGGTATTTCCCTCGGAGAGGATGTATTCGGCGGCGAGCAACCACTCCTTGACGGTGGCGGACATGCCTCGCTTGAGCATGACCGGGCGACCCAGGCGTCCGACCTCGCGCAGGAGCGGGTAGTTCTGCATGTTGCGGGCGCCGATCTGCACGATGTCCGCGTGTTGGGCGACCAGGCGGGCGCCTTCGACGTCCATGGCCTCGGTGATGATCGCGAGCCCGAAGCGCTCTCGCGCCTTGACCAGGAGGTGCAGTCCCTCTTCGCCGAGGCCATGGAAGGCGTAGGGTGAGGTGCGCGGCTTGAAGGCGCCCCCACGGAGCACGGTCCCGCCGGCCTCCAAGACCTTCTCGGCGGTGGTCATGAGCTGCACCTCGTTCTCGACCGAGCAGGGTCCGCCCATGATCGTGAGGGCCTCCCCGCCGATCCGGGTGCCGTTGTCGAGGGTGATGACGGTGCGCGCTGGCTTCCACTCGAGGCTGACGAGTTTGTAGGGCACGGTGACGGGGATGGCGCGGAGCACGCCGGGAAGGCCGTGGAAGCGCCCGGCGTCGATCGGGCCTTCGTTGCCGACGACACCGATGGCGGTGCGCTGGCCTCCGGGCATGGTGCGGGGCTCGAAGCCCAGCTCGGTGATCGCGTCGCAGACCTGGTCGATCTGGGCTTGGGTCGCATCGTGTTGGAGGACGATCAGCATGGTTCGCTCTGCGTTGGAGGGAGAGAGGTGGCCTCGCGTAAGGCGCGGGCGGTGTCGTGAACGGCGCGGCGCATGGCGTCGGGGTCTTGGAGGTGGGCCTCGATCTGGCGCACGATGGCGCTGCCGACGATCACCCCATCCGCCCCGCTCGCTAGCGCGGCGCGTACGTGAGCGGGACTCGAGATCCCAAAGCCGAGCAAGAGCGGCAGATCGAAGGCCTCGCGGAAGCGGGCCAGGCTCTCGCCGACGGCAGCCCCGAGATCGTTGCGGGTGCCTGTGACCCCGACCCGAGCCAGACAGTAGACGTAGCCACGGCAGACCTCGGCGATCCGGCGGAGGCGGACGGGCGTGGAGAGTTCGCTGGCGAGGAAGACCGGATCGACGCCGTGGGCTTCGGCAGCGGTGAGGATCTCGCCGGCGTGCTCGGGGGGGAGATCGGCGATCAGCACGGCGTCGACGCCGACTTCGGCGGCACGGGCGTAGAAGGCGTCGATCCCGAATCGCAGGACGAGGTTGTAGTAGACGAGCAGGCTGATGGGGACCTGGGTGAAGCCTCGGATCGACTCGATGGCCTCGAAACAGGCGGGTGGCGTGGTGCCGGCCTGCAGGGCGCGCACGTCGGCGGCCTGGATCACAGGACCGTCGGCGGGAGGATCAGAGAAGGGAAAACCCAGCTCTAGGGCGTCGGATCCGGCCTCACACAGGGCTCGGGCGAGCGCGACGCTGGTGGCCAGATCGGGATCGCCAAGGACTACGAAGGGCACGAAGGCGCCGCGACCCTGGGCGCGAACGGTAGGGATCAGATCGGAAAAGCGACTCATCGTCGAGCCTCCAGCGCGGACATGGCGTGGGCGAGGTCTTTGTCGCCTCGGCCCGAGAGGTTGATGACCACGACGTCGTCGGAGTCGAAGCGCTCGGTCAACCGAAGGGCCGCGGCGACAGCATGGGAGGACTCCAGCGCAGGCAGGATCCCCTCGCTGCGGCAGAGCCAGGCGAACGCGCGCAGGGCCTCGTCGTCGGTGGCGCTGTCGTAGATGGCGCGGCCGGTTTGGCGCAGGTGGGCGTGTTCGGGTCCGACGCCGGGGTAGTCGAGGCCCGCCGAGATGCTGTGGGCCTCCTGGACCTGGCCGTGGCTGTCCTGGAGGAGGAGCGACAGGGACCCGTGCACGCAGCCGAGCTCGCCACGGCTCAGGGTCGCGCCATGCTTGCCGCTGTCGAGGCCCTCTCCGCCCGGCTCGACGCCGATCAGCGCGACCTCGGCGTCGTCGAGGAAGGGGGCGAAGGCGCCGATGGCGTTGCTGCCGCCCCCCACGCAGGCCAGCACGGCCGTTGGAAGTCGCCCGTGCCGCGCGAGGACCTCGCGACGGATCTCTTCACCGATCACCCGTTGGAAGTCCCGCACGATCGACGGGTAGGGGTGGGGGCCTGCCGCGGTGCCAAAGACGTAAAAGGTGTCGCGGATGTGCTCGGTCCAGTAGCGCATCGCTTCGTTGATCGCGTCTTTAAGGCTCCTGGCTCCCGCCTCCACCGGCACCACCTCGGCGCCGAAGAGCTGCATGCGCTGGACGTTGGGTGCCTGGCGGGCCACGTCGAGGGCCCCCATGAAGACGCGCACCTCAAGGCCCAGCAAGGCGCCGACCATCGCGGTGGCGACCCCATGCTGTCCGGCGCCGGTCTCGGCGATGAGTCGGCGGCAGCCCATCTTCCGAGCGAGCAGGCCTTGACCGAGGGTGTTGTTGGTCTTGTGGGCGCCGCCGTGGAGCAGATCTTCGCGCTTGAGGTAGACCGTGCATCCCAGGGTCTCGGAGAGGGCGGGGGAGCGATACAAGGGGGTGGGACGCCCCGCGTAGTCGGACAGCAGGGCGCGGAAGGTGGCCTGAAAGTCGGAGTCCTCGCGGGCGTCGAGCCAGGCCTGTTCCAGCGCTTCGAGGGCGGGCAAGAGCGGCTCAGCGACGTAGAAGCCGCCGAAGCGGCCGAAGCGTCCATCGTGGATCATGCGGGGACTCCAGAGGTTCGGGCCGCTTCGCAGAAGGCGGCGATGAGAGAGGGGCAGGGCTGTCCGTCGCGTTCGATGCCCGAGGCGACGTCGACACCCGCGGGGCGGCTCTGAGCGATGGCTTGAACTACGTTGCCGGGATGCAGTCCTCCCGCGAGGATCAGCGGAAGGCCGCACAACCTCGGGCCGACGATCGCCGGCTCCGCCCACCGCTGTCCGCTGCCTGGCTCTACGCCGTCGATCAGAAAGGCGTCGACGACCTCGCGGTAGGATGGAGCCCGCGCGAGGGCAGAGGGGGCGGGCAGGGCCTTGATCACCTTGGCGCGTCGTCGAACCTCGGCGCAGTCGGCCGGAGACTCCTCGCCGTGGAGCTGCGCGATGCAGGCGCCGGTGGCGTGGAGGTCTTCGAGCACGGTCGAGAGCGGCGCGTCGCGGGTGAGCAGGACGGCGCGGGGCCTGCCGCTGCCGAAGCGGTGGGAGTCCTCTCGCGCGAGCCTCATCGGGCCGTCGATGGCGGCGACCAGGGCGCGGGCGGTCGCCCTCGAGATCGCCCGCCGTGCCCCAGGCACCAAGTTCAGTCCGATGAGATCGACGGCAGCCTCGCGGCAGGCCTCGACCTGGTCGTGGCTCCGTATCCCGCAGACCTTGATCAGCATGACCGGAGCCCCAGCTCCGCGATGCGCGCGGCGGGGTCGGGCGAGGTCATCAGCGCAGTGCCGATGAGCGCCGCGTCGGCCACGCCGCGGATCCGATCGACGTCGGCGCGGGTGTGCAGGCCGCTCTCGGCCACCCGCACGCGGTTGGTCGGCACCGTCGCGAGCAGGGTGGCGGCCCGTCCCAGATCGATGCTCAAGCGGGTCAGATCCCTACTGTTTACCCCGATCACTTCGGCACCGCTCGCGAGGACCTCCTCGAGCTCGCGGGCGTCGTGGGCCTCGACCAGCGCTCCCAGGCCCAGATCCGTCGCGAGACCGAGCAGGTGTTCAAGGCTCGGCGGCGGCAGGATCGAGGCCATCAGCAGCACGGCGTCGGCTCCGGCAGACCAGGCCTGCCGCACCTGGACCTCGCTGATGAAGAAGCCCTTGGCCAGCACCGGCCGGTCGACGAGGCTCCGCATCCGCGCCAAGAGGTCGAGGCTGCCCCCGAAGGAAGGCCCATCGATGAGCACCGAGATCGCCGCAGCGTGTCGATAGGCGGGGGCGACGTCTTCGGGGCTCACGCTGGGGCGAAGGTCCCCCTCGCTGGGGGACCGGGGCTTGAGCTCGGCGATCAGCGAGAGGCCGGGGGCGCGCAGGGCCTCGGCGAAGGGTCTGGGCGACGAGGCGCGGCGCGGACCGGGTGCGCCTTCGGGGAGTTCGCGCACCGTTCGGGCCACGATCTTGCCGAGGACGCCGGGGGGTTCGCGCAGCCTCAGCATGGGAGGGCTCCCCAGCGCAGAGGAGGTGTGGTTTGAAGATAGATTTGGTTCATCCTTCTGTCCTACGGCGAGTCCACCCGGCGGCGTCGTGTTGTGCCACTACAGTAATACAATAATGCGATGTGACAGAGCCGCAAGGTCCGACGTTGAGCGCGCCCTGTCCTCGGAGCCTCGTCGCCCTCGACTCGTCGAGGCCGGCTACCTCGAGTCTCCCTCGGTGGAGAGCAGCGAGATCGCAGCCTCGGCGCGGTCGATCGTCAGCCCGAGGTCTTGGATGATCGTGTCGAGGGCGCGCAGCCGCATCACGAAGCGCTGAGTGTGGGGGTCTTCGGTGGTCTCGAGGCGCGTCAGCTGGGTGGCTGGAACCAGGAGCTTGACCGTCCTCGTGCCGATGTCGCGGGCGTAGAAGGTCTTGCGCGCGTGCGCCTCAGGGTGAAAACGGAGCGGCTCCTTGAGCTGCAGGCTCAAGTAATGGGAGATTGGCTCGACGAGGGAGGAGAGCAGGTCACTTGGCTTGGTCGACGAGGGCGTGTCGTCGGTCGTGACCCGCCACGAATCGGGCAGGGCCGGGCGGTCTTCGGGATGGAGGTCGAGCCAGCCCTTCAAGGTCAGATCGTGCTTTGGGAGCGAGATGGAGGCTGCGAGGTTCTCGGTGAAGCCGTCGAGGGGGTCGTCCTGCGAGAGCACGAAGCGAGCGGCGTCGCGTCGCGCGGCCTCGCCGCGCGGGCCGGTCTCGTCGAGGAGGGGGAGGAGGTCGCGGTACAGCATGCGCGTCGTGGACCGAAGTCGCTGAAGCTGGAGTGGGTGCAGGTTGTTGCGGCCCTTCAGCCGGATCTGACCCGTACATGCAGCCCCGAGGCACGGAGCGGTCAGCAGGTGGAGGCTGTGTGAGGTGTCCACCATCACGCCGGATCGCACCAAGGGATCGAAGGCCAGCGCCAAAAAGCCCGTCAGTCCGTCGGAGTCGACCTCGCGACGCACGAGCCACCGGGGCGAACCCAGCAGGGAGCCACCACCGAGGAGCTGGGCGTCGGCCATCGGAAGAGGCCCAGCTCCTCGGTTGTGGCTGAGCTGGTCCAAGGCCCGGAGCGCGAGGAAGGGTAGGACGATCAGTCGATCTCGCTCGACACGGGGGCCGCCGCGGAGGGCGAAGCGGTGGCGCCCCTCGGACATCGCCTCGGACAGGGAGACGACGTGCCCGCCTTGGTCCACCAAGCGCAGCGCATCGGTCGCGAAGCCGAGCCTGGCCAGCTCGCACCGGACCGTCACCAAGATCGTCGCGCCCTCAGGAGGCTGGACCCTCAGCCGTTCGTCGAGGTGTAGCGCCAGGCGGTGCTTGCCATGATCGGGGTCCGGCAGGGAGCCGCTCTGGGCCCAGTGGGTGAGGAAGGGGATGGAGGTCGGGTGTTCAACCCAGCCCTCGGGGGCCTTCGTGGGCTCGACCTGGGCCTCAAGGACGTAGGCCTCGTCGAAGGAGGGGAGCTCGCTTTCCGCGTGGAAGGGCTGCCACCGACCGTTGCGGTGGCCGAACATGAAGAGCGGGTCCCTCGCGGAACCTGGGTTCCGTATGTGCCCGAGGCCGAACCGATCCTCCAAGGGCCTCAGAGGTAGAGCTTCGCCGGGGTCGAGAAGATCGAACACTCGGCGCGTGCCCTGGACCTGGATCAGGCGCCGCAGGGTCAACGGGCCTGCTCGGGTGAGAGCGAGCGGGAGGTCGAGCAGCGTCTCATGGTCCTCACCCCAGGCGGAAGGGAGGTGGGCCTGGAGGTGCAGCCGACCCTCGGCTCCTCGGCGGACGACGGGAGAGGCGAAGGTCTCGAGGAGGTGTCGGGCGACCTCTACGCTCTGGCCGCCACCCGCCAGGGCACGACGGAGCAGCGAGGGAAGGACGTCGCGGATCGCGGTGGACAGGCTGGTGAGCACCACTTCGCTCGAGAGTCGCTTCAGCTCGTCTTTGAAAAGGGCAAGGATCGCGCTTACATGCGGAATGCGCGAGGGCAGACGCAAGAGGTGCCTGGGCTTGTCGTCGATCATGACCAGCGTCGGGAGGCCGTCGGCGCGACCTGAGGCGTCCCACTTGGGATCAGCCCCCTCGGTGTGTAGCCGGACGGTGAGGACGCCTTCGGTGGGAGAGCCCAGGGCCCGAGACAGCGCTTCGCCACGGATCTCGGTGGAGATCCATCGCTGGGAGCGCTCCGCGATCCGCTGAACGAAGCCGATGTCGGCCGGGCTCTGGAGCTGGACGAGCTGAGGGGCGTCCTCGAGCGCTAGAGTTGCTTGCTCCGGAGTTAATCGCAAGACGCGAAAGGGCAGGGTGAGCGGATCGCAGGCTTCGATAAGGGAGCTTGAGGACTCCGGGAGAACCCAGAAGATCGGCTCGTCAGGAGGCAATCGGGCCAGGACGTGACGCATCAGCGGTGCCCGCGGCGCCACCTGCGGGATGCGTGCTGGCAGCTCTGAGAGCGTCTCGCTCGGACGTGATCCTTCTGGGTCGCTCCAGGCGGGGGGTGCGCCGCTCCCGATCAAGCGGACGACCATCGGCTCGAGATCCTCAAGGAGCTGCAGGAATCGATCATCTTCCACGATGTCCGACATATCGGCTGTCTTTCGGAGGCGGTCGTCGATCACGACACCCCCCACGCGACCTCCGAAGATCGATTTGGAGGTGATGTGAACGCCGCCTATCGCGAAGGTCGTGGTGTGGATCCCAGGTCCGACGCAGAGCGATCCCCGTACGCCCGGTAGCTCGATGACCTCGAAACGCTCGGCGTTCTCGGACATTTGGAGCGTGACGGGACACATCCGGTTGGCGGTGTAGCCGTCGATCGAGATGGTGGCGCGAGAGAGGGCGGCCCGGTGCGCGATGATCGAGGCGTTGCACGCTTGGCGAGCTTCGCGTGCGCTCGCAAACCGGACCAGGAGCGCCGTGCCCTCGACGGCCTGCTCGCTGGGCCCGCTCTGGGTCAGAACGTCGGCGTCGAGGCTGAGCCACGAGCTGCCCTCAAGCGTCCCGTCACCGCTCTCGACCCGCATCGAGGTGGGCTCGAGCTGGAGCATGGCGTTCACTCCGACGGCGACCTGATGGTATCCGCGACGCTCGACGTCCCTCTGGTCTTCGAAGAGCGCGTCGAGCAGGTTGGCGAGGATCTCGGGAGGTATGGAGGTGCCCCCGGTCCAGGCGATCGAGAGCTCCGTGTCTTGGGTGTCGATGGCGAGGGCCTTGGCCCCGGTCAGGTTCGCCGCCTGGATCAGCTCCAGGATGGCGGTGGTGGGATCCGCGAGGCTGAAGGCTCGCATCTTGGCGATGGCGCGGTCGCGGTCCAGGCTGAATCGACGGCGCTCCACGAAGGTGCCGGGTCGACGGTGCGGAGCGATCAGGGCGGCGATCTCGTCGTGGTTCACGAGGCCCCCAGGTTGAGAATGTCGTTCAAGGCGTCATGATGGTCGGGGTCTTGTTGGAGCACGGCGTAGGCGAGGGCGAGGCTGGCCGCTCGAGGTGTCGACCAGGCCGCGATCGCAGCGCGCTGCGCGAGGGGGTGGTCGACGTTGACCAGGAGGGTGCGGCGGGTCACCCACTCCCACATGGCGCCAAAGAGGCCGGGCTCGACCACCGCGAAGAGCCGCCCTCCTCGCGCGCCTCGCAGGACCAGCGGGGTTCGGGGCCCCGTGGAGGCGACCCGTCCGAAGGTCAGGAAGACCCTGTCTTGGGTGGCGACCGAGACGGTCCCCTGGCAGCTCTGGAAGAGCGCGCTCTCCGCCGGGGGTAGGGACGCCAGATCGAGGGTCTGGGGTAAGGCGAAGCGCTCGTCCGCGCGCACGAAGAGCTCGGATCGGGGGGGGCGCCCCTGCCCGAAGGTCGGGCGGTGTAGCTCGTAGAGGAGCTCGAGGGCATCGGGAGTGGCCCGCACCTGCACGTAGCCTTCCGCGTCCAGCGCGTCGGCGAGGGGGCCGTCGCCGGGGTGCAGCAAGAGGCCCCCTGCCCGACCTCGCTGCCGCTCCAGCTCGAGAGCTGAGATCAGGCGGTCATGGCCGGGAAAGAGGGGGATAGAACAGATCTGTCTCCACGCCTCACCGCGTCCGGGAGCCGCGCGGACCAGGTAGCGCAAGGGTGAGAACCAGCGGGAGAGATCCCCGCCGAGCTCGGAGGCCTCGGAGACCTCGGTCAGAAGCTGTGCCCGAAAGGTGCCCGCTGCCTCGACGACCTCGTCCATGACGTCCGCGAAGTGGGTGGTGTGCATCACCCCGCACCGGGTGAGGGTCTGCTCCAAGCCGTCGGCGCGCACGATCAGGGAGAGGCCCCGAAGTGAATCGGCGTAGGGACCAAGAACTTCGTGGCGCTCGCTGGTCGCGAGGGTCAGCCCGCCGCCCAGGAAGGTGATGTGGGGCTGCTCGCTCACCCCGACGAGGAGGTGGGCGCGAGCGGTCTGGACCTCGTAGGTGCTCAGGGCATCGGGTAAGGCGAAGGGGCGGTTGAGCAGCTCGTAGGACTCCTCGGGATCGCCGATCTGGAACGGATCGTCGCTCGCCGTGGAGGGGCTCGTGGAGGGGCGGGTCTGGTCGAAGAATCGGATTGGACGATCGCTGTAGCCGCACCAGTGGATCAGCGTCTCGCGGACCTCGTGAAGAAAGGGCTCGATCTCGTCGACGCGCTTCTTGAGGAAGAGCGTGATCCGAGTGCCGGTGAGGGGTTCGTCTAGCCGCACCTTGTCGAAGCCACGGTCAGGATAGAAGAGCAGCTCCCACGACTCTCCGAGCCGGCCGGTCTGAACGAGGACGGCCAGGGGCTCCAGCGCGAAGATGCTCGAGAAGCCGATGCCGAATCGACCGATGCGCGTGAGATCCCCAGCCTTGTCGGAGGCGAAGAGCCGGGTCAGCCGCGTGTCGATGATCTGCTCGTCCATCCCCTCGCCGGTGTCGTGGATCCCAAGGGTGATCAGCGCCTTGGAGGCGTCTTGGGGGAGGGGGGCCGCGCCGATCCGAACGTCGACCCGAGGAGAGCCGGAGTCCAGCGCGTTCTGGACCAGCTCTCGCAGCGCGTCCATCGGGCGTGCGAACTGGTGAACAAGGTTCTCAAGGGCGCGATCCGCCAGCGTCGGACGAGGGGTGGGAGGCATAGGGCTCCGACCGTGAGACGGTGAAGTAGCGAGCGCGAGGCGCGTAGGCGTCGAGCGTGAAGCGAACGGAGGATAACGCGTGGGCAGAGCTCGTTGGCCCGAAGGTCGCGGGACCCGATAGATGCGATCAGGGGGGTGAGCCGGCGCGCTCGTGATAGCGCTCGAAGACCCTACGAGCGTGACCGCCCCGCAGGCTCTCGGTGGCTGCGGACAGGCCCTCGCGCAGATCGGCGGCCAGTCCAGCGGTGTGTAGGGCGGCGGCAGCGTTGAGGAGAACGAGCCGGGCGTGGGGGCTCTCGGTCATTCCTTGGAGCACCTCATGGAAGATCCGAAGGTTGGTCGTAACGTCTCCGCCTCGGAGCTCCTCGGGATCACACCGGGCGAGCCCGAGGGACTCCGGCACGATCTCCCCCTCGACGATCTCGCCCCCGAGCAGCGTCCAGGTCCGGGTGGGGCCGGTGAGGGTGATCTCATCGAGGCCGTCCTCGCCACGGACCACCATGACGCGCTCGCTCCCCAGCCGGGCCAAGGCGCGCGCGATCAAAGGCGCGGCCGCCGCGTCGCTCACTCCGATGACCTGCAGGGTCGCGCCCGCGGGGTTGCACAGCGGGCCCAGGAGGTTGAAAACGGTTCGAAAACCCAGCTCCTTGCGAACGAGGCCGACGTGGCGAACGGCGGGATGGTAGGCGGGGGCGAACAAGAAGGCCAGCCCCACGGCGTCGAGGAGCTCGCTCGCGCGTTCGGGGGGCACCTGTAGCCTCAGCCCTGCCGCTTCGAGCAGGTCGGAGCTCCCGCACGTTCCGGAGCTCGCCCGGTTCCCGTGCTTGGCGACCCGCCCCCCTGCTCCCGCGACGACGAAGGCCGCCATGGTTGAAGTGTTGGCGGTCGACAGCCCGGACCCCCCGGTACCACAGGTGTCGATGAGCGGACCCTCAGCGCGTACTGGGACCATGTGGGCCCGCATGGCCAGAGCCATCGCCGCAAGCTCTTCGTCGGTCACTCCGCGGGCTGCCAAGCCTGTGAGGATGGCGGCTGTCTGGGAGGGCGGCAGCTCCCCCCGCATCATGGCGTGGACGAGCGCCGAGGCCGTCGCCGGGGGGAGCGGGTCATCGTGCAGCAGGCAGGACATGGCCTGGACGTAGGCTTGAGTCATAGCGGGCTCCGGGGGCACAAGCGATCGTACCACTACGCTAATACGCTCCCCGCTCCTCGACGAGCCGGGTCCTGGGTGGAGCGCCCAGGATCAAGGTTCTTCGTGTAGCTCCTGGACGCGGAACAAGAAGTAGGGCCCGGTCATTGTGCCGGCCTCGGTGAAGCTCGCGTCCTCGAAGCCATCGCGTTCGTGGGGGATGAGCTCGCCCGAGAAGTACATCCAGTCGCCTCGGTTGAGCGTTGCGAGCTGATCGTAGATGGGGGCGTCGTGGGGGATGAGGGTGTCCGCCCCACGCTCGGCGCGGACCTGATCGACCAGCTCCCCCTCGGCGGTGCCCAGGCGCACCGAGCGCTCGCACGGCAAGGTGATCTGGATCGAGACGTTGCCTTGGTTCGTCGTCGTCAGACGCTTGACATGGCCGGTCCACCTGGCGACCTTGCCTTCATCGAGCGCTCCTCGAAGCGCCTCTCCGCGCTGGGTGCGCACGCGACCCCTCTGGAGGTCGTTCTCGGCGGCGCGGTAGCGCTCGGCGTACTCGTCGATGACCTGGCAGAAGGCTCGCTGGTCGTCTGGGGTGAGCTTCGCGCGGGCCTCGGCGACGGCGTCGGCCCGTAGCTTGGCGGCGACCCGCGCGTCTTGCTCCTCTTGCCTGGCCTGACGCCGGCGCTCAGCCTCGATTCGTCGGGCCTCGGCCCGCTCCTGGCGTTGGACCTCTAGGGCTTCGCGAGTCTCTTCGCTCTGGAGCTGGCGAGGCAACATGCAGAGGCCGCAGCAGCACAGGAAGGGCAGCAGGACGGAGATGGCGAAGACCGAGCAGGTGATGGGGAGCACCAGGCCACGGGGCTTCGGATCTTCGAGGCTCATGGGGTACCCAGGAACAAGAGTTAGGTGGTGTTCAGGGGCGCGAGTATAGATCAGGAGGCGAGCACGAGTGCAACCGACTCAGGTGCGTCGCCAGTCGAACTCGGGGCGTTCGGGGTGGCCGAAGAGCGAGAGGGCGCCGGTCTCGCCGACGGCGTTGGGGCGCTGGAAGATCCAGTTCTGCCAGGCTGAGAGCCGTCCATAAATCTTGGTCTGGCAGTTCTCGGCGCCGACGAAGCGTAGGTTCTGCTCCATGCCTGTCAGGGCGTCGGGGGAGAGGCTGACGCGCTCTTCGATGGCGATCCGCACCTCGTCTTCGAAGTCGATGTCGTCGAGGCAGAGGGTGACGAGGCCGAGCTCTTCGGCGTCGGGGCCCGTGAGGGGCTCGGTCGCTTCGAGTGCGCGGCGAAGGTCGCCTTCGTGACCGATGTAACGGGCCTGTAGCCGAGACATGCCGGTGGACATGGGGTAGAGGCCCTCGCTCGCCAGGTTGAGCTGGATGCGGACCTCGCCGTCGTCATCTTCGAGCATGTACTGCCGATCGCAGGCCTGGGCGAGCTCGAAGAGGGTGCCGACGAAGCAGGAGCCCTCGTCGATGAGGGCGAAGAAGGTGCGGGCGGTGTTGTCGACGCGGCGAAGGACACGGGCGCGATACCACCGCAGCTCGTCGGCGAACCAGTCGCCGGCGTGGTCGTGCAGGACCGCGTCGTGGGCGAGCACCCGCTCGGCGTCGCCTGAGGTGTGCACGGTGATCACGCCGATGGTGTCGTAGTTGAAGCGCAGGTGCAACAGGGCGTCTTCGAGCTCGCGGAAGGCGCGGAAACCCCAGGTCTGTGCTCCTTGATCGCGAAGCGCGGCGGCGTCGGCCGGGGCGGGCTCTTGGGGCCCGTGGATCGTGAGGGAGGCGGTTCGCTGCTCGGGATCGATCTGCACGGTGACTGACGAGTAGGTCAGCCGGCGCCCATCGTCGTCGATCTGCGCTTGGATCGGAGGCAGTTCCACGCCCTTCGTGTCGCGCGCGGGGTTGGCCTGCGCGACCTCGGCGGCTCGCGCCGCCACGCCATCCTCCCACTTGCTACGGGGGAAGGACTGATCGACCAAGCGGTACTTGACCGCGTCGCGGGCGCGGAAGCCTTCGGCCTTGGTGCAGAAGAGGTCGGCGAGATCCCTGCGCACATAGCGCTTGTCGACCAGACGGGTCAGGCCGCCGGTGCCGGGGAGCACGCCGAGCAGCGGGACCTCGGGGAGGCTGACGGCCGCTGTGCCGTCGTCGATGAGCAGGATCTCATCGCAGGCGAGCGCCAGCTCGTAGCCCCCGCCCGAGGCGGTGCCGTTGAGGGCGGCGAGGTAGCGTTGGCCGGACTCCTCGCTGGCTTCTTCCATGCCGACGCGGGTCTCGTTGGTGTACTTGCAGAAGTTGACCTTGAACCCGTGGGTCGAGCTGGCGAGCATGCGGATATTGGCGCCGGCGCAGAAGATCCGAGGCATGTCGGAGGTCACGATGACCGCGCGCACCTCGGGGTGCTCGAAGCGCAGCCGCTCCACCGCGTCGTGCAGCTCGAGATCTACGCCGAGATCGTAGCTGTTGAGCTTGAGTAGGTAGTCGTCGGGGCGCAGCCCGTTTCTCTCGTCGATGTTGAGGGCCAGGCGGGCGACAGGGCCGTCGAGGCGGAGCGTCCAGTGGCGATACGCGCTGGGGTGGGCGGCGAAGGAGGGGATGTGCTGGATCTTGACGTCGGTTCCCATGGTGGCGACCTCCGGAGGCGGGGGCGGTCCGTAGCCCGGACCGCGCCTCATCGCATCCTCGAAGCGGGGGAGCGTCCGCGGCGGGTTCGAGGTAGAGAGCGCTCATGGATTCCTGGGAACCCGGTGAAGTCGCAGCAGCCGTGGCGGTGGGCCTGGCGGTCCTTCAGTGGCTCGCGTCCCCATGGCGTGATGTCGGGGCCACCACCCTGTGCGCCGCCGGCGTCGCGCTCGCCTTCTCGGGGGGGTTTCCGTCATCGTTCACCGCCGTGCTGTTGGCGGTCGCGCTCGTGCTAGGCGCCGTGGCCTGGGCTCGCGGAGCGCGTCATGGTGTGGGGCGACCGGGGCTGGCGGGCGTGGGGCTCGCCGCGATGGCGCTCGGGCTGCTCTCGCCCTTCCTCCTGCCCGATGTCGTGCCACCTGGACCCCGTGAGCGGTTGGTCGAAGCCACCTTGGTGCTTATAGGGCTGTGCGGTGCCGTCAGCCTGCCCTTGGCCCTCGAGCGGCCAGGACCTCGTCGCCCACGCCCTTTCTTCCTGCGTCGCGTCCCGGTGGGCCTCGACGGCCGGCCCCCTCATGAGCCCTCTGCGGAAGTATCTGGCGGACAGCCCACTTCCGAGCCGGTATAGCCTTATCCATCCAAGGAGTTCATCATGACCGACGACCGCAAGACCCCCGCCAAGGCCTCGGCCGATGCGCCCAAGCCCAACCTCATGGTGGAACGGCTCAAGTTCCTCGCGATCGGGCTCGGGGTTGGCTTGGTGATCGGAGGTGCTGGCGCGGGCTACGTCTGGTTCACCGGGCAGGCCGAGGTTCGCGAGCTCAAGGCCGCAGCGGCGTCGGAGCTTCAGCAGGCGGAGCAGTCGGCCGACGAGCTTCAGCAGGGCCTCGACAAGGAGCTCAAGCGAGCCTCGATCCTGAGCGCTCGTGTCGAGATCGCCCGCGCTCGCATGAGCCTCGAACAGATGAACTACGGCATCGTCACTCAGCGACTCAACGTGGCCGCGCAGCGCCTCGACGGCGTGCCCGAGGCCGAAGAGATCGTCCCGCGTCTCAAGGCCGTCCAGATCGATCCTCTGGCCCCCGAGGCGGCCAAGGGCACCATCGACAGCCTCGCTGGCGACGTCGACGCCTTGATCGGGCGCTGATCCCGACCGCTACAGGTCGCCGATCCGCTCCTGGACCTTCTTTCGCTCCGTCGGGAAGTTGAAGGCTTCGTAGATTACGAACCAGTTCTCGTGGTCGATGACCCGTGGGTGCAGCATCACGGCGGCCTCGACCTTGTCGCGCCCATAGCTGAACCAGTCGAGGATCTCGCGCACCTGCTGGGCCTGGAAGTGACGATCGCGGATCGCAGACCGGAGCGCGTCGAGCTTGGCGTTCGAGAAGGTCGCCGAGGCCACCGCGGTCTTGATGCGCTCCAGCTCCTCGGGGGTTGAAGGCGCAGGGGGATCTTTGGCCTCGGGGGCGTCGTCGGGGGAGGCCCAGGCCGAGGGATCGTAGCGCAGGTAGCGCGGAGGCGGAAGATCTGGACTCTCGAGGCGGCATGCGGCGAGGTCCCCCTCGATCAGGGCTGCGTGTCCTAGCAGGTCGAAGCGCAGGGCGTCGAGGCGCTCCAGATCGCGCTCCAAGGCCCGAAGGTGCCGGTTGGCTTCGCCGTTGAGGCGCTGGTTGCCCGAGGTGCGGATCACGGCGCGCAGGTCGTTGACGGTGGCTCGCAGGGACTCGACCTCGACGTCGCCGGGCATTGGGGGCTCAGCGAAGGCCAAGGTCGCGAGCAGGAGGGTCGAGATCATCGAGGGTCTCCAGGAGGGATGTTCACTGGCGTATCACCCTTCGACGACCGGCGATAGGGCGGTCGCGGGTCTGTCCAGAGTGAGGATCGACGAAGACCAGGGTCGCGTCGTAGAGGGTGTCGAGCTCCAGCATACCGGCTCGGTCGGCGGTGACCGTCGTGATCGAGGAGCCCTCGAAGATCTTGGCTCCCAGCTCCGGGTCCGCGATGTGCAGCGTGCCGGCGCAGTCCCAGGTCGTGCGGGCCCCGCGTGCGCTACGCTCGCAGGACTCGCGGCGGAGGATGGGTAGACCCGCGATGTGCTCTTCGCGCTCCCATGGACCCTGGTCGGGGGGGAGGCCGGGCAGGCTTCGCTGCAGATCGCGCACCAGGCCCTCGGGGTCGAGCAGCGCGTCGATGCTCTGGGCCGCTTGGTGTGGGAGGGCGCGGCGCTCCACCTCGACGCGCGCGAGCCGCTGCCAGCGCTGCGGATCGATCATGGTCAGGGGTCGCCCACGGTCGTCGAGCGCGATCGTGGCAGGGACGGCGCTGATCGCGAACTGGGCGACCAAGGGCCAGGGATCGGCGGGGGTCGGGGCGTCGGAGTTGTAGGAGATCTCACCAGCCCCTTGCTCGATGCTGCTCTCGGACGTCTCGACCCGGAAGGACCACACGCCCCCACGCTTTGGCACGGCGGCGAGGGTAAAGACGTCGGTCACCGTGCGATCGCCCGAGCCGGCCACGAGCCCCACCCGGTAGCTGATCCGCGCCGCCTCGTCGGGCAGGGCCGTGCTCGCGGAGCGGACTGCGCAAGAGCTGAGGAGGATCGTGAGCAGCAGCCTGTGGACCATCGAGCTCCGTCTGGGCGGGCCGGTTCGAGGTCACCCGCGCGCAGATGAGCTATACCGCCCGCTCGCAGATCGTTCACCACGCGATCGGTGAACCCAGCGCTCGGAGACCTCGATGAACCTCGCCGCCATCCTCGACCAAGAGATCCTACCCCTCGTAGAGAAACCGAGTAGATACCTTGGCGACGAGGTTAACGCCGTGCGCAAGAACCGTGGCGAGGTCGACGTTCGGCTGGCGCTGGCCTTCCCGGATCTCTATGATCTCGGGCTCGGCAACCTGGGCGTTCACATCCTCTATTCGTGCGTCAACAAGCTCCCCTGGGCGTGGTGCGAGCGGCTCTACGCCCCCGCACTCGACATGGAGCGGGAGCTGCGGGCGCGCGATCTGCCACTCTTCGGTCTCGAGTCCAAGGACAGCGTGGCGGACTTCGATGGGATCGGCTTTACCCTTCAGTCCGAGCTGACCTACACCAACATCCTCAACCTGATCGACCTCGCGGGGATCCCTCTGCGCACGCAGGATCGGGGCGAAGACCACCCCCTCACCTTCGCGGGGGGCCCTGCGGTCTTCAACCCCGAGCCGATCGCCCCCTTCATGGACTTCTTCGTCATCGGTGACGGCGAGGACGCGATCCTCGAGATCGTCCAGCTCCTCCGCCGGCTCAAGGGTCGTCCACGGGCCGAGAAGCTCCGGGCCCTCTCCTTGCTCGAGGGCGTGTACGTGCCGGCGCTCTACCCCTTCGAGACCCTCGAAGACGGCCGGATCCTTCCGGTTCAGGACGCGCCCAAGGTGCGCAAGCGCATCACCCGTGATCTGAATGGTGCGACCTTCCCTGTCGACTACATCGTGCCCTTCACCCAGCAGGTCCACGACCGCATCAGCCTCGAAGTCCTGCGCGGCTGCACCCAGGGCTGCCGCTTCTGTCAGGCGGGCATGACCACACGTCCTGTGCGGGAGCGCACCCTCGACAAGGTCGATGACCTCTTGGATCGCACCCTCGCGACCACCGGCTACGAAGAGGTGAGCCTGGTCAGTCTCTCGACCTGCGATCACAGCCGGGTGCGCCAGCTCGTCGACAACACCGCCAAAAAGGCCCGCGCAGGGCGGTTTGCGGTCTCGCTTCCGAGCTTGCGCCTCGACAGCTACTCGGTCGAGCTCTCCGACATGGCCGCTTCCGAGCGTCGCACGGGCATCACCTTTGCGCCCGAGGCCGCCAGCCCGCGACTCCGTGCGGTGATCAACAAGTGGATCCCCGACGAGGAGCTCCTCGAGATGTCCCGCGGGGCCTACGAAAAGGGCTGGGGGCACGTCAAGCTCTACTTCATGATCGGGCTGCCCACCGAACGCGACGACGACATCGAGGCCATCGCCGATCTCTGCGTCCGAACCATCGAACACGGCCGGCAAGCCAACCGTAAAGCGCGGGTGAACATGGGCGTCTCGACCTTTGTGCCCAAGCCCTTCACGCCCTTTCAGTGGGCCGAACAGATCGGCCTCGACGAGACCGTGCGCAAGCAGGATGTCCTCCAGAGACGTCTGGGGCGCCACCCCGCGATCAAGTTCGGCCGTCACGATCCCGAAGAGACCTTCCTAGAGGGCCTGGTCAGCCGCGCCGATCGACGCGCCGCCGACCTCCTCCAGCGCGCCTTTGAGCTCGGGTGTCGCTTCGATGCCTGGCGCGAGCACTTGCGCTTCGACCTCTGGATGCAGGCCGTCGAAGAGACGGGCTACGACGTGCACGACGCGCTGAGGGAGCGCGACCTCGACGAGCGCCTGCCCTGGGATCACATCGACGTGTTGATCCCGAAGCGGTGGTTCCAAGACGACTGGGCTCGCGCGGTCGAGCTCAAGCATGCCCAGGACTGCCGCCACAAGCGCTGCCATAAGTGCGGGGTCATCGATCAAGAGCGCGAGCTCTGCGCCCACATGCTGCGAAACCAGATCGAGGGCCGCAAAGAAGAGAAGACCTTTGAGCGCGCCCCCGCCGAGCCCTTCGTCGAGCCGCCTGCCGTCCAGCGGCTCTGGTTCCGCGTGGCACGAACGGGCAACGGGCGCTTTCTCTCGCATTTAGAATGCATGAACGCCTGGATCCGCACCCTTCGCCGAGCTCAGACGCCCTTGTCTTACAGCCAGGGTCACCACCCTCACCCCAAGGTCGCCTTCGCCTCCGCCACCCCGGTCGGCCAAGAGTCGACCGGCGACTACATGGACGTCACCCTCACCGAGCGGGTCGATCCGATCGAGCTGCTGAACAAGCTCCGCGCCACCTGCCCTCAGGCCTTCGATGTCCTGGCGGTGCGCGAGGTCGATCTGCGCGAGACCTCCCTCATGGCGACAGCTCAGGGGCTCAGGCTGACCGTCTTTCTCCCCGAGGACGATCCGGCGGTCCTCGGCCAGAAGGTGCAAGCGCTGCTGGATGCGGAACAGATCCCGGTCGAGCGCCGCGGAAAGACCCGCTCCAAGGCCCGGGGTGGTCGTGGCAAGCGAGGGAAGCGGGCGGTGGTCTGGTCGACCGTCGATGTGCGTCCGATGATCCATCACCTCGCGCTGCGCGAAGGCGAGGTCCCCGCGCTTGAGATCGATCTGGTCGAGCATGAGGGAAAGGCGGGCAAGCTCCGCGAGATCCTTCCCCTGCTCACCGACGCACCGGAGCGCGCTCGGATCCTCAAACGCGAGACGCTCATCGTGCGCGATGGCGTGGTTCGAGGCTTGTCCGAGGGGTGGGGCGGTCTGGCTGGCTTGGAGCGCCGGGCTGCGCTGGCGGAGCACCTGGCGTAGGGGGCGACTGGGGAACGAGCTGCGCCGACCGCTCCAAGGGGGAGGGCCGGCGCGACGTGCGACCTTTCCAGTCGGGATCAGGCGGCCGCGTAGTCGAACTCTTTGTGCAACTTGCCCTGCTGGGTGAGGACGCGCAGGGTCGCCTCGTGGAACTTAGCGGCATCCTTCGCGGCCTTTACGGCACGCTTCTTGGTGCTCACAACCCACGCGGGCTCCTTGAGGTTGTCGATCTTCAGCGCCCACCCATCGCTGTGGGGTTGAACGGTCATGGTGTCGATGGAGGGCGTTTCGTTCATGGTTTCCTCGGTGGGTTGGGCCTGCACTGTGGCAGCGCTCTCGGACGCGACGCGAGCCGCCGAAGCGGGAGCTGGCGGTTTGGGAGTAGCCATCGTGGCCTTCTTGCGCTGTGTGGGCTCGGCCTTGCCTGGGGCGGAGGGGGACGCGCTCATGCGGGCGTCGGAGGGCTTGGCGGGAGAAGCCGAAGGGCGGAGCGCCTTACGGGAGCTGCCAGCGGCCTTGGGGCGCCGCAGGAGACGGAGGGGGGAGGGGAGGGGTAGGCGGGCAACAGCGTTCTTGAAAGCGATCGTGGGCTCCTTTGTTGAGGTGGATCGGTGTGAGGTGGAAAACTCTCACCTGCAATGCTAGGGTAGCACGGTGGGCGCGTTATGTCAAATAGCGGGAGAAGAGGAGGGACAGACCTACCGATGCGAGAGCCAAAGCACCGCCGTAGCTCCAGCAGGAGGGCTAGGTGTGTCGGCGCGAGGCCTCCCCTTGTTGTATGCTGCCGGCACGCGGCCACGCTGAGCCCGCGCACCTTCGAACTGGAGTTGATGTATGAAGTGGGAGATCGCTGAGAACTGTCGTGCTGATATCGTTGGGTATAGCGGGATCAACTACTCGGGAGACCGATTTGAGGCCCGCATCTTTCCCTCGGGACGGCAGGGCGACGATCTGCCCGGCGACAAGATCCGTTCCATGACCGTCGTGGCTCCGGTAGGCATGCGGGTCGTGCTCCGCACCAGCCTTCAGTCCGACTGGGAAGAGAACCACACCTGGCGCTGCATCCGCATCCTGGAAGGGCAGACCTTCGAGACCAACGACGGTCGGGAGGCGGTGCGCATCCCCGATCTCGACTGCCTCCATGCGCCCGATGCGTGGCGCACCAACCCCGATATCGAAGAGAGCTACCCGCTCGTCAAGAAGCTCAGCGATGGCAAGACCTGGACCTTCGGGCGGCGTGGGCCCGAGGAGCTCAAGCGAGGGATCGTGCTCATCGCGGTCGACAAGGATCCGATCGCCGAGGACTGAGCGACTCGCCTCGAACGCGAACCTTCACCCCCGCGCGCCGCAACGCCGCGAGGGGGGCCCGCGGCGCGAAGGGTGGCGTTAGGCGCAAAGAGCGACGTTTGCGCCCGCTCTTCAGGCGTCGGGGTTCTCGAAGACCGCCGCGGCGCCCATACCCCCACCGATGCACATGCTCACCACCCCGTAGCGCACGCCCTGTCGGCGCATCTCGTGCAAGAGGGTGGCGGTGAGCTTCGCGCCGGTGCAGCCTAAGGGGTGACCCAGGGCGATAGCACCGCCGTTGACGTTGACCTTGTCGAGGTCGATGCCGAGCTCGCGCACGCAGTAGACCGCCTGGCTGGCGAAGGCCTCGTTGATCTCGAACAGCCCGACGTCTTCGAGCTGGATCCCAGCCTTCTCGAGCGCGGCCGGGATCGCGACGGCGGGACCGATGCCCATGATCTCGGGCTCGACGCCGACCACCTGATAGCTCTTGAGGATCCCGAGGATCGGTAGACCGTTCGCCTCGGCGTACTCCCGGCTGGCGGCGACCGTGGCGGCCGCGCCGTCGCTGATCTGCGAGCTGTTACCGGCGGTGACGGAGCCGGTCTTGGAGAAGGCCGGACGGAGCTTGCCGAGAACCTCGACGGTGGAGCCTTGTCGAGGGCCCTCGTCCACCCGATGCTCGATCTCCTTCCAAGCGCCGTCGACCCAGACCTTTGTCTGGATCGGCACGATCTCGTCGTCGAACTTGCCTTCGGCCTGAGCCGATAGCGCGCGCTCGTGGCTTCGCACCGCAAAGGCGTCTTGATCCTCGCGGGAGACGCTAAAGCGGTTTGCCACATTCTCGGCGGTGATCCCCATCGGCGTGTAGACGCCCGGGCGCTCGCGCATGAGGTCGGGGTTGGGGCTGGGCCGATCTCCGCCCATCGGCAGCAGGCTCATCGACTCGACGCCGCCGGTGAGCACGACATCTTGCCAGCCCGCAAGGATCGCGGACGCGCCTTGGGCGAGGGACTGGAGGCCAGAAGAGCAGAAGCGGTTGATGGTGATGGCGGGTACGGTGTCGGGCAACCCAGCAAGGAAACCGGCGGTGCGAGCCATGTTCATGCCCTGCTCCGCTTCGGGGGTGGCGGTGCCGATCACGACATCGCCGATGTCGTTGGGGTTGACCTTGGCTCGCTCGACCGCAGCCTTGAGGACCTGCCCGAGCAGATCGTCGGGCCGGGTGTCTTTGAGGGAGCCCTTATGGCCCTTGCCGACCGCGGAACGGACGGCGGAGACGATGACGACCTCTCGCATGGAGACTCCTAGGGGGGCGCGCCCCCGCGATTCGGTGATAGATAGCTGGCCGCACGCCTACGTGGAGAGCGGCCCAGGGATTAGTTACGAAGGGGCTTGTTGGTCTGGAGCATGTGCTGGATGCGCGCTTGGGTCTGCGGCGTCTTGCACAGCTCGACGAAGGCGTGGCGCTCGAGGTCGAGCAGATCTTGCTCGGTGAGCACGGAGCCCGACGGGTGATCGCCGCCGGTCAGGACCCAGGCCAGCCACTTGCCGACGGTCACGTCGTGGTCGGTCGCGTACCCGCCCTCGTGCATCTGGTAAAGGTAGAGCTCGATCGCCGCGCGGCCCTGAGAGCCTGGCACCTTGACCGTGCGTTGGGCGGGCGGCTGGTAGCCTGCCTGGACCAGTCCGAGCGCTGTCTTCTTGGCTTCGGCGAGGAGCTGGTCGGGGTTTGTCACCAGGCGATCGGTGGGGCGCAGGAAGCCCTTGGCTCGAGCCTCTTCGGCGCTGGTGGCGACGCTCGCCAGCCCGACGTGCTCGAAGATCTTCTGCACAAAGGGGTTGGGATCGTACTTGACGCCCTCGGGGATGTCGCCGAGGTAGCGGCAGAGCATCTCTTTGCAGCCGCCGCCGGCCGGGATGAGCCCCACACCGACCTCGACCAGACCCGCGTAGGTCTCGCCAGCGGCCAGGGTCGCGGCGCTGTGCATGGCGACCTCGACTCCGCCACCCAAGGTGAGGCCGTAGGGGGCCGTGACGACCGGCTTGCGGTGGTACTTGGCGCGCATCAGCAAGCTCTGGAGCCGGTTGATGCTGTCGTCGATCTGGCCCCACTCCTGCTGCATGGCACCCATGAGGATCATGAGGATGTTCGCGCCCGCGCAGAAGGCCTTGCCGTCTTGGTTGCCGATGACTAGCGCGCTGAACTCGTCGGTGTCGAGCTTGTCGAGGGCGGCTTCGTACAGATCGAAGATCAGGTTGTCGAGGGCGTTGAGCTTGGAGTGGAACTCGAGCAAGAGCACGCCATCGCCGATGTCGTGCAGGCTCGCCGAGGGGTTGCGCTGGATCACGCTGCCCTTTGCCTTGAGATCGGCGATGTGCAGCTCCTTGTCGGAGCTGGGCACCGGCGCGACCTTCCCGTCGCGGGTCCAGTACGTGAGGTCGCCCTGTTCGTCGCGAGCGTAGAACGAGGTACGGCCGGCTTCGAGCATGTCGGTGACCCACGAGGGCACGTCGTAGCCATCGGCTTGCATACGCTCGACCGCCTCGGCGACGCCGTAGGCATCCCAGGACTCGAAGGGGCCGAGCTCCCAGCCGAAGCCCCACTGCATGGCCCGGTCGATGTTCACGATGTCGTCGGCGATCTCGGGGACACGGTTCGCAGCGTAGATCAGGGTGTCGGCCGTGACCTTCCAAGCGAACTGGGCGAGCTCGTCGTCGGAGGTGAGCAGGGCCTTGGTGGCCTTGGCGGTGTTGTCATGCTTCTTGGCGGCGCCGACGCACTTCCAGCGCTTCTTTTCAGTCTCGACGTACTCGCCGGTCTCGATGTCGAGGGCGAGGATCTTACTCTTTCCACCTTCGCGAACCTTCTTGTAGAAGCCGGCACCCGCCTTCTGGCCGGTCGCGCCGCTGTCGATAAGCCGCTGCAGGAAGGAAGGGACCTCGAACCAGTCGGCGCGCTCGTCGCCCGCGTTTTTGCCGGTGGCGAAGACGTGGGCGAGGGTGTCGAGGCCGACGACGTCGGCGGTACGGAAGATCGCGGACTTCGCACGGCCCATGGGGCTGCCGAAGGCGGCGTCGACGTCGGCGATGGAGAGGCCCGAGCCCGGCAGGTGCTTGAAGACGCTGGCCATGCCGAAGGTGCCGATCCGGTTCGCGACGAAGTTCGGCGTGTCTTTTCCGAAGACGATGCCCTTGCCGAGCTTGTCCTCGCCGAAGGCGATGATGCGGTCGACCACGCTCTGTGCGGTGTCGGGCCCGGTCACGAGCTCGAGCAGCCGCAGGTAGCGCACCGGGTTGAAGAAGTGGGTGACGAGGAAGTGCTCGCGCATCTCTTGGGGCATGTCGGACGACATCTTGGCCAGCGGGATCCCCGAGGTGTTCGAGGAGACGATCGAGCCTGGCTTGCGGTGCTCCGCCACCCACTGAAAGACCTTCTGCTTGATGTCGAGCCGCTCGACAACGACCTCGATGATCCAGTCGCACGAGGCGAGGTCTTCGCCGTGGTCATCGTAGTTGCGAGCCTGGATCAGCGCCGCGTTCCGCTTGTGGTAGAAGGCGGCGGGCTTGATCTTCTTGGCCGACTCGATGCCCTTGAGGGCGAAGGCGTTGCGCGAGGCAGGGTCGCTGCCGGCGTCCTTGGGGACGATATCGAAAAGCAGACTCTCGATGCCGGCGTTGGCGAGGTGGGCGGCGATTCCTGCGCCCATGACACCGGCCCCGAGGACCGCGACTCGTCGGATCCCGTGGTCCATGCGAGCACTCCGTGCAGAAGGTTGAGATAGAAGGCAGCGGGGTGCGCCGACTTCACAAGGGACTGAATGAGGACTCATTCACTAGTCCCCCCGCGCGCGTCGTCAAGGGGGCGCTCGCGATCGTCGATCTGCGCTGCCGTGTCGCCGGTCCCAGCGCGGTTGAGGATCGGAAGCCTGCGCGGCCTGGCGGGTCCGAACGAGCCGGTTTCCTAGACGCTTCACCGAGATCCCTCCCGCTGAAGTCGTGGGTGAAAGGGGGCAGGGGTGTGTCGAAGATCGAGCTCGAAAAGGCAGAAAAGTCCTCGCTGAGAGAGGATCGGTCAGAAGCTGTCCGCCTCGCGTTGTTTGTTGCAGGTCCGTGGTTATCCCCCCTGCATGCTGTCGCTGCTCCGCTACGTTTACGTCACCTCGCTCCTCCTCTCGCTGCTGTGGGCCGTCCGCCCTGTGTCCTCGATAGCGGCTGAAGACTGGGAGTCCACCGTCGAGCGGGTCTCCCGGGCGGTCGTCGCGCTGCGGGTCCGCGGCACCCGCGACTTCGACACCGAGCGCGCGCGGGGCTCGACCGGCACGGGCTTTGTGATCGATCGCGAAGCGGGGCTGATCCTGACCAACCGGCACATGGTCCACACGGGCCCGGTCGTGGCCGAGGCCGTCTTCCTCAACCACGAAGAAGTCGAGCTCGAGGCCGTGTACCGCGACCCGGTGCACGACTTCGGCTTCTACCGCTTCGACCCCGAGAAGGTGCGCTTCATGCAGCTCGAAGAGCTCGAACTGCGCCCCGATCTGGCCCGCGTTGGCATGGAGATCCGGATCATCGGCAACGACTCCGGCGAGAAGATCAGCATCCTCGGGAGCACCCTGGCTCGCCTCGACCGTGAAGCGCCAGACTACGGTAGCAACACCTACAACGACTTCAACACCTTCTACCTCCAGGCCGCCAGCAACACCTCCGGGGGTTCGTCAGGCAGCCCGGTCGTCGATCGCGAAGGCCACGTCATCGGCCTGAACGCGGGCTCTCGGGTCAATACGGCGAGCGCCTTCTACCTGCCCCTCGATCGGGTGGTGCGGGCGGTCCCCTACGTGCTTCGCGGCGAAGTGCCCCCCCGCGGCACGCTTCAGGCCACCCTCTCCTACACCCCCTACGATGAGTTGCGCAGGCTCGGCCTGTCCGAGGCTGCCGAAGCCGCTGCCCGTGATCGCTTCCCAGACAACGTCGGCTTGTTGGTCGTCGATCGGCTCGTTCCGGCGGGTCCGGCCTACCGGGGGGGCCTCCGGCCTGGCGACATCGTGATCGAGCTCGGCGGGAACGCTGTTGGCAGCTTCGTCGACGTGGCTCAGGTGCTCGACGCCTCGGTGGGCGAGACCCTCCAGGCCTCGATCGAGCGGGGAGGGCAGGCCCTCACCGTCGAGCTCGAGGTCGGGGATCTGCACACCATCACCCCCAACACCTTCCTCGAGTTCGGTCGAGCGGTCCTGCACCCGCTCTCCTACACCCAGGCCCGAAACCACAACCTTCAGGTTGAAGGGGTCTATGTGGCTCAGGCCGGCTACTCGCTTCAGCGGGGCGGCGTCTCGGCCAGCTCGGTGATCCTGTCCATCGATGGCCACCCCACGCCCGATCTCGATGCGCTGCAAGGCAAGCTGGAGTCCCTCCCCGATCAGCACCGTGCGAGGGTGCGCTACCACCCCGTCAACGATCCGCGGCAACCGCGCGAAGCGGTGATCCCCATCGATCGCACCTGGCACGCCATGCGGCGGTGTCGCCGCGGACCGATCGGGGGCGAGTGGGGGTGTGTCGAGTCTCCACCGCCCCCTCCGCCCCCGCCTCCCGAGACCTCGGTCGTGCGTTTCGCGCCCGGTAGCAGCCGAGCGGGCCGCGCCCTCGCGCATTCGGTCGCGCTCGTGCAGTTCAATATCCCTTATCCGACGGCTGGTATCGTCAATACGAGATACCGTGGCTTCGGGCTGGTGGTCGACGCCGACCAAGGCCTGATCCTCACCGACCGCGACACCGTGCCGGTTCTTCTCGGCGACTTGCGGGTCTCCTTCGCAGGACAGGCGAGCATCCCTGCCTCGGTGCGCTACCTCCACCCCGTCCACAACCTCGCTGTGATCCAGTACGATCCTGCTTTGCTTGGCGATACCCCGGTGCGGTCGGCGCGCTTCGTAGACCGCGACGTGCATCCGGGCGATCGCGTCTGGCAGATCGCCCTCGACTCCGGGGGGGGACTCGTCGACTATGAGACCCGGGTGGCGCAGGTCGGCACCTTTGCCATCGGCTCCGGCGGGAGTCCCCGCTTTCGCGACGTCAATGTCGAGGGCTTCTCGCTCACCGACTCCCTCTCTTCGGTCGGGGGCGTCATCGCCGATAGGCGTGGCCGAGTTATCGCGGGCTGGCTGTCCTTCTTCGACCCAGGCACCGATCGGGCGGGGCTGCGTGCGCTGCCCTCTCCCTTTCTACAGCGCATCATCGAGCCTCTCCGAGCGGGCGAGCCCGTCGATTACCGCGCCCTCGGCTTCGAGATGCGCGCGCTGCAGATCGCGGCAGGTCGCGAGCGGGGGCTCTCTCAAGACCGTATCGACGCGATCCTCGACCTCACCGAGCGGGATCGTCGCGTACTCGAGGTCACGCGCGTCTGGGGGGGGGCCCCCGCGCAAGATCTGGTCCAGAATGGCGACATCCTCATCTCGATCAACGACGAGCCCGTCACCCGAATGCTTCAGGTTGAACGTCATACCCGCCAAGAACAGGTCGATCTCCTCGTGCTGCGAGACGGCGAAGAGATCCCTCTGCGGGTGCCCACGCTGGCCCTCGATGGCTCGCCTACCGATCGAGTCGTGCAGTGGGCAGGGCTCATCGTGCACGACCCCCACCTCGAGGTCGCCAACCAGAGCGGCAAGGTGCGCGATGGGGTCTATGGGGCGTGGGTCTGGTACGGCACCCCCGCTTTCGACGCCCGCGTCCGGCCGACTCGTCGCATCGTCGAGATCGACGGCGAGCCCGTCTCTTCCCTCGAAGAGTTCATCCAGATTGTCTCGCTTCAGCAAGATCGCCAGCCGACTCGGGTACTTCTCGAGTGGCTCGACGGCCGAGTCGAGGCCCGCACCCTCAAGCTCGACCTCCAGTTCTGGCCCACGATAGAACTTCGCTACGATGGGGAGCGATGGTCGCGCACCCTGCTCAGCCCCTCTGATCCGCTGGAGCCCCCCCCATGAAGCGCCGATTGATCCTAATGCGTCACGCCAAGAGCTCTTGGAAGGGTCCCGAGCCGGATCACGAGCGTCCGCTCAACCCTCGCGGGCGGCGCGACGCTCCGCGGGTGGCGCGCGAGCTCTGCGCCTTGGGGTGGGAGCCCGAGCTGGTCTTGCTCTCCGACAGCCGGCGCACCACCGAGACCTGGCAGCGCATGTCGCGATGGTTCTCGACCGAGCCGCAGGTCGTGCCCCGTCGTAGCCTGTACCTCTCGGGCTTCGGAGCGGTCCAGCACGAGCTCATGGGGCTCCCCGAGCGCGCGAGCACCGCGCTCGTGCTGGGTCACAACCCCGACTGGGAGTCTGCCGTGTCCTTTCTGGTCGGCGAACCCGTGCGCATGACTACCGCCAATGCGGCTTTGCTCGAGTTTCCTCCTGTCGAGAGCTGGGAGCACGCGGTCGCGCGACCCTCGCAGGCGCGCTTGATCACGGTGATCCGTCCCAAGGAGCTCGGCCCGGCGGACTGAGCCCCAGGCTCAGCGCCAGAGTCGCTCCGCCTCGGCGGTGTCGGGCAGCACCTTGGCCACCGAGTTCGAGCCCTCGATCGGGACGATGGCGTAGGAGGTCGGGGTGACCCTCTCCCAGCCAGGAATACCCGTGGCCTCAATCACGCTGGTGGTGGCGGGTTGGCCGGGCAGCCTGAAGCGGACTTGGCGCATCTGGCGGCGAAAGAAGTCGAAGTCTTGCACGTCGCCGTCGTCAGAGTCGATCCGCAGGATGCCATCGGTCACGTTGAACTCGATGAGCCAGCCGTCGATGCTCGGCGAGGTGCCGGAGCGGATCACGAACGACAGCTCCCCGCGATCGGTGGTGTAGCGCTGGTCCTCGTAGGCGAGGCGGCTCTGGAGGCCCGAGCGCTCTCCCTTGACCACCCAGCCCTGATCAGGTGCGCTGTAGCGGACCTCCCAGCGCTCGTTCAAGGCGATGCCCGGGCAGCGATTGATCAGGATGTGTCGGTCGTTGGTCGCGTTGCGTACCAAAGATGGCGCGCCGGCGACCCCCGAGAAGTCTGCCGTGTGGTCCGCGAAGGACCCAAAGCCCCCCGAGCTGCTCCGGGGACCCAGGCGATCCGGGAGGAGACAGCCCGTGCGCTGATCCATGAACACGATCGCCCCGTTGGCCACCGAGATCGCGATCAGGTGCCCGCGGCGGATCTCGCCGTCTTCGGTTGGGAAGGGGTAGTTCGAGGCGTCGGGCATGGCGGCGATGCCCCGGATGGTGGCGTCGACCGCGACCCCGTCCACCCCAGGCGACCAGGGGTTGAGATCGATCAACGAGCCGGTCTGGAGATCGACGGACCAGATCTGACTGGATCCGATCGGGACCACAAAGGCACGGTTCCAACGGTCTCCGACCGCGACGTAGCTCACGGGCCAGGGGAGATCGAAGCGGTCGGCCTTGGTGGCGCCTTGCGCTACGCGCCAGATCGCTGCTTCGCCCGCATCGGCGATCCAGAGGTCCCCAGCTCCGATCGCGAAGTGGGTGGGTCGGCTGTGCTCACCGAGCACGACGACGGCCTCTTCACGCCCCGCGTGGGGGTCGAACCACACGACCTCGCCCCCGCGCGTGTCGGGATCAGAGAGCGCGACCGCGAGCAGCTCTTGGTCTGGCATGACCTGAACGGCGATCGGTGGGGTGCCCAGATCGTATTCGCGGATCCCCGTGACGGTCGAAAAGCGGATCGTCTCGAGCTCCTGCAGACCCGCCGTGACCCGGAACTGGAGCCCGACCTCGTCGTCGACGTAGAGCTCGTCGGGCTGGGCGCGCACCGAGAGCCGACCGCTGCGGGAGCCCTCGACCCACCACTCGCCCGCTCGCCAGGTCAGCTCCCAGTCCTCGGTGGTGGTGATCCCAGGGCTCAGCCGAAGGTCGCTGAGGGTGCCCGCCCCGCTCGAGACGGGCTCGCGCCAGGCTGGCGTGGCCGGCACCGGCACGCCGTCTTGGACCGCGAGGATGTGAGGGACCTCGAGGAGCTGACTATAGGCTTGATCCGTGACGAAGACGGACATTCGGTCGGGCTCGGGGCTCCAGACCGACATGCTCGAGATCGTTCGCTTTCGCCCGGTGGGCAGGGGGTTACCACGGACAAAGCTGCCCGTTGCTTGATCGCTGAGGAAGCGGCCCTGCTTCAGGGCCAGGGGATGGATCTCGCCGCCGACCTGGCTGACGACGTAGCCGATCGGCTCGTTGAAGGGCAGCTCCGCCCCCTCTGCGCTGACGGCGGCGGCGGTGGGAACGGCCAACATGCCTTGGTAGGTCTCGAGATCGGTGCACCCGGCTCCCAGGAGCGGGATCAGGACCAGCGTGAGGCGTGCGTTCATCGGTTCCCCAAGGTCGTGAGGAGCTCGCCGAAGGTCGGGCTGTCGGGATCGACATCGAAGATCGCGATCGTGGCCGAGACGGAACCATCCTCGACGTCGCCGAGGTAGCTCGCGACGGCGGCGTAGCGCTGATCGGGGCTGAGCCGGATCAGGAAGGGCCGCTGGCCGATCTCGCTGTGCTGACCGACCAAGGTCCCGAAGGAGCCCCGATCGAGATCGAAGGTGAGCAGCGTGTCTTCGCTGAAGTGTGCGGCGAAGAGGTGGCTACGGCCTTCGTGCTGGCGGACGGTGACACCCGCGAGGTTGGTGTCTGTGGGCATGCTGAAGGCGAAGGGATCGAAGAAGGGGTTGACATCGCGCTCTCGGACGCGAACGGGGAAGACGTGAAGATCCGTGTCGCGGAGGACCTTCCGCCGATCGAGGGTATCGAGCCCCGAGGCGTCGATCACGAAGACGCCGTCGGGCTCGCGACCCGAGGCGTAGAGGTACGGAGAGCCTGGCATCGGCGCGACGTCGCGCAGGTTCGGCCCGGTCCGCTGCAGGTAGAGGATCGCCTTCACGTCGAGATAGGTGGGGTCGCGCTCGTTGCGGGTGCTGTCGTCGCGCACGTCGATCGCGTAGATGAAGGAACGGTTTCGCGCGGTCACGTAGAGCAGGCCGCGCTCTTCATCGTAGGTCAAGGAATGGGCGCCGACGCCATCGGTGGTCAGCCCGTCGAAGATCTGCTCCAGGCGAATGGAGCGGGTGGGGGCGCCGCCGGTGAGGGTGCGGAAGGTGAGCTGGTCGCCAGCGCGGGGGGTCAGGATCTCGGGGAAGATGGCCCGAGGCGTGCCATAGGCTGTTCCGAGCCGCGGGGTAGGAGCTTCGAGGAGGTCCAAGCCGGCGAACCAGACCTCGATCTCGTCGCCCCGAACGATGGGGACGGGGCTGTCGGTTCCCGCCGTCGCGAAGCTGCCGTCGACGCCGCCCAGCCAGAAGGTCACTCGTCCGTCGGGGGCCCGCCGGCGCTCGAGGTTCGGCGTCTCGCCGTTGGCGGGGCCGTCGCCGGGGTCGTCTCGCAGGAGTCCCAGACGCCACTGGCGTCCGTCGAAGCCGGAATAGGCGAGGTAGTCCTGACCATCGTACCGGAACCAGCGCGGGGCACGCACGCTCACGTCATCGAAGCTCCCCGGCAGGCCAGGTCCGACCCGGAAGGTGCGCCCATCGGGGGTGGGCTCGGGGGTGAAGCTCTGGCCCCCGTCTTCGCTGATCGCGCTCCCGATGCGCCACCGTGAGCCCTCGGAGCCGGCGTACCACAGGCGGAGCCGACCCCCGGAGAGTGGTTGGATCGAGCCTGGAGAGAGCTCGAAGGTCCCAAAGTCGGGTGGGGTGTCGAAGGCGGGCTGCTCTTGGAGGGTCCACTGGGCGCCGTCCGAGGACGTCGCGCGTCGGATCAGGGGGGCCCCGTCGACCCCGCGGGTGCCGAAGAGCATAGAGAGCTGACCTGCCTCGCCGTGAACGACCGGGTCGAAGGCCTCGGACAGCTCGTGTTCGTCGAGGGCGATCAGGTCGGCCAGGGGAGCGGAGGGGGTCCCGTCGGTCACGTCGAAGCGGGCGAGGTGTCGTCGCCCGTCCTGACCCAGGCTCGTGACGAAGAGGAGCTCCTGGGAGTCGAGGCTGAGACGGGAGGAGGGCGTGAGCCCGTTTCGCATGGAACGCTGGAGGTCCCGCAGGGGGGTGGCGTGACCTGTGGCCACTCGGAAGGTCAGGCCGGCTTGCTCGATCGCGTCGAAGTTCATGCCATCGCGAGCAAAGATCGAGGGGAGACTGAACCGGCCGAGGTCTTCGGACTCGACGGCGAAGCCTCCGATGGGGTCGACCTGGACGGCGGGCCGAGGGGGGACCTGAGGGTCGAGGGCTTCGGGCATGGCGCGCACGGGCGAAGGATCGTGCCACCGCTGGCCGTCGAAGGACCATGCGCGGTACAGCCACCAACCTTCGGACTCGAAGACGACGAACCACATCAGGTAGCGGGTGTTGACTCGCGCCACGACCGGGTGGGCCGCGCCGTCTGGGAGGCCGTGGACGGGAGCCGGAGCCGCGAAGCTGGCGGCGCCGGTCGCCTCGCTGAGGCCAATCTGAAACGCCGACCCTTGGCGGATGGTCAGCCACATCCGCAGGCCGCCGGTAAAGGGATCGCGCCGGACCATGGGTGCCTCGTAGGAGACGCCCTCGGGGGGAACGAGCACGGGGTCGGGCAGGCGCTCGTAGGTGAACTCATCGGCGCGAAGGGCCAAGCCGATCGAGGCAGGGGCCTCGGGCTCGGTGCGGGCGTCGAAGGCGATGCCCGTGCTGGGGTCGCTCTGGAAGCGGCAGGGGTTGTCGAGCCACGAGGCCCAGCCTCCACGAGGATCCCCCCGTAGGAGCACCTCGTCGTCCAGCGTCCAAGACGAGAGGTTGGCCACGGCCGAGGCTGAGAAGAGGTTGCCTCGGTTGGCGAAGGCGACCGAGGGCACAGGGGCGCCTTCGAAGTCGAAGGTATAGGCAAAGGCGCCGGTGAGCGCCTCGGGGAAGACGTTGGCGGGGATGTCGGGCCCCGTCGCGGCGTCGACCAGGGCGGTGTCGCCACCGTTCCAGCGGACAAAGCCTCGTTCGGTCGGGACCCATACCCGATAGCTCAGGTCGCGCCAGCTCAGGGTCCACCGATCGCCGGGGACCCGCTGGTCGAAGAGGATGTTCCAGGCTGCGAGCTCGGCCACGGCGCCGGTCTGGGAGAGAGCGGAGAAGCTCGTTCGCTCGATGCGCGCGTTCTGGCGTAGGACCCGAGGCTCGAGCGGGGTGCTGTGGGTGTCGAAGACGGCGATATCGCGGCCGGAGAGGTTGAGCACGAAGGCGCTATCCTCGACGACGACGGCTTGGAAGGGGTCCTGTCCGGCGCTCACGCGATCGCCCTCGGCCCACGGCACGATGTCGCGCGGATCGGTGGCATCGAAGACGAGCAGATCGTCGACGTGGGTCCCGATGGCCATCTCGGGGGACTCGCGCGTAGGGACCAGCAGGAGCCTGGTGCCATCGGGCCGGTCGTCGACCAAGGCCATGGAGCCGAGGAAGCGATCGCTGGGCGTGGCGTAGGCGCGCAGCTCGTGCATGAGGTTCAGAGGTCGGTCGAAGTCGATATCGTCCCAGTCGATCAGCAGTACGCTGCCCGAGGTGTAGTTGTAGTACGCGTCGGCGTTGGCGACCGCGAGCCAAGTCGTTCCATCCATCTCGAAGAACTGGAGATCGGTCGGGCTCGCGAGGCAGGTGCCGATCTCGGCCTCGCCGTAGGTGAAGGCTGTGTCTGGCGCACGGGCGCACAAGCCCAGGTCTGGGCCGGGCGGGGTGTTCTCGAGGCAGGCACTCAGGGCGAGCAGGATGGCGAGACGGGAGGGGGGCACGCGGGCACTCCGGGGGCGGCCAGGGGACCTATCCGGTCAAGGCCTGGCCCGCATGAAGATCGACGGGGTTCGTCATGCGGTCAGCCCGATCGTAACAGCCGCTGCACGGTGTCGAGGTTGTCTTGCAGCTCGTCGATGTGTTGCCCGGGCAGCCCTTCTCGCTCGACGGTGAGCCGCCGCAGCAGCACCCGACGCATGCCCAGCAGGTTGCGGGTCCGGATGCACAGCGAGGCGGCATGGTTCCACGCGGTGATCGCCGCCTCGCGATCGCCCGAGACCGCGGCGAGATCACCTTCCATGCGAGCGCAGAGGAGCAAGCCCCGCAGCGATCCCGCGCGCTTGAAGCCAGAGATCGCCCCAGCCAAGGCCTCGTAGGCGATGTCTAGCTGCCCCATGCGCAGGGCGACCTCGGCCCGCCGCCAGGCGACCTCGGCCTCGGCCAAGGGGTGGCCGCTCGCCTCGCGGGCGGCGACGTCGAGGAGCTGCTTCGCTTCGGTCGAGGCCTTGCGGGCGATCGCGATCGCCGCTTGGCTCAGGCGGATGAAGGCCCGCTCCCGATCGGCCGATGGGTGCCCCGTGAGCGAGGCGAGCGCTTCGTCGTACAAGGCGCCCGCCCCGACGAGCTCGCCGGCTTGGGCGGCGAGGTTTCCTCGGATCCGAAAGGTATCGGCGAGACCCCTTGGGTCGGGGTTGGTCTGCAGGGCGGTGCGCGCGATGTTGAGCCAGCTTCGGGCGCGTTCGGGGTTGCCACGGGCGGACCACTCGTCGGCGCACCGGCGCGCCAGCGCGATCCGCGCCTCGGCGCCCGCAGGGCCGCGGAGGTCTAGCTCGGCCTTGAGGTGTGCGTCGTGGGCGAGGTCGTGGCTGCCCTGCGTGAGGAGCGCATCCCCCTCGAGCCACTGGAGCAGGCCGCGCGCGAGGCGGGTGGTGCCCCCGATGCGCAGCCGCTCCCGTACCAGATCGAGTGCCTGAGACGCCTGGAAGGAGCGGATGTGAATCCGTGCGGCGGCGGCGGCGGCGAGAGAGGCGACGCGATCGCTCTCGACCTGCCGTGCGGCGGTGCGGAGCATACGCAGATCTTCGGGGCGGGATCGGGCGTGCAGATCGCAGGCGATCTGGTGCAGGACGTCTGCGTTACTGCGGACGGCCCGCTCGAGAGAGGAAGGAGAAGGGCGGTCTGCCAGGCCGAGGGCCTCTCGAAAGCTGCGGCGAGGTCGGGGCCGACCGCCGATCATTCGCACCGCGACGGGGGGGAAGGGACCCCTCTCTTGGTCCGCACCCATAGGGAGGTCCGCGATACGACCGAGGTCGGGCCAGGTGTCCGTGAGAGAGGCGCTCCAGTCCGACTCGGGATCGAGCCCAGGGGCGAGCGAGGCCAAGAGCGGGCGACCGTGGTACCCCGGCGCCGCGTGCCTCGATCCGATGGCTTCGATGGCGTCGTCGGGCAGGGGTGCCAGCTCGATGGAGGAGTGGAGGATAGCGTGACGACCCGTCAGGATCCATCGCACCGAGGTAGCGAGATCGAGCAGCGGCAGCACGGCCTCGGGGGCGAGATCTGCGTCGTCGAGGAGTATGCCCACGGGGGAACCCCGGTTCAGGGCTTCGATCAGGCTGGCCTCGTCGCCTGGCAGGGTGGCGCCCAGGCTGGCGCCGATGGCGAGAACGAGGTCGGGGACCTCGGTGAGGGCGTCGACCGCGACGGCCGCAGCGCGCCCGATCGCTGCTTGTTTCTCGAGCTCTCGGAGGATCGCTCCTCCGAAGGTCGTGGCGCCGATCCCGGGGGCTCCGGTGATCATGACGGGCCCCTTTGCGCTCTGCGCGACCGCGTTCGCCAGCACGTCGGCGCGAGGTGCAGGATCGCCTGTGGGGGAACACCAGTCGGGCAGGTTGAGCATGAGCCGTCCTTGCGGGGGATGGAGGAGAGGTTACCGCGCCCGACCACTCGGTGAACAGGAGCGGGCATGACGATCGAGACCGTGGCGGTGGTAGGGGCTGGGCAGATGGGCAACGGGATCGCGCACGTCGCGGCCCTCACAGGCTATCGCGTCGTGCTGCAAGATGTCGCCGATGCGCCGCTTCAGCGGGCCCTGACAACGATCGAGCGAAACCTCACCCGTCAGGTCAGCAAGGAGCGCATCACCGCCGAACAGGCCACCGAGAGCTTGGGTCGCATCCGGACCACCACCCAGGTCGCGGACGTCGCCGATGCCCAGCTCATCATCGAAGCCGCGACGGAGCGTGTCGACCTCAAGCTGCGCATCTTCAACCAGCTCAGCGACGTCGCGGCTCCCCAAGCCATCCTCGCCTCGAACACCTCGAGCATCTCCATCACCAAGATCGCGGCGGCGACCGCGCGCCCCGAACAAGTGATCGGCATGCACTTCATGAACCCGGTGCCGGTCATGAAGCTCGTCGAGATCATCCGTGGCTTGCAGACCAGCGATCAGACCCTCGAGGTGGTCGAACAGGTGGCGGCCTCGATGGGCAAGACCACCGTGCTCGCGGCCAAAGACATGCCGGGCTTCATCGTCAACCGGGTGCTCATGCCCTACATCAACGAAGCGGTCTATGCGCTCTACGAAGGCATCGGCAGCGTCGAAGACATCGACACTGGCATGAAGCTTGGCACCAACGTCCCGATGGGGCCGCTCACCCTCGCCGACTTCATCGGCCTCGATACCTGCCTTGCCATCATGCACGTGCTCCACGACGGCATGGGCGGCGATAGCAAGTACCGTCCGTGCCCCCTGCTGGCCAAGTACGTCGAGGCTGGCTGGCTCGGTCGCAAGGCCGGGCGCGGCTTCTACACCTACGAACGCTAGACTTCGAACGGAGCCCCCATGTCCGACTCCCCTCTCAAGGTCGAGCGCCACGAGCAGACCGTCGTGCTCACGGTGAGCCGACCCAAGGCGCTCAACGCCCTCAATCCCGCAGTTCTCGACGCCCTCGACCAGGCGATCACCGACCTCTCCCACGACGACACCGTGCGCGCCGTAGTCCTCACCGGCGAAGGGCGGGCCTTCGTCGCTGGGGCCGACATCTCCGCCATGCGCTCCTTCTCTGCCATCCAGGCTGAGACCTTCGCAGGTCGTGGACAGCGGGTGTTCGATCGCCTCGCGGCCTTGCCTGTCCCGGTGATCGCCGCCGTCAACGGCTTCGCGCTAGGCGGGGGCTGCGAGCTCGCCATGGCGTGTGACATCGTGCTCGCCGGGCCCAAGGCGCTCTTCGGTCAGCCCGAGGTCAAGCTCGGCGTGATCCCCGGCTTCGGAGGCACCCAGCGCCTCGCCCGGCGGGTGGGGCTCAGCGTGGCGCTCGATCTGTGTCTGACCGGCCGCAACGTCGGCGCGGACGAGGCCGTGTCGATCGGGCTCGCTTCGCGAAGGGTCGAGGGGGACGTGCTCCAGGAAGCCCTCGCCGTCGCGGGCACCATCGCGAGCATGGGGCCGGTCGCGGTGAGGCTGTGCAAGCGCGTCCTCCACGAGAACGTCGACGTCGATCTCGCCACGGGCCAGGCCGCCGAGCGGACGGCCTTCGGCCTCTGCTTCGCGACCCAGGACCAAGAAGAAGGCATGGCGGCCTTCCTCGAGAAGCGCCGCGCCGACTTCACGGGCTCCTGATCCGCATCCTCTCTTCGGTCCGCTGCCCTACAGCGGTCCTCAATCCTCTCCCGTTAGGGTGATCCTCTCTCCAACACCGACCGCCTCGCGGTCCGCAGGAGCCCCCATGTTCGAGCTCTCCGAAGACCACAAGCAGATCCAGACCCTCGCCCGAGAGTTCGCGCGCAGCGAGATCTTGCCTGGGGCCGCCGCACGCGACCAGTCCCACGAGTTCCCCGCCGAGCTCGTCGCGAAGATGTCCGAGCTCGGCTTCATGGGCATGTTCATCCCCGAAGAGTACGGCGGCGCGGGTCTCGATGTGCTCGCCTACGTCATCGCGCTCGAAGAGGTCTGCTACGCCGACGCGGGGGTCGGAGTGATCATGAGTGTGCAGAACAGCCTGGCTTCATGGCCTATCCTCGCCTTCGGCAACGAGACCCAGAAGCAGAGCTACCTGCCGCAGCTCGCCAGCGGCGAGAAGATCGGCTGCTACGCTCTCACCGAGCCGGACGCGGGCAGCGATGCGGGCGCCCAGAAGACGCGTGCGGTCAAGAACGATGACGGCAGCTACACGATCACTGGCAACAAGATCTGGATCACCAATGGCCCGCAGGCCGACATCTGCGTCACCTATGCCAACCTCGACCCTGCCCAGCGGCACCGAGGTGTCTGCGCCTTCATCCTCGAGACCGAGTGGCCTGGCTTCTCGGTGGGCAAGGTCGAAGAGAAGATGGGGATCCGCTGCTCCGGGACCTCGGAGCTCGTCTATGAAGGGCTCAATGTGCCGGCCGAGAACCTCCTCCACCAAGAGCGGAAGGGCTTTTCGGTCGCCATGGCCACCCTCGACGGGGGGCGGATCGGCATCGCCGCACAGGCCCTCGGGATCGCCCAGCGCTGTCTCGACCTCTCGATCGCCCACGCCAAGCAGCGCATCGCCTTTGGCAAGCCGATAAGCAACCTTCAGGCCATCCAGTTCAAGCTTGCCGACATGAAGTCCAAGATCGATGCAGCGCGCTTGCTCACCTGGCGGGCTGCGGTCCTCAAGGAGCGAGGGGGTCGGGGTAGCCTCGAGGGCTCCATGGCCAAGCTCGTCGCGTCCGAAGCGGCCAACTTCTGCGCCTACGAGGCGGTCCAGATCCACGGGGGCTACGGCTTCAGCCAAGAGTATGAGGTTGAGCGCCTATACCGAGATGCGAGGATCACCACCCTGTACGAAGGGACGAGCGAGATCCAACGGGTGGTGATCGCCAAGAACCTCTTGACTGACTGAGTTGTCGTGCGCCGAACCTCGCGGGGGCTCCTGTCACCAGACCATGACGAGATGTGGTTTCTTGTTTGTGGACCGCTGTGGATTGCGATAGCCTTGGGGGGCCTCCCCCGTGGACACCTTGTGGACTTCTAGCACCGCTCTCGCGCTGTTCTTCAGCGTGACCCGAGCGGTGCCACGGTCTCGTGTTGTCCGGCGCGACGAACCCCTCCGACCAACCCCCCTCGCCCGGAAGTTCCCCTTGCCCCGACGCGCGTCTCCTCGTCGACGAAATGCTGGGACCAAGGCCCAGCCTGCGTTTCATACCGGCACTAGCTCGGAGTACGACGGTAAACGTCCTCTCCCTAGAGTTCTCAGGGATCGGCCGATCGTCTTTATTCTGGGCCCGCCGGGCGTAGGCAAGACCAAGGTGGCGCTGCGGCTCGGGCAGCCGGACTACGCCTACTTCGAGCACACCCAGATCGAGGCCGAGGTCGTTCAGCACCTCGCGGCCTGTCGCTGGAGCGAGCGCATCCGTCAGGCGCCGGCGGTGATCCTCGAGGTCCCGCCGTGGCTGGATCGCCGGGTAGGGGTGTGCCGCCTCATCGTCAACCTGATCAACGATCGGGCGGCGGACGGCCTGCGTACGATCATCTGTCAGCCGGCCGACGCGCGCACGATCGATCAGATCATGAGCCAGGTCGATCCCAGTCAGATCGTGGTTCTTGGCCTGCGCTTCCCGCAGGGGCGTCGCGGTCGCAAGCGCGTCGCGCGTCGCATGGCGGCAGAGCGTAATCTTCCCGATGAAGCTGCCGTGGGCACCGAGAAGATCGATCCCTGGAGCTACGCGCAGGTGCTCGCGCGCCTCGAGGCCTGGTCGCGCGAAAACCCCGACCGTCGCCGAGACTGACCGGCGGTTGCGCGACCTTCCATGCCCCTGCGCGTCCTGCGAACCGGGCCCGCGGTCGGTGCGGGTTTCCGGCAAGCCCCCTTCTCGTCCAGAAACGACCGCGCGCTTCGTGGTCGCTCTCTAGCCCCGGAGGCCTGCCCGGGGGAGGGCTTCACTCGCCCAGGTAGCCGAGCGCTCGGAGCGCCTCGCGCTGATCCTCGGGGATGAGGTGGGTCCAGGGAGCTAGGGCCGCGATGCGCGCAGCCTCGCCGAGGGGAGGCACGACGATCGTCCCGGGCTGGATGTGGACCGAGACCCCGTTCCTGGGCACGATAGGGCCGCGATCGTGCAGGGCGGCGACTCGAGCCCCCAGGCGGAGGCCGCCGGTCGCGGGGGTGGGCTCTTTGAAGCGCACGTAGACGATCCCTCGGCCGGAGGGGCCGGGGGTGATCGCGAGCTCCATACCGTCGTTGAGGAGCTCGACGTCCGCGATGTCGTCGGGTGCTAGCTTGGGTCGCTCGCCCCAGACCTGATTAGCTCGGCGGCGCTCGGAGGCTTCGGGATCGAGCACCCCGGCGCTAAGGGCCTTGGCGGGCAGCTCGAGGTGTACCGGGTCCTGGTCGAGCTCAATCCGAACGCGCCAGCCTGGTCCGACCTCGATCCCGTGGGCTTCGGCGAGCAGGGGCCGAAAGCGGGCGGGGTCTGCGCCGGCTTCGACCAGGTCGTGTGCCTCGAAGGGGTCTTCCAAGAGGTTGTAGAGCTCTTCTTGGCCGGAAGCGGTGTGCAGGATGTAGGTGTGATCTTCGGCGCGCACGCCCCAGCGATCCGTGTCGTACATGAGGTGGGCCATGCCGCGTGGGCGTTCGGGTAGCGGTGCTTGGCGGAAGAGGGGGCGGAGAGACTGACCGTCGAAGGGTACGTCGACGTCGAGCTGGAGGAGATCGAGTGTGGTAGGTGCCAGATCGGCGAGCTCGACGGGGTGATCGACGCGAAGTCCCTCCCCCTTGCCGGGCGCTCGGATGAGGAGGGGGACGTCGATCACCTCGCGATGGAGGCTGTGGTTGTGCTCGAAACCGCCGCGATCCCAGAGCTCTTCGCCGTGGTCGCTGTGGATGATGACCAGGGTGGGACCGGGGAGCTGGTCGATGGCGTAGAAGAGTCGGGCGAGCTGCTGGTCGAGGTAGGCGATCTCGCCGTCGTAGCGGGCGATGAGCTGGGCCTGGTGCGCTCGGGTGAGCTCGCCGTCGCGCATGCGTTGGAGGATCTCGCGCCGGGGGAGGCGCGCGGGGAGCTGAGGATCCGGTTCGACGGCAAACTGTTCGAAGTAGGGTTCGGGGGCGGTGTACCCGAGGTGCGGATCCATGAGGTGCAAGAAGAGCGCGGCGTTGTGCGCGGCGTGCTCCTTGAGCCAGAGAACCGCGCGGTCCACTTGAACGGCCGCGGGTGCGTCGTGATCGAAGAGCCAGTAGTCGGTGCCCTCGGCGAACCCGAAGCGAGGCACCAGGTGGGGATTGGCGACCAGGCCCGCCGTGGCGTAGTCGTGCGCGTCGAGGAGGGCCAGGATGCTCGGTGCGCCCACCGCATCGAGGGGTCGCCGGCCGGTCAGGGCGCTGCGGAAGGAAGGTCGTGTGCGGGGGGCGGGGGCGATGGTGTTCGTGAAGACCGTCGCGCGCTCACTCCATCGGTCGAGGTTCGGGGTGGTGCGTCGCTTGTAGCCGTAGAGGCCCAAGTGGTCTCGGCGGGTGGTGTCGAGGCCGACCCAGACGACCCGCTTGGGAGCCTCGGTTCGCGCTGGGGGATGCAAGGTCGGGTGGGCGAGGAAGGCCAGGCCGGCTGGATCGGGGCCCTCAGCGCGGATCTTTAGCCTGTGGCTGTCGGTTTCGTATGCGTCGAGGGTCATCGACCAGGGAGTGAAGTGGTCGGTCTGGGTGATCCGCCGCTGTCCGATGAGGCGTTCCTTGCCGTTCCGCTCGGACACAATCGAGATGGTCACGGGTCCCTTGGACTCCGGGAGCAGCGCGACCTGCGCGTCGATCCGGCTTCGCCTTAGTAGGTCGAGCTCTAGGGTGATCTCGGTGTCGGTCGGCAGCAGCCATCCCCGGCGACTCTCGTGATCGATGGTGTGGGTATACGAGACGAAGGCGGCCGGATCCAGAGCGGAGGCCTCGGGGTGCAGACGCTGGAGATGTTGGGTCCTCGCGGGGTGGTGCAGCTCGAGGGCCTCGGGCCTTGGCTCCCCCTCGGGCCAGAACAAGAGGACCTCGCCATCGAGCATCCGATAGCCCTTGCCGTCGCCCCTCTGGCTGAACTTCCAGGGGAGGCGCTGTCCGTCGTGGTAGACGGCGAGCCCCAGGGGCTCCGCCTTGTCGGCGCTCCGTTCGATCGGGAAGGGGAGTGGTGCCCGAAACCTGGCTCCGAGGCGGCGACCCTGCCCGTAGACGACCCGTCGGATCTCGGTGAGCGGGGTTCGATCGCTGTTCTCGGGGTGGGGCGGTGGATCGGCGGGCGGGCGTACCAAGAAGGGCATTCGGTGCAGGCGGAGGGCACTCGCGTCGGGTCGAGGAACGTCGGGCGCCGGTTCGGGCGTGCACGAGATGAGGCAGCACAGTAGGACCAGTCTTCGCATGATGTTGCTTTATCGGGTTGGGCTGAACGCCGCGCCCAGGGTTGGAGCCTTCCATGACCAAACTAGATCACGAGCAAGACGGTAACCTCCGGGTGGCGATCGCGACCTGGATCTTTCTTCTTTCTACGCAAGATGTCAGGATCGCCGATCCCGAGGTCGCCGAGCTGTGCGCCGCGGTGCTCGGCGCGGACGGTCCCGAGGCAGGCGATGCCGCGGGGCTGGCGCTCATCGAGCACATCGCTTCGATGGTGGAGCAGGCGGGTACTGAGCCCGAGCAGGTGGTCGCGTTGGCCACCCAGATCCTCGGCGAAGGCCTGGCCACCGATATGGGCCAGGGCGACCGCGACGCGCGGCTCACCCGCATTCGCGGCTATCAGTTTCGCCGGGGCCTGCCGTGGCTCGCTCGGATCTGGGAGCGCCACATCGACGGCCAGGTCGCCCCGAGCTGGATCTTGATCTCCGAGGTCACCGATCTGGTTCGCGCTCTCGATCCCAACCCTTGGAACGATGTCGACGAAGATCGGGCCTTGCCGGTCGCCGACTTTCAGATCCTCTGGGAGCTCGATACCTGCACCAGCCTGCACGTCGCCTGAGCCGGCTCGATGGCCGTCCTTCGCTTCACCTCGGCGGGGGTGGTCGGGGCGCCGACGACCCTTCAGGTCCGGCTCAGCCGTGAGCTGCCCGGCCGGATCCCGGCCGGGGCGCCGGATCCCGACCGGCCGATCTCGAACGACGAGCTCCTCGACAACTTGCGCTACTTCACGGTGGTGCGGTCGGGCCCGCGGGTGCGGCCCTGCACCACCCTGGTCCTCTCTGGGGTTCGGCTCGGGCAGCGCGAGGGGCTCGCTCCCGTCCTCGCCCAAGGGGCTGCCTGGGGGATGGAGCGGGTGGTGCTGCACCTCGGCCGAGGGGAGCGAGACGCCCTTCGATCCAGCCCGGTGCGGGAGCGCGTGCACGAGGTCGTGATTTCGGTGGAGCGCGATCTCGATCTGGCCGATGTCGCGGCCCTCATCCGATCCGGCGTGGCTGTGGTGGTGGCCTTGCCCTTGTCTCAGGCGGGCCTCTCGCGCCTCGACGCCTTCGCGCGGGCCCTCGTGTCGCTGGCTCCTGCGCGGGTCGTCCTGACCTGGCCGCTCGCAGGCGAGCCCCCACCGCATGCCGCTCGGGTCGCCCAAGCCCTGCGGGCTCCTACCGCAGCACTCGATCGCGCTGGGATCGGGGTGAGCATCAAGGGCTTGCCTCTTTGCGGTTTGGGCCCTGCGGGCCGCTTCGTCCACCGAACCCGCAACCGCTTCTACGTCGATGCCGCCCACCAGCGGGAGCACGCGCTGCTCTTCTTCCCTGAGGTCCTGCGCTTCGTCCGTCCTGATCCTTGCCGCTTTTGCGCGGTTGCCTCGGACTGTGACGGTGCGCCGGCCCGCTGGCTGCAAGAGGGTCTCGCAGGGCCGATCCGGCCGGTCACGACGCCTCCCTGAACCCCTCTGCAGCTCGCCAGCGTGTAGACTCTCTGCCTTTAGGAGGTCGGTATGGAACCCTTCGGGATGATGGATGCGCTCGGGCACGAGCAGGTGGTCTTCTGCCGAGACGAAGCCAGTGGATTGAAGGCGATCATCGCTATTCATGACACCACGCTCGGCCCGAGCCTGGGGGGCTGTCGCATGTTCGACTACCGCTCTGAGGCTGAGGCGCTGACCGATGTCCTCCGCCTGAGCCGAGGGATGACCTACAAGGCCGCCATCGCCGGGCTCGACCTAGGGGGAGGCAAGGCGGTGATCGTCGGACCACGAAGCAGTAAGTCCGAAGCCATGTTTCGGGCCTTCGGCCGGTTCGTGGACGCACTGGGTGGGCGCTATATCACCGCTGAAGACATGAACACCAACGAGCAAGACATGGAGTTCATCGGCCGCGAGACCCGCTGGGTCACCGGGAGGTCGCCCGCGGCAGGGGGCACGGGTAATCCGGGCCCCGTCACGGCCTGGGGCGTCTTTCATGGGCTGCGGGGCGCCTTGCATCACGCCACGGGCTCCCCCAGCGTCGAAGGGCGAACCGTCGCGATCCAGGGTCTTGGCAACGTCGGGTATGGACTGGCCAAGCACCTGCGTGACGCGGGGGCCGAGCTCTTGCTGTGCGACGTCAATCAGCAGAGTGTCGAACGGGCCCTCGATGAGCTCGGAGGCGAGCCGGTCGAGGGCGATGACTTCTACCGCGCGCCCTGCGACGTGCTCGCCCCTTGCGCCGTAGGCGGGGTGATCAGCGCCCGAACGATCCCTATGGTCCAGGCGTCCATCATCTGCGGTGGAGCCAACAACATCCTCGACGACGAAGACCGCGACGGACAGGCGCTGAGAGCGCGCGGCATCGTCTACGCCCCGGACTACGTCGTCAATGGGGGTGGCATCATGAGCGTCAACGGCGAGCTCCGTGGCGAGTCGCGCGACAAGGTCTTGGCGGACGCGGCTCGGATCTACGAGACGGTGCGCGAGGTCTTGGGTCGCGCCGACCGCGAAGATCTCACCTCCGTGCGCGCCAGTAACTTGCTCGCCGAGGCACGGATCGCAGCGATCGGTTCGGTCAAGGGTCTGTGGACCGGCAAGGTCTGAGCGCGTACATGCCCGTAGCCCGTCCTCGGGCTACGTCCCCCGCGTCCCCCACCTCGGAGATCTCATGAGCACTCGAATCCTGCTCTGCGCCGACGGCTCGAGCTACACCGCGAGCGCAGCCGCCGTCGCCCGACAGATCGCGAAGGCTGAGCCTGGCTCGCAACTCATCGCGCTCCATATCGTCAACGTCCGCCGCCCCTCGGGCAACGTCGTTAAAGACATCCCGGGACACCTCGGCTTCGAGCCGGCGGTCGTCTCCGAAGAGGTCCTCGCGGAGCAGCGGCGCCAGGGCGAGGATCTGCTCGCCGAGATCTCACGCGACGCCGAGCTCGCGGGCATCGACATCACCTGCGTCTGCGATCAAGGTGCGGTCGCAGAGCGCATCGCCCACCACGCGCGGCACGTCGATCTGGTCGTCATGGGTTTACGGGGATCCACCGAAGATGCCTACCCCGGCCAGGGAGGGGCCAACCTCGACAGCGTGCTGCGCCGCCTGCTGGTCCCCGTGCTCTTCGTCGGCAAGGCGCACCACTCCATCACGGGCTTCATCCTTGGCTACGACGGGTCCGACGGCGCGGCCAAGGCGCTCAAGGTCACCGCCCTGGTCGCCCAACCTCTGGGCCTGCCTGTGCACAGCATCTATGTCTCGTCCACGGGCAAGGGGGGCGAGATCCTCAAGGAGTGCGACACCCTGTACCCCGACCTCGATCTGCAGCCCCACATTCTGCGCGACGACGATCCGCATGCCGCCTTGGTTCGGGCCGCGGGCGATCTCCAGGCCAACGTGCTCGCGGTGGGCTTTCGAGGGCAGAGCCCGCTCAAGAACTTCCTCTACGGCACGACCGCCGAATACATCCTGATGCGCACCGATCTCATGGTGCTCGTGGCGCACTGAGCGCGAGGCCCTCGTGTTCGCAGAAAGCACGCCAGACTGGACGATCCACACCGAGGTCTTCGAGGGTCCCCTCGACCTCTTGCTTCACCTCGTCCGGCGCGACGGCGTGGACCTCCGGCGGATCCAGATCGCACGGATCTGCGATGCCTATCTGGACTACCTCGACCGCATGCGCGGCCTGCGCCTGAACATCGCCGCCGACTACCTGGTGATGGCCGCGACCCTGTGCCACCTCAAGAGCCTCTCGCTCCTGCCCCGGCCACCGAGCCCCTCCACCGACGATGGCGAGCCCGACGAGGACCCCGCCGAGGCGCTAGCGCGCCAGCTCGAGCGCTACCAGGCCTATCGCGAAGTGGCCGAAGCCCTCGACGATCACCCCATGGTCGGGCGCGAGGTCTTCACCCGCGAGCCCGAGGAGCTCGACACCGCGGATCGGCCGATCACCACCCCCGTCGACGCCTTCGGGCTGCTCGACATCTACTGGGAGCTCCTCACCAAGCAGGCGGCGGGTCCTCCGACCCACACCCTGCCCGACGACGGACCCGATCTGCAGCGCTGCTGTGAGGCGGTGGTGGCCCACCTTGACCTGGGGCAGGGTCGAGGGGAGCTCGGTGCGGTCCTGCGGACCCTGCGCGGGGCTGGGGAGCGGGTCGTCGCCTTCATCGCGACCCTGGAGATGGTGCGCATGCAGTGGTTGGGCCTCGAGCAGACCGAGCACTTGGGCCCGGTCCGGCTATGGGTGATCGATCGTTCCGCCATCGACCTCAGCAAGCTGACCGGGGTGATGGAGGGCGACGGTGAGGAGCCCGGCGACGAGCGGGAGGTCGGGTGAGCGACGACAACGTCCTGCCCTTCCCCGAGCCGCTGCCCGCAGAGGTCGAGCCCTTGATCCCTGCCATCGAAGCTCTGCTCTTCGCGGCGGGCGAGCCCGTCACCGCCGGCGCGCTAGCCACCGCCTTGCAGGTCGACGATCCCTTGCTCGTCGCAGCCGCCGCCCGCGCCTTGGCTCGACGCCTCCGAGAGCGTGGCGCTGGGATCCTCGTCGTCGAGGTCGCCGGTGGATTTCAGGCGCGAACCCACCCGCGCTTCGCCGCGGAGGTCCTCGCCTTGCGCGGGGGTCGACCGCAGCGCCTCTCCCGCGCCGCCCTCGAGGTCCTCTCGATCATCGCCTACCAGCAGCCCGCCACCCGCCAAGACGTCGAGGAGGTCCGGGGGGTCGCCTCGGGGGCGGTGATCAAGGGTCTGATCGAGCGGGGGCTCCTCAAGGTGGTGGGACGCGAAGAGATCCCTGGACGACCCCTTCAATACGGAACAACTTCAGGCTTTCTCGAGGTCTTCGGCCTGCCAGACCTCAAGGCCCTGCCGACCCTCGCTGAGCGCGAGGCCCTCGAAGAGGACTTCGACGGGGGGCCATAGACCCTCTCTCTTGACAAGCTCGCGCTGCCGCGCGATAGAGCGTCGTTCGTCCCGCCGAGATGGCGGCACGTCCATGCACCCGGTCCACGCAGGATCGCGGGAGGGAACTATGTCATCCGAACCCATCGCCCTAGGGCGCCTGTTGGCGTCGCGCGGGGTCGCTTCGCGTCGCAAGTCCGAAGACCTCATCGCCGAAGGGAAGGTTACCGTCAACGGGGAGCTCGCGGACCACCCCGCGATGGAGGTCGACCCAGACCTCGATCAGATCCGAGTCGACGGCAACCTTCTGCCCGATCTGCCGCCACCGCTCTACTACCTGCTCTTCAAGCCCAAGGGCTGCATCACGAGCCGTGACGATCCCCAAGGCCGCAAGAGCGTCTTCGACTATGTCGAGCTACCTCACCGCGTCGAGCCGGTCGGCCGCCTCGACTTCGACACCGAAGGCGCGCTCCTGCTGACCAATGACGGCAGCCTTGCCCACGCGCTCACCCACCCCTCGCGCCAGATCCCCAAGCGCTACCGGGTCAAGGTGTGGAAGCGTCCCAGCGATCGTGCGCTCAAGAACATAGCCGAAGGTAAGGTCTTTTTGGAGGATGGTCGTGTGCCTCCGTGCAAGGTTCGCGTCGTCGACGACACCGATGGCGGAAACACGTGGCTCGAGATCACCGTCACCGAGGGCCGCAACCGCCTCATCCGCCGCCTCTTCGCCCAGATTGGCCACCCGGTCTCCAAGCTCCGCCGCGAGACCTTCGCCACGATCAGCGTGCGCGGCATGGACCGCGGACAGATCCGACCCCTCACCAGCGAAGAGGTCCGCCGCCTGCACGACCTCGCCGAAGGCCGCCAGCCCGAGCGCGCCGGCCGGGTCAAGTACAAGGAGGGCTACGCCCGTCCCAAGCCCAAGAAGCGTCGCCACGGGCAGCGCAAGAAGGGCCGCGGTGCCCGCTCCCAACGGCGTAGCTGACCCCTTTCTGCTTGACGCGAACGGCTGAGCCGTTAAGGGGTCTTCAGTTGCCGCGGGGTGGAGCAGTCAGGTAGCTCGTCGGGCTCATAACCCGAAGGTCGCAGGTTCAAATCCTGTCCCCGCAATCTCTATAGACCCCCGAACCGCTCGGTTCGGGGGTTTTCGCTTATGCCTCGG
>REDI01000065.1 GCA_007693595.1 Deltaproteobacteria bacterium | reverse complement strand
CCAGCCCTGCCCACCGGCCTCCGCCCCGCCCGATGGGCAGCCGTCCGCAGCGAGTCATCTCTTCTGCTCCTCACAGACGCTCGGCGCGTCGCCCCGGATCTCGGTCCTGAGCTTGCCGCCACCGTGCGTGGGCTTCAGAGCTCGACAGGACGTCGACTCGGGAAACCGCCTGCGGAACAGGAGGCCTTGAAGCTCCACCCCACAGGGTCCAACGCGGAGGATACGGGCGCTGAACAACGCCCAGCCGCCCCAGAGCACCGCGAGCACCAAGAGTAGAGCGATCCCGAGGAGGAGGTGGAGAGGATCAGAGGACGAGAGATCGGGCGTGGCCGTCAGCGAGGCGATCGACGCAGCGGTCGGAGGGTGAACCAGCGGTGGGACCATCCAGCCGACTCCGACAGCGCGACGAGGGCCGAGCTACGAGACTCCGATCTCCCCCTGAACGATCCGCTGTATCCGCGAGGCGGTAGGTTCCGAGGGGTATCCTACTCGAGTCCGTCCGGACTTCAGGGGGCCTCCTCGGGCTCTTCGCAGGGCACCTGGTGCACGAAGCGGAGGACCATCCCGACCTGTGCCGTGATCTTGTCGACGTTCACGCCATCGACCGGATCCTCAAGGAAGCGATCGACCTTGTCGGGAAGGACGTAGCTGCTGCTGCCCCGCAGCGGGGTAGCGTGAGAAGAACCGCCTGTCTTGGAGTAGGTCGCCGACGTAAACGCGTAGCAGCTCGCCGGATCGGGGGGCAAGAACAGATGCTCAGGCGCCTCGTCGAAGGAGAGCGTGCCCTTGCTCTCACCGTCGACGTGGACCTCGTGCACGCCACCGCAGTCGAGCCCGGCTGCCGGCCATCCGCGTCGCTGCTGCACCGTGAGCTCGAGGGCGCCGATCCGGACCCCGCGCCCCCAGTCGTGGTAGACGTGGGTCACGTGGGGGAGGTCCTCGGGGTCGGGGGTCTTGAAACCGAATGTAGAGGTTGGTTCTCGCGTGTGCTCGAGCGGCAGCTCCACCACCCCGCACGGCGTCTCGACGCGCAGAGCGAAGCGCGCCTCGCCTTGCTCGCGCCAGTTCATGGGCAAGGTGAGGGTGCCGAAGCTCCGCTCATCGAGCGGGTTGTCACGGATCCGATACCGAGTGACCCGGCCGACCTCTTCGCCGTTCATGGTGAGGACCGTGGAGGGCGCGACCCGGTCGCTATCGAACCAGACCTTATACTCAAAGGGACGCGCAGGGTCTTTGGGAGGTTTGGGCTTGTCCATCGAGCACCCACCGACCGACATCAGCGCGACCACGACCCCGAGCGTGGACGCGACGATCGCGCGGGCTGCGCGCCCGGACCGCGCTGCGGCCTGCATACTTCGCCCTGCCATCACGACACCTCCCATGGCACTGTGCGACCCTCGCAAGGGTCCGCGGGCCCCCTATATGGAGCGAGCCTTCGCAGGCCAACTGGAACTCCGATCGGCTGAGGGACGCCTCTTCAGTCGGCTCGCCCGTCCTGAGTGGCTCGACCGATAAACCCCCCACCCCCGAAGAGCAGCACGCTCCCATCGGGCGCGAGATCGAGCGCCTTGAGCGTGCGGTTGTCGAGCCCAGTCTCGAGGTCGCTCCACGTCTCGCCATCATCGCCCGAGAGCATGACGCGACCTCGGGCCCCTACGGCGACCCATGTGCCGTCGCGGTGGGCGACATCGAAGAGCGACGGCCCGCCCTCGTGAACGGTCTGGAAGGAGGCGCCGCCGTCGGCAGAGCGGAGGATGATCCCATCGCGCCCGACTCCGATGAACGTGCCACCATGCATTGCGGCCTTCTCTAGGCGGGGGATACGCTCGTCGAAGGCGAACACGCTCCAGGTCTCGCCAGCGTCGTCGGAGCGCCACGCCATGCGGGTAGTGGCGATGATCGCGCGCTCGTCCTGAAAGGCCATCACGGAACGATCGAAGATCCCCACGTGGAGGCTGTTTCGTTCAGGCAGGGTCGGGGAGGTCCAGGTCTCGCCGAGATCCGTCGACCGAAAGATCTCATGGCTGGTGAGTATCAGCGTGGTGCCGCCCTGAGATCGCACGCTCCTTGGGCGGATGTAGACGTCGGTCTTGCCGTGCTCTCGGAACCAGACCGGCTCCCAGGTCTGGCCGTGATCGCGGGAGCGGCAGATGTGGGCGGTGGTGGCCACGCTGCCGGTTAGGAACACCACGTTGTCGTCGCCCCCGAGCTTGGTCGTATTCTTGGTGTTCCAACTACATCGGGACAGCCGCTCGACCGAAGGTTCTCCAGGCTCGACGACGCTCCAGTGTTGGCCGCCATCGTCGGAGCGCAGCAGGGTGCCGGCCACCCCCCCGTTCGTGATCAGGACGTCACCGGAGCGCCAGACGGCATGAATGGTTCCAGCTTCGAGAGGCGCCCAGGTTCGACCACGATCCGTCGACCGTGCGAGGAGGCCTGACGGCCCCCCGGCGATCCAGGCATGCTCGTTGCCCTCGTGCACCGAGGTCCACCGTGGGAGATTCGGTCCGTTCTCAAGCTGCACTGAGAGTACCGCCACCTGGTGTATGTCCATGGGACTGGTCAAGAGTTCTTGGTCCCACATGATGCCGCTCGTCTGCTCCCAGGACTCGCCTTTGTCGTGCGACCGCATAATGTGGTTCGAGTCCTCGGCCCTGGTAAAGGCCGCGAGTTTGGTCTCGTTCGCGATGAGCCAGTTGATCCGCCGTGTCACATAGGGAGTCACGGGGGCGGGCTTCGCGTGGGCTGGTGCGATGGGTAGCAGCTCCCAGGACGCCCCCAGGTCGGAGGTCCGAGCGATCCCAGCATCCGGAGAGGGGGGGTCGATCTCGCCGTAGCGGTAACGGTCGATGTCGTAGGTGAGGGTCCAGATCACCAAGAGGTAGGGCTCCACGTACTCGAAACCCCCGATATCGAGCGTACTTTTGCTGTCTGCAAAGCGCTTGCGCCCGTCTTCGGAGTAGGTTGCCTTGACCTTCTTCGCCTCGGCTAACGCCATGGCGGAGAGTCGATCCCAGGCGCCTTCGGCCCACGGCGAGAAGCTCTTGCCGCCGTTGGTGCTGAGCTGGTACCGCCCAGGCGGCGCTTCGACGAGCAGCGTACCGTCCCGTGCCTTGAAACTCGTGAAGACCTTGCCGTGCAAGATAGGCTCGGGCGATCCGTTCGGGAGGGGGCGCCGGATCAACCCGGGATGGTCTGGGTCGCTGGACGCAATGAACGCAGCGCCCCCGGCGAGGGCCACGACCCTGCCTGAGGTCGGGCAGGGCCACTCCGCCCAAGACTCGCCAGCGTCCTCGGTGTACCTGCACTCTTGGCCAATGGCGACGGCTCGACGCCCATCTTGAAAGATCTCTCGGACCTCCACCTCAGTGTCGCTTCCTCGGAGCTGCTCGACGCGCAGCGGGAGGTCGGGGCGGAGGGGGACAGGCCCTTCGTCTTGGGGACCGCTTGCGATGCAGGAAACGGCAGCGAGAGAGACCATGGCCAGCCACGGTGCAGCGGTGTCGCTCAATCTCATTGGAACTCCACATTGTTTGCGTTCCGAAAGATGGAGAGGAAAAAGCGAAGACCAAAAGTATAAGAAACCGTGTACGCCTCCAGAAGCTACCGCACCAACCCTTCGAGCGCCACCCGCAGCCCGTCTCAACCAGCCAGTGGCTATCGCAGCGCGAATCTGCGCTGTCGATGATCCAGGAGCCGAGGGGCACGACTGCAGCGGAGGGGCCGGCCACCTTCACCCGACATGACCTGCACGAGGGGGGCGGTCCTCCTACGACATGACGCGCCCCAACGGTGAACGGTCGGCGGGATACTTGAAGTTTGAAGAGGTGGACCCGCCGCGTAGCTCTACGGTGCGCGATGGCCTCCTCGACGAAGACGGCTCCCCCAACGAGGGTCTCCCCAACACAACCATGCGGGTGGAGTTCTCGTCCACCTCCACTGGCTCTCGCTTCGTCGCCACCTCGACGTTCGCGACCCTCGATGACTTAGAGAAGCTTGTCGGGACGGACATGATCGAGGGGCGGCACGCAGCGATCGGCCAGCTCGACGCCACGTTCGACGATCCCGAGGCCACCGCGCTCGATGGCCCCACGACGCTCGAAGTAGCTCTTGAAGGCTAAGATTCGAGGGACGTTCATCGTCGGACCGAAGCTCTGTCAGGATCTGTTCGTTATTACAATTGAGTTGCGTTATTGGATTGAGCCCTTCCGAGAGGCGAACAATTCCAAGCAGCATGACCATCCAGGCCCCCCGCACACTTCGGTGATTACTCGCCGCGGGTTCCTTCACGCCGGCGTCACGCTGGGTGCGATGGCTTTCCTTTCCTGCCCCTCGACCGGCTCCCCCCTTCGTACCGGCCCCACAAGGAGCTCGATGATGCCCTACGATGTCCTGATTGTTGGTGGCGGGCCTTCGGGTCTCGCCGCCGCTCTGACCCTCGGCCGCGCCACCAAAGGGGTGCTTCTCTGTGACGCCGGTCCCCGGCGAAACGCTTCGGCAACCCGGATCCACAACGTCGTGACCCGCGATGGCACCCCACCCGATGCCTTCCGTCGGATCGCTCGCGAGCAGCTCGCCGCCTACCCTCGCGTCGAGATCCGAGACACCGACGTGCGCAGCATCTCTGGTGAGCGAGGCTCCTTCGTGGCGGTCCTCGGCGACGAGGTCCCGGTCGAGGCGCGACGCGTCCTGTTGTGCACAGGCATGATCGATGAGATGTTGCCCATCGACGGGTTCCGTGAGCGCTGGGGACACGCGATTTATCAGTGTCCCTTCTGCCATGGTTGGGAGGTGAAGGGCCAGCGGTGGGGCTACCTGGTGAGCCCGGGTAGCGCCTCGCACTTTCGAGCCTTCGCCCTCCAGCTTCATGGCTGGACGCGCGACGTCGTCGTGTTCACAGATGGTCGCGTCGACCTCTCCGCCGAGGATCGTGAGCACCTGGCGGCCGCCGGGATCCAGGTCCACACATCTCCCGTGACCGGGTTGCGCGGAGAGGCACCACGGCTGTCCGCAGTCGAGCTCGCAGATGGCACCAAGATCGCCTGCACCGTCGTCTTCGCCCATCCCCCGCAGCGACAGGTCGATCTCGTGCGCACCCTCGGCGTCGCCCTCGACGACCAGGGCTACGTCCGCGCCGACCCGATGAGCCGTGAGTCCTCGATTTCCGGCGTCTATGCGGCGGGCGACCTCACCACCCGCATGCAAGCCGTCACCGCGGCCTCTGCCCTCGGCGTGCAGGCTGCGGCGATGATCAACGTGGAGCTCACGACCGAGCTTGTGCTGGAGGGGGCGCTCTAGGCGCGCTGCTCGGTCTCCCTTCCAGATCGGCCTCTGGGATAGTGGCGGGTTCGCGGGCGCCCAAGCGCGGAAGGCCATGCCGCGTCTCAACGGAGCGGGAATGGCCCTGGCCTGGTCTTCCTCTCCTCGTCAGCCTCCGGCTCGATACGCTGTGGATGCTGGCGCGACGGGCGGCGGTCTTGAATCTCGCGAGCAGCTCAGCTTGCGTCGAGGAGCGCGGGCGAGCCGCAGACCGCGCGAGAGCCCACGTCGTGCTCGCCAACCGAGCGGTGCGAGGTGCCGCGCAGGTCCGCGTTGTGCCTCGTGAATACGCCATGTCGATTGTCCGGGAAACCGAGGGGCACTACAAGGGCCCCGAAGTAGAATAGAGATTCGGCTCTCTGGCCGGTCTTCTTCGGGCTCCCTGGCATCGGCGTCGATCCCGTCCCATCCTTTTTTCGTGACCCGTTGGCGGAGCGTGTCGACTGGGAGCGCGGCGATGAGACCTTGATCTCGTGAAGAAAGTGGACCACCAACTTGCGTGTTGCAAATGGATGTAGTACGATACTCATGGTCTTTGGTTGTCTCCTCCACGCCCCAGAGGTGTCGTTATGAGTATGTTGAAACGAGTTCAGAGCGCTGTAGGTCAGGCCGTCGAAAAGGGTCAAGAGACCAGCAACAGCATCTTTGATGGTATCGCCTCCTTGACCGGCTATGGGAACGCGGCCGACACCGAGCATGTCGGCAGTGGTGTCGAGGCCGATGCCGACACGCCCACGCTCAGCGTGCTCGAGGCGGGCGAGGAGCACGTAGAGGCTGTCCGTGGCTGGGATCTCGTGCTCCAGACCTTCCAGATTGGATTGGTCGCCGAGGCCGCCCACGCATGGGAGCACATGATGGAGTCGGAACGGGCCATGCTCGATTTCGCCCGCGCTCATCCCGAGATCGTTCAGGCCTTCCTCCCCTACACGGAGAGCGCCGAAGAGTTCGTTCGGCGCGCCGCAGCCGGAAAGGCTGGGCACGACATGTACGCCGACGACATCCCGCTCCCCGAGCTCTCCGGCATGGTGTTGAACGCCCTCTCTGAGGGCGACACGGAGCAGGCCCTCCGGCTGTTCTACGGCCTCCCCGGCGATGAGGCTCGGATGGAGTTCGGTCGTCAGAACCCACGCGCCATCGAGCAACTTCTCGATACCAACTCCCCCTTGATTGAGGACTACTATTGGCGTCTGCACGACGAGCTGCATCCCGTGGATCATGGCGATCATTCGTGGTCCGAAGAGCAGACAGGCTCCAAGGGTTCGGCTCGGAGCGATGAACCGGACTTGAGCCATATGCATGATGGGCCGGTCGAAGAGGGTTATAGCGGCTTCAGTCGGATCCACGACTTCGACGGCCAAGCAGAGTCGAAGGTCGAAAAGGCGGATCACTCCGAGCCGGCCGAAGATATGTTCATACGTAGGCATTTGTAGTCCTCCTCTCCCTGGAGGGGTGCCTGGGCTGGTCCATCCGGGTGGCCGCGAGGCGTTGGCGAGGGGAGCCGTCTTCGGCGCGGTCCGCGGGCACGGGGGCCATGAACTTGCGAAGATCCTCCCCTTGGACTAAGACGCGGCTCCGAAGGAGGGATCGCGTATGGCAAGGGGCCTCGCTGGGAGGGTGGCGGCGGTGTGCGTTGCCCTGTGTCACTGTGTCGGCGCTCACGCAGAGCCCGTGGATCCTCTCTCGACAGGACGCCCGCCGGATCTCGACGCGCCTGGGCAGCAAGAGAAGATCAGGCGGATCGAACCCGTCCATCGGGCCCCATTCAAGATCCCCTCCGAGGTGTTCTTCGTCGGCGACGTCGTCTGCGTGATCACGGTCCAGGTCGAGCGCGACGGGCAGCCGACCGAGGTTACGGCCGACGAAGACTGCCCATCCCGCCTGCTGAAACCAGCCCGCGAGGCGATGCTGCGGTGGCGTTGGGAACCTCAAGCGGCCCCGTTCACCTACGTCTATCGGCTGAAGTTTAAGAGCCAAGCAACCTTCGGCTTGCCGTTGTCGTACTTTGAGACCATCGCTCGTGCCTACACAGAGTCGCGATCGCGCGGAGATCGGTGCGAGCTCGCCTTCGTGCTGTTCGCCAACGGCAAACTCACCGACCTGGCCACCAACGACAAGGCCCAGTGCATGGGCCTGCCCAGGGGCAAGCTCGCGATGCCCGAACGGCGAAGCCAGAAGCTGAGCAACCGGCACACTTGCACCCTCGACCTCAAGGTCACCTCAGGGCACATCGCGAGCTTCCAAGCAGACCCTGCGTGCCCGCCACCCCTCGTTCGCTTCCTCCGCAGCCGCATGTCGGACTGGCACTGGGTCGCCCCAACGCGCAGTACCCGTCCCTACCAGGTGCGCGTCGCGTGGGAACGGCAGCAGCGCTGAGCCGCCATCCACGGTGCCTCACCCACCGCCTCATCCCGCTGGCCGACCGCCAGCCTGCGCGACCTCACCCCGTGTCTCGCCACCTGGGGTCGCTCCAGAACGTGCGACCCCTCGTTCAACGTGCCTCGGGTCGCGAGGGCGTCCATTCCGGTGGCACGTGGCGCCCCAGTGCGGCGCCCACCGCGTCGTCGAGTTCAATCCATGGCTTGAGGTAGAGGCTCTTCCCTCTCCACGCGGACAGAGCTCTTGCAGTGGGCTCATCGAACGGCTCGACTCCTCGAAGGTAGAGGCTCCGTCCCTCCCAACGGGCCAGGGCCCGCGCCGTCGGTTCGTCCAAGGCCGTCAGCCCTTCGAGGAATAGGGCTTCTCCGTCCCAGGTCGCGAGGGCTGCCGCCGTCGAAGGGTCCAGCTCCAAGAGGCCGTTCAGGCGTAAAACGCGCGAGCGGTGCCAGGAGGCGAGGGCGGTCGCGGTGTCGGGGTCGAGGTGCCTGAGTCCGTCCAGGCTCAGGAAGCCTCCTGGCCAGTTGGCCAAGGCGGCCGCCGTCTCCTCGTCGAGCTGAGAGACGCCGTCGAGGTGGAGCTCGCTGTAGTTGCGTCGAGCGAGCACTGCCGCCACCTCGGGCGAGAGCTCGGTCAGCCCGCCGAGGTGTAGGGGGCCTCCTCTGGTGGCTATCAACCCTTCGGCAGAGGCCACGTCGAGCGTCTGCAGAGCGCTGAAGGAAAGAATGCTTCCCTCCCAGCTTCCCAGAGCCGTCGCCGTCTCAGGCGTCACGGCGGAGAGCCGGCTAAACTGGAGTTGGAAGAGCGCGGTCTGTTCCCGCGGGAGGTGGGTGAGGGCCGCGGCCGTGGAGGGGTCGAGGGTCGAGGCGCCCAGGATCAGGACGGTCGCTTGGGACGTTGCCAGCGCCTCGGCGAGGGGGGGATCGAGAGACTCCACTCCGAGGGTCAGATAGAAACCCTTCCATTGGGAGAGAACCTCGGCGGTCTTTAAGTCCAGGGCGTCCAGGCCGGAGAGTTCGAGCCGGCTACGGCCACCCGGAGGCGGGGCCTCGGCCGACCATTCGATGAGGGCGCGCGCCGTCTGCGGGTCGAGCTCAGACAGGTCTGGCAGCCAGATGGCCCGACCCTGAAACCTGGCGAGCTCACTCGCCTGCGCCGGATCGAGCGTCTCGACCCCATGAAGCGCCAGCACCTCTTCGGGCGGATAGAGCGTCGACAGCGCCTGGGGCGCATGGGGTCCCCGCCAGGACTCTGGAACGCTGATCTCGGTTCGTTGCAGGTTGCGCTCGGACAGAGCCTGGTACGCTCCCAGGGTTCTCGGGGCCCCGGATGCACCGAGGCAGCCCAGGGAGACGACGAGCAGAGGGAGGAGAGCGGAGAGGAGTGGGGAGCGCAAGGGACATCCACGGTTGAAATGGGGGTGGTGAAGACCGAAACGACCTGGGCTACCCGCTTGCGGGACGATGAGAGCCAGGTCAGGGTGTGATCGGTGGAAGCGGCATCCGGCTTGTCGATGGCGCGTGGCTGGCTCAGGTCGTGCGCGAGCGAACCCGAACGGAGGGACCGCGCGAGGTCGCACCCATCGCTGGGGCTCCGTTCGGGGCTTAGCGAAGGCGGTGGGCGATCGGGTGATTGAACGCTTTCGCCCTTAAGTCACCTGAGGGCTCTCGACCACCTGGCCTCCGCCCGGGTCGCACACGTCGAGGTTCGACGTGCGCCGTGGCGTTCATGGATCACGCTCGCTGAGCTCGCGTGGCCCCAAAATCGACGCGCCCCCCTGCGCGATGCTCGCTCCATGCGCTATCCTCTACCATCTATAGAGGGACTTCCATGCGCCAACTTCCACTCGTCACGGTCGCTTTCGCGGGCTGCTTCTCCGGGGGGCTGTTCGAGCCCTACATCAACGCCGACGTGACCTATCGCACCCTATTCGTTGTTGAGACAAGCGATGGGCCGATGGTCACGTTCTTTACCTCGACTCCCCGAGATCACTTGTTCGGCGTCGACGCGAGGACCGGCGTGCGGCGCTTCGCCACGGTGCTGTCATGCGCCACCCCCAAGAGCCGTCCCGAGATCTATCCGCCAGCCGATGGGCTGGCGTGGGTGCGCTGTGGCCTGTCCGAGGCCTACGTCATCGATCTGCGCACCGGCGATCGCGTCCTCTCCGACGACCACATCAAGAGCACCAACCCCGATCTCGTCAGTGGCTACCAGATCCGCCACCGCACGATCTCCTACGACGTCGACGCGCCCACCCGTGGCCTCCCCATCACCTTGCACGACGGGCGGAACGTCTGGATCGATCTCGAGGGCAAGGTCCAGTTCGAGCCAGTGCCGACCACCCCTTGGAAGCCCGGCTACTTCTGTTGGCCCGAGCATAAGTGCTCGACCACGCGCAAAGAGTGCCTCGGCTTCATGAAGGCGCCCGATGGGCACGGCATGGTGCTCTCGTCGAACCGTATCCACGGCGAGAGCCAGCGCGCTCCGACGCCGATCGGCGCTTGGCCCGCTGGAGTGCTCATGCCGGGCCTCGTGGGCGAGCCGGATAGCCGCTGCGCCTACGAGCACGACGACCACTACCTGCTCCTCCATGACTCCGCAGCCTTCGACCCCAAAGAGACCCTCGTCTCACTCTACCACCGTGACGGCACGAGCAAGTGGAGTGTCTCTTACCCCTCTCTGGGCGCGACGGATCGAGAGCAACCGCGGATGGCGGTTCAGTTCGGCGAGGAGATCCTCGTCCTGATCGGCAACACCCGCAACCGACGCTTCGTTCGCACCGCGCTGATCCATGCCTCGACGGGGGAGGTCACGGCGAGCCATCACGTCTTCGGTCGAGCGGGCTGACCCCGACGGAGGCGCGCGAGGAGTAGACTGCTGCGACGGAGGTCGGCGCGCGATGGACTTGCTTCACGGTCGCTATCGAATTGACAAGCCCCTCGGCTCGGGCGGGGCGGGCACGACTTGGCTCGCCATCGATACACAAACCGGGGCGCGTGTCACCGTCAAAAAGCTGAATACCCCCCTCCAACTCGCGACGCGCGATGCGCTCGAGCGAGAGACCACGCTGCTCGGGCAGATCGACCATCCACAGATCCCCGCGTTTGTTGACGTATTTACCGAGAACTGGCGCATGCAGGACTACCTGCACCTCGTGCTGGCCTACGTCGAGGGAGAGCCGCTGGATCAAGAGATGGCTCGACGCCGCTACAACCAAGACGAAGCGCAGGCGGTGGTCGAGGACCTGCTGTCGATCGTCGCCTGGTTACACGAGCTCGCGCCTCCGGTCATTCACCGCGACATCAAGCCCTCCAACGTGATCCGCCGGCCCGATGGCAAGGTAGCCCTCATCGACTTCGGCCTCGCCACCGATGCGGTCCAGCGCACGTTCATGCACACCATGGCGGCGGGCACCCTCGGCTATCAGGCGCCTGAGCAGATCGCCGGTGATCCGCGGCCCGCCTCGGATGTCTATAGCGTTGGCGCGCTGGCGTTAGAGCTGCTGACCCGAACCTCCCCGCGCGAGCTCCTATCCGGACAGACCCTCCGCTGGAAGAACAAGGCCGCCCACCTCGATCCCCGATGGGTCGGATGGCTGGAGCGCGCCCTGGCGCCCGACCCCGACGCGCGGTTCCCCTCCGGTCGAGACGCGCTGCAGGGGTTGCGCACTGGGCGTCACGGCCCCCCTCCAAGACCCCCTGAACCCCGACCGAGCGCCTCCTCACCGAGCCTCGGGCCGCGCCAGCCATCCTCCTCTGGTGCAGAGAATGTCCCCGCACCGCGCTTCCGCGCGATCCTCTCCTTCGGGATGATCGGCGTGTTTCTCATGGGTGGGGCCGTAGCTCTGCTCCCCTGGATGAGCTCTCGCGACGCCAGCGTGCCTCGAGAAGTGGCGACCGCCTCGCGTCCCCCCAAAGGCGAACCCTCCCCCTCCAGCGCGAACCATGCCGCCGCGTGTCGGGCCGGAGACGACCAAGCCTGCCTCGATGCGGCCGAAGCCTTGGGGGCTCCAAGCGAGTTCGGCTCGGTGCCACTCCGCAACAGGAAGCTTGGCGAAGAACTGCTCGGCCTGTCTTGCGCCCGGAGCCCAGGCAACGCCCAGGCCTGCGTCTCTCGAGCTGCGATGGCGGAGGATCCGAGCGAGGCCGTTCGGTGGTGGGCGCGAGCCTGCGTCCTCGAAGCCGAGGGCGCGTGCGCGACCCTCGCGGGTGTGGCTCCCCGACACAGCGCCTCGTTTGAGCAGCCCATCCTCCGTCGCCTCGCACGAGACTGCGCGACGCGGACGAGCTCGCCAGACCGACGTGATCTGCAAGCCAGCTGTGCGCTTCAGCAGCGGTGGCACCTGCGCGGTCTCGGAGGCGACCCCGATCCCCAGGCCGCCGACCGGATCGCGCGCTCGGTCTGCCCCGACCAAGTCGACCTGGGCTGCCTGGCGCGTGACCTGCAGCCCTTGGAGCTCTAGCGCGGCCCCTTTGTGAAGGGGGGGCCCGCCGGTAGGCTCGAGCGCTCAGTCGGCGATCGCCAGCACCAGCACGGTCCCACCTTCGGGTGGGCGTGAGTGGTCCGAGTAAGGGCGCATGCCGGTAGGGGATCGCCACGCGAGGGGCAGACGGTGCTTTCCCCACCCCCAGGAGTCGCGTTCGGCTGGAGTGTAGGGGACCGTTTCGATCGTGAACTGTCCGTCGCCCAGGGCTCTCTCGACCTCGCGAATGGGCACCTGCTGGCCGAAGAGGGTGGCAGCTCCCAGCATTCTCAAGGCGCTCCGCCGCCCGGCAGAGAGCTCGTCGACTTGCAGGATCACCGCTTCGGGCACGTCGTAGGTCGAGGTCGCGAGCTGCGCGGCGAGCATGTTGACGGTGGGGTTGGGGGTCATGGCGATGACGGTCGCGGCCTCGTCGGCGCCGGCGGCGTTGAGCTGTCCCTCGAGGAGGGCGTCGCCGCAGACGGCGCGATGCCCTTGAGATCGGGCCTGGTTGATCCGATCTTCATTGGTGTCGATCAGGGTGATCTGCTCGCCGCTCTTGGCGAGGGCGTCGGCCAAGGTCAGAGCGACGGGGCTCGCTCCGATGACCAATGTGCCCTTTCGACGACTGCCGATCCGCACGAGCTCGCCTCGCCGCTGCAGCCAGTCCGTACCCAGCTTGAGCAGGATCGGGACCGTCGCTGTGGTGAAGATCGCCATGAACACCAAGACCGAGAAGATGTTCTCGTTGATCAAGCCGACGCTCAGCCCGATCTGCGCCATGATGATCTCGACCGCGCCTCGGCCGTTCATGCTCCCGCCGAGTACAAGACCCTCTCGCCAGCCGTTGCCCGAGGGGATGTAGAACAAGGCTGTGCCGATGATCTTGCCCAGGGTCGCGACGGTGACCAGGGCCACGAGAAGCCAGAAGTCCTCTTGAAAGGGGGCGAAGGTGACGGCGAACCCTGCGGTGACAAAGAAGATCGGCGCGAGGAACCCGACGGAGGCTTCGCGCACGACGCCGGCGAGCTCGTGGGAGAGGCGTCGGCCGATCGTACCCTCTCGGATGAACAGGCCGGCGATGAAGGCACCCAGGATCCCGTGCAAGCCCGCCAACTCCGCGAGCTGAGCGAACGAGAGGGCCAACACGAGCACCAAGGTAAAGAGCGACGTTCGGTTGTGCAGCCCGAGTCGGGTCATCGAGCGCCCGACGATGGGCAGGATGACCAGCCCCACGAAGCTGACGACGACGAAGAACAGGCCTGTGCGAAGAAGGAGGCCCCAGATATTGAAGTCATCGCTGGCGGTACCGATGATGGCTGACATGCCGATCAGGCACAGGGTGTCCGAGAGCAGGGCTCCAGCCATCATGATGTGGGCGAGGCGGGTGTCGAGGAGCTTCAGGTCCACCAAGATGCGAGACTTGGTGGACAGCGAGGTGACGCCGGCGGCGGTCCCGACGAAGAGGGCTGCCATGACTCGGGGTTCGGACTCCCACCCGGACAAGAAGGCCCAGGTGACGGCGAAGGCGGCTCCGAAGGGTACGACGAAGCCCCCGATCGCCGCCAGGATCCCCCCCCAGGACGCCTTGCCCAGCTCCCGAGGGTCGATCTCCATTCCGATGTAGAGCATCATGGTGAGCACGCCGATCTCGGCGAGCACGTCGAGCGCCTCGGAGCCGTGAAGCCAGCCGAGCAGCGGTGGACCGAGCAGGATGCCCACGACCAGCTCGCCGAGGACGGCGGGATATCCGATACGCGCGATGGCCCGGCCCCCGACGAAGGCGGCGACCATGACAAGCAGGAGATTGAGCAGGTCGAAATGCATGGCTATCCGGGGCAGCCCATCAGGTACCACGTCCGCTGTGAGGTGGCCCGTGAGGTGCTGAACCCTATGGAGTCCGTTCCGGGATCGCGGCGGATAGGATGTGTAAACCCTACAGAACGGTGGGCTAGGTGGGTCTGGCCGACGAGCGAGAGGCGAGGCGCCTGCGGATGGTTCGTGTCGATCGTGGCCTGCGGGGCTCGGACTACTCCGTCGCGCGCTGGCGGAAGAAGATCGAGCCCCGCAGGCCGTCCGTCGCGATAAGGGCCAGGATCCGAGCGTCAGCCAAGGCGATCACCGCCCCGGTGACCGCGAACAGGACCCGGTGGAAGATCGTGGCGCCGAACCAGCCCGTGACGACGAGGGTCGCCATGGCGAGCACGACCGGGAGGAGCACGAGCTGGCTGAGGAGCCGGAACCATCCGGTTCGCTCCGCGACCCAGACCGAGACGACGACCTCGACCACGGTGCTGATCAGAAAGATCACCCCGAGCAGCGGGACGCCGATCGTCCACAGGGCCTCGAGGTGTTCGGGGAAGTCGTCGGGAGGGTAGCCACTCAGGACTGCTCCTCCTTCATCGATGACGAACAGGAAGGTCCCGATCGCGAGCGCGAGGCCCCCGGAGCTAAGAAGCCACTTCACATCGCGCCGGCGCAGCCGATCCCGTCCCCAGTTGGCCAACCTCGCTGCGCGTTCGCTCTCTGACACGTCGAGCTCCCAGTTCGGTGGATCCAGTCTATCGCGAACCCCACCAGCGAGGCGAGCTAGGAGTTGACGGCGGGCTCCCGTCGCGCCGCCTTGGATCGACGAGGCCTGAGCTGGCTATGGGGTGTCGTTTGGGGGCCTCCGCCCGGAGGTGGAGATCGCGTGCGCCCACCCCGGTCATGAGGTGGCGCACTTTCGTTCACAGCGCAGGAACAGACCGCGCAGCCAGCGGGTTATCGGGTCAACTGCGTGGCTCTGCTGCGCAGGAACTTCCCCTCGCCAACCCCATGAACTCCATGGAGACCTCGTTGTCACATCGCCCTTTCCTCGGTATCTTGGTGGTTCTCACGCTCTCTACTGGATGGTCCACCCCGGCTCAAGCCCAGCCGGCCTCTGGCCTCGACGCGCTCTTCGAGGGCCGGGAGCGCGTCCGAGACGCCAAGCAGCGTGTCCGCAACCAGCAAGGGCCAGCGCCCACCAACACCTCGGCTGCCAACGCTGGACCGGGCGACACGGTGCAGCTCCAGACGGGGTCGCGGGACCTTCGACAGGTCCAGGCTCCCAAGCTCCGCTCCCTAGCAGGGTCGGGTCGGGTACAGACGACCTGCGATGGGCACGTCTTTCTACGCCGGGAAGGGCAGAACGGCCACATTACCGTCTCGCGGCTCTCGGATGGGAAGCAGGCTGGCCGGGTACCGGGAGGCAACGGGGTCCGTTGCGCGCGGGGCTATGCCTTCATCAGCGCGAACGGCAACGCGCCAGCCGTCGTCGATCTCTCTTCGGGGAAGGTGACCCCTCTCAGCTTCTCCGTGCCCGGAGGAGCCGAGATCATCGACACGAGCCTCTTCCCCTTCGAGCAGGCCTCGGGTGGGGTCGAGGCGCTCTTTCATGTCCGAGATCGGGATCGCAACGCCTTTATCGGCCGCTGGAGGCCCGGGACCAACCGCGTGGAGCTCTCCCCCTCGCCCTTCTGGTTCATCGGGGAGGCGCAAGAGATCGGGGACGAGCTGCAGGTGGTGGCGGTGCCCATCGAAGACACGGCGGCCAGGTCAGAGATCTATCGGTTCGGACCCAATGGTCAGCGCAAGGTGCTCGAAGGGCCCCCCATGTTCCGGGCACCTGTCCAAGGGAACTTCATGGCCTACTCGGTCGGCTCCAGCTTTGGCGTCATCCGGCCCGACGGTAGCCTCGATCCAGCCAACTTGCAGGGGTGCATCCGGGTTGGGGCGCTCTACGCTGCGTCGGAGCTCGGGGTCTTTGCGGGCTGCCAGGATCGCGACGAAGCCTTCGAGCGGTACGCCTACTTCAGCCCCCAGACAGGCTGGCGGACCTGGCGTCAACAGCGAGGCTACCCCCGTGGCTCTGCCACCGTGCATGTGGAGCTCTCGCCCGGCCGCTCCACCGTCTATGAGTTCAACCAGTCCCGGCAGCCCACAGGCGTCTGGTTCGATATGCGACGAGGGGCGCTGTTTCAAGGCTCTCGGCTCTGGTCCGTCGCGACCCTCAACTCCCAGGGCCAAGGTCCTCGGCTCCTGGCGACCAACGTGAACGAGTTCGAGGGCACCCGGCGCCACAACATCGAGCTGCACCACATCGATCTCGATCGCGGGGTCGAAGAGCGGCTGCACACCTACTCCGACTGCCCCGGCTTCCTCACGCTCTACGGCCAGCACGAGGGCCGCTTCCTCGTCCACTGCGTCTCGCAGCCCGAGCCTGGGACCTATCGGTTCCAGTATCACTGGTCCGAGCTGATCGATGTCGACGCCGGGACCCGCTGGCGCGAGACGAAGCGCCGGCACGAGTCCTTCACGCCCGAGGGCAAGGTCGTGGTCTCGGGCGTCAGCGCGGGAGCGAGTGTCACCAACGTCACGCCTGAGCGGCTGATGATCGAGTGAGCTGACGGAAGGGAGGGCCCCGGAGTGTCCCTGGGGCCTCCCATGAAGCTCCACGGCCCCTCTGACGCTGTATCAACCTTCTAAGCATGACATCTCTGCCCTTGAAGCGGGGGGCGTGATCTCGACGCGACCCTGGGCGCGAGATCAGCTATACTCCCGGCCGCATCAGATGGAGCTGCTATGTACCGCCTCGCACCGATCCCCGTCGTTCTTGGGCTTCTCATGACTCCGGCCTGTGGGCCCGGCGATCAGGACCTCACGTCCAGGCAGCGCGACGCGCCGACCCGCGAGTTCGAGGTCATCCCTCCCGACATCGACACCGGCTGGCCGCTGGATGTCGACTCGTCCGATCCGTCCGATCCGTCCGATCCGTCCGATCCGTCCGATCCGTCCGATCCGTC